>NZ_CP017006.1:672079-1344158 GCF_001719125.1 Sulfolobus sp. A20
TCCCTGACATCATAAGTATATATTTTCGCACTACTCGGCAAAGAGAGAGCCAACGATATGGTTAAAAACCCTGATCCAGTACCGGCTTCAATTACCTTATTCACTTCGCCTATTCTAGCTGAAATTAATACATATCCGATATCTTTAGGATAAAGTACTTGTGATGGTCTTTTTAATCCCTTAACATACAGATCATGAATTGTAGGCTTTAGTATATAAGCCTTAAGACCGCTAGATAGAGTGGCAACACTACCATACTCCAAGCCTATAATATGATCGTGTAGTAAATATCCTTTGTCTGTGTCCAATCTCTTACCCTTCTGTAATTTCACTATGAATGCCCTCTTGTTATCTATCCAAACAACTACGGGATCTCCTTCTTTTAATGGCATCATATACCTACAAGATAATTAGCTATTATAATCATCTCTTTTCGAATAGAAAAAAGATCTTACAGGAAGCAAAAATCAGCTTTGGTGTCTTATTTCACCACTCAAAAATACCAGCCTTCATCATTCTTCTGTAGTTACCCATAATTCCTTCCGTATAAAATCACCTATGGCTGCTCTTATTACTTCACTTCTTGAACTATATCTTCCTGTATTAACTAATTCGTCTATTGCTTCTAAAAATTGTTCTGGCAATTTAACTGTTATTATTTTCATAGTGTTTCAGATGTCATAGTTAACCTTATAACCCTTATAAATGTTAAGCCATACTAAAATGACCACAAGTGATTAAAATATACTGTAGCAATATCTACGAAATATTTGTGATTAGAGAATAAACCAGTTAGCATATTATTATTTTTGACGATTAGCAATACTGCATCAGAAGTAATTATACCACTACCGAATAAAGAATGACTTCTCTTAACTTGTAATGATGGTAGGTTGGGGAAATTTACGTTATCATCAATTAGCACTCTAGTCTCAGCCTTAAACGCATTAGCTTTTATTAGATCTAAAATATCATCTCTCACCAATTCTTGATAAGATAGTGCAATAAGATATACCTTACTAAAATCCTTCAATAACCTAATTACATTGTCAATAACTGAATCCTTTGGAATCACCATTATGCTGTAAAGGGTAGTTGAGGCAAACAAATTAGAGATTGGATCTATGAAGTTCTTCTCAAATTCATTAATTTTTTCTTGAAATGTACTTTTTATTTTACTCCACACCTCTTTTAATGGGATAGCTTCATATATTGCTGGTCTCTTATCTATCTTTAGAACCCATCCTCTCCCTTCTAACTTAGACAATATACTGTAAACTTTAGTGTAAGGCATGTTGAGCTTGTCAGAGATTTCCCTAGCCGTAGCCCTACCATATATTAAGAGATATGAATAGATCTTGAGCTCAGACTTAGATATGCCAAAGACTGAGGCAAACTTAGATATTCTACTAATCGTCTCTTCCAACAACTCAAATGACATTTATAATTTATTAGGTAGAAACAGAGTTTTAAAAATAGTGATAAGAAATGGGTGGAGCTTCAAAGAAACCTATTTCCAATTTAGAAAAGAAGCTGAAGAAGGAAGCTGAAAAACAACAGAAGGCAGAGGAAAAGAAGAAAGGTCCTTCAAAGACTGGAAAAGAAGTGATAAGTAGAGCCGTAACAATAGATGATGAAACTAAGAGAAAAGTAATTGATGAGATAAAGAAAGAAAGTATGGTTACACCTTACACACTAGCCTCTAAATTAGGTGTGAGTATAAGTGTTGCAAGAAAAACGTTAAAAGAGCTCGAAACTCAAAACGTAGTGAAACTATATTCTAAAAATAGACGCCTAAGCTTATACATAGCAGCGTGAAGCTATTCCTCTTCTTCTGTAGCAGAAGTAGATCTTCTTTTTACATCTCCTCTGATCTTTTTCACACCCTTACATAGATTGTTGATGACTGGCTCTAAGTAAGTTATTGAAAGTTGCTTTGATGTGGGAATTAGCACTGAGCTTTCTACTAAAACCACTGTATCATCTTCTTCTGCCTCCTTTACTATAAGATTATTTGGAGAAGTAACAAATGTAGGAGAATACCCTATTATTTCACCCTCTTCATTTTCAATACTTTCTCCAACTATTAAGTAGGGTATATCATTTTCTATTGCTCTCGCAATTGCTAAATGTTTCACTATTTGTTGCTTCTTAGTATCAAGAGCCTTCATAGTACCTATCACTATTTCTGCTCCACCTAGTGCTAGAAGTCTGCTGATTTCTGGAGATAAAACGTCGTCTTCAGCAATTATTCCATATTTCTTATCTAAGACCACATTTACTGGTTCTTTTCCAGAAGATATACCTAGCCTTATATCTTTCTCAGATAAAACGGACTTCCTATATTTGCCTATAATTTCACCTTGCGGGGAGATTATAAGGGAAGTGAGAAATATTTTAGGACCAGCTTGCTCCAGTATTGGTCCAACAATTAGATGAACTTCTCCGTCCATTGCTAAATTTATTAGCATATCTGTATTATTGCCAGGTATTTTCTCAGCTAGGTTTTTTATATAACTCCTTAATTTTTTATCATTATCATAGATTTCAAAGATATTACCTGAAGGAAATAGAGATGGTAATATAACTAACTTTGCTCCTTTTTCCTTAGCCTGCTTTATTAGTTTTTTTGCCTTCTCCAAATTATGTTTTCTTGATAATTCTTTAAGCCTTAGATGAATTAATGCAATAAGCAAAACATTCACCAATTACTTAATTGTTTGTATTTCATCATATAATTCTTTTAAGACTTCTATATAATCAACTTTGCCATCCTCTATTTTACTCATTTTCTCTAACAAATTACTAGTCCTGTCCTCAGAGACAATAAGTGAATACTTAGAGTTAAGATAATTATAGACCTCTTTACCTATATCTGTTGGAACTAATTTCTTTAACGTCTTTGATTCTACCACGTATCTTCTCTTCTTTAAAGTAGATATTATAGTTGCATAAGTGCTAGGTCTTCCTATTTGCTTTCTTTTCATCTCACTTACTAATTCACCTTCAGTATATAATTGTATCGTGCTTCTAGTGATTACGTTAATAACTTCCGCAGAATATTCATTTCCTTCAGCACTCTTATCGATAGGTGAATATAGCTTAAATGGAATGTACAAGGCGGATTCTAGGACATGCGTGAATTCTTCGCCCTCCTTTATTTTATAACCTATAACTAATTCAATTTTATCGTTCTCTAGCTTCAAGTCTATCTTCTCTTCATTAAGTGAATATGCCCTTATATTAATTATCTGTTTATTAAGAACTAAGGAGGGTAATTGGCTAGAAACGAATCTCCTAAATATTAAGTCATAGACCCTGAAGTGATTTAGGGTAAGTCTCTTAGGTATATCTATATCTCCCTCTTCAATAGATGCCCTTAATAATTTCTCGTCAAGCGGACGAGTAGGTCTAATTGCCTCATGAGCACCACCTTCCCCCCAAGTTCTCGGCTTAAACACTTTATTAATGTCTACTTGTTTAGATTTCAAATAGCTTTCGGCAACACTTATCCCGATATTAGAGATTCTTGTACTATCAGTCCTGTGATAAGTTATCAAACCTAGCTCAAATAGATCTTGAGCTATTTTCATAGTTTCAGAGGCAGATATTCTTAGGATAGAGGAAGAATCTGATAAAAGTGTATCAGTAGTATATGGAGGAAGAGGACCAAACTCCTCACTATTCTCACTGACTTTCTCAATCCTCACTGTTACTCTATCACCTTTCTTCAAGTTAGCTTGTTTGGGAATTGTTAGATAATATTGAGTTAAAGAACCCGTAGTTTCAGACAAAATACTAAGTTTAGCTATTAAGAACTTCTTCTTATTTTTTGGATTTATATAATCCTCATATCTTTGAACTACCCAGCCTAATACCGGAGTCTGAACTCTCCCTGCACTCAAGTTCTGATTCCTATTACAATTTAACGTTTCAATTCTCTCTATCCTTTTCTGTAATTTTTCTTTAGACTTCTCATTTTTACTTGAACTAACCTTCTCCTCCAATTTAGGCAATTGTTTCTTAATATTTTCACAATAATTACTCCAAAATTCAGTTTGAACCTTCTCTGAGAGCTTAAATCCCAACCATCGATCCTCTATCCTTCTTACTATCTGAGCTTTAATGAGTTTTAAATCGAATTCTCTAGGATTATTTATCGCATTTGTAATAGCCCTTCTGGTTACCTCATGAAATTCAGCCCTCCTTATATTATTATTATAAGGTCTTATAGCCAAGTAAATATCCCATGCAATTTTCTCTCCTTCAGTATCTGGATCAGTACCTATCAGAACTTCATCAGCTTCTAAAGCTAATTCCCTTAAAATTCTCACAGTATCTGTTTTATCAGAAACTATTGGTGAACTACATATAGGACATTTATCCGTTTGAATGTCTTGCACTATCTGATGTCCATTAGTGCATCGCTTTATCGTAGAATACAATGGAATGAACTTATGGTCCTTTACTGTTACACCATATATTTTCGATTCTCCCTCTTTTGAAATGTTATACTCACTATCAGTTACTAAGTCATAAACGTGCCCACCACTAGCAGTTACAATTAATAGTCTGTCCCCTAACACGGTTTCATATACTTTAATCCTTCCGTAAGTCCTAGAGGAAGGCTTAGAGAAGAAATTTGCTATAGTTCTAGCCTTGTTTGGTGACTCGACAATAAGTAATGTAGTCTTTACTTTCAATGATGAAGGAGAAATCGTACCTTCAGTCTTGATCTTTCTCAGATTTTCCCTCTCTTCGCTTATTTTAGTTATAATATCGTCTAAGGAAATATTACCAATCTTATTCTCATCTAATTCAAATGGGAGCCAATTAATCTCATCTAAAATTAAACTTAACTTTTTATTAAGTATGTCAAACAATTTTTCATTGTCAATTAATAATACTGAGAGCCCGGTAGTAAGAGCTGATCCATATAATCTAGAAGTTCTCCCACTGGCTTGTATATAAGTCAGATAGTCAGGCATTAATATGTAGTCTCCGCTTAAAACTATATCGCCTATTTCAGTGATTCTATCTAATATTTGTTTATCCTTTAAAGACTGATTTAATATTTCATAGCCCTTTTTAATCAATGGATCATCAATTTTATCTTCTTTTATATCTTTAGCTAACATAGCTAAAGCAGCAGGTGATATATTCCTTAATCTTCTACGAATATGACCTAAAATCTTTCTTAATTCCTCATCGTTCTTAATCAATGAAATTATACTTAATAATCTAGTTAAAACTAACGGATGTACCGTTTCCCCGATCTTGAACTTAAACTTAGGTATTCCAACGAACACTGCATACTTGATTCTCCAAGGCAAATCTATGCCCCTAACTAATACCCCGTAATGGGTAGCAACTCCTACTAAAACGTCTATAGATTCTCTTTCAAAGTCTTCCAACTTGCTAATAGATGATGATAGTATAGAAACTGCATTTATTCCGTGGCTGCTTAGAATAGAAGCTAACTTATCCGCGTATGAAGCACCTTTTTCTATTGGAACATAAACTAAGGTACCATCTCTCAATCTTTTTATTAGTTTTATTAATATTTCAATTATACATTCTTCATTTAATTGGTTATCACAAGTCTTGTTTAAGTTGATATAACTATCAACGATATTCCTTAAGTAAATAATTGAGCCTCCCGGTCTAAAACCCATTAAAGCTGATAAGGTAGGGTTGCCTCTACTTATAGTAGCAGATGAGAAAATTACTGTCCTATTACCTAATTTTGAGGCTCTAATTTCTTGTATTTTACCGAATTTCTGTTCATCTTCTATATTTTCCCTAAGTAAACTTTTTACTCTCTGTATATCATCCTCACTGAAACCTATAAGCCTTAAGATTGAATTAGCGCTCTTACTAGATTTCAGTGCAGCATCCACATCATCAACAAATATGAAGTTAAAATCAACGTTAAGTAAATCCTCTAAATTCTTAATTAGATATCTACTTGTAGTTAAGAATATATCAAAATTACCCTTAACTAATTCTTTTAATATGTTTTCATTTTTATTGTCGGAAGATTGCTTATTATACAATATTTGCAAAGGCTGTGAGACAGCATCTGAAAATTTAGATAGTTTATCCTTAGCTTGAAGAACCAATGTTCTAGTTGGAAAGATCATTATTGACTTTTTGCCGTTCATAGCATTATATATCGACATTAATAGACCAAACGTAGTTTTACCTAATCCAGGAGGAGCTACTATTGCAAAGCTTTCCCCTCTAAGAAACCTTATCACCCATGACCTTTGTGGACCTAAAGGCTTGGAGTTTAATGCAATTTGAAATATTTTCTCTATATTATTGTATTCGTTAAATATGTTGCGTAATACTTTTAATTTTATCAGTCTATTATTTTTGTACAATACTTCTATAAGATTACGTATATCTTCAAATTTCAAATCATCCTCTAAACACGATTCGCATACTGAACCCTTATATAATCTATCTGCCGTTATATCGTTTCCACAGTTTGGGCAAGATTTAGTGTAAACTGAGTAAGGAATCTCCTCCAACTTCTCAATCTCGTATTGTTTTAATGAGTAAGATTTATTTTAAACGTTTCGGAGTACACTACTAAGATGTCCCAACAGTTAAAACTTAAAGTAACAGAAGCTAGGCAAAGAGACGTGGGTAGGAAAGTTGCCAGAGTTAGTGAATATACAATGAAAAAATTAAACATTGAAAATGGAGATTACATTGAGATCGTTGGACCAAATGGAAGTGCTTTAGCTCAAGCTTTGATTGGAGATGGAATATACGAAAATGAAATTAGAATTGACGGTTACATCAGGAAATCTGTAGGTGTTGGAATAGGAGATGAAGTAGTAGTTAGAAAAGCACAAGTTCAAGATGGGACTAAAGTAGTTTTAGCCCCTACTCAACCCATATCCTTTAGCCAAAGTTTTGTCGAATACGTTAAAGACCTATTAATGGATAAACCTTTAACTAGGGGAGAAACTATCTCAGTACCAACTTATATAGGATCAATAGATTTCGTGGTAGTATCTACGCAGCCATCTAATTCTATAAGGGTTACTGGAAGAACTTCATTAGAGATAAAAGAGGAGCCAGCGAAAGAAGTCGCTGCATTTCCAAAAGTGACATGGGAAGACATTGGAGACCTAGAGGATGTAAAAGAGAAAATCAGAGAAATTGTCGAATTACCTATGAGACACCCTGAAATTTTCCAGCATTTAGGTATAGAACCACCTAAAGGCATACTACTTTATGGACCACCTGGCGTAGGAAAAACATTACTTGCAAGAGCCTTAGCTAATGAGATAGGAGCGTACTTTACTTCAATAAATGGACCTGAAATAATGAGTAAATTTTATGGTGAAAGCGAACAAAGACTAAGAGAAATATTTGAAGAAGCTGAAAAGAATTCCCCAGCAATAATATTCATCGATGAGATAGATGCCATAGCACCTAAGAGAGAAGAAGTAACAGGTGAGGTAGAGAAAAGAGTTGTAGCCCAATTGCTAACTTTAATGGATGGTATAAAGGGGAGAGGAAAAGTAATAGTGATAGGAGCTACTAACAGACCTGATGCAGTAGATCCTGCATTGAGAAGACCGGGGAGATTTGATAGAGAAATTGAAATAAGACCTCCTGATGATAAGGCTAGAAAGGAGATTTTGCAAGTCCATACTAGAAATATGCCATTAGCTGATGATGTAAACTTAGATAAAATAGCTGAACAGACTCACGGATATACTGGAGCCGATTTAGCAGCATTAGCTAGAGAAGCAGCAATGAACGCACTAAGAAGATTCATAAACGAGAATAAAATTAATCTTGAACAGCAGCAGATACCAGTTGATGCACTGAAGGAACTTAAGGTAACTATGCAGGACTTCGTAAATGCTATGAAATTCATTCAACCTACTCTATTGAGAGAAGTATACGTGGAGGTACCTAAAGTTAGATGGCAGGATATAGGAGGATTAGAGGATGTAAAACAACAATTGAGAGAAGCTGTAGAGTGGCCATTAAAGTTCCCAGAAATGTTTGAAAGACTATCTATAAGACCTCCTAAGGGTATTTTACTATTTGGACCTCCGGGGACTGGTAAGACTATGTTAGCTAAGGCAGTTGCCACAGAAAGTGGGGCTAACTTCATAGCAGTTAGAGGACCAGAAATACTATCTAAATGGGTAGGTGAAAGTGAAAAGGCAGTAAGAGAGATCTTCAGAAGAGCGAGGCAAACAGCTCCTTGTGTTGTGTTCTTTGACGAAATTGATTCAATTGCCCCGATGAGAGGCTTTACTCATGATTCTGGAGTTACTGAAAGAATAGTAAATCAGCTATTGTCAGAAATGGATGGAATACAATCATTAAATAGAGTCGTAGTGATTGCAGCTACTAACAGACCTGATATCTTAGATCCAGCCTTATTAAGACCAGGGAGATTTGATAGATTAATTTACGTTCCCCCACCAGACGAGAAGGCTAGATTAGAGATTATAAAAATATATACTAAAAACCTACCCTTAGATGAAGACGTAAATCTTGAAGAGTTAGCTAAAAAGACAGAAGGTTATACTGGAGCAGACATTGAAGCACTGGTAAGAGAGACTACTATGAGGGTATTAAGACAGAACTATTACCAATGTATAGATCAAGCTAAAAGGGAATGTAAGGACTCACAAGAATGCGTAGATAAGACAGTTAAAAGTTGTATGGATAGATCTATAATAAAGATTAAGCTACAAGATTTTCTGGAGACTATGAAATTTGTAGGGGCTAGTTTAACTAAGGCCGATATAATGAGATATGAAAATATGGCTAAAGATTTGAAGAGGGTAGTTTTAGGATGAAAAAAGAGTATAAACTAGTTCTAGTAATTGCTGATGGCTTAGGTGATAGACCAGTTAATAAATTAAATGGATTAACCCCATTGGAAGCTGCTAATAAACCTAACATCAAAGAGCTATTAAAGAATTCCATAGTAGGTTTAATGGATCCAATTTCACCCGGTGTTATAGCTGGTAGTGATACTTCACATCTCTCGATTTTCGGACTAGATCCTCACAAGTATTATAGAGGAAGAGGAGCATTTGAGGCATTAGGAGCAGGAGCAGAACTTAATGATGGAGATGTAGCTTTCAGGGGAAATTTCGCTACAGTAAACAATGATCTAATAGTGACCGATAGAAGAGCTGGTAGAAAAATAGAAGAAGGAGAGGAATTAGTTAAAGAACTTAATGAAAAAATAAAAGAAATAGACGGAATTAGAATTAAATTTTACAAAGGAACTGAACACAGAGTTGCAGTAGTTTTATCTGGAAAGGAGTTAAGTGATAAAATTTCTGACACTGACCCTCATCAAGAAGGGCTAAAATTATTTCAAAGTAGGCCATTGGATAACGATTTCAAATCTCTTAGAACAGCAGAGATAGTAAATAAGTTAACTAGAAAAATTTACGAAGTACTTAATGACTCTGAAATAAACAAGAAGAGAATAGACAGAGGAGAAAAACCAGCTAATATCATCTTATTAAGAGGACCATCTTACTACATTAAGCTACCTAAGTTGGAAAGTTACACTGGCTTAAAAGCTGCAGCGGTTTCAGCTACGGCATTAATTAAGGGAATCTGCAAAGAATTAGGCATGAATGTAGTTACGCCCCCTGGTGCAACTGGTGGGATAGATACTGATTATAATGCTAAGGCTAATGCTACAATTGACTTGCTCAAGGATTATGATTTCGTTTTCTTACACATAAAAGCTACTGACGCTGCATCTCATGATGGATTAATAGAAGAGAAAGTAAAGGCAATAGAAAGAATTGATAGTGTAATAGGTAAAATAGTGGACAAAGTGGGAAGAGATAGCTTGGTGTTAGCCTTTACTGGAGATCACACTACTCCAGTCGAGTTCAAAGAACATACTGGTGATCCCGTACCCATAATGATATATGTTCCTTATCCTATAGTTTATGATAGTGTAAATGATTTCAATGAGAAAGAGGTTAGAAAAGGTAGTTTAAGAATAAGGGGACTAGATGTTTTAAATATTTTGCTTAACTACTCTAATAGAGCAGAAAAGTATGGAGCATAGATGATGAGGCTCGAAAGGGCAGATAGATGAAGAGCCTGCGCAGGTCTGACAAATCTAACATTTTTTCACGTAAGCTTTATTCAATAGATCTAAAGTTCTCCATCTAATCACTTCATTGTTTATGATAACCACTGCACCTACACCAGGCTGTCCATATATTATAAAACTTCCTAATTCAGAGTACATGATAACTGGCATTACGAGTAAGTCCTCTTCTCCTTCTACTAAAATAATTCCACCATTTGACAAAGCTTCTCGAATAGTATCAAATGTAGATAGTCTTATGACACCAGCTTCATTCTTTATCTTGTATTTTATCTTCCATTTACTTTCTACTCCAATCTTTCTCCTAGTCTTTCCATCAACAATTTCTAGGTAGGGGAGAATACTATTAGTTTCTAAAAAAGCACTTACATAATCACCTACAGTTATTATCTTTCTATTGCGGAATTCTTTCAAAAAATTTAGAAATAAATTATTATTTACAAATAAAATACCATATGGTCTAGAAAGTTCTCTCCTTAGATTCACATCATCAAATGTAAAGCATAATTCTATTTCACTATTATCGCGTATCTCCAAGGTTTCTTTACCTCTGCTATATTAGAGATTTCCGAATTTTCGTCAATAACTATTATAATACCATCCCAATCATCACTAAAGTTAGTAGATCCACAAATTGGACATACAGAATCATCTGGATTAACCAAAGCCTTACAATTTTTACAAGCCTTGAATAAAGATTTCCTGGCCATTTAAACATCACTGCTTTTTAATCCACTCTAATTTTCCTAAGTAAGGTTGTCTCATCGTTAAAGCTATTCTAGGTAATCTTGAAGAAGTAGCTGAGGCAATGCTAATTACTCTTGCCCTTACTTTATCTCCCTTCTGTATGACCTTTTTGGATTTTTCTGCAAAAATGACCCCCCTTGTATTATCAAATTTAAGATTATCGTCAGTTATCTGAGATATGTGCACTAATCCGTCAACTGGACCTAAATTAACGAAAACACCATAGTTGTCAACTTGAACAACTTCTCCTTCCACTACTTCTTGAGGAACTGGAACATATGTGAGCATATTAAATTCAACTTCATGATATGTAGCCCCATCTCCAAATACTAAAACTCCTTCCTCATTTACCTTAATGTCCAAAATAGCTAGTACTAATCCTAAATCTTTAATTAATTTCTCTTGGTATTGTTGTCTTAGCTCATTTATCGAGACCTCTTCCAAAGGCTTACCGAATTCACTTGGCGGAATCCTAACCACACTACGTGCTTTAATAAGTTTATACATACGTTAGATAAAATATAAGGATTTTATAATTTTACTCCTACCTTGTAGATATAATACTCCTACACCTTTTTTAATAGAAATGTTTTTTAATTTTTTGTCATTAGTAAAAATAAACATATCATGTTTAAGGGCAGTCCTAATAAGAGCGTCATCTGTAGGCAATTCTTCATAATCCCTAATTAAATTCCACATGTTTTTATATGTATCCAAATATTTTCTGGCTATTCTAACTCTTGTTGGAATAATAAATCCTTTTTTATTTCTTTCTTCCAATATATCCAATTCTTTTAAGACATTTGAATGAATATAAAAAGTAGGTTTATATTCTAACAATTCTATAATTTTAGTAAAAGGATCCAAACCATCGTATATATATAACAAAATATTTGTATCTATCAAAACCTTAATTATATAATTCCCCATCCTATCATTCTCCACCTTCCACCAATCTGTCTACTAATTACAACTCTAACTCCTTTAGACCAAACGGCAACAGGTCTCCTTAAGCTAACTTCAATCTCATCAGATTTTACATGTGTAACCACTCCGAGAGTAGTGGAAGATCCAACAGATAACATTAGAGTCTCCTTAGGTCTTATAGGATCAACCTTTAACAATTCCTTTACACCAACAACTCTCTCCAATAGATTATATTTCATTCTGAAATCCCAAAGAACATCTATCTTAGAATTAGCTGAGGTTACAACGTTTCCAAGCAAACTATCCGCCTTAGTTAATGAAGGATCTAAGTAAGTTCCTATAGCCACTAGTCCACCGGGCTTAGCCTCATTGAACTCCTCATCCCCAAATCTTATCGACGAAACCTTAGTGTAAATAGGCTCATAACTTACCTTCCCTTGACTTTCTACCCTCAAACCTGGAACAATCTTTATTTCTTGATCTATTTTAAACATACCTTGAATTATACTTCCTCCTATCACACCACCTTTCAAGTCTTCAAACGAGGTACCAGGCTTATTAATGTCAAAACTCCTTATAACTAACATTACGGGTTGTTGGGATAAATCTCTATAAGGAGTCTTTATTCTCTCCTCTATAGTTTGCAATAAGTAGTCAACATTTAATTTATGCAGAGCACTGACAGGTATTATGGGAGAGCCCTCTGCCCAGGTACCTTTTATAAAATTCTGTATGTCCTTGTATTGTTTTAATGCTTCCTCTCTTGATACTACATCCACTTTATTTTGAACTATAATTAGGTTCTTAGTACCAATTATTCCTAACGCAACGAAATGCTCTCTAGTCTGTGGCTGAGGAAAAGGTTCATTAGCTGCTACTACTAAAATAGCCCCATCCATTAAAGCAGCTCCGGAAAGCATAGTTGCCATTAGAACTTCATGACCTGGAGCATCAATAAACGACACCCTCCTTAAAAACTCCGGTTCTTCATCAGATCCACAAGATTTACAAGATGGTTCAGTTACATAAGCCTCAGGTTTCCTACAACTTTTGCATAAACCTATACTAGTCTCGGCATAGCCTAACTTTATTGTCATTCCCCTCTTAAGTTCTTCAGAATGTTTAGAGGTCCATACTCCGGTTATAGCTTGGACTAACGTAGTTTTACCATGATCTACATGACCAACAACTCCTATATTCACTTCAGGTTGAACTTTAGGCCAAACCAAAAACCATTTCACCTTATAATAATCGTATTAACTTGTACCACATCTTGACTAATCATATTACCCCTAACCGTTCTTCTCCTACGCTGACCATCTTCCTCTGGGTAAAATCCTGGTGGACCACTTAATAATATCTTCCTTTTAGCACTACCCGTTACGTCAAACCTCATAGCGAAACCAGAATTATCAGATCCACCAGTTATCTTCAACTTAGCTGGAATGCCTACTAATGAACCATCTATAACATCACCAATTTTAGAACCTATTAGTGAGGAAGCCTTGTTTTGATCAATACTTATTTGAACTGATTTAGTCCTATACGCTAATGCTTCAAATTCATCCAAACCAAACTTTTCAGACATGGTTTTACTTATCCAAACTTCGTTTTCTGGAACACTATTATCTAACTCTATCTTAAAATGACCCTTTACCTTAACCTTCTTATCTCCCTCTTGTTTTTCTATTTCCAAGGTTACTAGCATATCAGCATTTAAGGCTTGTTTCGTCTTCTCACTCATTTTAGCAAGAGGCAGAGCTTTTCCCTCTTTCTCTCCAGCTATAGACTTAACTTGATCTGAAGCCTTAACCTTAATCTTAGCCCTTTTGGGCTCCTTAGTTTGAGGGTCTGAAATTACTATCTTGAAGTCTGGCATAAGTTAGTGTCACCTTTTTAGTGGTATAACTGAAAACAAATATATAAAATCGCGTTACCATTAATCATCGTGGAATAATGTTAGGAGTTTTATTAGTCTTGCACGGGAGTAAATTACCGGATTGGAAGGAAGTTGGTATTAAATATGCTGAATATCTGTCTAAGTATTTCAATCTAGTAGAATATGGCTTCATTGAATTTAATACTCCAACACTAAAGGAAGCATTAGATAGTCTACTAAATAAAGGAGCTGATCAAATAATTGTCGTTCCTTTACTTTTTGCTACTGGAATGCACTTTAAGCGAGATATACCGAAGCTTCTAGGTTTAGATAATGAGAAGGACATTGAGTATATGGGAAAGAAGATAAAAGTTACAATAGCTGACCCATTAGGCTTTGACGAGAAAATAGGAGAAGTTTTAGTAAGAAGAATAAAAGAATCTTTATTAAAAACTGACTAAGATGCTCCTGCTACAAGTAGTTCAGCTTTAGTTGGATCGTATGCCCAGTCGATTGGTAATTTTTTAATACTTTTATAATACCTTACTAGCCTTCTGATTTTAGATTCAACTTCTTCTAAGCCCTTCTTAGCGGTTTTATCTCTTGGGAACTCATTTAAATGCCTTCTAATATTTACAGCTTTTCTTATTAAGTTAAATAGATCTTCTGGTATTGTAGACTTAAGATTCCTCTCTTCAAGAATTTTAGTTAGTTTTTTACCGGTGACTTGCTTAACTAATGGAATACCATACTGATCCCTAAGTATAACACCTATCATTGAAGGAGAATATCCCTTCTTGGCTAATTCCTCTACTAGCATCTCAACTTCCTCTCTAGTGAACCTTATCCATTTTGGCGATCCAGCCCTTGCTGGTCTAATTGAATGCGATCTCCCTCTTGCTCTTCTTTTATTCATTCACTAGCACCTTGACTAATATATTAAATTATACCTTTCTTTTTAAGTTCTTCTCTTGCGATTTTAGTTCCTTCAACCATAGATACCAACTTCTGATATGCTACTTTTCTGGAAAGAAGCTTTAGCCCGCAGTCTGGATTTATCCAAACCTTATCTGGTGGGAAGTAGTTTAATACGTTTAATATATCCTTAGCGACTTCCTCAGGGGTTTCTACTCTTCTATTATGAACGTCTATCACTCCAACACCTATCTCTTTATTATACTCATATTTCTTAAATAATTTCAAAGGTTTGTAATCATATATTTTTAATGCAAAATTTATTTGATCAACCTTTATTTCATTCAAATATGGTGCAACCAACTTATAATCACCATAACATATGTGCATCACTAGTTTAGCATTAATCCCTTTTACTGCCTCATTAACAGCTTCAATACCCCATTCCACATCCTCCTTTCTAGTATGTAAAGCTGGCTCATCTATTTGGACTATTTTTAATCCCGCGTCCACCAAATTTCTTATTTCTTGATTTATTATTTTAGCCAAATCGAAAGCCAGATCCCTTTTGTTCTTATAATACTCATTATATGACCACTCAGCAATAGTATATGGACCAGTGATCGTTACCTTTATGTTTTCAGTATAGGACACAGATTTTGCAAAGTTAAACTCATCAACTAGCATCGGCATGTTATATTCTAGCTTACCCACTACGGATGGTTTCCTATAATACGCAGTCCCCCATACTCTTACTGGTCCATAAAATCTAAATCCCTTTATCCTTTCGGCAAAAAACTCAACCATCTCGTCTCTTCTAACCTCACCGTCAGTTGGCACATCAATGCCAGCCTTTTTATGATCATTTAAGACAGTTATCACAGCATCATTAAACGCTTCATTAAGATCCTCAGTGCTTATTTTACCAGCCTTATTCAGCCTTATCGCTTCTTTTAACCATTTAGGTCTCGGATAACTGCCTATCACGGTTGTAGGCAATATGGGTAGTTCACTCATTTAGCTCTCACCATCTTTGTCAAAACCTTATCTAGATTCTTTAAAAGTTTTAGTTTTCTTATCGCAACTACTTCTGGAATAAAATCTAGTAACGAAGTGTTTCCAATTATCACATCTGACGCTTTATTTTCCTCAGCCGAATGTAAAAATCTTCTTATCGTAATTAGTCTCTCCATCTTAGTATTTCTGGAATCTAACACTCCTAAATACACTTTCTTGCCTGAGAAGTACGGATAAACTTTGCCTAACTTCTTCAAATTATCAACTACATCTATGCCGTAATAGTCTACCGGTAGAGAAAAGATAGTATCTAATCTCTTAGGATTCTCTATTTCAAAATAAGTTATCAAATGCTTTTCTAAACCTACTCCACTAAGCATTGACCTATAAACTTCTGGGACTTTTTCTAAAATTTCATTACCTACTCCCTTCTTTAATAGCATTGGCTCATGAATCTCCACGACCTCAACTACATCTGATATGTTCTTTAATAAAGAATTGACAACTAAAGAATAATCCGTAATTGCATCAACGGGATTTTTGTAATATTCGTCAACTGATAAAAGATAATATGAGACTGGACCTAGTATTACAGCTTTAAGCTTTGACTTTAATCCCACTTCTTCTTTAACTTCCTTAGAAAACCTTAGGTCTTTAATGAATTTGTTGTCATCTCCTGCAAACTCAATTTTTCCCTTAATTACGGGCTGTCTGTAATAGAAGTTATTATCAAGAAATCTTTGTAAAGCTCCTTTCTCAGCTCCTTTAACGAACCCAAACGACGTATCAACTAGATCGTCCCATCTGAAGAGCCCATTAGTTACGTAGTTTAGTTCAATTTCATTAGCTAATTTAAATAAATTCATCATAGCCTCTTTTAAATACTTGTTTAGCTTTTCCTCGTCTATTTTATTCATATTATACCATGATATAGCCTTTCCTAACTTTGGATTTTTAGGAAAACTTCCCACTAAGGCTTTTTTGAACTGCATTAGCTAACTTTAGGTGCAAGGAGATAATTAACTTTCCCGCCCCCTTCCATATTAAATGATAACTGTAAAGGTTTCTGGCTAGAAAAGGATAGTCTCATAAAATCTGATAGTTTAGTTAACTCTAGTATATCATTTAGATACTCTGCCGAATATGAGCCCGTTGCTTCATTGCTGAACTCTATATCTTGCAAACCACCAGTATCTCTAGTAAATTCAACCTCAACTTTATTTTCACCCTCAGCCTTAACGACAATACTATCTTCATGACCTTCTATTATCACAGTATCGGTAATAGCTGAGACTTCTTCTATTGCAGACTTAAAACCTTTTGAACTGATAGTAGAACTTATATCAAATTGTAAGTTTATATCCGGTATTTGTTGTTCAGCTATTTCTAGATTTCTTATATAAAACTCCCTGTTCGTACTTCCAATAATAGATATCTTAACTAGGTCGGGAGAGTCACTAAATATCTCTACAGCTTCCTTCCTCTTAGCTACCTTTAATACCTTTAGTAAATACTGAGTATTAAAACCAAATCTAAAGTCCTCACTAACATCATATTCTTTAAACATATCTTTCGGTAAAGTTATTGTGATTAGCGATATGTGAGCTCTATCTAATGCTACTAGCTCAACACCATCTTGCTTAAATTTTAATGCTGCTTCATCTACTAACTTGGCTAAAGCAGTAACTATGGTTTTGAAATCCCTTACATCACCGTAAACAACTCTCATAACAACCTATCTTTAACTTCATTATAGAAACATTTAAAGCGTTATTAACTTTCAATTTAATTAATGATACATAAAGCTTAATTTATTCTGATCAGAAATGACTTCTGTGAAAAGGATTTTAATAGCCTCGGACAGAAGTAACTCCGGAAAAACGTTAATAGCCTCGGGAATAATGAGAGCACTCTCTAAAAAAATGAAAGTTAGAGGTTTCAAAGCTGGACCGGACTTCATAGATCCAGGTTACCATAAAATAGCCACTGGGTATCCCTCAATTAATTTAGACTTATGGATGATGGGAGAAGAGAACGTTAAAAAGAGTTTGTCTAAATACATGAAGGGCTTTGATGTTGGAGTAATAGAAGGAGTGATGGGATTGTATGATGGAATTGAGACATCTTTCAGTACCTATGAGTTAGCCAAGGTTACTAAAACGCCAATAATCTTAGTGATAAATTGTTCTAATATAAGTAGTACTGTTGGAGCAATCGTGAAAGGGCTTAAACTTTATAGAAAAGATGTGGACGTAAAAGGGGTAATCTTTAACAAAATTGGATCACAAACTCACTATAATTATTGCAAGAGGGCTATTGAAGATGATGTGGAAGTTTTAGGATATATACCTTATGACAAATCCCTTGAGGTAAAATCAAGACATTTGGGACTCTTAACAATAGAGGATAATAAAGAAGTTAGCGAAATTATAGGAAGAATAGGGGAAATGGTTCAACAATACATAGATTTGGATAAAATGTTAGAAATCATAGATGACGAAGAATTAAACTTTGGAGTAGCAGACAGAGATTCCAGAAACACTGAACCCAAACAGAAATTAGCAATAGCGTATGATTCTGCCTTCAGTTTTTACTATGCTGAGAATCTTGATATTTTAAAGAAGAAATATGAATTGGAATTTTTCAGTCCATTAAACAATGAAACTGTAAGCGATGTAGATGCAGTTTACATTGGTGGAGGTTATCCTGAGTTGCATCTAAGAGAACTAGAGAACTCTAGTAATACAAAGGCTTGGCTTAAGAGACTATCTTATGACGGAATTAAGATATACGCTGAGTGTGGTGGACTAATGTATCTGTCAAATAATTTAATAGATGAAAATGACAATAAATACAAAATGGTTGGAGTTTTTGATATAGACATAAAAACAAAAGATAAGCTTACAATAGGCTATACTGAATTGGAATCCATTTCTGACAACTTCTTGGTCCCAAAGGATACTATAGTTAGAGGTCATGAATTTCACGTGTCTAAGCCATTATCTGTTAATGAAAGAACTTTCACATTCAAAGTTAAGATTGGAAGGGGCTTATTTAACGGGTTTGATGGAGTAAGGATTCATAATACGATTGCTAGTTATTCCCATCTTCACTTCTCTAACTTTCAGAGGGAGATTGTTTTTTAAGTTCAATTTTCTTCACTCTTTCTATTAATTCCGTTATCTTATCAATATCCGGTGAATATAACCTAACATGGAATGGGAACTTAGAGTCTGAGGATTTAATTTCAACATATTTTTTATCTCTATTTGGGGATATTTGAGCGTTTAACAAGTATTTGGCTGGCAAAAATAATCCAGACCTATCAGTAGCTATTACCCCTTTTTCAGTTATCTTATACGAAGTGGGAGCCATAGGAATATTAGTTTGGAACCTCAAAACTCTTCTGTTCATTAAGAAACTTACACCATAAAGTAATTCAAAATATAATACGTAAAAACCAAACCTATACAACGTATCCGAGATAGAAGTTACGAACTTGATTATCACGTAATTATATAGTATTATCAGAATTATTAGATATAAGAACATTATTCCTAATGAAGACATGTTCTTCTTCATCACCTCAGTGGTCTCCTTTAGGTAATCCTCATCCTTGTTGATTAAATCAGTTGCTTTCTTCTCTTCGTACAGAGTCCTAGCTGCAGTTATTTCGCCTAAAGATCTTCTTTCTCGCAGTAGAGGATTGGATCTCATAACAATTACTGATGTTATTCCCAAATATACAATAATGTAAAGTATATAGAATTCTATGAAGTATTTTGGGAAAAAGCTTAGCACAAGCGAAAACAATATCATCATTACTTGAGATAGCAAAATGAACTTCCAGTTAAACGGATTATAAGCAGAGCTTGACATTTGTTAATAAAATAAACATTTAGACTTATATTTCTGTTGTATCAACGTTTTAACTTATCTCATTAGACTAAAATGACACATTTTAGAATCTTACCCTTTATTCTAACATCCTTTAAACAGAATTTATTAACGATACTGATATGGAATTAACCAGATGGAATCTATATGAAAGAGATCTCCTCCACCTATCACAATTTTTCCAACATTTATTTGATTTATAATGAAAGAAATTTCAATCATATTTCCATTAAAACGCCATAGCGTATATTTCTAAATATTGTGTTAAAATATGTACTCTTTTTTAAGTAAATACTCTTATATACTTTCAATAATAGTTTACTAACGATATGTTCAATCTATCAGAAATACGAAAAGATCTCGAGAGCGGGATGCCAATCTTGATCTACGACTTTGATGGAAGAGAGGAAGAAACTGATATGATATTCTACGCAGGAGCAATATCGTGGAAAAGTATATATGTACTTAGAAAAGAAGCTGGAGGTCTAATTTGTTATGCAACATCTTACCAAGAAGCTAGAACTTTAAATCTGGAATTTATGGCAGATTACCTAGCAAAACACCCTCTTTATTATAGCTTAGTCAAAAAGCAATCTTACGGGGATTTCCCAGCATTCTCCTTATGGGTGAATCATATAACTACTAAAACAGGTATTTCAGATTACGATAGATATGTCACAATAAGTGAGTTACATAAGGTAATATCATTAATTAAAAATAATCCTAATGAAGCAAAACAAGAGTTTTATTCAAACTTTATATCCCCAGGACACGTGCCAATACTAATAGCTAGAAACTTGTCCCAAAGAAGAGGGCATACAGAGTTAACTATTACATTACTGGATAAATTAGGGTTAGAGAGAAGTGCAGTATTAGCGGAGATGTTAGATGAGAAATATAGTATGAACAAGGAGAAAGCTAAAAAGATTGCAGATAGTTTAGGTTTCCTCTTTATAGAGGGAAAGGAAATCCTTAAAGAGGTGTTAATATGAGAAAATATGGAGTTGCAGATACTACCTTTTCGAGAGTAGATATGGGAAGTATAGCGTACAAGGTAATTCAAAGTGAAGACGATGATAGTCAGATAGTCAGATATACTGTGCCCGGGATAAAAGACCTACCAGTTGCTGCAAAACGCCTAATTGATGAAGGATGTGATGGAGTAATAACGTTAGGATGGGTTGGTAAGACAATGCTAGACAAGTATAGTTATTTGGCTGCTAGTATAGGGTTAATATTCGTACAAATATTAACTTCTAAGCACGTGATTGATGTAACTGTTCATGAGGACGAAGCTGAGGATGAAGAAAAGTTAAAGGAAATCGCTATCGATAGGGCAACTAAACACGCTAGAAACCTAGTTAAATTAGTAAGAGATGGAAAAAACGCATTAACTCCTTTCGCAGGAAAAGGTTTAAGGCAGGGGTATAGAGATGCAGGAGAGATTGATTAGATTAGGTATAGTAGTAGCAGAATTTAATTATGACATAACCTACTTAATGCTACAGAGAGCGATATCTCACGCTAAATTCCTTAACGCAGAAGCTAGGGTAGTAGTAAAAGTACCTGGAACTTACGATATGCCATTAGCCGTAAAGAAATTACTTGAAAAAGATTACATAGACGCAGTAGTAGCTTTAGGTGCAGTTATAAAGGGAGAAACTAAACACGATGAAATAGTAGCTAGTCAGACTGCGAGAAAGTTAACTGACTTATCAGTAGAATATGGAAAACCTGTAACTTTAGGTATAATAGGACCTGGTGCAACACACGAACAAGCAGTAGAGAGAATAGAGGAATATACAAATAGAGCTGTAGAAGCTGCGGTCAAGCTAGCTTTGAGATTAAAACGGCTAGATGAATTAGAAAAGGTATCTGAAATGGTGATATTGGATTGAAAATTTTAGCCGTCAAACTAGTGGATTACAGAGAATGGACTGAAGGCTTAGGTGAAGATAGAGAATGGATAATACAAAAAACACAAAATGAAATAATGAGAACTATACATGAAATTTCCTCTGAGTATTACGCATTTCCATTGCAACTTAGATATGATAACTTCCTAATAATAGTTAACAGTCTTACTCCAGAGCAAATATCTCAAATGGTTAAGGATATCAATGACCAAATTCCTTTAAGAGTTAGCACTTGCCTAGGATCTGGCAATACGCCTTTAGAAGCACAACAGAATGCATCAAGATGTATTCCTAATGATCATGGGGACAATTATAATTACCATGATGATCATGTTACCGCATTACACTTCGATATAAATCACAACACTGAGCGCTTAAGGAAAATTTCAATATATGAATCCTTCATTGAAATTATGGACGTATATAGTTTACTAATTAAGTTTTTGTACAGTATAGGAGGAATTACCCAATATTTAGGTGGAGATAATTTCCTAGGCTTCGTTTCTGACAACGTAATATATAAGGTTACTGAAAAAATAGACAGTTTAGAAGGACTAAAGGTCGGGATAGGTATCAGTAAAAATGCTAGAAATGCTATAAAATTAGCTACCTCAGCCTTAGATGATATAAGGAAAGATAGGTCAGAGAAATGGAAAATAAAGAAGGAATAATAATAAACGTAAGATTAGGGCTAATTGGAGAGGAATTGGAACTAAGGGAGAATATAAATATAGAAGTAGAAAACGGTATAATTCAACACATAGGGAACGGGTTTTCTTCTGAGGGAATAACTTTTAAGAATGGTATTGTTCTACCTACATTAGTTAATTCTCACGTGCATTCTGCTGATTTCATATGCCAAGAAATGGGATACAATAAGCCAATAAAAGAAGTCGTGGGAGATCCTAATAGTATAAAATATAAATGCTTAAGTAATCATTCCGAAAAAGAAATAAAAAATTCAATAATAAAATTCGCTCAAAGAGCGAAGGACTTTGGTTCACATGTAATTTTAGACTTTAGAGAACAAGGTCTAATAGGAAGTAAAATCGCTAATCAAGCTAAGTCTGAGTTAAAGAGACAAGGAGTATTGTACTATATTTTAGGAAGATTAGAAAACAATGAAATAAATAATGGGAATCTGAAAGTTCTCCACGAAATCGTAGATGGTTACGGACTATCTAGCACATCAGATATAAATCCTCTGATAAAAGACGTTTTTAAAGATAAAATTAGAGCCATACATATTTCAGAAACCTTAAGACAATGGCTAAGAAATGATCTTGAATCAGCAATAAAAGAGTATAACCCCAACCTCATAATCCATGGAACACATTTAAGCGAAGAGGAGATGGAGATATTAAAAGAACGAAAAATTTCCTTAGTGATATGTCCTAGAAGTAATCTCTGGTTTTCAGTAGGAGTACCTAAAGTTGTCAATTCACTAAGAGCAGAAATCAATGTCCTTTTAGGAACTGATAATGGTGGAGTATTAGATCCTAACTTATGGAAAGAAATGGAAACTTTCTTACTATTAACAAGGCTTCAAGATCCTCTCAGTGATTACTCATTACATGTCCTAAAGGCAGTAACTACTAACGCATACAGGTTTTTAGGCATAAATGGTTGGATAGAAGAAGGGAACATAGCATCATTAATGGTTGTTGAAGGAGAAAAATCTGGAATTTTAACTTCAAATAACAAATATATGGGAATTATAAAAAGAGGGAATAAAATAATTTATGCTCTAGGAGCTATCCAGAACGTCATTTGACCTCCTGAAGGGACATCAACGCTTAGCCTTATAGGTAAATTGTTCCCAAAACTAACTGTTATGGGTGCGGAAAATCCTCTTAAAGCTGCCACTGCATTCTTAAACATCTCAACACTATAGGAAGCTGAAGCAGAACTCTCCACCGAGATATCCTTAAGGGACTTATCTTTGGTCAAAATAGCAAAATACTTTTTACCTTGTTCATCGATCTCTATTTCAATTCTATCTTCATATGCTGAAATCTTCATCTCCTCTCCTATTAATGAAAGATCTCCAGCGATTATATCAAGGACCTTATCATCGGTTGTAAAACTGGCTGACAAGTTAACCTTAGGTTCATTAATTTGCTCAACATCACCTTTTTCAACTTTAAGGTATATATTACTCTTAGTCCCACTTTTCTCATCTTTTATGACAATCTTTATACCACTTTCAGTTTCATCAATTTCTATAGTAGCTTTTTTAGATTTAGCCTTAGATAATATCTTCTTAACAGAAGTTATGTCTAATTTAACTGAAAGCGGTTTTTCTATACTATAATCCGAAAGAACATCCTTTGGTATTTTAGCTAAAGCCATTAATGTCTTATCTTCAGTCAAATGTCTCGAAAATACGCCATCTTCTGAGAGATTTAAAGTCACTATATCACTTACCTTAGCTACTGCACTAATGAAAGAAAAGAAATCTTTTGCATTAGGGTAAACAACTTTAAACATAATTAACTCTCCTCATCCTCTTTTTTAACTTTCTTTTTTGGTTTCTTAACCTTTTTAGCTGGTACTCTCTTTGTTTTCTTCTTAGAATCCCCACCCTCATATTCTTTAAAGATTTGATCAAAATTTAGCTTAGCCTCATCCACACTGATTTTACCATTTAATAAATCATCCCAAATTTGGGTATTTTTCATAAGTAATTCTATATCTTTAATCGAGAGCTTAGGTAACTCTTCACTTTCTTCTTCGACTTTCTCCTCTCCCTCTCCCGCACTACTCTCCTCTCGATACTCATCTTCGTTCTCGTCCTCTGGCATACTAATAACCAAATTATTTTAAAGAATTAAGCTTAACTAAAAGTATATCTCTGTATTCACTTGTTACTGTAACGACATGAGCTCTATCTAAGTATTGAATTGCTTGATAAATAGCCCTATACTTATCTTGGTCACCCCCACCCAAAGTCCTGCTCAAATACTCTAATTCTTTTGGTTCTATAACATTAAATATAAATATATGATCTGAATTTTGTAATATATTTTCTATATGATCGATCAATTGTGAGATTAAAATTATGCCTACACCGAACTTCCTTACTTCAGCAAAAAGTCTTTCCACTACCTCTAAGCCAGTCTCCTTACTTAATATAAAAGGAGCTTCGTCAATTACCACGAATTTCCACAAAGCTGACTGACCTCTCTTATACAAATAACTCCTAAAATCCCTCAAGATAGTCTCAATCAAAATGTACTTGAGCTCATCTGTTGGAACTTTAGAAAGATCTAGAATTATATTATTATCAAATACGTAATCCATGTCAATACTGTTACCATTCAGCATTTGATTAGATAAGAATTGAATATAAGGCTCAATAGATTGAATTCGAGAAACATCTTGAGATGTCTCAACTAGCTTCTTCTTCCTCTCCATAGTTATCAAAACATCATGAAAAGTAGGCGGCTTAGAATTCCACGTATTAGGATTATTCTCATCAACTCCTTTCTCAGCATAAGTCTCCATTATGATATTGAAAATGTCAATAGTTTGTAAACTACCTAATTTAAACAAAGATTTCAACATATAAGATATTTCTAAAGACCTTTGCCTAGGTGATGAACCGTTTAATGAAAGGGGATTTAAAGAATACCTTGACATATCAATCTTGTTCGCATTATTAATGTTATACTCTCCATGGAGATCAAAGACTAAATAACTTAAGTTTGTCTTCTCAAGTAACAGTTTTGCTAAGGAAGATTTACCAGATCCGCTAGTACCAATTATAACTATATTATAATTTTTGGATTTTGCAAGGTTTAGATTAAACTTGACACCAGAAACCTTCTTCCAACCATATTTCGTCTGAGAGAACCTATTAGTTAAGGTAGGAGATAACACTCCCTCAACCTTACCCAATTCTATTCCTTCGGAATCTGTCTCGAATCTAATAGAGTGTGTGATCATATATGGTATTGAAAACCACGAAAGCAGGATCAGAGGAAATTCATTCTCCTCACAGATAGTTAAATAGAGAGAATAGCCTACTATACTACCAATAAGTAATAACAAATTATTACTTATAAAGTAGAAGATAAAAAGAGATATTAATAGAACAATCACCCCAATGACTACTTTTTTTCTATTTATACTGATCTTTATCCTGCTCAAATTCAATACTACCTCATCCGGAAATGATCTTCTAGTTAATCCAAGTATTATACCGACTATTGCCAATATCCCAAAATAATACGGAGACAAATCCAATAATGTAGAAAAAGTTACGAAATTGTTGTAAACTATTGAGGCAAAAGCAAAAAGAGTTATGTAATATAATATTGCAATGATTATCGAAGAAAACATTAGAGCAAATATAACTGAAGACACAGAAATTAAAACCAATGAAAGTATAAATAATGAAAACGAATTAAGTAGTGAAGAATCGAGGAATGAAGTAAAACTACCCGGAGTTGCAATAGGTATAACCATACTACTTAAGGATACATATAACATCATAATTAGTGAGATTAAGATCACGTTTGCAATTACATGCCTATACTCATACATCTATAAATATCCTCTTGTAATACTTAATACTTGCGAGAATGATAAACATAACTAATGAATTCCTGGTAAGACTGAAGAAACTTGGATATAACGAATTAACCCCGATACAGAAAATCGCAATACCAAAAATATTGTCAGGGAAAAACGTATTAATTATAGCCCCGACTGGCTTTGGTAAAACTGAAGCTTCAATAATACCAATCTATTATAAAATATTTAAGGATAGACCAGAGAAGATATCAGCCTTATACATAACCCCTCTAAGGGCACTTAATAGAGACTTACAAGCCAGATTAGAGAAATTAGGTGAAGCGTTTGAAATAACCGTCAAAATAAGACATGGGGATTCTTCAACATCAGAAAGAAAACAAATAATTGAAAACCCACCTGACCTACTAATTACCACACCAGAAACTCTACTTTACTTAATTTTAAATAACAAATTTAGAGAATATTTTAGTAACTTAAAATGGATAATAATAGACGAATTACAAGAAATGCTAGATGAAAAAAGAGGTATTGAGCTTTCAGTTCTCCTACAGAGAATTAAAAGATTATCCAAAAATAGGATACAATTTATTGGAATATCCGCAACAATTGGTGACGTAGAGGTTGCAAAAAAGTATCTCAGTTATGAAGTAGAGGTTGCAAAAGTAGATGCAATGAAAAATATGGAAATAGGTATAGTCATCCCAAGAGAAAGAGATCAAGAGTTAACGCTAAAACTGGGATTGAAACCAGAAACAGTATCTAGAATTGTAGAGCTTAAGAAAATAATAGAGGGTAACAAACCAGTCCTAGTTTTTACAAATACTAGAGAAACCAGTGAATTCTTATCAAATCAGTTATCCAAGTTAGGCTTAAAAGTTGGAACACATCACGGATCCCTCTCAAAGGAAGTGAGAATACAAGCAGAAAACGAGTTTAAAAAAGGAAATATCGACGCAATAATAGCTACCTCTAGCCTAGAACTAGGAATAGATATTGGAAGGATAAACCTGGTAATACAGTATATGTCTCCCAGACAAGTGATTAGACTAGTCCAAAGAGTAGGAAGAGCTGGACACTCCATAGAAAAAACCTCTAAAGGAATAATCATCCCCTCTGATGATATATTCGATATCTTAGAATGTAAGGCAATAATAGACTCATTTCATGAAGGATACTTAGAGAAACCACTAATAGAAGATAACCCGCTTGACGTTGCATCTCATGAAATAGCAGGAATGGTGTTGGAAGGGTATAGTGATCCAAAGGAAATATTAAATGTATTAAGAAGTTCATTCTATTTCGAAAAGCTAACGGAGGAAAAGTTCAATGAGGTATTGGATTTAATGGAATCAGCTAGGATAATAAGGAGAAAAGAAAATAAGGTGATTCCGGGTCCTAGAATATGGAAATATTACTATAACGTTAATATGATACCAGACTCGTTGAGAAGCTACATCGTAATAGACTACTCAACTAACACAAAATTAGGAGTTTTAGATGAGGAATTTGTGGCAACACTGGATAGTGAAAGCATATTCATATTAAGCGGTAGATTGTGGAAAGTGGTAAGTATAGAAGACGATAGGATATTCGTTGAAAGGGCTGAACTAAAATCTGGAATTTTGCCTAGTTGGTTCGGAGAATCCATTCCAGTGGAGAAAGAAGTGGCTAAGAAAGTATTTGAGTACATTCGAGCTGAAGATGATGATGAAAACGTGATAAACGTTATCGATAAGCATAAGAGCAGAGGATATCCTCTTCCTAGGTCAGATGAGATAGTAGTAGAAATAATAGGTAATGACTTAATAGTCTTACACTCACCCTTCGGCTCTAGGGGTAACAACACTCTAGGAACTATTTTCTCAGTCTTGTTATCCAGTGAAAAGAGCGTTAAAACTTCCTTTAGAGCAGATCCTTATCATATAGCAGTAGCGTCAATTCTCCCAATAAACAGATACGATATCCAAAGGGTAATAGAAAAAATCAATTCCTTCAACATAAATGAGCTTTTGGAAATTCTAAAGCAAGGAATTAAGGAAAGCCCACAGTTCAAGTGGAAATTATTGGTAGAAATTGAGAGATTCGGAATGGTAGACTTTGATAAAAAGAACATTCAAATAACTTCTCCCATACTAAAAGCTTACACAAATACATTGGTCGGGGAAGAGGCAGTTAATGAACTTTTAGTTAAAAACCATGACGTGGAAGTAATAAACGAAATCAAGAAATATTCTTGGAAAATAGTAGAGGTAATTGAACCATCTCCTCTAGCGAGAGAATTTCTTGACAAACTAATGAGTTATAATACAAATGATGACGCTCCATTAGTAATTGAAGTCTATAAAAGAAAATTAATCAACAAGGAAATCAAGGTGATTTGCCTAGTATGTGGCTGGAGTTCAAAACACACTGTAGTTAATACTCCAGACAAATGTCCTAAATGCAATTCAATATTTCTTACGGCAACAAGTCCAGATGATAAAGACGCAGAGAGAATAATAAGAGATGCAATGCTAGGAAAGAGGTTAAAAGGAAACGAGAAAAGGAAGTTGGAGGACTTAAAGACTATAGCATCACTTTTCTCTTCATATGGTAAACACGCTTTCATAGCTTTATCTGCCAATGGCATAGGTCCAAGCAACTTAGGAAGGGTGCTAAGTAAATTATCTGAGGGAGAGGACAAGTTTTATTTAGCAATTATGGAGGAGGAAAAAAGGTTCTTAAGAACAAAGCAGTACTGGCACTAATCTTATATTTAACCTCTTAAAAGTTTTTGTGATAGCAATGCCTGCAATAGAAATTGGGAGAATATGTGTAAAAGTAAGAGGGAGAGAAGCTGGAAAAAAGTGTGTAATCGTCGATATAATAGATGATAATTTCGTTCTTGTAACCGGTCCAAAAGATGTAAGTGGCATAAAGAGAAGAAGAGTTAACATACTGCACTTAGAACCTACAGACAAAAAGATAGAAATACAGAAAGGAGCTTCTGATGATGAGGTTAAGAAGAAACTACAAGAGTCCAACTTATTAGATTACGTAAAAGAAAAAGTCAAACTATCTATACCAACTTTGTGATATGCTATGTTAGACAGTTTTATTTATAAAATAGATAATTTTTGTGATTATAAAAATGAATGGATAATAAGAAAAGATAGTCAAACCTCTGAAAATTACGGGTACTTTCCAGAAAAAAGACCCATAGAAGTTCACATTAAAAACTCAATAATTAACCTTGATAAACCACCTGGTCCCACTAGCCACGAAGTAGCGTATTGGGTTAAGAAAATGCTTAACGTAAATAAGGCAGGGCACGGAGGGACCCTAGAGCCCTTATAGAGGGGCGGGGCAATCCCAAGGTAACGGGAGTACTTCCCATCGGTATAGAAAACGCTACGAAGATTATGAGCTACATCACTAAAGCGGGTAAAGAATATGTATGCGTAATGCAAGTCCATTGTGATGTTAACATAGATGAAATTACTAAAATAGTAGAAATGTTCAAGGGAAGGATATACCAGAGACCACCTGTTAGATCGTCAGTCAGGAGAAGGCTGAGAATTAGGACAGTTTATGATATAAAAATACTTGATTATGATAAAAAATTTGTTTTGTTAAAAATAGAATCAGATTCAGGAACTTACATGAGAAAAATATGTCACGATATAGGCATAATTTACGGCTGTGGAGCACACATGAGAGAGCTCAGAAGAACTAAGTCTGGAGTATTCACAGAGTCCACTAACTTGATCACATTGCAAGACTTATCAGAGGCATTATACTTATTCAGAAACTGTAAAGATGAAACTGAGTTAAGAAAAA
Source organism: Sulfolobus sp. A20 (assembly GCF_001719125.1). Classification (NCBI taxonomy): domain Archaea; kingdom Thermoproteati; phylum Thermoproteota; class Thermoprotei; order Sulfolobales; family Sulfolobaceae; genus Saccharolobus; species Saccharolobus sp. A20. The sequence continues at coordinate 701,868 of NZ_CP017006.1, forward strand.
TATTAATGCCAATGGAATATGGTACGTGCGGAATGCCTAAAATAATAATAGAAGATTCAGCAGTAAATGCTATAGCATATGGAGCACCACTAGCGATACCGGGAATAGTAGCATATCAAAACTTCGCAAAAAACGATACAGTTGCAATATTAACGTTAAAAGGCGAGTTAGTGGCTATAGGTAATACCGTAACAAACTCCTCCGAAATTCAAAACGCCAAGAAAGGAATAGTAGTCAATCTGAATAGAGTTTTTATGCAGAGAGATTTATATCCTAGAGCATGGAAAAAACATGAGTGAATACGTAATAAACGAAGTGATAAACGGAATACCCATAACCCTTATCTCATCTAATAACGTATTTTCAAAAAAAGAACTAGATTTAGGGACGAGATTACTTTTAGAAAATTTAATTATACCAGATGAAGGAATAGTAGCTGATGTAGGATGTGGCTATGGTCCAATAGGAATATACATTGCCAAGAGAAATGCAAAGGTAAAAGTCTATATGATTGACGTAAATCACATAGCAATAAAATTAGTTAACAAAAACGCCGAGATAAATGGAGTAAAGGAGAGGGTAGTAATCATTAAATCCGATATCTTCAAAGCAATTCCAACTGAAGTAAAATTTAATGCAATATATTCCAATCCCCCACTCTCTAAAGGAGTTGAGTTCATAAAGAAACTAGAAGAAGAAGCTTATGATAGGTTATATAGCAAAGGCTTTATACAATTGGTAGTGTATAAAGGGGAGGCTAACGTTATAAAAATATTCGAGAAAAGATTTAGGATAGATAATTTGAAAAGGAAGAAAGGTTATAGCATAATAACGATAGTTAAAGATTAAAGCTATTATTTAGATATAATTAATGCCGGGGTGCCCGAGCGGTCTAAGGGGCTGGCCTTGAGAGCGCCAGGTTAGCCAGTAGGGTAATCCCTGCGCGGGTTCGAATCCCGCCCCCGGCGCTAATAAAATTTTACGTTAGCATTATATAGAATTTTTACACTTAGTTTTCATAAAAATTCTTCATTAATCCCCATATTTGAAAATTAAACTAGGTTGGGTGATAAAAACCTCACCCTTTAGGGTTGGGAGGAGGCCAGCAGAATTCACGCATCTACGAATATTTTTAACAATTCACTTAATCCTTTCTTTACCCTCTTCTCAACCTCCCTACTACTTATCCCTAACATTAATCCAGCATGATACCAACTCTTTCCTTGTAAAACTCTAGCTATCAAACTACATTCTAATTCTTCAGCTAACTTCGTCTTAGGTAATAATAGGAAATAATTCGTGACTAAAGAATGTGAAGCTTCAGCGATAGAATTATAGGGCAAAATACCATTAATATATGCTTTAATCTTATCTATATACAAGCTTGGAATCTCACTTAACCCATTATTAACGGGAGGAGTATTATCAAGTAGTAATGCTAATACACAAGGATTAACGTTAAAGTAAACTTGATGTGAAGTTCTTAACAACTTATCCTTCAATAGCTTTGACAAATTGTTTACCATCTCTTTAGCCCTATTACTTAAAGGCTTAATTACAATACAAGAATAACCATTTAATTCTTGATTCTTTATTGACGATAAATAAACAGGAGTAAAACCATTCTTTAGCCAAAAACGTAAAACTCGCTGATCAGCTATAAAAGATGAACCAACCCAATCAATTCCCTCTCCTTCTGCCTCTTCTATCACTTTGTCTAACACTTTGCTTCCAATTCCCTTTCCTTGAAATTCTGGAGTTACAGCAATCCTCATAACTCTCCAGCCCTTAAGCTTACCAAAATCGAGAAATCTAACATATTTTATAATCCTATGAGGAATTAAGTGGCCCTCGTTTTTTACGCCATCTGATATATTAACTATCTCTTCCTCTCTTAGATTGCCCTCGTAAACTACTTGAGCAACGCTGATTGGATTATCGTCTGCCCAGTAAACATAAATCCTTTGAAAAGCCATATCTCCTAATAACATCAGATCGTCTGGAGAATTCCTATAATGAGCCTCTACCAAAATGCCATAAACCTTTTTCAGCAGATCATCATTAGAAAACAATTCTTCTTGAGAAACTCTAGTAATCTTATAATTTGTTATAGAACTAACTTCCGGAGCCTCAGCATCTAATAGAAAAACATCATATAAGAATCTCTCTACTGGGTCTCCTTTAGCATACCTTATTGGATACTCCAATTTAACGTGTTTAACTAAGAGTCCCTTTTTGAGTTTATCCACGAATTTTAGGAATGCCTTCCCAGAACCCTCATAACCGTGAATTGTGGTTACTAATATTACCTTATCATATTTCCTTATAATGTAATCTAAGTTTTCCATTCCTATCGCTGCAGCTTCATCAACTACTATTAAATCACCTTCTTCATCCTCAGCTAAGTCTGGAGGCAACCACTTAACCCTAGTTTCTCCACGTCTCACTCTCATTATTTTTCCATCTCTCGACTCACCTAAGCTGAATTTAGCCCTAAGAACTGATAAACCTTTCATTAAGAAATTGAAGATTTCTTGAGAGGAGAAATATGTAGGTGAGGTCACTACGATATTACTGAATATCTCCTTATTCACTAAATATGATAAGAATAAGCCTACACTAGCACTTTTACCTCTACCCCTCGGAGCTGTTACAACTAAAGTCCTCTTACCACTCTCTAGAATAAATAAAGATTCTTCTAAGACTTTGTTTTGATCTGCAGACATACAAACCTCGTGTAATTGAATTGGTATATTTGGCCTTTGAGGAATTTTCTTGAATGGCTTATGAGTTTCAGCAGATGAATAAGGTATGAAATTAATTTTATCATCAAATACGATAATGCCCCTATGTGATAAAGCCTTTTGGAGAAATCTTCTCTCAAATAAGTCGTTTACTATACCGTCTCTGGACAGAGAATTCCTATACAATTTATTCTTCAAAATATTATCAGAATATATAATTACTAATCCTCCCCCCCTAGCCATATCTATAAAACGTGAAATATAATTTGGTCTAAAATCACTTACAGCGTCTAAAATTACTAGATCTCCGGTAAGTCCTAAATACTTATCTGAGTTAGAATAATCTATGTCTACAATATTAGGTAAGATTTGCCTAAAGCTCTCGAGACGTTCCTTATCAGCCCATGGATGAAAAGCGTAAATCACAGTAGGATTTTTGTTAACTCTCAAATAATCCTTTACCAAAGATAAGCTTAGATCAAGATAGGAAGGAGATTGAACAAAAGCTAAATGTCTGTAATATCCCTTTTTTGCGTCAAGGAAGTAATTTGTAAACATCTAAATAAATTAGATCGCTAAACTAAAAATTAGTCTCTGATAAACAGAACAACAAACCTTCCCTTTTAAGGTGTGGAGGAGGTCAGTGAAGGGCATATAGAGACCCGAGACTAAATAGCCAATTCTGGATCCACGTAGTAGTACTAATACTAGTTGAATTTTTTCATTTAACTAGGGAGTTAATTCAAAAGGAAAGCTTTTTTACCAAAAAACAATATAAGGAAATTAGGGGTTGGTGGGTCAGCTCTAGGTTGGCTCTTCATAGGTCTGCTCACACGGTATTCATCATCCCTCGCCACTCCCAATTCTTCTTCAGGAACTCATTTAAAAACTTTTCGTTTTTCGCTTTATTATCTTTAATAACGCGACTGTAATAATATTATTAGTATAATCATTTCAAATATAATGAGGCTATAAGCATTAGAACACCAATCACTATTGCCAGCCCATTAACGAAAGGATTATCATACTTATAATGGGCTAAAGCAAACCTCCTCCACTTCCCACCCTTCTTCACATATATCCCCTTTTCAGTAAAAACATCTAAAAGCATGTGAGAAGGACCTACTATTACACCATCTATTACTATAGGAAAGAAAGTATTAGAGAAACTATTATCGTAGAGGAATAGAAGAGTGACTATCGGAATAATGGATAAAACACCCCAAAGGACACTCCTAGGCAGAGTATGAGTCAAAGGAGTCCTAACTGGTATTTGCCCTTGCTTAGTTAATACCTCCTTATGCCCCAACCTATCAATAATTAAATTACCAATAACAGAAATTAGGGCAGAGAAGAGGAAATAAATGAAGAAATCCCCAGACAAAAACGTGTCTACCAAACACAAAAGACCAGAACTAAAGACGTAATGAGTCCTTAACCTCATACATTATTATTAAACAACAAAAGATAAAAAAACACCACCCCATCCCATTCAGCCTAAACTTCCACCCTTGCCTTGAAAGGCGAGGGTTATCTTTCCTTTGTTACCAGTGAAGTTAAACAATAGAGTGAAGGGCGTGGAGAAGGTCGACGTATTGTTAGGCAAGGTGTGAAAAAGAGGCGAAGATGGCATGAAATTCTTTCTGTCGAATGATTCTAACCACGAGTGAGATAAAAAAGGTAACTCAAAATCTCGTAACTCTTTATGTGTTACCAATGCTTGTAAACGTGAATTAGACGTTAATATGGAGAAAGAGAAGACACGTTATAAATATGGTGACTATATTATACGTCCTATTAAAGGGCATTATTATGGCTATAAATTGGAAACGGTGAATAGTGAGAATAAGGAAACTTATGTTGGACCTTTAGTTAACATCATTGAAACATATCTGAAAATGAAAAATAGAAGTGGGGGTATCCCCACAGTGCGGCCGCCGGGATTTGAACCCGGGATCACCGGCTTGGAAGGCCGGCGTCCTAATCCAGGCTAGACTACGGCCGCACAATAAGAGTTAGTGAAAAAGTGACTTATAAAAGTTGTGGATAAAGAAAAAAGGTTTAAGAAAAAAATAAAGGTTAACTTATTCTTCTCATCACTAAGACTATAGCCACTATTGCTACTATTAGCCCAATTATACCAGCTATTATTCCACCATAGGCAATAGTCGTTAAACCGCTTACCTTTCCTTCTAGTGAACTAACCTCACTATTTAGCGTGCTTATATTACCATTTAGTGTAGCTATCTCTGACTTTAACGTTGAAACTGTAGAGGATAAAGTACTATACTCAGAGTTTAGCGTACTAACTTCCGACTCTAATGAAGATATTGTAGAGTTAAGAGAAGCAATCTTACTGTTAAGTGTTGAAATTTGTGAACTTAAGCCGGACAAGCTACCATTCAATGTGCCAATCTCATCTTTTAGTGTGGATATTGTAGAGTTAAGAGAAGCAATCTCACCTTTTAGAGTATTTACTTGACCACTCAGCAAGTTGATAATTGATATATAGTTAGGTATAGCGGTTATTAATACTTGATAAGTAACAGTGTGTACTCCATAACTAACCGTCATACTTCCGCTTATTAAGTAGGACGACACTAACGATATACTACTTGATAGAGCAGGTACTGTGAAACTTATTAAGAAAGACCCATTCGACGCAGTAGTTGCAGTAAATGTCTTAGTCCCCACACTTGGAATTGTAAGTGTTAATGATATACTTGCACCAGATAAAGGCATTGCTACTGAAGTATTATACACATAACCTATCAAATTAACTGTACCGTTTTGCATTACTGTTGCTGTTACAATACCATTAACTAGAGCAATATACTGAGGAAGGCTATTCTCGTACATCGCTAAGTTTTGTACGGTCAGTATTATTGGAGCTACAGCTGGAGTAGTGACATTTACATTAATACTTCCTACAGCCACTCCACCAGCCACTTCCACAGTTATAGTCCATATTCCTAGTACATTAGGGAATGTATAAGCATTAGGCACGTATATTCCACCAGTACCATTAACACTAGTAGGTATAGTAGCTGCTAGAGTAGAGTTAGGGAAGAAGAAATTAATAGTTGCCGCATCTCCGGCAAATTGAGTAGGAACTACTGCATCTATCGTAATAGTCTTCCCTACCAAGTACTGCTGATCATTAACGCTAGGGCTGTAGAACGTAACGTTTCCAGATGTATATGCGCCTACTGAAACCAATGCTACAATTGAAATTAAGATTAGGGAACTTAAAAGATATACACTTTTCATAACCGATCACCTTAAATATAGGGGATAAAAAATAAAAAACTTTTAACTTGATATTGCCGTCACGTTAGTATACACCAGGAATGATGGGTATAATGATATTGCAGGTCCACCAGCAAATGGTACTGCAAACATTACTACAGTATGAGGCTCACTTGGAGTTGATAGACTTACTACCTGATATGTCTGTATTGGCACTTGCAATACTACACCAGGTCCTAAAGTTGGTGAGTATACTGTCTGGAACGCTGGAGTACCTGGTACTGGTGTCCCAGTAGTCACATTAGATCCTAAGAATACTACAGTCTCTATATAGAATGGATAGGAGTATGTTATTGTACTCGTTACTTGTATCACTATATACTGGCTAGTTGGACTTAACACTAATGGTGAAGTATAGTAATAGAACACCTTGTTAGTTGCAGACGGAGTAATAGTTACACCTAATGGTGATATCCTTATTGGAGTATTGTTAAATGCACCTAAAGTAGTCGTTCCACTTACAGTTCCATGAGTGACTGGATCTTGAACCGTGAAAGTCACATTAGATGATAATGGTAAAGCAGTGTATGGTCCAAAGTGATATCCAGCGTAAGTGTACAAGTTAGCAGTACCTATTGCTACCTTATTGGATCCTAATACTACATACATTGTCCCATTAGGACTACTTAATGATCCTTGGGCTACGTATAGGTTAACTACTGGTCCGAAGAACTTCCCGGTCTGAACTCCAGTTTCAGTTAATGTAGGTAATAGGTTACCCTTATAGCTTGCTACAAACATGCCATCCATGTAAACTATAGTACTTGCGTTAGATGGATTGTACATTACTTGAGCAGTAGCGTATTTACTAGTTATCATCACGTTGACTATAGGTATACTTACTAAGCTAGTTGTAGATATGTTAGCAGCGTTCAAATCAACTACAGTAGCTTCTGGCTGTTGCACTATAGCATAACTTATCTCCACTGGTACACCCGTAGTCGCGTTAATGTAGTGAGCAGTTAATATCCACTCAACAGATCCAGGTACAACAGGTGCAGTTACATAGAAAGCTCCAACAGTTAATAGAGTCTTGCCAGTGACATAAGCCCCACTTATAGTATCGTGATAAGTAACCATTAAGTAACTCCCGTTCAAAGCGCTTACAGTAGGTAATCCTAATAATGCAGCTAAAGCTGTAATATTGAATACTGTTCCTTCAAATACTGGGCTACATTGCGATAACTCTCCTAAAGTTGTAGTTACTAATAACTTACTGACGTTTGTTGGGCTCAGTATTATAGACTCAGTTACACCGCTCGGAAGCATGACTTGTATAGCTGTTATATTTCCAACATTGAATCCATTCTCATTAAGTTCTATTATTCCGTTTATTGGTCCTAAGGATATACTTGAGTAAAACTCATAATAGGAATCATTAACTCCAAATGGCATATATAACTTTCCTACTGGGAATACAGATGGCATTACGAGCTGTGGTGTGACATTAGCGAAACTAATCGTCACATTAGACGTGTGGAATTGACCAGTTGTGTTATAGTAGAATAGTGTTGCGAAGTCTGGGCTTACATAGAATATTACTATCTTAGTATTTAGCAAGTATTGTAATGGTACGTATACGGTCACGACGTACTCTGGTACAGATGAATTGGTTATTAAATTAGTAGTTACCATATAGCTGGTCCCTGGCTCAAACTTAAACGCTATTGGATAAACGCCAGATGGTATAGTTGAATATGTGAATGGCACGACTTGTCCTTGTAGGCTTATCGTAAACGATACTGGAGTTGTTGTAGCATTAGGTAATGGTCCGACAGTAGTATTAAACTTTAGCTTCGTACCGTTGTATATTGCCACGTGCAGACCTGCGGCATAATAAGACGCTAAAGGCGGAGAGCTCACCTTATCCCATGGTCCTATCGTGCTAGGGTTATTAAACATAACGTTATTCTGTATAGTATCAAGCACTGAACCGGCATCTTTAATCTGGACTAGTGTATACTGATTATCACAAGTTAGGTAATCAATTGAGGATGGCGGTGTTGTGTAATACGTCGGTAATGCTATATAAGCTCTGAAGTTACCTGCTACAATCTTATCGCCTTTATAGTCAACACCAGTTACTGTTACAGTTGCGGATGGTCCCCATATATGGAATATTACCAAGAAGATGTATCCTAATTGCATCACTATGAACTTTAGTGGCATCAATACGTTAAATGATAAGGAAGTCCCTAGGATAGTAGTAGTAGCCTCACCAAAGTTGAAGAAGTGAACAAGAGGTGAGGATAAAGCTGATTGTAAGTAGGTGTTGAAGAATGAGAAGTTGTAAACATTATATTTAATAATATTACTAATACTAGATGAATTTAGTTCGTATTCATTGACTGATCCATATAGTAGATAGTTCCCGCCTGACGTGGTGAAGTTAGCAGTTATTGTAAACGCTACAATTAATGACGGGAATCCTACGTAGAAGTTCATTCCATTATCCACTATTAACGAAGATATCGGAGCACTTATATTAGAAGTTAGGTTAATCGGTACCACTGGAGTTATGAAGAACGTAAAGTTTTCTTTAACACCTGTATGTGGCAAGAAGAAGAATATAGTACCGTTGAAGATGTTTGCTCTCAAAGTAGCACTACCATTAGTGTACAAGAACCCATTAAATATTGTGTTTAATTCTCCACTGAAATAATAGTGACCGGGTGGGGTAACGTTTAACTCTCCTACATAGATGTTAGTTCCAGACTGTAAAGTACCAGTAACGTTTTCATGTGCTGTAACATTCAAATTGCCGTTGAATTGTAAGAAGGGTGTCTGGCTAGATGGTTCGTATACAATTGAGTTGTTCATTGGCAAGAATGATCCTACAAATTTTGGTGCGTAGAAGTTAGCTGTGACATCTTTATTATAAGCGTTAGAGGACGCATTGGTTGCATTAGCTACTACAAACCATTCTATCACTGCTGGGGCTTGTGACGTATAAGTTAATGTAAAGTTAAATGGTGTAGTACCAGTAGTTATTGCAGGATCATAGACACCTATAGTAATGTTACTTCTACCCACTGCTTGTACATAACCTGGGTTTGGAATAACTCCAGCAACCTCAATTGGGTTTACTAATTGTCCAGGATATGTAACTATATGGACTACAGTAATAGTGTAAGTATATCCAGCATATGATATTTGTATAGTAGAACCTGCTGGTAACGAAGCTAGACTCGTATAACCCATATTACCCACAGCTTGATATATTATGTAATTTAGACTGAGTACGTTTATAGTTCCATTAAGATATACAGTTTTGTTCAGATAATTATATAAATTACTAATTACACCTAAACTATTTATCTCAAATGTGCTAACTGCTTCTGTACCAGTAGATGGAGTAGTGGATGAACCGGTAGGACTTAGTACTATAGCAACTGATGCATTGTTATAATAAAAGTAAGTAAATTGGAAGTCATTTTGATTTAATTTAAACGTGCCTGTAGGTCCACCTTTAACACTTACTGTAAACGTTATGGCTTCAGCTGTGTAATTATCTGCAAGACCATAATCAAAAGCTTGAGCTACTTTGGCTACTGTGCTGTTAGAGTATATATTAAAGAATAGATTAATGTAAGATGTGCTAGTATTAGGTAACTGAATGACTTTAGGAACTGTGTATGTAGGTGATGCTGGGTTACTTGAAGGAATTGCTGCTTCTGTTGTTAGCATTAAACTTGGTATTATACCTAAAGTAGATATAAGGAATACGGAAGCTAGGATTAGACCTAGGGTCTTATTCATACTACATCTACTTATGCCATTTAAGAAATACTTTAAAAAGCTTTGTACACAGCCAGAATTGTTACTTATAAAAAAATTAAAATCACTAAAGGAGCTTAAAAAGAACATTTAGCTTAGCATTCAATCAAAGCTATGGTATTTTGACTACTAGATTAAAGTAATAACGACTAGCTCTCTGGCCTCCTCCTCGCCCTAAAGGCGAGGGTTATGCTGAGGCATAAAGCGTCTCTACCCTTTATAGGAGTTACTCCGTTTGATGTTACTAGGAACGATAGGGTCTTTTTCAACGTATTAACAACTTTCCTTATCCTCATAATGTTTGAAGCACCATTAACGTCACTACGAAGCTTATGACCTAAAGGGCAATTAAAAACCCCCTAGGCTTCCTACTCATTATAACGTTTAGACAACAATTTCATCCACCCCCATATTCCAACTTATGCCAATAGATTTCGAGTAAATTGTGTTGAAGAATATTTTTAACCATCTCGTTATTGTGTTTTTGTTAATTTCCATATGAAGTCCATGCTTGCTTAAGCTTCTGAACACTTACTAAGCTTGCCAAAAGTTTTAAACAAAGAGAATGCCTTATCGTGTAACCTTATCCCTCCAATTCTCAAGCTTAAAGAAACTACATGAAGAATTAGCCTAGATTCGTAATGCCTAACTCACCATTAACCCTCATCAACGGGCAAATGATCCCCATGCTTAACATTAACCTTGATCTCGTAATTAACATTAGCCAACTGGGAATAGTCTTAGTACTATAGTTCTTACACTCCCCTTTGGTATTGCAGGAGTGTTTTCAGCTACCCATCTTCATTAAGTTGACTAGAAGGGATAAAAGACAAGGTGTTTTTTTTTATTTAAAAAACATTACCTCGTCTTAAAAGGTGAGGTTTTCTTTTTCGTTTGTAAGAAAAGAGGGAGTTGTTGTATATTGACTATTATATTGTCCCATATTACAAATTTTTATTATCATAATTACTGAATAAAATTAATACTTTCAATCTATGTAAATTGAAAAGTAGTTATTTTTATAAAACGTCATTACCACCTTATCCAGAACTGATTCTCTGCCTAGTATCATTTCGGGGATTATAGGCAAGTTAATGCTATTCATATCAAACGAAACTACAGAAATATTAATAACGTTTTCTAAGATCTTGATTTTAGCCTTATATCTTTCCCTCCATAGGCCGTTAATAGAGACCACATCGAGAAAGGAACTAGAATGGAAACAATTCTTAATCCTTTCTTCGCTGAGTAAAGAATATCTACTACCAGAATCTATTAGTCCCTTTATTCTCATCCAAGAGTTGTATTTAGGACACTCTACTTCAACGTCTATAAGGGGTATTTTATTTCCCATAATGTCGGAAAAACTGAAAACCTTTAAATTAGGCTTTATATTTGACATACAATATTGAGAAATCCTTTCTTTTATAACCTTTTCTTTTCATTTCCTCTATTAATTTCCCCTTATCCTCTGAAAAGCCTAAGATCTCATCACCCCTAATAGCAACATACTTACCAACAAGCTTAACATCATTAATTACCAGCATATCTATCATATTGTAATTTCAACGAATTCACTATAAAAACATACGTTTTTGAAAAGCGTATAACTAATTATTAACTCGGGCAATATTGGGAACTCGTATCCACTTAGATCTACTATATCAGCTTCTACTTCTCTCTCTACTACACCTATAGATAGATGTATTTTATTTTTCAAATAACATTCCTCAGCTAAAGATCTATCTACAAAGTTTTTGAAAAAAGGAGAGAGTAATGCTTTAACATTATACATTTCATTGTCACGATTACATAAAATTTTTACATCAATAATCGGCACTTTGTTACCGTAAAAGTTTATGTACTCAAATCTAATCCTTGCTGGAATATAAACTATTGAATAACTTAAAATATCTACCCCTTTTCTTTTCATTTCCTCTATTAATTTCCCCTTATCCTCTGAAAAGCCTAAGATCTCATCACCCCTAATAGCAACATACTTACCAACAAGCTTAACATCATTAATTGATAACTCTTCCATATTTACTTTAATCGCATAGAGAAAAAATAATCTTATTGCTATCTGAAATAAGCTAAGAAAATTCATTAATATAAATATTCCCTCTGTGATTATCTACGAAACATAGCTTAGAAAGAATGGATACTAATTCCTTACCGTTAAATTCTCAAAACAGTTAATGGTACAACTACTCATATAAAATTCATACAGTTGATCCGAATTTCTCATCATCCCAGAAGAATCTAACCTAATTTTACGACTTAGGGACTTGACTATTATCTGACTTCCTCCCTTTAGAGGCTAACCCCATCGATTCGAAGTTGCATCTCTAATGTGAGGAGCAGCCGAGAGGGTCAGATAAACCTTTCCATTTACATAATAGATGTGTTTTTACTTTAAAGCTTCTTTGTCATCACTTTGAAAGGTCGAGCTTTTCTAAATTTGCTTTAGCCATGCCATATCATCATAATTTTCTATCTCCCCGTTAAATCTCATTTAAGATCAATCTTATTAGTTTCTTAATTTGGAAGAATGAATCTGACTTCCTCCCCGCCCTAAAGGGCAAAGCTTTTATCACTTTGTAAAATAGGAATTTTCAATAAATTATTTAGCATAACTGTAGTCAGCTTATTACCTGCTCTTAATTGGTCCCTACATAGCCTTAGGCTCGTTTATGGAAGTTTAAAGCCCCACGGAGAGACTTAGCCCTTTCTACCTTAATATGAATGTGTAGTGGGACTCATTAGAGTCTTGTCTTACGGTACTTAGACTACTCATAAGTGTTTCCTTCCTACACTCGTAGCAATATTCCCATCAAATGCAGCTATGCATAAACCTTCCAACTCTCGAGAAAGTGTATATAAAAAATAGCACTACATTCATACGTATAGGTCTAAGTAGCTTATTAATCTAATAAACGACTATTAGAATATTATTTTATTGTAGAAAAGGGGATTTAGCTATAAAGTATTCTTCTTTAAGGGTAAAAAGGGTTGCTAAACTTCATAAACTCCCTCAATTTATTTCAAAAGTATATCGTTGTAATATTATATTCTTGGAACGAGATTTTGTTCCTCCCTAAACTTTTTTGATAGACACATTTTCTTTTTTAAGCTTTAATTGCAGAAAGGGACAAGACTAAATATGGCTTATAGGGTTTTTCTCTGTTGGACAATACAAGATTCGTCAAAGAGGGAATAAGTATTACGTCTATATCGTAGAGAAGGACGAGAGAGGTAACGTAAAGGAAACTTACGTTGGACCTTTAGATAAGATCGTCGAAACTTATCTCAAATTGAAAAATGGAATCGGGGGCGTGGGGGTATCCCCCACAGTGGACCGGCCGGGATTTGAACCCGGGACCTCTCGGATGCCAACCGAGCACTCTTCCAGGCTGAGCTACCGGCCCATTTTTATGTAGGCTTTCTGAATTTTAAAAATTTATGGGCCCGCCGGGATTTGAACCCGGGACCACGACGACCCGAACGTCGCATCCTAGTCCAAGCTAGACTACGGGCCCCCATATTTTATATTTTCGTAAGCGTTTATAACATTGATGTCTAAGCAAGAAGATGTTTTTAGCTATTATGTTATCGATACTATTGGGAAAAGAATAGCTGGGGATATAGTTTGGAGTAAGGATAGTGCAACGTCGTTGAGAAAATGGAGAGAATTGTTTGGGATTTCTCAGGGAGAAATTGCTAGAGAGATGGGTATTAAGCCTTCTGTAATAGCGGATTATGAAAGAAGTAGGAGGCAGGCGGGAAGTGAGTTTATCAGACGTTACGTTTCAGCCTTAATCTCAATAGACTCGAAGAGGGGGTATAAAGTGATAAAGGATTTATCCAAAATGTTTGGTATAAATTATCCGTTCATAGTCGATATGGGGGACTTCTCCTATCCTAAAAGCATAGATGAAATAATTAGGGCTGTGGACGGGGTTCTCATTAACTCTTACGTTACCGATAAGAAGGTTTATGGTTATTTAGTAACTGACAGTATTAAGGCTATTATAAGTCTAAGCGGAATGGAGTTTTATCAAGCTTTATCATTAATGGTTAACAAGGTCGTTGTCTTCACGAAAGTGAGTAGTGGTAGGTCACCTATGATAGCTCTAAAAGTTGCTCCTATTAAACCACCTATCGTGGTCTTTCATAGACCGGTTAATCTAGATCCCTTAGCCTTAGAACTGAGCGAGAGCGAAAATATGACTGTCATAGTCTCTACTAAGGCCCATGAGGAGGATTTAGTTAAGGGTTTGAAGTCTCTCCTTGTAGAAACATGATTGCTTTAGCTATATCTCCATTAGCCTTGACTAGGGCTTCTCTTGCCTCATTTTCGCTTTTTCCAGTTTGCTCCATTATGAATCTCACATCTTCTTCTCTTATAGACGTTTGTTGTTCCACTTTTTTGACTTCTTCTCTTATATTCTCTCCCATTACTAAAATTGCTGAAGTTCCCATGAAACTAGTTTTAGCTACTGTAGGATTCTCTATTATAATGTTCTTGTCGGGGGTTTCTATTATTACTCTAATAGCGTCTATTTGTTCAGTCTTTATTCCCATTCTTTCCATTTTTTTCAAGTCAGATGGCTTAATCTTAGCCATACATAAGTTAATTGCTAGAAGTAAACTTAATAGTTTGCGGTCATACAATTTTCATAAATGGATTACTTTCTGAAAATATTAGGTGGAGGAAGAGAAGTAGGAAGATCGGCGATTGAAGTAAGTAATAGTGACTACAGTGTAGTAATGGATTATGGTGTTAACTTTGATGAAAAGGATAATCCAAATTTTCCTTTACAAGAGACTCCTAGTAAGGTAAAAGGTTTCATTGTCTCTCACGCTCACTTAGATCACGTGGGTGCTCTTCCAATATATCAATTAGGCTCTCTAAACACTAAGATATATGGTACTGTTATAACCAGAGTTATAACAGAAATCATGTTAAAGGACTTTCTAAAATTATCGGGACCTAAAGTTCCATTTGAGTGGGTTGAGGTTAGAAAAGCTATGGACAACTTCATGGCAGTTGGGTATAATGAAGAGTTTGAGTTGGAGGGATTAAAAGTTATTTTATCTGATGCTGGGCATATACCCGGATCTGCAATCGTAAAAGTAGTTTCTGAGAAAGGAAATGTTGCTTTTACTGGTGATATAAACTTAACGGAAACTAAACTGATGAGACCAGCTGACCTTAATGCATTAAGGGATGCTAATGTCTTAATTACTGAGTCAACTTATGGAAGGTTCAATCACCCTACGAGGAAGAGCGTAGAGGACGAGTTCTATGAGAAGGTATTAGAAGTAGTTGAGAATGGAGGTACTGTTCTAGTTCCAGCTTTTAGTTTGGCTAGAAGTCAAGAAGTTTTATGCGTATTAGCTGAAAGGGATTTTCCATATCCAGTCTATTATGATGGAATGTCTAGGGAGATAACTGAGTTAATGCTAGGCTTTAGAGAGTACTTGAATAAACCAGATCTGTTAAAGAAGGTTTACGATAAATTTAATTACGTTAAAGGGTGGGATGATAGGCATAGAGCGTGGAAGGAAAGTGGAGTGATAGTAGCTAGTGCAGGCATGTTAAAGGGCGGTCCAGCAGTATATTATTTTAAAAAATTAGCTGAAAATCCTAAAAACGGTATTTTCCTAGTAAGTTATCAAGCAATAAATACACCAGGTAGGAAGTTGCTAGAAACTGGTAAGTTTGATGAATATTCTCCATTACTTAAAGCTAGATTTGAAATATTTGATTTCTCAAGTCATGCGGGCAAAGATCAATTGCTGGAAATCGTTAAAGCTTCTAACAACTTAGAAAAGGTTGTACTAGTTCATGGTTCTTATGATAATCAACAACACTTAGCAGACTTAATAAAAGAGAAAACCGGAGTTGAAGTTATTATTCCTGAAAATGGACAAGAAATTAAGTTGTTTTAACGTTATTACTCGTTAATTATCTGTCTTAATGGATGTATTTAAGTTTGTAGCTTCGTAATTAAGATGATATGATCATACTATTTATCCATGCGTCTAACTTCGAGTTTAATGTAAAGGAAAGAGCTATAGAAAGTGCTGAGGAACCAAAAATATCATCTTTGAAAGTTGAAAATACGTTAGTTTGTTTCACTACTGTGGAAAAAGGAGATGATTCTGAAATTGTGAAATTAGCCGTGAAAAATATTTTAGACGTTCTAGAGAAAGTTAAAGCTGAGTCCGTAGTAATTTACCCTTACGCGCACTTATCTTCAAACTTAGCTGAACCTAAAGTTGCTATAAAAATTCTAGAGGAACTAGAGTCTTCTTTAAACGTTAAGACCTTCAGAGCACCTTTTGGATGGTATAAGGCTTTTTCAATAAGCTGTTATGGTCATCCATTGAGTGAATTATCAAGAAGGATAAGAAAGGTAGAGGAAGTGGAAAAGAGTGAGGAATTAAAGTATTGTGAAAAATTCGGATTTCCCAATTCGGCAGAGGCTACTTTCATGAAAAGGGCTATGATCGGTTATCTTAGAAATACGTTTAAACCGATTTATGAGGTGGAAAATGAAGAAGACGTAGAAGAAGGAGTTATGAGCGTAATATATAAATATGTTGAGGGAGGAAGAGTCTTACCTTGCATAAATGAGAATCCGCGTTTATTGGTGATTTATGGTGGTGTTAAAGAATTAGATCTTCCGAAGGAATTCAAGGATAGTAAAAATTCCATAAGAATATGGTGGATTGATAACAATAGGACTTATATCGACGTAAATAGGCTTATATACTACATAATTCTAGATAGCGTTAATAAAACCCAACCCCCCACATTACCAGATTGGTTAAGTCCAATACATGTGAGGATATTGCCGGTTAAGAAGGATTTCTTGAACTACGCAACAAATTTGGCTGAAAGATTATCAGCTAAGGGGGTAAGAGTTGACGTAGATGACCTAGAAGATGGTTTGGGTAATAAGATTAGAAGGGCTGGTACTGAGTGGATACCTTATACAGTGATCATAGGGGAGAGGGAAGTAAAGACTAATTCTCTCACGGTTAAGATTAGGGTTAGGAATGAGCAAAGGAGCATGACTGAAGAAGAGTTAGTTAGGGAAATAAAGGATGAAGTTATGCAAAGGCAAAACGTTCCTCTCTTGTACTCAAAGAGGGGGAAAATTATTGGTAGTGGTAGAGGCTAAAGTTCCGCTAAAGCTGACACTTTTTGGTGAACACGCTGTAGTATATAATAAACCAGCAATAGCTATGACTATCTCTGAGAGCTTGACTGTAAGGGTTAGCGATAATGACAAGTTCGTCTTAGTCTCACCGTCTTTGCACGTGAGGGGAGTTAAGGTCGACTTAAATGAAATGAAAGTGGAGAGCGATGAAGCTAAGAAAGTGTTAAGGTATGTGATCGAGGTCTTAAATTATTTTGAGATGAAGAAACCAGCTAGGATAGAGATAGATTCCACAGTAGAACCATCAGTGGGTTTAGGAACTAGTGCTGGGGTAATAGTCGGTACTGTTTCCGCGTACTCTAAGTTCCTAAATATAGACTTGAGTAAAGACGAAATAGCACATATTTCTCATGAAATAGAGCTAAGAGTTCAAGGTATTGCAAGTAGGATGGATACTTATACTGAAACTTATGGAGGGCTGATTTATTTCCCTGAGGGGAGCAATGGATATGAGATAATAAGAGGAAATGTTAGCATTACAGCTGGATATATTAGGAGAAGTATGACTACTGCTGACGTATTGTGGAGAGTCAGAAGGATTAGAGAATATGATAGACAATTATTTGATTCAATAATTAGTGCCATAGGCGAACTAGTAGATAGGGCTAAGCTGTTAATTATGGAGGGAGGCAATGAAGACGAATTAGGTCTATTAATGTATGTAAATCATGGATTGTTATTCTCTTTAGGAATTACTTCTCCAGAAGTAGATGAAATAGTCTCTAGGGCTAGACAGTTAGGTATAAAGGGATGTAAGGTTAGCGGAGGAGGTGCTGGGGGGAGTATAATCTGTATAAAGTCTAATGAAGCTGAGGTCTTGCTAAAGAGTTATAATGCAAAAATTATCAACACTTCCCCAGTGAATAGAGGAGTAACGATTACAGTAATCAATTAGACTATTTTCTCTTTGAATCTTTATTTTCAACTTTTTCCTCCCTATATTCGAAGTTACTCTAATAGCTGATGGGTCTTATTTGTTTGGGAAAAATCTAATTTACTTCTTCTACTTTAATCATAAAATGTGTGTGGAATAATAGGGATAGTATCTAATGAGGAAAGTGATCAGATGGCGGATATTGTGATATCTTGCCTTAGTAGACTTGAGTATAGGGGTTATGATAGTGTTGGTGTTGCTTCGCTCTCTACTAGTATAGAGATAAGAAAGGCTAAGGGAACTGTAGATGAGGTGGTTAAGAAAAAGAGAATTTCTGAGATGAGAGGTTACGCTTTTTTAGGCCACACTAGGTGGGCAACTCATGGACCGCCAACAGACTATAATGCTCACCCTCATTCAGATTGCAAGAACGAGATAGCTGTAGTCCATAATGGTACGATTAGGAACTTTAAAGAGTTAAAGGATGAATTAATCTCTTTAGGACATGTGTTCAAGAGTGATACTGATACTGAGGTAATACCACATCTAATTGAAGAATACATGAAGAGAGGAATGGACTCGTATCAAGCATTTAAGAGCGCAATAAAGACTATTCAAGGAAGTTATGCTATTTTAGCGATAATAAGAGGAGAAAAGAGGATTTTTTTCGCTAGAAAGGATAATCCTTTGATAATTGGGATAGGTGATAACAAGAATTTCATTGCGAGCGATATTCCATCATTTCTGCCTTATACTAAAAAGGTAATAATTATAGAAGATGGTGAATTAGGATATATTACACCTAATAGTATATATATTGAAGATAATAAAGGGAATCCGGTTAACGTCTTATCAAGAATTAGAAACATTGAGTGGGACGCTTCTTCAGCTTCAAAAGAAGGATATCCGCACTTCATGATTAAGGAAATTCATGAAGAACCTACTGCCGTAAAAGACACTGTATCAGGCTTTTTAAATGATATGGAAGTAGTTAAGGAAGTAGCTGATGAAATTAAGGACTCGAATAGACTTTTCGTCATAGCAGCTGGCACGAGCTATCACGCTGGATTATATTTTTCATTGAAATTGGCAAGAGAAGGATTTACTGTGATTCCAATAATAGCTTCTGAGTACTATGTTTATAAAGCTAGAAAGGGTGACGTTGTATTAGCAATAAGTCAAAGTGGTGAAACACTAGATGTGAAAATGGGTATAAAGAAATTTAGGGAAGAGGGTGCTAAAATAGTATCATTAACTAATGTTATGGATAGTGCAATATCTAGAGAAAGTGATTATAAGCTTTACATGAGGGCTGGTCCAGAGATTGGCGTAGCAGCAACTAAAACTTTTACTTCAGAATTGGCATCACTTCTCTTCTTGTACTCTACGATTAAGGGAGAAAGTGTAGATTATCTATTCAACGCTCATGAACTAATAAGAAATGTGATAACTCAAACAGAAGGTTTAGCAAAGAAAATTGGTGAGGAATTAGCTAATAAGTCTAACATTTATTATCTAGGCAGAGGTCTTGATTTACCATTAGCTATGGAGGGAGCTTTAAAAATTAAGGAAATAGCTTACATACACGCTGAGGCATATCCTGCTGGGGAAAGTAAACATGGACCAATAGCCTTAGTTGAAAAAGGCTTTCCTATACTCTTCATTAACAATGGGGAATTGACTGAGGAGTTGGAGAAGAACTTTCAAGAGATGAAAGCCAGATCTGCAGTTACGTACGCCATCAGCGTGAACAAAAGTTTACAATTTTCCGAGCAAGAGATTTTAATTAATGCCGATGAGAGATTAGCTGGAATAGCTATCTCTCCAATTATACAAATGATAGCGTACTATGCCTCTGTGAGAAGAGGTTATAATCCAGATAAGCCTAGAAATCTAGCCAAGACTGTTACGGTTGAGTGAATATGAAGGCAATAGTTTTAGCAGCGGGAAAAGGAGAAGGTTTATTGCCTTATACTCAAAAATACCAGAAAGAGTCTATTACAATAGTTGGGAAATCTGTTATAAGTTATGTAATTGAGGGATTAAAAAGTATAGGCGTTAAGGAGTTTGTTATTGTAGTTAATGATAGGGGAAACCAGATAGAAAGTGAGATCGAGAAATTGGATATAGGTTTTGAAACTATTACACAGAAGAGGGCTGGTATCGATGGAGCGATACTTGATGGTATGGAAAAAATTGAAGATGATACTTTCATTTTGTCTTTCGGCGATATAATAGCTCCTAAGCCATTTTATAAGAGTCTTATGGACACTTACGTAATGAGCGGAAAAAAAGCAGTTATCTCAATTGTTCCGGTTAGCGAAGGAATGCAGACTTATGGATTGATAAAGATAGGTGAAAAGTTAAGAGTGGTTAGAGAAAACTCTACTTTAGCCTTAGCTGGAAGTTATATTCTGCCTAGAGGCGAATTTACATCACTATTAGATTACATTGATACTCTATCAACAAATGGAGAATTAGGTTATTTTATATGGTCAGAGGACTGGGTTGATATTGGCTATCCGGAGGATATTCTTTACGCTTTAGAGATCTTGTTAAAGAATAGAAGTACGATAGTATCGGATAAGGCTGAAATATCTAAAACTGCAATAATAGGAAAAGGAGTTATAGTAGAAGATGACGCTACAATAGAGGATTATGCAATAGTTAAAGGTCCAGCATATATAGGTAAGGGAGCATATGTAGGCTCTTATTCCTTGGTTCGTGATTATTCTGCAATTGAAGAAGGAGCTAAAATAGGGGCCTATTCTGAAATAGCACATTCTTTAGTAGAACCCCTCGCTGAAGTTGGTTCAAAATCTTATCTCACTTATTCTATAGTTGGAAAAAGAGCTAGACTAGGGGCTTCTGTCATAACATCCAGTTATCCTTCAACCTCCTTAAAAAGACCTAGATACAATAAGTTAGGTGCTCTGATATCTCCAGAAGCATTAGTAAAACATGGAAGTGTATTAGAAATCGGAGCCAAAATATGAGATATTTTTCTTAAAAAATAAAATCACTTATTTATCCATCTATTACCTTCTTCTTAGCAATACTACTGCTATTATGACTATGACTATTATGACTATGACTATCCCAATTAGTAATGGAGTAGATATGTGAGCTGTTGTTGTCGAAGTAGTAGATGAGGTCGTTATAGTTGCTGAGGTTGTTGAAGTCGTTGGTGTGGTAGTAGTTATAGAAGAAGTTGTAGAAGTAGAGGTTGTAGTTGAAGAAGTAGAAGAAGTTGTAGAAGTTGTGATAGAAGTTGTAGAAGTAGAGGTAGTTGAAGAAGTAGAAGAAGTTGTAGAAGTGGAAGTGGTTGATGTTGTGGTTGTTGAAGTTGTGGTAGAGGTAGTTGATGTGGTAGTAGTAGAAGTAGTTGAAGTTGAGGTCGTTGTTATCTGCGGGATTATTCCAGTACTTATTGTCCCTGTAGGAGTAACATAAGTTATATTAAGCTGAAAACTTGAACCAGTGTATTGTTCTGGAATCTTTAATTCAATAGATGAGTTTGTATAAGCAAATTCAGCATTATTACTTCCATAATACTGTGCAGATCCACTTGTACCGCCTGGTAATGGTATACTAACAGAATAATTCATTAACTTAGTGATAAACTTAGATAATGACGAAGATTGAGGTATAACTTCCACGATTACTTTATCTTCCTTACTAAATGGATACTTAGACAAAATGTAGGTATAATTATTGAATGTGGTAAATGATACTGTAATCCCGTTGGATGTGTAAGTATTACTAGTCACTATAGTTCCGTTAAGTCCATAACTTATATTTACGAAGATAAAGAATGGTAAATAACCTAATACTTGATTGTAATTAGATATATTGTAAAACTCTATATAACTAAAGAAGTAATACAAACCTTGAGGTATGTATGGTGGTACCTTAATTAGGACAAACGATGAGTTAGAAAAAGGTGCTTGTAAGTTAATGGGAAAACTGTAGACATAGTACATATTTGTAGAGAAAACTGGTGAATCTGTGAGAGCTTCTTTACTCGCATTCCAATTTATTATCTTAGCCATAGTAAGATTTACGGTATAACTTGCTCCTTGTTCACCTTTAATTAATAGTTGACCTACCGAATTATTTAGAAGAACCTCACCATTCACCAAACTTGATACTTTTATGACATTGACGATTAACGATTGACCACTAACGTATATTACGTTCTTCCCAACTGGTAATGAGAGCGTTTCAGACTTGTATGAATATGGTCCGAGGCTTAACGTACCCTGCTGATTACCGTTGAGATATATGGTTACTGTTTCTGAGGTTGGATTATCATTTATAACGTAGAACGTAAATGATGCTGAAGATCCAGTTGTAGGTATCGATATTGGAAGGTAACCAGATGGTGCCAAAAATATATTGCTAGCACTCTGATCTTGCGAAAACACTATTGGTATCGAGATTGCAGATATTATAATAATTACAGATATTAAACTAAAGATAATTAATTCTCTTAGTCTTACTTCCATCACTTTATGCAAACTCTTATCACAAATAAATTCTTTGCTTAGTGGTATTACGTCCATTTTAACTATATTCTATAGTTTACATTCTGTTTGATAGAAGATTACCAAACAAATTTCTATTAAATCTCCTAATGAAATAATAGTATAGCTTATAAATTATATGGCTCATCGCTTAACGTAAAAATCTACTTTTAATGAAGTTTTCCAAGTAATAGATAAATTTGTTTATATAAATTGTAATTCTACTCTCTGCCTTTGCTCATCACTTTAAGATATTCATTTCTTAGATCCTCTAACAGTAGATGAGTGTATATTTGAGTAGTTTTTATATCTTTATGACCTAATATTTTCTGTAATGTAAGAACATTCATACCCCTTTTTAAGGAAAGTGTGGCAAAGGTATGCCTTAGAATATGAGGTCTTAAGTCAATTCCAATTTTTTTCCCTAGTCTCTTCAATTTACGATAGACTGCATCGTAAGTTAAATCGAATAGTTTATCCTCTGATTTCTTACCTTTTATATACTTCTTTAGTAATTTAGAAGTTTCTTCAGTGAAGAAAACTACTCTTTCCTCACCGTTCTTAGTGTTTCTAACTCTAATCATATTAGTCTTAACGTCTATATCTCCTACTCTAATTGAAAGTAATTCATTGGCACGTAATCCTGTATCAAGAAGCAGTCTTATGAGTAACTTATCTCTTGCCCTCTTACATGCCTCTAATAATTTAGTAATTTCTTCTTCAGTTAGCGCTCTTACCTCTTTTCTTTTAACCTTAGGTATAGGCGGTTTGATACTTACGTTAAGCCATTTAAGGAATTTTCTTACAGCTATTACATAGTATCTAGCCGTCACGCTTTTTGCCCTTCTCCTCTCTAAGTCATCACCTTTTATCTTACTTTCTCTATTTAGAAGATTTGCGATCCATTTGTTGACATCATCTACTGTTACCTTCCTTGGATCTTTTTTTACGAAATCAAGGAAGTCTTTAACGGCAGTAGAGTAAAGCTTTATTGTACCATCCCCTGCTCCAGCTACCATCAAAGCGTTGACAAAAGCTTCATATGGATCTCCATCCTCCGGAGGAGATCCTAAATCCAACTTCACGTTAAATATATATCAAGTATAGAGAAATATAAAATGCTATACTCGATATTACAAAGTGAGGAAAGCCTCGCCCTTTAGGCGGAGATGATAAAGTTTTTAAATCCAATTCTGTTTGTAGATGGAGGGGTTCTCTGAGCCTCTCGACACATAAGAGATGTAATCACGAATCGATGAGGGGAGACCTCTAAGGGGAGAAAGTCGAGATTAGCAACTTATTTCCCTATTTTTCACTATTTGAGGTGTGAGAATTAATTTGTTTATCAAAATATAATAAAACGAATATCTAAATAAAAAATTTAAAATTTTTATATTCTATTGCCAATTTTTCCATATGACCATTTGGTATACCGGAACGGGAGATAAAGGAAAAACAAAGATTCCTTCAGCAGGAGAAGTTTGGAAAGATGAGGATATAGTTAATGCTTTAGGAGATATAGATGAATTAAACTCCGCATTAGGAGTCGTTTCATCATTATATCCAGAATTGGGAGAGATCATAAAGAAAGTACAGTCAGACCTTTTTTCAATAGCTTCTGAAATAGCTGGATTTGATCTAAATTTTAACGAAAATGAAATATTATGGCTAGAAAACAAAATAAACGAATTCTCCTCTGTGATCCCTCCCTTAAAGAATTTTGTTTTACCAGGTGGGCATTTAGCCTCCTCATTCTTACAGTTATCAAGAGCTATTTGTAGGAGAAGTGAGAGAAGTGTAGTAAAGATCATGAAATCTGGAAAGGCTAAAGAAGTACACGTTAGATACCTGAACAGACTATCATCCTTATTGTTCGTAATTGCTTTATGGGTAAATCAAAAGACCAATAACCCTAATACTATATGGAAACCTTGACCCCTATGCCTCTCCTTACAGCTTCTTGGTAAGCTACATATGCAGTCAAGTTATCTTCAGCTGAAATTCCTACGGTTTTAAAGATTGAAGGAAGTTCTATACTAATTCCCTTACTTATAACCTCCCCTATTTCAGTAACAAGCTTACCATTAAGTAATCCGCTCTGTTTAGGGATTATGTAATCACCAGTTTCCTTGGATACAGCTTCTAGTGAATCTACAATGTAACTTTTAGCCTTAATTATCGTATCATCATCAATTTCCCTAGAATTCGGAGTATGAGCCCCTATACTTGATACGTGGAAAACGTTTTTTAAGTATCTTCCTAGCACTACTGGTGTTTGGGAAGACGTCGTGGAGAATATGACGTCAGACTTTCTGAGAAGAGTCTCTAGATCAACTGGTTCTGCACCTATCTTTTTAGAGAACTCTATATGCGACTTCCGAGAAGTAACAAGCAATTTCTGCACCTTAAGATATGATAAGGAAAGCATGGCGTGATAGTATGCTTCAGTTCCAGCTCCTATAATGCCTAAAATACCTATATCTTTAGATTTTAATGAGATCTCAGTTGATAAAATACTTGCTGAAGCAGTACGTATCGCGGTTAACGTATTTCCATCCATTATAGCTAGAGTTTCTCCAGTGTCTGGAGACATTAATATAACTATTCCTTGGACTGTTGGTAATCCTAAACTCTTGTTTTTCTCTATAACATTTACTATCTTAGTTACAAAGGATTTCTCAGTAGATGAGGGCATTATCCCCCACCAGTTATCTTTTATTGTTAAGACTACCCTTTGAGGTTGAGTAACTTTCCCTTCTGAATAGAGTTTAAAGGCTTCTTTTACCGCATTTACAGCTATTTCAGCTTTAAGGATTTCATTTAAATCTTTAGATGATAGGATTATCATTATTGATTAAACATTAAATAAAACCGTTAATAAGTTAAGCTTTTCCAAAAAATCTCCATCTGAGCATTTCACTAACATAAGATGCTAAATCTTTAACACTATTGAATGAAGCAGTTTGTAAATGAAGGTATTCAAACTTAGCTTGATTCTCTAACATTTTAGCTTGAAGCTCTTTCACTTTACCTGACTCAAGAATACTCTCAAGTTTTTCCTCAGCCAAGTTACCTACGATTTCACCATTTATGTCATCTGGGTAAGGAAGGTCCCCATTAGGATATACAGTAATCGCATAACTAACCAGCCTATTAGGAACTTTGCCAATTATAGCATTAATGAAACCCCATGAATTATTTAATGTGGCACCATATTTTCTCTTTAATTCAGATAAAACTTTATAAAACTCGTAAGGATCTGGTGCTAACTTGACTTTGGAGCTAGGATAATCAACAGCTGGCATTGCTAGTATCTTATATCCACATTCCTTAACTTTCTTTACTTTTTCTTCTAATTTATTTAAATTATATCTTGTTACTACTGTTTGAACATTTACCTTCAGACCGTATTTTCTGAACCTGCAAAGGTTATCTAATTCCTTTACATTCCAATGATACTCATCTATTGAGTAATGTAAGAAATCTATGTTATCAGCTAGTTTAACTAAGAAATTCTCATCTTTTAGCCTATATCCATTAGTAGTTAGCATTACATAAAATGAACCGTCATGGGCGTAACTGAGTAACTCTAGTATATCTGGTCTTAATGTAGGTTCTCCGCCTTCAAATGATAAAACCACAATCGATGAGTCCTTTAAGTTGTCTATTATCCTCTTAATCCTTTCCTTACTACCTTCTCCTAGCTCTCCTGAATAATATGAGGGAGAGCAAAAGGTACATCTTAAGTTGCATCTAGATGTAACCTTAAAAGTAGCGTACGCTGGCTTAAATGGGTCTTTAAGTATTTGTGTTGAAATGAACCATTTTATAGCCTTTATATCCCTATTCATAATTTTAAGAACCTCCTAGTATGCTTTAAATATTCTTCAGCATTCTCATCAATTACTTTAATCTCATCTTCTTTTAACTTTTTAACTACCTTAGCTGGAACTCCAACAGCTACACTATATGGGGGAATTATAGTACCTTGTGTTACAACAGCCCCTGCTCCAATAATTGAGTATTCTCCGATTTGTGCACCATTAAGTAATATAGCTCCCATTCCCACTATAACATGAGATGATATTTTAGCCCCATGAATTACTGCATTATGTCCTATAGTAACTTTATCTCCAATAATAACTGGAAAACCGTAGTCTGTATGTATAGTAGTATTTTCTTGTACGTTAGATTCCTTACCAATCTTTATAGAGTCATTATCTCCCCTTATTACAACATAATGCCATATACTAGTTAATTCTTCAATTTCAACATCCCCTATAACATAAGCAGTGGGATGGACGTATGCTTTTTCCGAAACCTTAGGCTTTTTTCCGAGGTATTCTTCAATAGGCATATATAAAAAACTTTCAATCTTTCTTTATTAGTTTAGCTATAAAAAATCCAGTCATTTGATGAATATTAGGGTGAAATCTAATCTCATATTCGACTGAAAATCTAGGATCTTCTACTACTTTCTCGTTCTCCCAACTAGTTACCGTGCAAGTAGAGTATATTAAAACTCCACCTTTCCTTAAAATTTTGTAAGCAGAATTAATGAATTGCTTTTGATAATTATGAAAGTTCAAGATGTCTTCTTTAGATTTTTTATCATATATCTTAGGTCTTACACCTAATGCTGAACATGGGGGATCAATGATCACTTTATCAACATCTTTAATGTTAAAGTCTTCATAAAGGTATCTTGAGTCTGCTTTATAAACTTCTATTTTCATGTTCATTTTACTAATCAACTCTCTTAACCTAATTACCTTCTTTTCAGTGTGATCAAATCCTATTACCCTAGCCTTAGGCTGAAGTTGATAGATATGAGTTAGTTTACCACCAGGATAGGCGGTCATATCAATTATAATTTCGTTAGGCTGAGGATCAAGTAAGTGAGCAACATACATTGACGCCTTACCTTGTGAATAAGCTATCCCTTCCTTTATTATGTCCAGCTCAGATATCTTTGGGGCTGAGTAGACAGAGTTGGTAACTTTAACTACTAGATTATTACGTAATCCATTATAAATTCCTTCAGCTATCGGAATTCCATTATCACTAAATACGGTAACCTCTTTTTTCGGGTTTACTATTTCAACTTTCTTCACACCAGGTCTGTAAACATTAGCTCCCAGAATCACGCTTTCTGCAGTCTTCTTGTCCACTATTACCTTATTATCATATATATTAACTTTACTAGGACCCTTCACTTCAGCGTAAATTGCCTCTTCAAAGTCTTCGTCTCTCTTAAATTCACTATACTCGTTTAGTATGGCTTCTACACTGGTTTTTAGTGAATTAACTCTTAAGTATAACCTTGGATTAGGCTTCTTTATAGACTCTAGGAAATCTCTGACGTACTCGCCATAAACCTCTTCTAAATCTTCCATCACGAATTCGTCATACTCCAGAATACCTTAGCACCCTCATTATTTGGCTCTGTTACAAATCCTCCAAATCTTGAAATTAACTCTTCTCCTTCCCTTTTAGAGTTAATAAAAGTGTAGATTGCAGGACCAAATGATGAAAGACCTGCAGGAAATCCTATTTTATTCATTTTAGCCATGAGATCCTTTACCTCGTCTGATTGCATCGAAACCTCTATTTTCTTAAAACCTAGGTTTTGGATTAACGATATCGCATCTAAAGCTCCTTCAAGATCTTTTTCTATTACTGAGGGGATTAACTCCATTAGTATCACCCTAGCTAAGGTATCAATTCCTTCTAGTTTGGCATTTTTAAAGGCTTGCAATTCTTGAACACCGAATATTTTCTTACCTCTAGAAGGAATATTCACATATACATTCCACGGAAAGTTGTATCTGGCTATTAGAGGGGGTGGTGGTGATGAAGAGAAGTCAGAGGGCAAAACTTCCTTCTTAACCTTAAGAGAATGCCCACCATCAACGACGAAGCCTCCATACTCAAAGGCGTAAACACCTACACCAGAGGTCCCGCCTCTCTTAACTAATTTAGCTAATTCATATGATTTTATTTTCATAAAATTGTATTCTGCAGATATTTTCGCTATGGAAAGTAAATATTGTGTAGTATGCCCTAACCCAACGTGCTCTTCGTAATCCTCGTCTATACAGATTTTAGGTACCTTGAAGGGAAGAGAAATACTAGGAATAAAACAATCACCGGTCCTAATTACTATTCTAGGATACTTCAACGCTACACCTACTCCTCCATCTAACCTGCCATATTTTCCCTCTAGATCTACCAACGTAATATGTATTCTTGAGAGTCCTAAGAGTTTTATCACATGAATTAATAAGTTTAGAAAGATTATAAAGGGAATGATGAGTCTAGCCTCACTATTGTATAATTGGTATGTAAAAACGCCAAGCAAGACGTTTCTCGTAGACAGAAGTTCCTCCTTAACTTTCGAACAGGTCGTCGAGAAAGTAGCTAAGGTAGCTTCCAACATTTCGGCTGGAGATACTGTAGTACACTTGATGTTTAATTCTATACAATCAGTAATTAACTATCTTGCGATATATTGGGCTGGAGGTAAGGTAGTAGCTGTAGATCCGTTAACTAGTGCAGAAGATTTAAAGTTCATTTTGGATGATGCTCAACCAGACTTAGTGCTAACGGATGAGGAAATAGCTAAGAGAGAAAAAGAGGTTTTAAAGGATCAGAAAGTTATTGTAAATAAAGTAGAAAAGGAAGTGTTTTACAAACCTTATGAGTATAGAGACGATGAGGTCGGGTTAATTTATTACTACGCTGGAATAGCTGGAAGGACTATGCAAGTCTGGCATAGTGCAAATAGAGTGGAACTTAATTCTGCCGTGCTGTATTCCTCTTTAGGAATTAAGGAGATAAGGTCAATACTCACAGTTCCTATAGCACACGTGTTAGGAAATAGTATTTTAGGGATTACGTTAGAAGCTGGAGGATCCATGTATGTTATGACCAAATTTAATACGAGCGAAGCTATAGAAGCTATTAATAAGTATAACATTAACTATCTTTCAACTGTTCCCACGGTTTATGACTACCTTAACAACGAAGGGCAAGGCAATCTAAATAGTCTGGAATTGTGCGTGAGTTCTGCAGCTCCGCTTTTTCCAACTACTGTAGAGAACTTTAAGAGAAAGTATAAAAAAGACATAATCCAGCAATATGGGTTTACAGAAGGATTAATTCTGACTTTTCAGCCTAAAGAGCTGGCTGGGAATATATCTATAGGAAGACCCTTACCTAATGTGGAGATCAAGATTGTAAAAGAGGACGGGAGTGAAAGTGACGAAGGAGAATTGTTAGTGAAAGCACCCTGGTTAATGTTAGGATATAAAGATCCAAAAGAAACAGCTAAGGTTTTCAGAGATGGTTGGCTGATGACTGGGGATTTAGTGAAAATAGATAATAACACTGGTCTGCTTTATTTCAAAGGTGTTAAGAAGAGGATGTTAAAGTTTAAGGGATATCCAATATTTCCTAGGGACTTGGAGGAAATCTTGAAGAACCACCCACTAGTTGAAGAAGTAAAGGTTGTAGGAGAAGATGCCGGAACCCTAGGACAGCAACCAGTTGCATTGGTTAAGCTTAAGGAAAAAAAGCCTAATGTTGAAGAGGAGCTATTAAACTATGTAAATTCGAGAGTAGCGTTATATAAAAGGTTGAAAAAAGTATATGTGGTAGATAAGATTGAGTGAAGAAATAGATTCTTTAATTAAGGAAATTTCTGAGAAGTTACAAAAAAGAGCTGAGGAATTTGGAAAGAAGGGCGAAGACGTAACAGTAGTTTTAAATGAAGAGAATTTCGACGAGATCATTAAAAATAATAGATTAGTATTAGTGGACTGTTGGGCTGAGTGGTGTGCCCCATGTCACCTTTACGAGCCAATATACAAAAAAGTAGCTGAAAAATATAAGGGGAAGGCAGTATTTGGAAGGCTTAATGTAGATGAAAATCAAAAGATTGCTGACCAATATAGCGTCCTAAATATTCCTACTACACTAATATTCTTGAATGGTAAACTCGTTGATAATGTAGTCGGAGCTGTTGATGAAGATACTTTAGAGAGTGTTATAAAGAAATATTTAGAATGATCGAAGTAAACGTGAGAAAGAAGATTCAAAATTTTTTTCTTGATGTAAATTTTTCAGAGAAAGGAATAATTGCAATAACTGGTAAGAATGGAAGTGGGAAGAGCACATTACTGAACATTATATCAGGTGTTTTGCCTCCAGATGATGGATATGTAAGAGTCGATGGTCAAGATATTACGAGATTACCGATAAACAAGAGAAATATAGTTTTAGTTACACCTCAGAGTTTTATTCCCAATTTACCGGTGAAAAAACATCTGATCTGGGGGGCAAAGTTAAGGGGGATGAAGATAAAGGGAGATGAAGTAAAAGAAGTAAGTAAACTATTAGGTATAGCAGATTTAGAAAAGAAAGTTGGTCAATTAAGTTTAGGGAACAAGGAAAAAGTGTCCCTAGCAACCGCACTTATAGCCAAACCTAAATTGATTTTAGTTGATGAGGCTTTTAGCAATATTACTAACAGAGAAGATTTTATATCAATATTCAAGGAACTATGTAAGAGAAATGGGATACAGTTAATTTATGTCAGTCAAAATGTTGAAGATACAAAATTTTCAGATCATCATTACGTCATGGTGAATGGTTCTCTCCATAAAGTGTTCTAAAACATTTATCATTAAAATGAAAGATTTCTAACTCTCTTATGATAAAATGAACATAAGAAACTGAAAAGTTTTTATGATAATATCTAGCAATCTTTTTATACCAAATATACATAGGCACAAATCATGCCAAGTAGTACGGATGATATACTCAAATTCCTAAAGGAAAATAATATAAGATGGGTAGACCTTCAATTCACTGATGTACCGGGTAGGTTACATCATATAACTATACCTAGTAGTGAAGTTGATGAAGAGGCTCTAAAAACTGGCTTTGGAAAACTAGATGGAAGCAGCATAAAGGGATTCACTACAATTTATGAAAGCGATATGGTTCTTTTACCAGTACCAACTACTATGACATTAGTGCCTTGGTCTCCAAGTTTAGCCAGAGTGATATGTAAGGTCTTCTGGGGAGGAGGAAAAGGAAGATTTGAGAGAGATCCAAGATTCGTAGCTGAAGAAGCTGAGAAGTATCAAGAAGGTGAAGGGTATACCTCATTTTACGGACCAGAGCTAGAGTTCTTTATATTCGATAAAGTAAAACTTGATGTTAGTACGCCTCAATCCGGGACTGGATATAAGATTGTTGCAAGAGAAGCCCCATGGAGTGATAGTGGATCATTTATGATAAGATATAAAGAGGGTTACTATCCAGCTCCACCAGTTGATCAATTAATGGATGTAAGGATGGAAATTGTGGATACACTAGTTAAATATTTCAACTATACTATCGAAGCAACTCACCATGAAGTAGCTACAGCGGGACAAGGTGAAATAGACTTTAGGTTTTCTACTTTAGTAGATACGGCTGATAAAGTACAGACTTTAAAATACGTAGCTAAAAACATTGCAGCAAAGCATGGCATGGTAGCTACGTTTATGCCAAAACCAATCTACGGAGATAACGGTACTGGAATGCACACTCACTTAAGTTTGTGGACAAAGGATGGGAAAAAGAACTTAATGTACGATCCAAATGACGAATATGCAGAGATAAGCCAATTTGGAAGATACGTAATTGGAGGATTATTGCATCACGCTAGGGCATTATCAGCTATTGTCTCACCTAGTGTAAATAGCTATAGAAGATTAATACCAGGCTTTGAAGCGCCAGTATATATAGCTTGGAGTAAATCTAATAGAAGTGCGGTTATAAGAGTACCTGCCTATTATAGGGGAATGGAGAAAGCAAAGAGAATTGAATACAGACCACCAGATCCCTCAACTAACCCATACCTAGCGTTTGCTGCCTTACTCATGGCTGCAATAGATGGAGTTAAGAAAAAGATGGACCCAGGTGATCCAGTAGATGAAAATATATATCACTTAACTCCAGAAAGGAGAAAACAATTAGGGATTAAAGAATTACCTAGATCATTAGATGAGGCTTTAGATGAGTTAGAGAGCGATAAAGAATTCTTGAAACCAGTGTTTAACTCATCCTTATTGGATACATATATTGATTTAAAGAGAGATGAGGCTAGAACTCTACAAGGATACCCACATCCAATGGAATTATACTTCTACCTAGATTCTTAAAAAGGTATAAATATTCCAGAATTTCTTAGATTATTTTTGAATTCTTTTATATCCAGATAATAGTCAAACTCATAATTTTTTAATGAACTAAGCAATATGGGGTAATCAATATTTATTAACGCAGCATAATCTTGAGCCCATCTATCTGGTGACGACTTAAACCAAGAAAACGAATCCTCATATATTCTCTTAATTTTCTCATAATCTAAACTCTCTCTAGCTGCCAACGTACAACAGTGAAGAGGAATAAATCTATGAGACTTGTAACCTTTTCTTTCGAGAATTGAAAGATACGGCTCCCAGATAGCTATACCGTTAACTACTCCTCTCTCTAAATAATTTATCATTTCATTAGGATCGTTTGAAGGGATTATTTTAACATTATTAAACTCGTTGAATGTCCATATTTCCATGCTCGACATTACAGTAGTTGCTATCGTATCACAGACTTTACCAATAACTCCTCCACCACCTTTTGCTCCCCCACCTATTATTTTAATATTTCTAAATACTGTTGAGAAAAATAACTGTGTAACTATTGGTGATAATCCAAGGTCTAGTTTAGCTTCTACTAGATCCCTTGTGAGATCAATACCATTAGAGTAAACCTTTACCTTAACCGTAAATCCAAGTTCGTTTAACTTTTTTATGAAGGGTATTATGAAGGGATACTCAGCTGCCTTAATTATTCCTAATTTTAAGAATTTATTTGAAGATAAAGATACTTCTAAATTTTTGCCTATTAACTTTCTTCTAGTAATTATTCCGTTTTTTCTAGCTCCGAAAGAATCTCTGATAGCCTACTTTTAGAGATACCAGATAGCTTTGATAGTTCAGACTGCGGTAAAGATCCTCTTTCTCTTAAAATAGAGATAATCTTATCTTTACTATTCATCTAATATATAATTTTCCAAAAACTCTATAATAAGTTTACCTTATTGGTATTATCTAATATTCTAAGAACGTGGTTACGCAATGATCTATTGGTCTTAAAAAGCCCTCTATAAGCTACGGAAACTAGATTAGCTTCTCTATCCTTAACTCCTCTAACGTATGAGCACATATGTAAAGCGTCTCCAATTACCATAACTCCTTTAGGCTTAATATCACTATTCATTATTGCATCAGCTACCTGCTCCACTAGCCTCTCTTGAATTTGCAATCTACTAGCATAGTAATTAACAATTCTAATTATCTTACTGAAGCCCGCTACTTTCCCTTCATCCCCTACAATATAAGCTACATTAATTTTACCAATAATAGGCAACATATGATGCTCGCATAGTGATGAAAAGTTTATATCTCTAACTATTATTATCTGATCTTCGTGATTTCTAGAATCTTCTTCACTTAAATTAAATACTTTAATTTTAGGTGGAGATTGTCTGAGTCCATTCGTCATTTCCAATAGCGCTTTAGCTACTCTTTCTGGCGTTTCCCTTAAGCCTTCCCTTTCCGGATTTTCTCCTAATAGTTCTAGTATTTCCCTTATTCTTTTAGCGATTTCCTCTACTAGTTTTTGATTTTCTATTTCTGTTTCCTCCATACCGTTTATTATTCTATGATGAAACCCATTATAACTATTTTGTTAAAAAACTTCTACAATAGTTTATAAGTAGTTTCTAAAACTATAGGTTTACCTTTAGTTACTATAAGTGTATCCTCTATTCTCACTCCAAACTTTCCTTTTAAATATATACCAGGTTCTACAGTTATTACCATATTTTCTCGTAACACATCTCTCGAGTTAATCGAGATTGAAGGGCTCTCATGGATTTCAACACCTACTCCATGCCCAGTGGAGTGTATAAAGTACTTCTGATAACCTGCTTTTTCAATTACCCTTCTCGCGATTCTATCTATTTCTGAGGCATTTACTCCATCTCTCACTTGATCAATAGCTTCTAATTGTGCTTGAAGAACTATTTCATAAATTTTTCTGGCTTCAGTATTGTTAAAAATGAATGTTCTAGTACTATCGAAACAATACCCTTGATATTTAGCACCTATATCGAAGAGAGCTATATCATTTTTACCTAAATATCTATCCGTAGGTACATGGTGAGGGTAAGCAGTATTCTCCCCAAAGGCTACTATGGAAGGAAAAGCGTAGTCCTCAGCTCCCATAGACTTCATCGTCATATCAATGACTCCGGCTATTTGCTTCTCTGAAGCCTGATTTGTTAATCTTTCCATTCCCATCTTCATGGCGCCAGAAGTAATTTCCCCTGCTCTCTTTATCCTTTCTAATTCGTCCTCATCCTTAATAGCTCTCATACTAATAATTTCATGAGAAATATCTATTATTTTATACTTCTCAGAAAGACCCTTATACGTGTTTGCATCTATCCAGTTAACGTCTAAGAGTAAAATGTCGGAATTAACAATTTTTTGTAGAGCAACAAATAAATTACCCTCTATTACATTTTCAAATATTTTAGAGGGGTAGTATATTAATATATCTATATCCTTTACCTTATCTGCTCTATACATTTCTAATGCCGGCACTAATAGCGTAAATCTAGAATCGCAATATACCAATGCCCCAACGCCTTCATACTCTAGGAAATAGTATAGATTAGGATACCCTAATACAACTGCACAATATTTTCCTTTATCTTCCAAAATAGCCTTGAGCTTGTTAAGTCTATTCATAATTTATACTTAAAATTAGGCTCCCTAATAGATATTGCTATACTAAATGCTCTACTTACTAGCTGTTCCTTTATCTCTTCTGCGAAGTCTTCCTTGAAGACGTTTGAGATATCTATTATGTTATCTTCTTTATATAGACATGTCTTTAATTTACCGTCTACTGTCAGTCTTATTCTATTACATCCAGCACAGAAAATTGGATTAGCATATGGCTTTACTACTTCTACTATTAAGCCAGAGGGTAAAACGTAACGAGGCCTAAGATGTTTTTTTCTAACTTCTCTCTTTATAGCTATCTTAGATATGTATTCCTCTAGTTCATTTAGCTTTTCATGCTCGTTGAAGAAAACCTTACCTAACCCTACTGGATGAAGTTCAATTAAATGTACCTCATTAACTCCTAATTTTTCGGCTAATTCTAAGAACATTAAAGCTTCATTAATATTACGCTTATTCACCACATAATTTAACTTAACTGGTCTAAAGCCTGTCTCTATAGCTCTTCTAACTCCTTCTAAGATTTTATCAAATGCGTCAACCCCTGTTATCTTCTTAAAAGTTTCCCTAGATACTGCATGTAAACTTATGTTTATTCTATCTAAACCAGCTTCTTTTAATTTAGGTGCTAAATCTCTCAACAAGAAACCATTAGTGGTCATTGAAACATCTTGATAGCCTAGTTCTTTAAGTCCTTTGATTATTTCAATTAAATCACGCCTTAATGTAGGCTCGCCACCAGTTAGTTTAACTGATCTTATACCAAAATCTCTAGCAACTTTAGCTACTAACAAAATGTCCTCTAGCCTTAATCCATTACTTATCTCGTCCTCTCCTTCCATATGGCAGAAGAAGCATTGAAAATTGCAAGCATGCGTTAATGTTATCCTTAAATCGTCTAAAGGTCTACCAAATCTATCAATCATTATTAACTTTTTTACCTTTGCTAATTATAAACATATGTATGAATACTGTCACATGCCCTAAATGCAGAATAAAGATGGACTTCATTGCTGAATCAGAAAGTAGTGATGGAATAAAGAGGATAATAAAGTATTATTATAGATGCCCTGCTTGTGGAGTCAGAATATTAGATACTAGTATTGAGACAATAAAAGATACCAGCAGTATTTTAATAAAAATTAGTCATTAAGTTTTTTAAAGTAAATAGATGTAGAGGAGGATATACGCTCATTAAATTTATATTCTTGATATTGAAAAATTCCTTTACTAAGCTACTATCTGGATTATACTCATCTAAAAAAATCTTTGATGCCTCTGCAAATGAGTCTAAGTTGACTAACTTATAACTTAGGAAGAGAAAGAAGACAAGTAAGTCCCAGGCTTTATAAGATATATTGTTTGATTTCATCGATTGCTCAGCATCTATAATAGCTAATTTTTTGTCATTCGTAAGTAGAAAATTACTTATCTTTGTGTCTCCTAAAACAAATCCCTCCTCATGTATTTCCCTAATCCCTTTAGCAACTATTTCTATATTCCTCTCGTTTACCTCTTCACCACTTACAAATTCTCTAATAATACATAGCGTTTTTGTGTCTATATCGACTATTTTAGGTACATAGACGTTCTTTTCCCATTTTTCAAGGAAAAAATCCATTTCTCTATAAAATCGCTCTTTTGGATCTGCGACATAAGGATAGTTCCAAAAGAAACTAGAAATAAAATACCACTTTATTCCAAAAACTGAAGTATAACATTTTTCGACATATTGCTCATCATCGACTTTCACTATCCGTGATTGCCCATAACGACTTTCAAACATCATTATTTGTTATATTAATCCTTAATCTTATTAATTCTCCATCGTCGTAAATTTCGGAAGGTTTCCTAGTTAAAAATCTTGAGATATCTAAATTTCTTGGGGAAAAATCCAAAATATCTCCTTTCTTATTCATTATCACTATGAGTTCTGTCACGATAGCATACTTATTCTGAATTGTCTTTTAAAGTTTCCTCTATAATATCAACATACTTAAAGAGATCGTCTGGGAAAATTAACACCGTAGTCTTAGAATCCTTTACCTTATCATAAGCAGCAACAGTAGCTCCGGAACTCAAACCTATTAGAATTCCAGAATTCCTAGCTACGTTAATTACTCCTTGAATAGACTCTTCAAATGATACATCAATTACTCTATCTACCTTGACTTCTTTAAGCAGGTCATTCCCATTATCTTGCCTCTTAATTCCGGGTATTCGTGAATCTTTAGAAGGTTGAACACCTATTATCTCGATCTCATCCCCATATTTTCCTTTAAAATACTTACTTATTCCAGCTAGATGACCACCTGTTCCCATAGTTGCTATGATGCGCGCAGGGGTCTTACCTACAGAATTAAGTTGCTCATCTATTTCCCTTGCCGTAGTTTGATAATGAGCTATCACGTTTAATGGGTTGCTAAACTGATTCAAGTGCAAAGAATTACTTATCTCTGCAAATTTTTTCACCAAAGGAATTAAATCGTTTGTAGAATTTCCACCTTCTATCACATCTCCGCCTAATAACTTTACGAGAACCTTATACACTCTTGGTGCTGTTATAGGAATAAACATCGTGAATTTTACTCCATAAATTGCTGATAATGATGCTAATGCCACGCCTAAATTACCTGATGTAGCTTCAACGATTTGTCTAGAGTTGTTAACTAACGCTTGCTTGAATAAGTAGTATGCAGTCCTATCCTTTATGCTCCTGCTGAAAGGATTGTAATATTCTAGCTTTCCCCAGACATCATCTCCTATCTTTAGCTTTAACAGCGGAGTAGGCCACATTCCTTCTAGTAGCTCTTGTTCACTTCCGAATACGTGAAGATTGGTAGATGACACAATATAGATCTACCGATTATTCGTAGTGATAGGTAGTATTTATTTTTTAACTAACTTAAGGCGTACCTCAAACTTTTTATTTACTTTTGAAACACCAATAAATTCATTCCCAGTTTCCTTACACCACTTTTCTAGTTCTTGACCTACTGCTTCCCATTTAGTTATAATTGATAATTCCTCTTCTTGGCCTTCTTTTAACGAAAGCCACTCCTTTAACACTGTAGTTAGGATAACTGGGCAAATTTCGTCTGACTCAATCTTTTTCAAAGAGTTATCACCAAGTCTGACTCTTTAGCTTCAAGTAAAAAAGATATACTTCCAGACAATTTAACATTTTCAAATAAATCGTCTTTATTAGCGTTTACTAGCTTAAGACCGGCTTCATCAACGTAAAATTCTATACCTTGGTTTAACGCCTCATCAATCAGCTTAGATACATCCGGTATATTTAACCTCTTCATTTGTAATTTAACAAAAATTCTGGCAAAAAAAGGTAGACTCAGTTTACTAGCACCCTTCCGATTTTTAGTAAATAATATTACAGCTTGAGAAGTTACAAAAAACTTAACAGACCAGCCTAGTGCTTTAGCACCTAAGGCTATAACTAATCCGTGGTATAACTTATCCATACTATTGTCAGCTAGCAGAATAGTAATCTTATTCATCAATAATTTAAACTCACTATGAGGATTATAAACGTGCAACTTAAATGTTAATAAGAGCATTAACAATTTTTATAAACGACTATTCTAAGATTTCTGAATACTCAGATAAGCTAAGCAGGATAAATGAAGACTACATTTGGAGTAAAAGGTTGTCATTACCTCCTACTCCCAAAAATATTAGCCTTAGTAAGTTAGTAGATTTTCTACCTAGTAAAGATAAAAACATTATGTTTAGTCTAATTGCGCTTGATAATAGCGATAATAGAATCGGAGAAATTAAAGATATATTAAAAACAGATAATAGAATATTCGCACATGTGTTGGTAAGAGATATTAAAAATATAGAAAGTGTAGCTAGGTTTCTCATTAGCTTAGAGCCTGATGAAGCTACGAGGTTCGCGTTATTATATAATTTTGAATTTCTTACTACTCCTTATTTTCCCACGTCAACAGCAAATACTGTATACGACTCTTTTGGCTTATCCTTACTTTATGTTAATGACTTTAAAAACGGAAAAATAGATTTTGCATTACAGAAAGCTAATGAGATTGGAAAGGAATTTCAGAAAAGATTAGGTATAAAATTTTTAGGTATTGACGCTTCATTATCCCCATGGATGAATGAAAGCGTAGCCGAAATTATTGAGGCTAATAGTGGGAAAATTTTCAATATAGCTAACTTATGGTATATAGGAGAAATAAATCAAAAAATCTTGGAAAGCACATGGAGGAATAGAGTAAGTCCTATAGGTTTCTCGGAACTAATGTTACCCATAGCTGAGGATAACATATTGAGAGAAAGGGTTAAAGAAGGTTCTCTAACTCTAAAAGATATACTACTAATGAGTTACTTCTGTGTTGCCGGAATTGATATGGTTGGCGTATATTCCAATTTATCTATATATGAAAATTTATTAAAAGATATATATTATATTCAACACGTAAAACGTAGACCATACGGTGTAAGATTAATTCCTACTCATGGTAACCCAGTATTATCCAACATGTTTGGAGAAATACCCGAAGTTAAAACAGTATAGTATTGTTTAAAACTACTTTTATAAGCTTAGAATTATACAATACATCATGGAGGTAGTATATAATGGAAGTTAGGAGGGTTCAAAAATTCGGAAAATCTACGCTCATGGTTTCGTTACCTGCAGAATGGGTAAAGGAAGTAGGACTTAGTCCCGGTGAAAGCGTTTATCTAGAAGTAGATGAAGACGGAAGCCTTAAGGTATATCCTCCAAACTTGAAGGCTGAGAGTAACGTAAAAGAAATGAAGGTGATAATTCAGAGCAACTCAACCCCATCAGAATTGATGGGGAGAGTGATTTACTCCTTATATATTTTAGGATATGACAGAATAGATATTGAAAGCAAAACTGGGGCTTTTACTGAAGATATTTTGAGAAAAATTAAAGACTCGATAAGGAATTTGATAGGATTGGAAATAGTGTCTCAATCGACTGATTATATTCAGATACAATCCTTCTTAGATCCCACGAAATATACGATGAATAATTTAATAAATAGGTTATCAAATTCTATAAAACAAATGCTCCATTATCTGGACTTAGGGATAAAGGAAGGGAGTAGAACTTTTCTCCAGGAGGTTGTCGAGCTGGAGAAGGAAATAGATAGATTGTACTACCTTGCATTAAGACAACTATTGTTAGCTCAGA
This sequence comes from Sulfolobus sp. A20, assembly GCF_001719125.1. Taxonomy (NCBI): domain Archaea; kingdom Thermoproteati; phylum Thermoproteota; class Thermoprotei; order Sulfolobales; family Sulfolobaceae; genus Saccharolobus; species Saccharolobus sp. A20. Next base: position 742,396 of record NZ_CP017006.1, read on the forward strand.
TGAATAGAAGTTTAGCCTATATGATAGGCGTGAAGAGAATACAAATAGTAGGTAATAGAATATTGATAAAGGCAATAGAGGAAGCTGCAGACGAAATTAGTGAAATAGCATTAGACTTGTTGTCACTACATCCTCCAGATTTAGAAGAGCTCAGAAAACTATGGGATAAGATGAACATTTACATAGAACAGACTTCATCGGTCATTGACCACTCAGTTAAGGTACTATCCAAAGAGGATATTATATTAATAAATGAGGTTATGGAGGAATTAAGAACCTTAAGAAGAGTCCTAATAACGGAGACGTTAATATCGGAAGAGATAACTAAAGAAATAAAATCACCATCATTATTAGCAATAGTAAGAACATTCAACTTAAGGTTATATAACGCTATCAGAAGAATGGAGCCTATTACTGAAATAGCATTTAACAGAAGCTTAGAAAACTTAAAAGAAGTACAAATTGTTAGCTAATAATATCTTTCAATTGCGAAATTACATATTCTCTTATTTCTTTAGCTGAAGGTAGATGTTTTACGACTTTACCATTATCAATATATTTCTCAAGCAATGGTCTGCATTGATCATTAGGCGACTTCTGATCTAGGAGAGTAATAACGTCCTCTAGTTTTCCGCATCTATAAACTTGTTTAGCACCTGGCCACTTCCCCCTCTTTGTGAAGGGAACCCATTTTCCATTAATGTACTTTTCTACAATATCCGCACTGAAATCTACACTGGGTGGAAAAGATATGCTAGTACCTACTCCGAAACCATCAACGTGATCCCTCAAATTAATCACGTCGTCCTCATCAATACCTCCGCTTACAAATATCTTAACATGCTTGTAGCCATTTATGTCTAGGGTCCATCTAATTTCTTGAATTATTTTCTTAAAATTACCCCTTCTGCTGGAAGGGGTGTCTAGTCTAATACCATATAATTTATCACCCAGCAAGTTAGCAGCTTTTAACGCCTCAGTTCTCTCATCTTCAAATGTATCGACTAAAACTATTCTGGGTACTTCTGGTCCCATAGCTTCATCAAATGCCTTCCAAGCCGTAACATTATCTCCCACTACTAACATTAATGCGTGAGGCATAGTGCCGGAAGGATTAACGCCTAAGTATTCTTTACTCATAGCTCCAGAAACACCATCAATTCCGCCGATATACGCTGCCCTATCTGCCATAGGAGCTATTGCGGGATGTAATGATCTAAGACCAAAGTAAAATATGGTTTTATCCATTGCGAGAGATTTGATCCTAGCTGCCTTTGTAGTAATGCTAGAGTAATGTCTTAAAATGCCTAGGATGGCTGTTTCATAGATTCCGAAATCTAAATAATTACCTTCAATTATCATTACTGGCTCTATTTCTTTAAATAAAGTTCCCTCAGGCATAGCGTAGACAGTAACTGGAATCCCTTCAAGAAGCTCAATAATCTCTTCCAATCCACTGAAGACTGCCCACTGATAGTCTTTTGGAAGTCCATAAGAGTGAAACTCCATTCTAACCTTAGCTTCTTTTATTCCTAGCTTTTCCAATGTTTTTACCGTTCTCTCAAAGTAAATATCAGTGATTTTACCTTCCTTAATTTGCTGAAAACTTGAAACATAAAATCCCATACGTGGCTCATATGTAATTAAAAAGAATAAATTTTAAACCTTATATTCTCAAACTTTTCTGAGTCTTAGAATGATAACAGCAGAAATGGTACCATATGATATTTTGATAAAAAGGCTTGCATCATATATCAAGGAAAACGTAAAGACTGTATCTCCTCCAGAATGGGCTATTTTCGCCAAAACTGCAAGTTTTAAGGAGAGAGTACCCGATAATCCAGAAGAATGGTGGTATGTTAGGGCTGCATCACTACTCAGAAAAGTATATGTTAATGGTAGTGTTGGAATTGAAAAGTCTAAAATAATCTATGGGGGGAGTAAGAGAAGAGGAACTAAACCAGAAAGATCTGTAAGAGCTCCTGGACACGCTAATAGGTTAATATTACAACAATTAGAAAAAGCAGGATTAGTGCAGAAAGTTAAGAATAAAGGAAGAGTATTAACTCCGAGAGGAAGAGCACTACTAGATAAAATAGCATACGAAATATTTAAAGAGTTGGCAGACAATAATCCTTCTTTGAAAGTATATCTAGAATAGAAGGTGAGATAAAATGTCTTCTCCAGATAATTATGACGATGAGGAACTCCAAGAGATATTGAGAAGAAGAGCAATGCAAGAGCAGAGAAGAATGGAGGAAGAGAGAAAAAGGAAAGCTGAGGTGGAAGCTCAGAAAGAGGCTTTACTTAGAGCTATTTTAACATCTGAAGCCAGATTAAGACTTAATAACGTAAAGCTGGTAAAGCCAGAATTAGCTGAATCATTAGAGAATCAACTAATAGCTTTAGCACAGTCTGGGAGAATAAAAGTTCCAATAACGGATGAGGAGCTAAAACAAATATTAGCACAAATTTCTGAGCAGAATAAACGTGACTTCAAGATACAGATAAAGGAGAGGGGATGGAAATGAGTAGAAACAAACCATTAGGCAAAAAGATAAGACTAGGTAAGGCAATGAAATCAAACGTACCCATTCCAATATGGGTAGTTTTAAAAACGGGAGGAAAAGTTAGATTTAACCCACTGAGAAGAAATTGGAGAAGAAATAAGTTAAAGGTGTAAATAAATGAAGGAGAAGGATAATTTTGAAATGGTAGTAAATCTAAGAAGAGTAAAGATGGGAAGAAGAAACATTAGAAGTAGGAGAGCTGTTAACACGATAAGAGAAATAGTCAGAAGACACTTTAATGCTGAAAGAGTTGTAGTAGACCCATTATTACCTAGGATTGTAACAAGGAATGGAAGTGATAAGGTTCAAGGCAAAGTTAGAATTGTTGTAACCAAGATAGGAGAAAAAATATATCTTGTTAGACCCGCTATTAAGAGTAAATGAATATAAAAAGAGTGTCAATTTTTGGGACAGACAATATAGGCGTTTATATTTTTACTAATAATAAATATACAATAGTTCCTAAAGGTGTTGAAAAAGAGGTAAAGGATGCCATATCTGAGATTTTAAATACTGAGATAATTGAGGCAGAAATTTCACGAAGCTTTATCATAGGTATCTATATTACAGGCAATGATAATGGAATACTTTTACCTAAAACTACTACATCTGACGAATTAAAAATTCTTAAAGAAAATTTAAAGGATTGTAGAGTAGAGGTCCTAAATTCTAGAGTCACAGCGCTAGGAAATACAATACTAACTAATAATAATGGAGCAGTTATTTATCCAGAATTTACAAATGCGGAAGAAAAAGTAATAAAGGAGACTTTAGGAGTAGATGAGATAAAGAAGACGAGAATTGCTCAAATGATTACCGTAGGATCAGTCGGTGTGGTAACTAACAAGGGGGGACTAGTTCATATTAACGCGAGCGAAGAAGAATTAAAGGAATTAGAAAAATTATTTAAAGTAAAAATAGATATTGGTACCGTGAACTTTGGTAGCGTTTTTATAAGGAGCGGATTAATAGCAAATGATAAAGGGGCCTTGGTAGGATCTTCTACTACGGGTCCAGAGATTTTAAGAATCCAAAAAGCATTAGGTGAATGAGATGAGTGAAATAAAATATTACCTAATTAAGGGAACCGCGCTATTTGGAGAATCACACTACCCAGAAAGGAGAAAATTTGTTAAAGTAATTAGAGCTTTAAATGAAAAACAAGCTACTGAATATATTTATTCCTATTTTGGTAGTAAGAACAAAATTAAAAGATATAACATAAAAATAGAGGAAATAAGAGAGCTAAAGGAAGAAGAAGTTATAGATAAAAGAGTAAAAGAGATTGGAAAATTGGAAAAGATTATAGTGTGAGAAATATGAGTCAAAATCAAGGAGCTATTTCGTTAGAGGACTTAATAGCGCAGGCGGATTATTTAAGAAAATATATAGACTCTCTTCAGAAGACTCAATTGGAGATATTAGATTCATTAAGTTCCGTAGATTCAGCTAAGCAGGCTATTGAAGAGATGAAAAAGGGAGGAAACCCTCAAATGATGATGTTTCTCGATAAAAAGGGATATGCCTTAGTTAAAGTCAATGGAGCAACTGTTGATAAAATAATAATCCACTTAGGTTTAAGTTATTATGCGGAAGTGAGCCCAGATGACGCAGTAAAGATTTTAGATAAAAAGAAGGATGAATTAGAAAAAGCAGCACAGAGTCTAAATAATGAACTTCAGAAGGCAGCAGATACTTATAATCAGATAGTAGATATTTTAAATCAGATTCAGCAAGCTGCCGCCAAACAACAAGGTGAATAAATTGTTTTGACAAATTAAAAAAAGCTTTTTCCAGTTTTGCTGACAAAATTAAGGGGGAAAATAAAGAAAGAGCTACTAGTGAGGAAAAGCCAGAAAAGGCTGAATTACAACAGATAGTTCCGCAAATCGAGGAAAAGAAAGAGGAGCAAGCAGAGGGTTCGAAAAGAAATGATGAAGTAAATGTTAGTCAACCAGAAGAAAAAAGAGGATTAGGTATTTTCGATTTTTTAAGATATAGGGAGATCAAAGAAAGTGACATAGAGGAGCTCATAGAAGAACTCAGATATCAGCTATTAGAGAGTGATGTTTCATTTGAGGTTACAGAAAAAATTTTAAATGATTTAAAAAATAACTTAGTAGGAAAAAAGATAAGAAGGAGTGATGATATAGAGAAAATTACAAAAGAGTCGCTAAAAAAATCTATAGAAGAAATCCTAACAAAAAATAAACCAATAGACATAGTTAGTGAAATAAAAAAGTCACAAAAACCTTACGTCATAGTGTTCTTTGGAATAAATGGAGTAGGTAAAACTACGACTATTGCAAAATTTGCATACTTATTAAAGAAAAGCGGAATTAATACCATAATAGCAGCATCAGATACCTTTAGAGCGGCTGCACAAGAGCAACTAACTATTCATGCTAATAATTTGGGAATACCAATTATTAAGGGAAAATATGGGGCTGATCCCGCGTCAGTAGCCTTTGATGCAATTCAAGCAGCTAAAAGTAGAGGTATTGATGTAGTCTTAATAGATACTGCCGGGAGAATGCATACGGATTCAGATCTAGTTAATGAACTAAAAAGGATTCTAAGGATAACTAAGCCAAATTTAAGAATCTTAATTTTAGACTCATTAAGCGGAAATGATGCTCTAGAGCAAGCAAAATATTTTGAAAATAATGTGGGATTTGACCTGGTTATCTTAACTAAAGTGGATGCTGATGTTAAAGGCGGTATAGCTTTATCATTGGCATATGAGTTAAGTAAGCCAGTAGGATATCTTGGAATTGGACAAACTTATGATGATTTAATACCTTTTGATGCTAACTGGTTCATTAATAAGATATTTGAGTAATTTTAATACCCATTGCTCAAATAGGTTAATGTGAGCTCAAATAATAAAATAATAAATTGGTTTAGAAGGCTTAGAGAGGATTGGAATAGAATAATTACTGTCTCTAGAAAGCCTGATAGAAATTATTTCTCGTTAAACCTTAAAGTAACTTTGTTAGTATTAGCTGTTATAGGAGTCTTAGCTTATATCATACAATTAGTTTTAACGCTAATTGGGGTGTAAATTATTGGAAGAAAAACCATCGACAAGAAACTATTACGCAGTAAAGGTTACAGGGGGTCATGAAATAACGGTCGCATTAATGTTAGAGGAAAGAATAAAATCGAATAATATTAGAGGAGTTTACTCTATAATTGTTCCACCAAATTTAAAAGGATATGTCATAATTGAGGCTGAAGGGTTACACATAGTAAGATTATTAATATCGGGAATAAGAAATGCTAAAGGACTAGCTCAAGGATTATTACCTAGAGAGGAAATTCTGAAATTAGTATCGAAGAGGCAGATAGTGCTTACATTAAAGCCTGGAGACGTAGTAGAAGTAATCTCTGGGCCATTTAGGGGTACTCAGGCCCAGGTCGTAAGAGTCGAGGAATCTAAAGGAGAGGTAGTGTTAAATATCTTAGAATCTACATTTCCATTACAGGTAACAGTTCCATTAGACCAAGTTAGATTAACCAAAAGGTGAAGTAAGTTATGCCTACAAAATCCATTAAAATAGTCGTTGAAGGTGGAAATGTAAAACCAGGTCCGCCATTGGCACCTACATTATCTCAGCTAGGACTAAACGTTGGAGAAGTGGTGAAAAAGTTAAATGAGGCCACAAGCAGCTTCAAAGGCATGACAGTCCCAGTAACCCTTGAAGTTGATACTTCTACGAAAAAATATGACATAAAAGTTGGAATCCCTACTACGACTGCACTTTTATTGAAAGAAGTTGGAGCCAGTGAGCCCTCTGGTGATCCTAAAAATAAGAAAATTGGTAACCTATCACTGGAACAAATAGTTAAAGTGGCAATAATGAAAAAACCATCGCTTACTGCTAAATCTCTTAAGGCAGCTGTTAAATCGATAGTAGGTAGTGCTAGATCAATAGGTATAACTGTTGAAAACAAGGATCCCAAGGAAGTTATAAAGGAAATAGAAGAAGGCAAGTATAATGATTTATTATCCAAATATGAAAATCAATGGAATGAGGTGAAGGAATAAATGCCGATAGTCGGCAAGGATATAATCGAGAGTTCACTGAAAAATTCTTTGTCTCCAGAGAATAATCCTAAAAGGAATTTCGTGCAGAGTGTAGAGCTAATAGTAACTTTTAAAGATGTCGATATGAAGAAGGGAGATCTGAAGTTAAGGGAGATAATCGTATTGCCTAAGCCACCCGAGAAACCAAAAAAGGTTTTAGTAGTTCCCACTTTCCAGCAAATAGAATACGCCAAAAAAGCTGAACCTAACGTCATACTTACCAGAGAAGAGTTACAAAAGCTACAAGGCAACAAGAGGGCTGTTAAAAAACTAGCTAGACAAAACGATTGGTTCCTAATCTCAGCTGAGTCCATGTCTTTAGTTGGAAGAATACTCGGACCAGCATTAGGACCCAGAGGAAAATTCCCAACACCTCTGCCAAACACTGCAGATATTACCGAATATATCTTAAGATTTAAGAGATCTACTATTGTTAAGACTAAAGATCAACCTCAAACACAAACTTTCATAGGATTAGAAAATCAACAACCTTCGGATTTGGCTGAAAATGCTATAGCTGTGCTTAATGCAATAGAGAGCAAGGTTTCTCCTTCTAAAATCAGAAGCATCTATGTAAAAACGACAATGGGAAAAATAATTAAAGTCCCCATAAGGTGAAGGTTCATGGCTCTAGCATTAAAACAGAAAAAAATTCCCTCATGGAAGATCGAAGAAGTAAAGGAGCTCGAAGAGCTAATTAAAAATAGTAAGACAGTTTTAATAGCTAATCTTGAGGGTTTTCCCGCAGATAAATTACATGAAATTAGAAAGAAATTAAGAGGAAAGGCGGTCATAAAGGTTACTAAAAACAGTTTATTTGAAATCGCTGCTAAGAATGCGGGCATCGACATAGAAAAAATAAAAGGATATCTTACTGGTCCAAATGCGTTCATTTTCACTAATGATAATCCGTTTGCTATGAACATGTTCTTTGAGAACTATAAGTTAAGAAGATATGCGATGCCAGGAGACAAGGCTGAGGAAGATGTTATAATACCAGCTGGAGATACTGGAATGACCGCAGGACCAATATTAAGTGTATTTGGTAAATTAAAGGTACAAACTAGAGTTCAAGATGGAAAAGTTCATGTAGTTAAGGATACTTTAGTAGCTAAAAAAGGAGATCCTATACCAGTTGAAGCGTTACCTATATTACAGAAACTTGGAATAATGCCAACATTTGTAAAATTAAAGATTAAAATAGCTTATCATGAAGGTTTAGTAATTCCAGAAGAAAATTTAAAACTAGATTTAGACGCTTATAGAAGAAATATCGAAGAGGCTTATAGAAACGCATTTACGTTAGCTGTGGAAATTGCATATCCGGAAGCAGAAATATTAAGATTTACCATAACTAATGCTGTAAGAAAAGCCATAATGCTTGCGTCAGAATTAGGATACATAACACCAGAAACGGCTCAAGTAGTATTTGCTAGGGCAGTATCGAAAGCATATGCCTTAGCCTCGGCTATTAGTGGAAAGGTTGATTTAGGAATTCAGATACCCAAAGCAGAAACCAAACCACAAAGTCAAGAAAAGATAGAGGAGAAGAAAGAAGAGAAGAAAGAGGAAGAAAAGAAAGGACCAAGCGAAGAAGAAATTGGAGGCGGACTAGCATCACTTTTTGGGTGATAAAAAATTTATATATCTTAACCCAAAAAGAGTGAGTGTGAGATAAAAATGGAGTATGTCTATGCAAGTCTACTATTACATTCAGCTAAAAAAGAAATAAGTGAAGATAGTTTAAAGAATGTCCTTACAGCAGCTGGTATAAGTGTAGATGAGGTCAGATTAAAGGCTGTTGTAGCTGCATTAAAAGAAGTTAACATTGATGAAGTGTTGAAGAACGCTTCAGCAATGCCAGTAGCTGTAGCTGCAGCTCCGCAACAAGCTACGCAACAAGCACCTGCAGAGGAGAAGAAAGAAGAGAAGAAAGAGGAAGAAAAGAAAGGACCAAGCGAAGAAGAAATTGCAAGTGGGCTAGCATCCTTATTCGGATGAGCGTTTCTGATCTAGTATCACTAATAATTACTTCTAAACTTTTTTAATTTTCAATTAATTGAGGCTACAAAAAGTTATCTTTGACTAGGAAAATATCATAGATAACGCTATTTTATTTGAACAAATTCTTTATTGGCTAACTACCATCACATGCCGGAAAATATTCAGCACAGTTTATCTAGGGCAAGAATTGATAACAGACATCATAAATCAAACTAAGCTAATGACTTTTCATCATCGAAGCTATTATCTAAATTCGAATATTAATAAAAAATAAGTAAAATAGGCATATTCAATTACAACTTACATCTTAACTTGTAAAAAGTTACAAATTTGCTGGATGAGTAGTTAGTTAGATAGGAAAATCACAATATAATTAGGAAAAATAACAAGAACTTTGTGAAACTTGAAAACTGGCTTTACTTTTTAAGCTTTAATTACTTTCTTTTAGTATATGAAAGCAAGTGCTGATGAATATAGATTAAGTTTCTTTTTAAATAATGGATATCAAAGAAAAATTTGTAAAAATTGTCAGACTCCTTTTTGGACTAAAGATGAGAAGAGAGAAGTCTGTGCAGATATACCTTGTACTGACTATTACTTCTTCGATATACAAATCAAAAGTAATCCGTTAACCGTAAGAGAAGCAAGAGAGAAATTCTTATCTTTCTTTGAAAAGAGAGGGCACACTAGAATTCCTCCTAAGCCAGTCTTAGCTAGATGGAGAGAAGATTTGTACTTAACTATAGCCAGTATAGTCGATTTCCAGCCACATGTAACTAGCGGATTAGTTCCACCACCAGCTAATCCTCTAGTGATATCTCAACCAGCCATAAGGCTTGAAGATATTGACAACGTAGGAGTAACTTTTGGAAGACATTTAACAACATTTGAAATGGCAGCTCATCATGCATTTAATTACCCAGATAAATACATTTATTGGAAAGACGAAACTACTGAGTATGCTAAGGAGTTTTTCACTGAGGAAATAGGAATCCCAGAGAGCCAGCTTAATTTTAAGGAATCTTGGTGGGAGGGAGGAGGAAACGCAGGACCGTGTTTAGAAGTAACAGTTGGAGGGTTAGAACTAGCAACCTTAGTGTTTATGCAATACAAGATTGAAGAAAATGGAAACTATACACCTCTGAAATTAAAGATTGTTGATACCGGTTATGGAGTGGAAAGGATAGCTTGGATAACACAAAAGACTCCTACGGCATTCCACGCAATCTATGGTGACCTAGTTTATAAGTTTTTTAACAAAATTGGAGTCCCTTACGTAGATGATCAATTGCTTACTATATCCTCAAGGTTCGCTGGGCGTATAGATCCTGACAATCCAGATACTATAAAGACTCACAGAGAACTTGTAAGTAAAGAATTAAATGTAGATATTAAAAGAATTGACGAGGAGCTAACAAGGGCAGCAAGGGTTTTCCAGGTGCTCGATCACACTAAAACCATAATGATGATGCTAGCTGATGGTCTAGTTCCCTCTAATTCCGGTGAAGGTTATCTGGGAAGGCTGGTGATACGGAGGGCTCTAAGAGTATTAAAATTACTTGGATCTGATGTTAGACTTTATGAACTAGTAAAGGAGCAATTAGATTTCTGGAAAGAGGACTTTCCGCAAGTGTGGAAAAATAAAGATTATATTTTAGACGTCATTGAATTAGAGCAACAAAAGTTTGAGAACGTAGTAAGTAAAATACCTTCAATAGTTTCGAGTATATCTAAAAAGAAGGAAGTAAACACTGAAGATCTGATAGAAATATACGACTCCAATGGAATTCCTCCTGATTTAGTAAGTGAAGAGTTGAAAAAAAGAGGAATTAAAGTAGATATACCTCATAACTTTTATGGGTTAGTAGCAAAAAGACACCAGACCTCATCCATTAAAGAAAAAGAAAGGCAAAAATTGCCTAAGGAAGTGATGGAAATATTCTCCAAGGTTCCATCAACTGAAAAGTTGTATTACAAGGATCAATATATGAGGTCTTTTGAGGCTAAAGTAATACAGGTGTTTAAAAATTATATTGTCTTGGACAGAACAGCGTTCTACCCAGAAGGTGGTGGACAATTAGGAGATACTGGAGTAATATATGATATAAACAATAACGAAAATTACAAGGTTATTGACACGCAAAAAGTTGGTGAAGTGGTAGTTCACGTATTAGATAAAGAACCTAAAATTAAGGCTGGTGATATTGTAAAAGGTGAAATTGATTGGGAGAGGAGATACAGATTAATGAGACATCACACAGCTACTCACATAATTCTAGCTTCTGCCAAAAGAGTTCTAGGGGATCATGTTTGGCAAGCTGGTGCTGAGAAAACACCAGAAAAAGGAAGACTTGACATAACTCACCATAAGCCATTAACAGAAGAGGAAATCAAGCTCATAGAAGATTATGCAAATAAAGTTATTGCTGATAGGAGACCAGTAAGACCAATAGAGATAAATAGAATAGAAGCTGAAATGAAGTATGGCGTTTCGATTTATGAAGGAGGGGTTCCAAATTCGGCGATAATAAGATTATTAGAGATAAAGGATTGGGACATTGAAAGTTGCGGAGGTACACATGTTAGTAATACCAGCGAAATAGGTTCTGTGAAAATAATTAACGTTGAAAAAATTCAAGATGGTGTCATAAGATTGGAATATGTGGCGGGAAGTGCATTAGTAGATTATACTAGAGAGTTAGAGAAAAAGATTGACGAAATCTCGAAAATAATTAACGTTGACTCTTCGCAAGTAGCCTCTAGATTAAAAAGAATATTAGACGAAAAGAACAACGTTGAGGAATTATTATCTCATTATAGAAAAATATACGAAAATCTTATAATAAGTACAATAAAGCCGTACGAGATTAACGGAATAAAAATATACGTTTTAGAAGGGCTAGAAGATGAGGAGGAGATAAAGGAGATAACGCGAAAGATAACATATTCTCAAAATAATATTGTTGTAAGCATTACTGATAATAAATTACAAATAGGTACTTCGAAAAATATTGACGTGAGTAAAATAGTAGAAGAATTTAGAAAAATTGGCGGAAGAGGTGGGGGTAAAGGTACTTTTGCCAACATATTATTGGATCAGCGTAGAAGTAAGGAACAAATAATTGAAATTATTAAAAGAGGGATATTAGTGTAAATTAATGAATATTACCAGAAATATAAAGGATGCTTACATCGATTATAAATATTTTTTAAATAGGGGCTATTCTAGAAAGATAGCACTAGATGCCATCAGTGCCAGATATAATTTAAGTAGATTAGAAAGACTTTTGCTTTATAGATGTGTACATTCTGATTCAGAGATAACTAATGTTAAGTCTAAGATAATTGAAACTAATAAGGAACTAGTAATAGATGGTTATAACGTAGCATTAACGTTAATAGCTGGAATGAAAGGAGAGGAAATTTATGAGTGTGACGATGGTTTCTTTAGAGACTTAGGACTTGGTAAACATAAAAATAGTGAAATGTTATCTGATGTTCTGGTATTGGTGGTTGAATATTGTGAGAAATTAAAAATCAGATGTGAAGTTATTTTGGATAAACAAATAAGTAAAAGTGGAGAGATATCTTCAGAGTTGAGGAAAAGGGGGATAATCGCTAAAACTGTAGATAAAGCTGATAAAGAAGTAATTATATCAAAGAAACCAGTATATAGCAATGACTTCGTAATCCTTTACAATTCTCATATGATATCTACAGTTTTAAATGATCTTTTTCAAGATTACAAAATCGTAAAGTTAAATTGGTGAAGAGCAGTTATCTACTAAAAAATAATTAGATGTCTCTAAGAGCTAGTATTATTATCAGTACCTGACTTCCTCCCTGCTATAAATGGCGAGGCTTTCCTTAACCTTATAAGACATAAATTATTAGCTAGTATCTTACTTCACTTGAGGAGGATGAAAGAAAAATTTTAATGGAGTTTTCCATATAGTTATATTGGACCCGTAGCTCAGCCAGGATAGAGCGCCGGCCTCCTAACAAATTAGGAGGAAAGCCGGTGGTCGCGGGTTCGAATCCCGTCGGGTCCGCGCATAAATTGTTATGTATCAATCTAATTTTTATCAAAAGTTTACTATTTATTGAACTACGATCTTTTCTGTTAATTACACGCATTTTGATATTACGCTGTAACTAAGATTTTCCTTATTTCTGAAAATTTATTTGTAACATATTCAATAAGATCCACATATAGCAATCGTTAATTACTATCTTATCGAAAAGTTCTTTGAATTATAGATTAGGTAATTTTTAAGCAGTATAAGTAGGCATTGAGCTTAAGTTTAAATCCTAATAGAAAAGAATAAACTTGATTAGAAATGTTAGGTACAAAAATATCGTTGAAGTACAGCGTGCTAATACCTATTCTAGGGTTTACTCTATCCTCTTACTCTATGGTTAATTTTGTATTTTATTCACAGTACATCGACTATAGTAAAGTAGTAGACTTCATCCTAATAGGGGCACCTTTTATAGGAAGAGCTCTAACACCAATTACGTATGGAATACTTGTATCGAGAGTAGGAATAAGCAGAATCCTTTATAGCTCATTGGGCAGTATGGGACTGATTGACTTATTCGAATATTATACTTATGACTTTGATACACTTTTAGTTCTTAGAATAATAATCGGTATATTATTTGGATTATCAACTTCAGCATCAGTTGAGTTAGCTACAGAGAGTAAGAGCAATATCATAGTAGGAATGACAATGGGAGGATGGGCATTGGGCTGGGTTCTGGCAGCTACAACAGCGTTCATATTGGAACAGAGAATGTTGTTAGCAAGTGTAGTATTGATAGTAATAGCATTACCATTATTACTAAAATCCAGCAATCTTCAAACATTTATAGGAGGCAACAAAATGAATTTGGCATTCTCGGCTGAGGCTTTGTTAATATTTTTACTAGGTTTCGAACCAGCATATATATTACAAGTAGTTCCTTCATTACTAGGTGATGGGCTATCAATACAAATATCACTAATCGCTTATCTAATCTCATTTGCATTTTATATCTTATTTTCTATCTTAAAAGATAAAATAAAGACTCTAATAATATCGTCATTGATCGTGGGAATATTGGGATTTCTATCATTCTTCCTCTTAATACCATGGATTTTTATACCTTTTACAGCCTTAGGTCTAGGAACTAATGCGATATTACCTATAATAGCTAAAATGACGGGTATAGAACCTAGGAGAATAGGGCCTAGTATGAACTTAGCTTCGCTTAGTGGATTTATAATACCAGTAGGAGTAGAATTGGGTAATGTTCTTTATAACTCAGCTGTATTAACTCTGATTACCAGCATAATGCTTGTTACTTTTGTATATCTTAGAACTAGAGCCTCCCGTTACTAGTTTTTGCTATTAATAAACTTGAATATTTTAGGCTAAACTTCCTATTGATTATAGTTTTTAATTATTTGCAATAGGAATATAATTTTATAATTACTATTACAAAATGACGAAAGCCCCACCATTCATGGCGGGATGGAAAAAGTTTCTTAAAAGTCAATATTGTTGGGAGGGGTTCTCTAAGCCTCTCGACTGCCCCTCAAGTGAGAGATGTAAACACAAATCGATGAGGGGAACCCTCGCCATTTATGGCGGGGAGGAAGTCAGATGTTGAAAACTATATTTGCTCAAAACGCATGATTTAGCACTTCTTTTTGCTCCATAAAAGGTTATAACCTAAATTTGGGTAAAAGCTTTTTATAGCTGTTACTTGGTATGTCTTGATCTAAAATGGCTGATATTAAAACTATAGGTTTTGCCATAGTAGCTATAATATTAGTCGTAATAGCCGCTGTAGGTTTTTATGAATATTCAGTAGCTAACTCGAAGTATTTAAGCCTTGAAAGTAATTATCAGTCTGTACAAAGCCAATACATGACATTACAAGGCAATTACACTAAGCTAAATCAGACTTATGGACAATTAGCCTCTAAATACAGTGAACTTGAAGGATTGTATCAAACTATGTTAATGTATGCTAAGAATAATTATACCTTATACAAGCAAGCGGAGTCAAACTATACTTATTATAAAATGTTATATCAACAAATGTTACAAGAAGTTAGTAAGTTAAACGTCACTGGCTATAGACCTGGGGCTGCCCTAGCTACAGTACTACAGTTTTACGATGGAATAGCAATAGAATCACCTTCCGATGTTTTGCCATATTTGGCTCCAAACTTCACAGCAATGATAATAGGGCAACCTTTTGCGGGAACGTATAATCTAAATACGTTTAACAGTACTTGGCTCTCTGATTTCTTTGGAACTTACGAAACAGTGTACTTCTACACTACAGCATTACCTACAGTGACTCCAATTAATGGAAATGTCTACAATATAACTGACGTAGTACAGTACTTTGTAGCTCCCACCAGTGATCCAGTATATCTACAAGTTTTTAACGCAAGTAATACTATAATTGTTCAATTCATAAATGGAATGCCAGAAATAACAGAGTTGATGTGGAAAGGAAATGAGGTTTCTCCTTCAGCTGTGATAGCAGGTTATCCTTCTCAACATTCACTACAAGCTAATCAAGTTTTAGAAGAGTTCTTATCACAAATTAACGCATTAGGTGCTGAGTTCCCAGCTAACAC
Source organism: Sulfolobus sp. A20 (assembly GCF_001719125.1). Taxonomy (NCBI): domain Archaea; kingdom Thermoproteati; phylum Thermoproteota; class Thermoprotei; order Sulfolobales; family Sulfolobaceae; genus Saccharolobus; species Saccharolobus sp. A20. The sequence continues at coordinate 757,700 of NZ_CP017006.1, forward strand.
TATAAGCCAGAGTTTTGCTCCTAATGCACAGTTAATATTAACTGGACAATTGCCACCAGTCTTTAAAGTAGGAACATATAATGGTACTTCAAACATACAAAAGGTATTTAGAACATGGGATAACTACTTCATATTTGCCCTAACTTACGTTCAAAATCTATTACCGAATGGCACAGCAGTACCTCCTACCGTTGAGGTCATGCTAACGCCTTCAGGTGCTAATGCTGAAGTTATAGCAAATGATACTGTATTCTTCGGATTTGTCAATCAAGGTGAACCAAACTTCCCAATGATATATGATTTGCACGTTGACATTAATGCATATTTTAGTTACAATACTACCACCGCGTCTTGGCAGATAACTAAGGAAGTATGGAATGTAACTCAAGTAAATGCATTGTCTGATACTATTTACTATAACCTAAACCAACCCATAATGAAAGTAAGTGGAGAGCAGACAGTAATGGTAAACGCTACTAGTGGCCAAGGATATGCATTACAAGTAGGTAATATGATGGTAATTGTTAAACCTCACACATATGCTGAACTAGCTAACGGAACATTATTACCAGTATATAACTTCTCTTTAGTTACATTTAGTCTCGAAGCGATATATCCGCCAGCAGCTCAATACAACTTAACTCCTCTGTTTGCATTTGCCTTCGCAGTTAATGGACAAATAACACCGGCTATATCGTTAGTAACTAACGTTAATGGAAAAATAGTAGCACAAGCCCCAATAACTATGGTATGGGCGCCTGATACATGGACTTCTTGGACATGGTTTGGTGGGACTTTTAATGGTACTGCTTATATTGGAGGGAGTTATAAGTTTGCTGATCACTGGCTATACGGAAATGGAGTAATGATTAATGTTCAATTCTTTAAGCCAGTTATATGGATTTTCGAATCTTCAGAGACTCCAGTCGCTACGCCACCTAAACCAGTACAAGTTAGTGTCAGTCCAGCATATGGGTTAACCCCAGTAAATGTTTACAGCTACGAAATCAATGGTACACAAGGTGGTGTAGCCTTTGCTGGAAACATGATAGTTGTAGTACAACCAAATACAAAGATAGTAACTCCGTCTGGTAACTTAACTGTATTCAACTTCTCCGTAGTCTTCTATAATCCTGCTAATGCTGGAAATGCACCAAACGGACAAGCACCCATATTAGCATTTGCCTATGCAATTAATGGAAATGTGACATTTAGTTATTCATCAGTTAATTCTGTAACCGGACAAGCTAATCCATTTATAACGATAATACTTACTCCAAGCCAAGATGTGACTATGTGGACATGGGGACCTAAGGGGTACTTATTTGAAGATCCTATAATAGTAGGTAATGGAGTAGTAATTAACCTAACATTCTTCAAGCCAGTACCATGGATACTGACTGCACCAGTAACATCTTCGACCAGTACCTCAACAAGTATGAGTTCATCTTCGACTACATCAACTACATCTACGTACACATGGGGAGGATAAATTATAGTTTAAGGAGTTAATCTTTTTTTCTTTCTATTGTATGCTATAGTTATTGTATGATTAAGATTACCTCTGTTAATGGGAATATTATAGAGGGATTAGTACCAGCAAGATGCGCATTAGGATACTATCACGTAAAAGTTAGGATAAGTGGTTATAAGATAGAGAGTTCAGAATGTGAATGCGGAGAAAAAATATGTAAACATGCAATTCAACTCTTTTTACATTATCAGAGGACGAGAAAATGACAATAATAATGATCAGACCTTCCGGTGAAATAGCTTTAAAGTCTCCAAGAACTAGAAAAAACTTTGAATATACTTTAGTTAATAACATAAAAAATAGTTTAAAAGTAGAGAAGATTTGGATAAGCCAAGGCCTAATATATTTAGAGACTAACTCTGATTATATAGATACTCTTAGTAAAATGTTCGGTGTAGCATATTTCTCGCCAATTATAATTTATGACTTTAGTGATTTGCATGATATAGTTAATAAAGCTGAAGAAGTTTTCTCTGAGGTAGTAAAAGATAAGACTTTTGCAGTACGCGTTAAAAGAATAGGTAAACATAATTTTTCAAGCTTAGATGCTCAAAGAGAGATTGGATCAAGATTATACAGATACAGTAGGGGCGTGAATTTAGAAAATCCAGAGGTAGAAGTGTTTTTAGACATAAGGAATAACAAGGCTTACCTCTATTATAAAAAATATAAGGGTCCTAGAGGTCTCCCTGTAGGAATAGCAGGTAAGACTATAGTATTGTTTTCTGGTGGAATAGATTCACCAGTAGCGACATGGATGATAATGAAGAGGGGAGCATTACCAGTTATCCTTAACTTTAATTTAGGTGGAGAGATTCACAAAAGAGTAGTGAATGAAGAACTAAGTGTATTAAAGAGTTGGAGTGGTGGGCACAAATTAAAAGTATATATGGTTAAAGGTATGGAAGTCATGATTAAAATAGCTAAATTAGAGAATAGAAAATACAACGTAGTATTACTTAAGAGAATCATGTATAGGACTGCAGAAAGGCTAGCTGAGAAATTTAATGCACATTCCATCACGACTGGAGAATCACTATCTCAAGTTTCATCACAAACAATGAAAAATCTATACGTTACAGAATACGGAATTAACATGCCAATATTTAGACCATTAATTGGTTTTGATAAGGAGGATATAATAGATCTAGCCAGAAAGATAGGAACTTATGAGTTCTCGATTAAACTTCCAGAATATTGTGCAATATCTAGTAAGTCATCTACATCAGTTGATTTGAAAAATATTCTTGAGCTGGAGGAAAAAATTAATATAGATTATGACATTCTAATAGATAGTGCAGAAGTAATTGAAATATAGATCAGTACTCACACGCGCACATCACTGCTCAGTCCGGGGTTCACACATCATTACTCTAGTTTTTTAATAACTCTCTTAAAAATTTTTCTAGTTCACTCTTTGTTTCAACTAAACTATTATAGTGTCGTGGAGGACTTTTGAAATAGTAACCACAAACCTCTTTGACAGCACCACCTATTCCCTTACTTAAGAGGATCTTGGCTATTCGAATTAAATCAATCAATGGACTTACAGCATTAATTGAGTCATAAGTCTTTAGCGAAATGTCTATCCTTACTGGAATTCCTATGCCATAAATTCCCTCAATTACCATATAACTAACTCGTCTGTCTTTGAGGAATTCCACGTAATCTGATGTACCAGCGACTACTTCTGCCCCATTTGAATATTGAGAAATATATGAAGACTTAATGCCTTTTTTAACATCTTTTCTCCATTCCTCTAATGTTACTAATGCCTCAGTAGATCCAGCAATGTCTACTTGATATGATCTTAAAATCTTTACACCTCTACTTTTCAAAAACTCAATAATTCCAGTATGCGTTATCGTACCGCCTATTTGGCTTAATAAATCATCTCCTAGTACTGGAATTCTCTTTTCAGCGAACTTATACCCCATTTCTTTAGCTATAGGAGTTGGAGTAGCATTTACGAAAGATGTACCAACATTAAGAGAAGCTAGAGCATAAAAATTGCTCGCATTAATGGCACCTGTAGGTAATAAGTTTACCATAACTTCAACCTTTTCTTCTTTTAAAACATCTTCAATATCAACAGGTTTGTCCTCTGACTCCTCTATAATATTTGAGAGTATTCCGGAGTTGCCGTCAAATGTGGGTCCTCTTAAGACCATTATATCATTTTTAACGTCTACGTATTTATCAACAACATTTGGTTTAGAAAATATTGCTTCCCTTAGCTTTTTATTAACCTTTCTTTTATCAATATCAAAAGCCACTACGATATCTAGCTCTGAAGGTTTTATTGGCAAATCTAGTATTCCATAAATCTCTCTCCCATTTTTGGCTAACTCAATAGCTTGTACTAGCGCTGACGCGACATTTCCTACTCCTATTAATCCTACTCTAACCAATTTGCGCCACCAAGATTTGAAAGATTAACGGAATTACTATTCCTAATATAATACTTAAAATTGCCGAAATAATAGCTGAATCTCTTTCTGAACTTTTAATCATCTTAAATTCACCATCTCTAAACATCTCTCTTATTATCGGAATGTAGTATCCAGCTGAAATAGCACTATTAAGTACAGCTATTATTGTAAGCCATGGGTATATAAATGAGCTCTCAAATAAGAATAGTTTTCCCCAGAACCCAAAGATAGGAGGTATTCCGAGAAGACTTAAAATCAATATAGTAATTGCAAAAGTTAATGGTCTATCTTGTGAGGATAATCCCCTTAATCCTGAAATATCTGACGTACCAGACACCTTCTCTACATGACTTACCGTTCCAAATAGACCCACTTGGGCTATGCCATAAGCTAAAGATTGAACTAGTATACCAATAATCGCTATTGTAGGTGATAATGGAAACATAGCAAACCCTATGAGAATATAACCGACTTGAGTTATTGAGCTGAACGATAATATTGATGCTATATCTTTTCTGGAAAATGCTGTTATATTACCCACTATCATACTACCAATTGATATAACAATGAATATTACAATTTCTAAGAAGTTTGGATCTGATAGATAAATTACTCTAAATAAGGGAATTATGCCTACTAATTTACCTACACTTGAGATGAAGGCTACTGAAATTCTATCAGAGTTAGTATAAACATCAGGTAGCCAAGCTTGAAAGGGAAAAGCACCCATCTTAAATAAGAAAGCAATTGATATGAAAGTAATTGCAAGATAAAAGACGTCAGGATAAACAATTGAAGTAGTGAAGAAAAGAGAATTTGTAGACACTAAATATGAGGCGAACCCTATAATCATCAAAGAGCTAGAAACTAGTCCCATGATTAAGTATTTTATACCAGCGTCAACTGACAAGTAATCCTTATGTAACATAGTAATTGCGTAACTTGCAGCTGATGAAATAGCCCATGATACTAGGATAACCACTATGTTATTAGCAAATGACATATATAATAATCCTAAAACTGATAACATCATTAAAGAGATCATTGATGACCTAGTGCTCCAACTAATTAAATGGTCTTTCGAGTTAAGAATACTCAGAAGTCCAATTGATATTGCAGTAATAGCAAAGAAATAGCCAGGCACATCAACTATCAAATTTCCTGAGAAAAGCTTGTAATTTACTAACCCACTACTCCAAGAATATATGAAAGTAGCTATACTAATTAACATAAAGACAATCGATAGCCATATACCTAGTTTGAATCTTCTATCGTCCCTGCCATTATCAATATATAATATTAATATGGAAATTAATAAAAAGAGAAACGATGGAATTAAAATTGGTAGATAGAGTAGGAAGTTAGTCATTTATCCAATCACCCCAAATAATATTAGAACTATAATTAATAATACGACTACACCCCATGCATAAAGTAAAATGTAGTCACCGAGCACATGATCTTCTATTACGTTATATATCCTAGATCCAAAATTAGTTATGGACCTTGGTAGTTTCTCATTAAGACCTATATCAACAGCACCTCTCTCAAATGATCTGAATAAAGTGTTAGAAAATCCTTGGAAAGCATATCCAAACTTATCGAAAGCTGGATTAACATACCAGCCATAATATCCAAAATCCAATAGACTTTTGATTGAATTAAGATTTAGCGTCCTGGTATACACTAAAAATGCAATAATCCAGCCTATCGCGGACAAGACTAGACTTATGTAGTCAATCTGCGTGTAAGTTATTATTCCAAAGAATGAAGCTATATAGAAGTAAACTCCTCCCAATATTATGGAAGCTAAGATTAAGAACGCTGGACTAATTACCATTATCATACTCAAATGTCCATGAGATTTCTCCTCTGAATTACCTCTCCATAAGAAGGTTCTGGATATGTACCTTAGAATATATAGAGAGCCTAAGAATTCCAAAATTACATAAACGTAGAATATAGCAGGTATAGAAGACGTTAAATTTCCTATGAAGTCGTGGGCCCAGAAACCAATTAGTGGAGGCAAATTAGCAAGATTTAAAGCGGCTATAAGCTGTAGTATGAAAACTGATGGTAATTCTCTATATAATAAAGGTCTTGAGCCTACATACCTACTTTCAGTGAAGTGTATTACTGATCCTGCGTTCATGAATAACGATGCCTTATATATTCCGTGTGCTATCATTTGTATAAGTCCTATTATTATTCCTAGTTGAATGTCGCTTAATAGTGCTCCTAAAGAGGAAGAGAAGATCATTAAGGAAATTTGATCTGCTGTGGAAAATGCTAAAATTACTTTTTGTTCATTAGTAGCCAAGGCATTTACGCTAGTATAAATTGCAGTAAATAGTGTTATTCCCACCATTATCTCGAAAAATAATAAAGTATTTCCATTTACTTGAATGAAAGGATAGGCTAGAAACGTTAATATTGCCCCTAGATTGACCATAGTTGCCGCATGTATTAGAGCACTAACCGGCGTAGGTCCTGTCATAGCTGTTAACAACCACTGTGTGAACGGAAATTGAGCACTCTTTGAGAGGCCTCCTAAGAATAATATTAACAATAATATCCAAGCTAGTGAATGTGAAGACAAAGTCGTCAGACTGGAGAAAACTGTGATCGTAATATTTGATATAGGATAAATAATGAAATTATATCCCGATAATGCAATAAGGTAGCCTAATACTGCCAAGAAACCCACATCTCCCACCCTAGTGAATATTAATGCTCTAATACCACTGGTTGTTGGTTTAGAGACGTACTCATATCCGAATATCTTCCTTCCGAAATCACCTACAACATTCATGGGATTATCATCTAGCCAATAGCTAATTAAACCGTAAGATGCTAAACTTGTTCCTTCCCATCCTGCAATGAAGAATAGTATATTGTTAGCCAACACCACAGATAACATGGAGCTTACAAATAGACCAAAGAATCCCCAATATCTCCTTAATACACTATCCTCCTTCATATACCCAATACTATATAAGGCTATAAAGAAAGATAAGGAAGAAACAAATAAAGCTAGAATTGATTGAAGCAAATTGGAACTCAATTGTATGTATCCATAAGAGAATGAATAAATTGGATGCCCAAATAAAGGTTCGCCTATATTGTTAACTAGCAATATTATGGATAATAACGTTGATACACCTATAGTAAATACAACTACTGCACCTCTAATATCTTGATTTAGAGATTTAGGAGTTATTAGTGCTATTAGCGAACCTAAGAGTGGTAAAAACACTATTAACGGTAGAATTATCGAATTTGTGAATAATGACAGAAAAGTTAGTGAAGGCGCTGCTAATTGAGGTAAGAAGAATAATACTATACTGGATATCGCTACAAGAATCATAGAAATTGAGTATTCTTTTACATTATCTACACTTAATACTTCTTTCTTCCCTGCGTAAACTTTCTTAAATAAGTAACCTGCGTAAGCTGAGGATGTCCCGATTGCTATCATAGTAAACGCTACTAGTAGGACAAATGGAGCTAAACCTATTTTCCCTAAAATAGTACCTTCAGAAAATATTAGCAAAGCTTCACTAACTAAACCAATAGTAGGTGGTAAACCTAGAAGGTTCATAACTCCGATAAAGGACAGTGTGGAATGGAGAGGAGAGGATAAGTATAAGCCCCCTAGATTATCTATATTTCTCTCGTTTAACTCAGTTATTGACGCACCAGCACTCATGAATAGTAAAGCCTTTCCGAATCCATGAGAAACGTAAATTAGAATGCTTGCCAGTATTCCTAATGGTAAGGAGGCAATAGAAGACTGTAATCCAGATATAAAAGCAATAGACGCCCCCAATAACATGTATCCCATCTGCGACACACTAGAATAAGCGAGGAACCTCTTGAAATCTTTCTGAGCTAAAGCATTTACCCCGCCGTATATCATTGTAATTAGCGCCCATGCTATGAATATTGGAGCTACGAAGCTCATTAAATGGAATAAATAGTAATAAATTATTACTACAAATATCCCTAACCCTACCATGTTGGGACTCAAAAGAATCGAAATGGGAGTTGGTGCTTCACCGTGAGCATATGGTAACCAAATATTAAAACCAGCTTGTGCACCTTTAATGAACATCCCTATTACGGCAATAATAAACACTAACAAACTATAAGGTATTACAGAATAATCCATGAAATGATATGCAGAAACATAAATATCCATAGTGCCGGTTGTTAGTCCTATTATTATTATTGATGCTAAGAGTAAAATAGTCCCAATGTGAGTCCAAATGAAGTACATTAGACTAATTCTACGCCTATCCCCATAACCATATAACGCTATCAATAAGAAAGAGGATATTAAGGAAATTTCTAGAAATATATATAACTCTAAAAGATTAATTGATGAAACTACGTAGAGCATTGAAAGAGCAAACAATGAGTATAAAGCATAGTATAAACCCCAATTATACTTCTTCTCCTCACTGAACTTATGCTCCATATACCTCAATGAATAGAGCGTAGTCACTGAAGTTACTACCAAGATTGTAATAATAAACGGGAAATTCAAATTATTTACCGTAACTCCAAAATAACCAACATACTTAGAGATGAATATCTTCTCGAAGTCTCCTAACATAAATAGATATGGTACATTTAATAAAATTGAGACTAAACTTAGACCAAAAGCCAAATATTTTGATCTAACAAAAAATATAATTATAGATATTATAAATGAAATAATCAATAGTGTAAACAATATGGGAATCATCTCTCATTCTACCTCCAACTTACCCTTTTGCCTATAATAGAGAATTATAGCCGCAATTGCAACTATTACTTCTGTTAGAGCCATACCTATTGCAAATAAAGAAAATATAATTGAATTATAAATAATTCCAGAAATACTTGAAAATGAAAAAATAAATAAAATAGCAGAATTTAAGATTATTTCCGATGAAAGTAAAACTCTGATAATGTTTGTAGTAGATGACAGTCCATAAAATCCTATGCCAATTAATATACCAGATAGCACTAATCCAAGTAAGCCTAAGACTATCATCTTTAATCCCTCCTAGCTAAAGCTATGGCTTCGATTAATGTAGTAAGCAATGCAATTATAAGAATGACTATAGGGAACCAATATGTCGCCAAGAGATCGTCTGCTAAAGTAGTAAAATTAACTGGCTTAAGTGATACTATTGAAATTTGAGGTAAAGATAAATAAATTGTAATCAGAAACAATAGAGCTATTGCTACCCCAGCAAGCACACCTATACCTCTACCTACAATTTTTATCTCCAAATCTTTGAACATTACCAGCGAAATCGCTAGAAAAGTTACAGTAGCACCTACATAGAGCAAAATATGGAAAACTGAATAAATTCCATACGTAGTAGGAGCTTCAAGAGCTATTAGCGCAGCTACGCTAACTCCTAAGAACGCTAAACTTACTGCACCATAAAACACATTTTTTGCTCTAACAATGTATATCGCAAACGCTATAGACATCACTCCAAAAAAGGCAAAAAGTATTATTTGTACTATTTCACTCGTCTGTAGGAACATACTTAATTCCCCTTTCCTCATCTATCACAGCCTTAACTTTCCTTACTGGTTTATTTTCTAGTGGAACTTGATCAACATCTTCATTGAATTTTGTTGGGTCAAATATTAGGTCTTTTCTCGATGTAAATACTAAGTCATGAACACCAGTTTCCTTTAAAGCATCGACTGGACAAACATCAACACAGAATCCACAGAACACACACCTACCATAGTTAATTTGCGGAAACTTCTTTCCTCCTTCAGTAACCATCTTCATTGCATCAGCAGGACAAATTAAAGCACATAAGGTACAGCCTATACATACATCCTTATATAGTCGTATCATTCCTCTATAACCTGTAGGTAAAGTCAAACTAGTTTCAGGGTATTGCAAAGTGATTCTTTTAGGTTTAACGAAATATTTTACACCAGTAGCTATAGATTGCAAATGTTCTGAAAATAAACTAAATATATTCTCCTTTTTATATTCTTTTACCTTATCCATATGAAACCCACCACCACACCAAGTAATAAGGAGACCAAAGCCAAGGGGAACAAGTATTTCCAACTACCCCTTAGAGCTTGATCTATCCTGTATCTGCCATAAACAGATCTCAAAAATACTCCAAAAAATACGACTATTGCAGCCTTAAAAACTGTATACACAGCTCCGGGAAGACCCGTAAATGGAAGCCAGCCTCCAATGAATAGATCAACAAATAAAAGAGCATAAACTAGATTGACTACATAAGATCCTGCCATTGTTAAAACGAATAAGAAGCCGCTGTATTCAGTGTAGGGACCTATAACTAACTCGGTTTCAGCTTCAACAATCTCAAATGGAAATCTTGAGGATCCGATAAGCATTGCTATTAGAAATACTAAAGCTGCTATTGGATTTGCAATAAATCCTGGAATATTGGATTCGACAATTTTAGCAATATCTAACGTATGATACTCAATAGCTAACGATAAAGTTGAAATAATTATTAGGACATCATACGAGACTGATAGATATGCCTCCCTTATTGATCCCACTACGGCGAATCTATTATTTGTATTCCAAGCTAGGAATATCACAAATATCGGGTATAAGGATTCTAAAGCTATTACTGTAATTAAATTATATTGGGTAAAGAATGGAACTAATACGCCCTTGCCTACTAACGGATCGTAAAACAACTTATAATATATCGAAAATATTGAACCATGATAGGGTATCACTGATACTGGTATAACCATCATAGGCAAAAATGCAAAAATTACCACGAGTATAGGTGATAATGCATAAAGCACTGGATTAACTCCATTAGGTATTATTATTTCGGAGAATACAAATTTTATTGCATCTGCGAATAATTGGAGTAATCCTCCTATCCTCTTCGAAGCATAATAAGGACCATATCTAAGTTGAACAAATGCTGCCGCTTTCCTCTCAAACCATATAGTAATTAGGAGGAATATTAAAGTAAATATTAAGCCTGGAAATATTACTGTTAGGAAAAATGATGGATAGAAGAAATAATATCTTAATGCGAACAGAATACTCATTATCTATCAGCCTCCGGAGGAAAATAATCTAAACTACCATAAATTGAAACTAAATCAGCATATCTTGCACCTTTACACAGTTCCTTAAAAACATAAATCAATCTATAGGAAGGAGTTATCATCCTTAGCCTATAAGGTTTAGAGGAACCGTCACTTATGACATAATAAACTAACTCTCCTCTACCAGCTTCCACTCTAGATATTGCCTCACCTTTAGGGGGTCTAAAAGAAGCATAATATCCAGGCATGACTACCCTTCTATATGTTTCCCAATATTTCTTAAGCCTAGTTGGAGGTATTTGCTTAAAGAATCTGTCACTCAAAATATTACCTTCTGGTATATTTTTAATAATCTGTTCTAATATTCTCATGCTTTGTTCAATCTCTTCTAACCTAACTAAACCTCTGGCAAGTCCATCTCCCTCCTTATAAACTGGTATCTCAAAGTCCAATTTGTCATATGCCGCATAAGGCTCTATTTTCCTAACATCATAATATACTCCCGAAGCTCTTAGATTAGGACCTACAGCACCCCATTTTATAGCATTTTCTTTGCTCATAACGCCTACATTTTCTAGCCTAGCCCTAACTGACGGATTGTAGAAAAAGATCTTCTTCCAGTCTTCAAGTCTCTTGCGCTGATACGATATAGCTTTTAAAGTCATTTCCTTAATCTCTTGTGTAATATCCCTTCTTACTCCGCCTGGAATAACATATGAATTAGTTACTCTAGCTCCCGTTAATGCCTCTAAGATAGTAACCCATACTTCTCTGTCTCCAAATCCCCACATAAATCCAGTAGAATGCCCTAAGAATATTGCGAGAATACCCAAACCATATAAGTGGCTTGCAATTCGATTTACTTCAGCTGCAAAACTTCTCAAGTATTGAGCCCTTTCTGGTACGTCGACTCCTAAAATTTTTTCTACAGCCATTATGTATCCTAAATTCATGTGAATAGAATCCAGTATTGCAGGCCTTTCTACTAATGGTATTAGATGAATGTAATTTCTATTTTCTGAGAGCTTCTCAACGGCTCTGTGGACATAACCTACATCTAAGTCTACATCCTCGATGATATCTCCGTTTAATTTCACAAATATTCTCATATGTCCGGATCCAGGATGTTGAGGACCTACATTTAATTCTCCTTGGATCGGAACTATTTCCACTGACATGCCGGTTGATGCTAAAAGTTTTTGTTGCAATTCATTTTCAGGCTGGCTTGTCAACGAAGACCCCCTCCGTTTTAATCTTAAATGACTTTCTCAGAGGATAAACTCCTTCAAAATCCTCATCTAGGAATAGCCTCCTTAAATCTGGATGACCTTCAAACCTTATCCCTAGCATCTCATATGTCTCTCTCTCCCCAGTCCAAACACTCTCAAATATATTATATAAAGAGGGAATAGAGGGATCTTTATAACTAGTCGAAACTCTCACAGCCACTATTATTTTAGCTAAGTTAAGATCAGAATAAGATGAAATGTGGTAAACTACCTCGAATTTTTCTTGTTCTGGATAATCGATACCAGTAACTGACTTAACGTGATCAAAACCTATAGACTTAAGATACTCCGCTACTTTCGTTAGGATAAGTTTATCAGGGATGGTAATCGTTATTCTTCTATCACTCTCAGTTTTCACTTGACACTTTAACTCGGTCTGAATCTTATTTAAAGTATCCTTAAGTGTCTCACTCATTATCTCCTCAACTCCCAATAACTTAATATATTAATTTGTCTTATTGAATAATATAGAACAGGATATAATAAAATTATAAACACAGCAATTATTATAATTAAATCCCTAAAGTATATCAAAGAGGTATAGTAATCAGAGAAGGTAATTGGTAATAGCATTACTATAATCGGCTCTAGTGTTGTATAAACTATTAGGTAGCCATAGTATTGTAACGGGAACCACAATCTACCTAGCCCAAATGGTATATTTCCAGCCTCAAATCTACTAACCTTTAAGGGATTAGGTTTTGACGGGAGTACTAGAGTCAGAAACTTATATCCACCATATCCGGCAGCTAAGAACACGACAATAGGTATACCAAACGCTAAAAGACCTTGAGTAAGTGACATTGCGTGATAAAATATAAAGTAAAAGGTTTAAATAACCTTTGTTAAAAGGTTAGATAAAAAAATATATACAACAATTGCATTTATTTAATACTTTCCAAGATTGTACGCGAATTGATTACGCATTTTTTTATGCCCTCTCTCGGCACTCCCTCAATACATCTTTGGGATATAAACTCTACATTGTAATTTTTAAATATCTCTTCTAATGTTATATATTCATCCCTTATGAAATTCTCGTGTATAATACAATTAGGTCCAGCATATCTAAATAGTCTAGGATGGACTTTTTTGACCTCCTCTAACATCTTCCATGCAACGGCACGTATTTCCCATTGTGCTCTGCTACACAGTCTCAACGCGAAGAAGTTGTACAGTTCCCTAGCATTCATGGTAACGACAATGTTCGTGTTAACACCATTAGGCAAAACATATCTGGCGTCTTCCTCTGGCACTCCGGAAGAAAGTAATTGAAAATATAGATCGTAAGCCTCTTTATATGCTTTTTCAACTATTTCTTTTGCTCTGTTTGCTGCACTCTGTGGAATTATGGGCTTGTAGAACTCATCTATAGGTTTGGCAAAACGGTGTGACATCTGCGTGTAAGATGCTATCCTATGCCTAACAAGCTGATGAGAAGCAACTCTTGATAACCCCTCAACGGAAAAAGTATAGACGGAATGCTCGAGTACAGACCAGTAACCATGAATAATTGCATCCCTAATCCATGTTTCTATTTCCTCATCTGACATGTCTTTCTCATGGTGCTCCCATCCTTTACGAGATCTGCTCATCTTAGCTGCTATTGCAATTACTTTCTCGCCATCTTTAGTATAGGAAACAAGCTTAACGTTCATCATAATACACTTACCTTATATAAGTAACTCTATTTATACTGAAAATAAAAGGGATTGTGCTTATCAGAATTGAAGGCTTTACCTTAGGTATTGCGATTATAGATTAGCTGGCATCGAAGATATTATAATTAATAAAAGTAGGATTAAGTATCATATAACTTATAAATATAAAAAACGAGATACAATAATCTTACCATAATCTAAAACCTAAGAGCTTTCTAGCATGCTAAACTTTTCTACCAACCTAGTTAAAATACCAGCGTTTTTCTCAGCATCTTTCTCTATTTGGTCAAAAGTTTTCTTTATTTCCTCGTTTTGTAATGACGAGATCTTTTGCTTATAATAAACTATTAGTTTTAATTCCTCCTCTAATGCGTCAAGAATGTTTTGGAGTTCTTTATTATCTATTTTACTATTCTTTAAAGCTAAATCCCTTAAACATGTATAATGAACTACTCCTTTTTTCATATATGTGAACAATTCGTCCCAATATATAGTATTATTACACAAGGCGCATTTCCACTTAGTAGCTGGACGACTCATAAGTAGTAGAAGATTTATATCTAAAAAAGCCTTACGGTTTATGATGATAATAACAGCCCAACTTTTAAACGATTCAAAGTTCTATGAAAAGCCGATACTATTATACTTTACTACTGATCAGTGTAAAAAATGTGAAGAATTGTATGAACAAATGAAGAATCTATATATATTATCTAAATATTACGCTATTCAAGTAAATGCAATTGAAAATGTAGAGTATACTGTAAGGCTAACTAGAGGTGTGATTCCCACTATCACAATACTTACTCCAGATTTAAAGATCTTAGGCATAATTGAGTCGGTTGATGTTAAGTTTATAGAATCTAGACTAAGGGACATTTTAGACGATTATAAAAATAAAAAAATCATAGGTCTCACAATAAATGGTTTCATTCCAGAGCCATTAGAGTTATCACCATTTGTAATCTACGATACTGTTAACAAAGTAATAGAGGGAGAACCTGCTGACAGTAGAATGATTGAGGTTTATCTTACCTACACTAATATATATAAGGATTATTTAAAGGCTAAAGACAAAATAAAATTTCAAGACAGTTTAGCTGAGTTTCTTCTGAATAAACAAGCCAAGATTAACGTAGATAAAAAATATTTAGCTAATATAGCAATGTTAGTGAATTACGGAATAGCTGACATAAAGGAAGTATTAGAGTTATTAAATAAGGACACTGGAGAGGTTTATAGAAGTTCGTTAAGAGAGAATAAGGGTATATTACTAGATGAAGCATTAGCTGGAAACGCGCTATTAACAGCTTATGAGTCAAGTTTTGATGAAAACTATCTAACTTTAGCTATTAGGATTGCTAATTATATTAAGGAAAATTTGCAACATGAAAAAGGGTTTAAAGATATCAAAGGTAATGACGATATAACAAATATTCCCTATTTAGAGCCAATATCTAATGCTGAGACAGCAATATTTTTCTCTAGATTATGGAATATAACTAATGATGAAAGCTATAAATCACTATCGCTTAAAGGTGCTATGAGTGCGCTAGGAGCTAGTACCTCAAATCCTAAAGTCTTGGCTAGAATTTCTATTGCGTATATGAAATTGTATGAAAGTATAAAGGCAAATCAAGTCTTAAATATTATAGATTCTAGGGTAGAAATAGTAAAAGATAATAATTGCGAAAAAGGAAAACTATATTACGATGGGAAATGCTATACAAGCATACATGAAATTGTACCTAAATCTTTCTAAAATACCTTATCATATATTTACCTAAAGCTCTATTATTTCCACCCTCACATACTATCCTAAAGACTCTGTACTTATCACTGGAAAATAATTTAGATATAACTTCAAAACCATAGTTTTTCAGTGTTATTGGTGCATCCACGGAAGATATCCCAGTTAAAATTAGGTGATCAGCTGAAACTTGACTAATTATCTTATCTATAGTATTGTTAACTAACGTAGAACCGAAAATCACTGCAGTAGAACAATACTCCTTGGTTAAAGTAGAAAATGGTCTTATTTCAGTATTACCTATCTTCCTCGTTTCGTTAGAAGCGAAATCATAAGTTATTATAGTATCAAAGTTTGATGCAGATACTTGTGGTGTATATCCGAATACGCACAGTTTTACCCCAGAGTAAAGGCTAAGCGGATCTCCTTGAGTATATGAACTTTGCTCACCTAAAGAATTCAAAATAGCTAATGAGACGGATCTCTGCAGATTACTATCAAGGTTTTCGATTACAATATCGTATGCATTAGCACCTACTATTTCACCTGCATGAGAAATTTCCCCATCAACTATAGTATGTGAAATTCCTATTGATTGATTATCTAACATAACTGCAGTATAGATAGGGCTTACACAGACATTTACTATCTTTCTTTGCTTCAAGGGATAAGCTAATTCCTCAATTATTTCCCGTAATATCACCTTCCTCCACCTAAGCTATAATATTATTTTATCTCTGTCGTATATAGGCTCATTAACTTCCTTATTAGGCAAAATAATAGTACCTTTGTTAATTAAGATCCCATCACCAGTAATAACTTCCTCTCCTAAAATAGAGCCCTCTAGTACGTGATTCCATTTGCCTATTCTACTTTTATCCGCAATAATAGAGCCAGTTACAAAAGTATAATCTTTTACCTCAACATTATTCATTAATATACTTTCAGAAATATAGCATCCTCTTCCAATTTTAACATTATCTCCTAAAATTGTATGAGACGATAAATACGCATCTTCTTTTATCACATTGTCTTGTCCAATATAATAGGGAGGAATTAAGGTTGAACTTTCACTTACCTTAGCCGAGGGACCTATATATCCCTTGGGATATTTCTCTATAAGTAACTTGAAATTAAGCTTAAGATAATCATCTGGAACTCCTATATCTGCCCATATACCACTATATTTGTATACTGCTATACATTTATTCGATTTTAAAATATTTGGCAAGAAATTTCTGCTTATCGATGAAGGGACTCTAATTGATTCAAATAATTCCTTTTTAAATATATATATACCACCATTTATTAAATTGGATATTGGTCTCCTGGGCTTCTCTATTAACTCAACTAGAATATCATTTTCAGTGTATAATACTCCATATCTACGAGGGTCATCAACTTCAACTCCCACTATTACGGCATCACAACTCTTCTTATAGTAAAAATCTAAAAGAGACTTAATATTCACCTCACTGAATACATCGCCATAAATCACAATAACGTCTTCATCTAAATTATATTTTTCGCTGAGTACTCTCAATGGACCAGCGTCGCCTAGAGGCTCATTCTCTACTTCAATCTTGACTTTATCTAAAAGATTAGAATTTTTTAGATAATTAATGATTTTGTCAGCCATCACTCTTAACGATAAATAGATATCATTAACATCCGAATCTATTAGACTATCTAAAGTATATCTTATTATAGGTCTATTAAGTAAGGGAAAAAGAGCCTTAGGCTTAGTCAAGCTTAATGGCCTTAACCTCGTGGCATAGCCTCCAGCTAATATAATCGCAGATACCATATTAAAGGTATAAGTTAATTATTAAAAAACCTATTCTACTTCAAGTATTTTTGTAGTTTCTTTTCAGCATAGTCCCAATTTACCACGTTCCACCATGCATTTACATAATCGGCCCTCTTATTCTTGTATTGAAGATAATAAGCATGCTCAAATTCATCAAGGATTAGTAATATTGGCAACTCAGCTATATGATTCTGGAAATGATTCTCGAAAGTCATGATCTGTAGATTTCCAGACTCCACATCATAATATAATACTGTCCAACCAGTACCGGGTAAGGAATTTGCTGTCTCAGTAAATACTTGCTTAAACCTATCATAGCTACCAAATTGTTTAACTATTAAATCAGCAAGAGCTCCGCCAGGATTGCCTCCGCCTTTTCCAGAGGGAGCCATATTATCCCAATATAGTGCGTGTAACTTGTGCCCATTTATATTAAAAACTAAGCCACGCATTAGACCTTGTACATCATAATGCCCAGATGGCAAATCACCTTTGATTACTTTTTCTAATCTCTCTAAAAATGAATTAGCCCCAGTTACATATCCCTTATGATGACCATTATAATGTACGTCAATTATATCTTTGCTAATGTATGGTTCTAATGCATCTACCTTATAAGGTAAAGGAGGTAGCTCGTATCTTTTGAATTGTATTTGGACTGCCATGATGTTATGTTAGCTCTTACTATTTATATCTTTATCTTACTAAACCTAGTAAAAAATATATATCAGCCAAATAATATAATTAGATGATGGTTTTTAAAAATCTAGAGTTGAATACTAGCACTATATATAATTATGCAAATAGAGTAGTAGTTTCTATAATCAATTCCATATTAGCTTTTAGGATAGCATATATTTTCATAAACATTAACTATGCATATTTCATATCAGCGGTAATAGCGGCTATTTCTTTCTTTTTATACACCCCAATGTCAATAGTCTTATTATTATCATATTTAATCGAAAATGCTGTAATTAATAAACAACTTTATAACATTTCGCTTACTCCATTAATTACTAGCTATTCCACGGAATATCTAATATTACTGATTATATCGGTGATTCTTCTGATCATATTACCTCTTATTACATTTATAAAGTATGAATCTGTTAATAGTGTAATCACTTCAGATTCTATACTAATCTCCTTAATAAATCCCTTCTTTATATTGTTTTTACCTTTTGGTATTGCCGAGAAAAACCCTAGAAAGGTAGTTAATATATTATCAACATTTCCCATTTTAGCCTTAATTAATAAGTTAATTTTTGACATAAACAATTATTTTTTATGGATATTCGTTGCCCTTACAATAATCTCTGGGGTATTACTCGGAATAAATAAGATATATAGCCTAGTTGGAAGTCTTACGTTATTTCTGGCACTTTATCTAATTAAATTAAACATTTTAGCATCGGTCATAGTATTTTTAGCAAGTACTGTTATAAATCTTGTGCCAAGTATTGTGGAATTTGTTAATTCTAAGTATCATATTAGAAACGAAATAATTAATAAGAAGAGCTCCATATTAAACGAAATAAATGAAATAGATAAGACACTAAATATGATCAAGACAATATTTAATGATAATACTGAATTTATAGCAATCATTCAGAAATATTCAAAAATGTTAGATAATATAAAAAGTTCTATAAATAGTTCAAATAGTATTAATGAATTAAGTAATTTCGAAAAAGAGTTCAATGCAAGAAAACTTGAGCTCGAAAGAAGAATTAATGATTATTTATTTGAGTTAATATCTGAATATAATGATATTATAGAGAAAATTAAGAAATATGGAATTATATTGGAAAGAATTGAAACTCCAAATGAATTAATAAGACTAAATGAGAGTGATATTCAAAAAATTCAACTAATTTCAAGCAAAATTTCCGCTACAATAAATCACATATATAGAACTCTAAATAACATAAGTAATTCCCTAAAATCAATGCTTGGTATAGATTTAAGTAAGGAAATCAAACTTATAGATATTCATATAGCTCTGGACTATTTAAATATTGCCTTATCGGAAGATAACATCAAAAGTTGCAAGAATTGTATAGATATGTTATTAAAATCTCTGCAATATATGAATTCTATAGAGTATCAATCTCCATCAAGCCAAGAAATATTAAAGGTTATTATTAAGATAAGCGACGAAAAACCCGCCACATTTATATTGAAAGCTAAGGATGTGTTAGAGCAAGGGCTAGAAATTAACATAGATAGACTAAATAAAATAATTGAAGAATATAATAAAATTGTTAATGAAGTTCCCTTACTTTCCAAATATAAGAGCACTGAATTATTAAATCAGATCCAAAACGAATTGAGAGATAATTCAAAACCCATATGTAAGAGGCTTGAGATCATAGCGTCATCAGTGGAAATTTTAGCAGATGTAATGAACATAATTAAGGATAAAAGTAAAATAATAGATGTGATAAATTTGGTTAATGAGAACTATGATATTATATTCCAGAAAGTATTAGAAGAAGGTTGTATAAAAATTATGGATTTAGGGATATCAATAAATTATGCAAAATATATAGAGTTAGCACTAGAGGAGAAGGATTCAAAGCTGAGAATAATTAATGACTCTATATGCTATATGAAATAAAGCCTTTTTCCCAATCTTATAGATACAAATAGGCATTATATTAAAAAGTTTTATAATAATTCTACCTCAGTTATCATTAATTAGCTTGAACCTATATATTTGATTTTGTATTTGATTTTTAATAAAGTAGCAAGCCAATTAATCCTTAAACGTGCTTAGAGATTAAATAACTTCTGAACCTTTACCTTAATCTCCTTATAATTACTTCAGCGTGATCGTCAACTAGATTAGCTTTATACAGATATCTTGGTGCATTTCTAAGAAGTTGATGAGTGCATAATACTCTATCCTTATCTATTATTACTTGAACGCTATCACCTATCTTCATGCCAACTAGATATTTCGAAAGCTCTAACATGAATTCCTCGCAACTTTTCCCGCGAAGATCAAGGATAGTCATAAATGATACTACTTCTCTCAGATTAAAAAAGTTACAAACACTGTTTTTTTAAAAATGCAAAATTAAAGTACATTATATCTGATCTGCTCCCTATTTCTAGCCTTTATTTCTTTTTGTTCCCTTTCAACCTTTTCCCATAATTCGTCATAGTTTTCTAACATGAATTTATATACTTCTAATACCCTGCTCATTGTTTGATTATCTGAAAGAGGATGAATTCTGAGTCCAACCCTACCTACTGATCCTCCTCTTATCATTAACCAGTGAGCAAAAACTTCAATAGGATATCTCTGCGAGACTATGTCTTTGCTAATTTTTTTCTCGTATAGCCAGTACAGCTCTCTTATAAAATTAGACGAAATATTCTTGAGAAACTTTGGCTTCCACTCTTCCATATACTTATCTCCTTCCTTCAGCATTACGTTCCTTAGATAATTATAATACTCCTCAGCAGTATCCTTTTCTAAAAATACTAAACCAGTAACGGCGTATATAAAATCCTTTTGAGCTAAAAAGGAATCGAAATCCCTATTGACATAAAGCCACGCAGTGGCTGCAAAGGAGTCTACAATTCCTAGCATTAGCTTCTCAACTAATGTATTTTTATCAATTTGTCTAACTACGCTATCTCCCTTCAATATCCTCTCAAATTCCTCTAAATCTACGTTTCCTGCATAAATTAATTTTCCGTCAACGAAAATAGATGGAGTAGAAATAACTCCCCTCTCAAAGGCTATAAAAGGGTAAAGTTCAGTGTCTATTATTTGAACCTTCCCTAATAAACCCTTATTTTCCAGATATTCTAGCAATATATTACATTCTATACAATTCTTGTGTGTGAAAACCTCGACTTTCATTCCTTTTTCACAGTTTTATTTTTCTAGCATTCAAACAATTAAGTTCTCTCTTCCACCATAAGCTATTAAATCTCTTATCAAGTAGCCACACCGTAGCCTTATCGTTAGGACTTCTTATAGCCCTGCCAATTGACTGTTTAACTGATATTAATGCTTGTATTCTAATTAATTCGTCACTAATATCTTTTTTCAGCATCTTCGATATGGCATCTGCTCTTATTTTCAAGTAATCGTCCACTGGTGGAAAAGGAATACCAGCAACTATCACATCAGAAATTAAGCTTCTACCATTGCTAACTAACTCTACGCCCTCTGATAATTTTCCCCTCGCTATTCCCATTATTAAACTTTTGGTATCTTTTATCGAAATCATTACTTCTTCTATGGAGGTGTCTGGCGTTTCCTTTATGTAATTTATATTACTTAAATGCCTAGAGACTTTATTCATGAACTCGTAACTAGGAAATACTGCCATTACATGTAATGAAGAGTTATAGAATATCTTTAATAAATATGATGCATACTTTTTAGCCATTTCCTCTGATCTTAACGCATAAGCGGATGTAACATCTAATGAGATAAAGCACTCATATGACCCAGAGACCTTACTTTTAACTGCTTTCTCGACGTCAATATATATAATCTCTCTTCTATTAATTCCGATGATATTTTTTAAATAATCTAGTGGTGGCATCGTACCAGACATTAGCATGAAAGTTAAATTTTCATCATTTAATATATTTATAAAATCCGATGAAATTATATACTTAGCAACCAGTGAGTCAGAATAGGAGAATACCTTAATTCTTTCATCTTGTATGCTGTATAGAAAGCGTAGTATATTGCCTATATAATTTTTACTGATTTTGCCGCTTTTTATCATCTCTTGTCTAATATCACTATACTCATCTTCTAGAATTCTTATCTCATCATCACTTAATCTCAATTCACTTATGTCACTAACTAATATGTTCTTCTCATCAGGATGTATAAGCTTGCTAGTCGTATTCTTTAATTTTTCTAAAATTCGTCTCGCTTCATTAGACCTAGCTTGACTTATAGCCTGGTCTAGGCTTCTTTTACTAAGTCTTTTCTCGTCTATG
Source organism: Sulfolobus sp. A20 (assembly GCF_001719125.1). Taxonomy (NCBI): domain Archaea; kingdom Thermoproteati; phylum Thermoproteota; class Thermoprotei; order Sulfolobales; family Sulfolobaceae; genus Saccharolobus; species Saccharolobus sp. A20. Next base: position 780,236 of record NZ_CP017006.1, read on the forward strand.
CTAGAAATGTTATCAATATTATGAGCTTCGTCGATTACTATTATGTACTTGCTGAAATCTATATTAAGTAGATCTCTAAGCCAAGGAAAGAACAAGTAAGGGTACGTCATAATAATGACATGAGCATAATTAACGCTGTCTAACAATGAGTAATAAGGACAAAAATTAGCACTTTTTCCCTCTTCTTTCAACTTATTTAAAAAGATGCTAGGCGGATCTTTGATAGTTAACTTATAAGTTAAGCCTTTATATGCTGAGCATATATTGCAATAAATATCTTGAGGGTCAACGTCTTCTGAAGTATACAAACAAGCTGATGATTTACCAATGATAAAAGCTAGGTCCTTATCACTATAATATGTTTTTAATTCTCTATACACTGGGAAAAACTGATTATGAGTTCTAACTACAAATATTAATCTCTCTTTAACTTTAAAACCTACATGTAGTGCAAAAATGGTCTTACCACTACCTGTAGGAGCTTGTAATGCTACTAAAAAATTCTGTCTTAACGCTTGAATTACTTTTTCTGAAAGTTTTTCTTGCCACTCTCTAAGCTTCACATTATAATAATTCTGGAGTGCTTACTATAACTTCTTCTAACATTATGTATTTAACAAATGGTTTTTCGACTATAGGCAAAATTGTCTTAACTTTGCCTCTAACCTTAACGACGTTCATTATATTAAACACTCTCTCTATCTTTAATGAACTCTGCTGAATGTTACTAACTATTTCACTCGATGGTGGAACCGAAGTAACTATTATCGCTTTTATTTCTGTATTAGGAGAGCTCTGAGCTATCTCAATAATTCTATAGTCCAGCTTACTTCTAAGATCTTCCTTAATTTCTAACATCTTTATACTCCTCTATCTATTAAATGATAAGACTAATCTTATAAAGTAATTGTTAAATGATTTTTATATAACCTTTAATACAGTATATTATTTGCTTAAACTTTCCTTTTTTTATAATTTAAATAAATATAATGAATAAAAAATATTGATACTAACTTGTTTATGACAAAGAGAGTACTATATGATGAACATAAAAAAAAGTAATTGTTGAATCTCTCGATAGCGAGATTCTCCTTTTTATAAATGTTTATCCCTAAATAGAAATTCTTAAACAATTTATGTAGTATTTTTTAAGCCAAAAATTAAGTTAGACTTATCTAAGACGTGAAGAAACCGAGATAACAGTAATAAATAATTTTCTTAGGTAAATGACTGCCCTGTAATCGATCTACATGAAATGCAAAAACTCTTTTAATGAAAAGTTGTGATATAGTCTTTATACAAATTTTTGGTTAAGTAGCACATCTAATTTACAAAAGTCTATAAGATTACGTTCAAGAAAAGGCAGTTTATTTATACTTCCTAACATATGTTTTTGCTAGAATGGAAATAAGGCTTAAGAGAAGTGATTTTAAGACAGGTGAAAGGAAAAGAATTGATGCCAATGGAAGAGGGATAATTATATTTTGTTTAGGTCCTAATAAGTTCTTCGCATTTGACGATAAGTGTCCTCATTTGGGATGTGATATTTTTAAATACGGAGTAATCATAAAAGAAGAGCTAATCTGTCAGTGTCATTTTTCTCATTTCTCTATATACGATGGAAGTCCTAGGAAAGGAGCCTCCAAAAAGCCAATAAAGACTTATAAGGTAAAAATTGAAGATGATAATATAGTAATATATGACTAGCATATCTTAACTTATAGAGATTTTTGCGCCTAATGAAATTAGATCCTTCCAATAATTAGGATTGCTCTTATTTACGCACTCAGCCTCTTCTACTGTCCCACCACTAATTAATCCTAGCACAGAAGAAAGCATCGCAACTCTGTGATCATTATAACATTTAGTTATGTTAATACTTCTCACGGCATCTATGCCTTTACCAACTATAGAGAGTGTATTATCCTCAACATTAACCTCTATGCTATAAGAATTAAGGATGTCTTTTATACTATTAACACGATCGCTTTCCTTAATTCTTAACCTCTTTATATTGTACAGCTCACTAATACCGTAGGCAATCCCAGCTAATCCAGAGATGGGCATTGCTAGATCAGGGATATCATCAATATCTAACCTTATAGGCGAGTATTTATGTTCAGCCCTCAAGTACCATTTTCCTTCGTCATATATACTATAAGCTCCCATCTTACTAAATATTTGAACTATATTATGATCGCCAAAGTAATTCCCAGGCTTCCATAAATTGTAAATAGTTAATTCTCCTCCCGTCACTAAAGAGGCTAATGCATAAAATGCGGATAATCCATAATCTCCTCCTACTTCTCCATCATACTCCTCTAACCTCAAGGTTTCTATAGTTATTATATTATCTTTAATATTTACTCTAGAACCTTGTTTATTGAATATATCAGCAGTAAGATAGACGTAACTTCTTGATGAAAATGGGGGAATTACCTCTATTTTCCCGCCATTCAAAATATGTAGAGCATAAATTAGTCCCGATATATATTGGCTACTCTCGTCTCCATGTATTTTAATGTAATCTGAGTTTAACTTTCCACTCATCTTAACGGGCAAAGACTCAGAAGAGAATTTTACACCATAATTGCCTAATGTCTCGACCACTCTTTTTATGGGTCTTCTTCTTAGAGGCTCGTCGGCATCTATTATTACCTCCCCTCCTACAGCAGATATTATCGGAATTAACATTCTGAGAGTAGTAGCAGAACCTTTCAGCTTAATATATTTCTCCTTTATCTCAAGACTCTTAGGTGGAATGAACTCAAAATCGTTGTTTACATTAACACCTAGTGCCTTTACAGCATTTATCGCATCACTTACATCCTCAGACAATACGAGATCTTTTAATTTAACTTTGGTAAAGAGAGAGAGAAAAATTAATCTAATAGCTATACTTTTAGACTGTGGAGCTTTTATCGTACCAGTAATTTTAGATGGATAAATCTTTGCAATCAAGATTCATTGGCCTAGTTATAATAACGTTTCCATATCTCTTAAGAATTTCGTATACTGGACCTTCATCGCCTTCCTTTACTATGGCGAAATATGAAGGACCGTTACCGCTTATCCCACTAGCAACAGCACCTTTCTTTAATGCGTCTCTTACGGGATCAAGGGAATATCCCAGTAAATTGGCTATCAAAATACCATTAAGTTTCATAGCCTCCAGAGGATCTCTCAACCCAATTTGAAAGATTTCTTCAAATATCATTTGAAAGTCTCTTAGCTTCTTTATATCTATATTAATTTGTCTTCCTCCTCTTAATAATACAAGTACTGATATATCTTCGATGGGTTTTTGAACTTTTATTATTTTAAAATATTTATTGTAAGTATAAGATATACCGCCACAAAAGGCAGCTGTAGCGTCGTCAAGTGCACCAGTGTAAGATACGCCTGCCTTAATAGAGAGAATAGCTGATAAAATGGGAGGGAAAATGGGATCCTTTATATCAAATTTCCTATATATCTCGCTAATTAATGCTACTGAAACTGCACTACTACTTTTTAGGCCTCCTTGTTGAGGTAATTCCGAATTAACTTCCACTAAAATATCCGGTATTGAATATTTTTCCTTAAAATAATCTATAATTATTTTTATTAAATCTGTCTCTTTTGATCTATCTCTTATTCCTTCCTTAACATTAACGCTGACCTTCATATTTAAAGCCATTGTAGAACCATACCATGAAGGTAAAGCGTTTACTATTGAGACTCCACCGTAGGCTTGCATAAATTAACATACCTCCTCCAACGTTCTTCCACAGTCTTAGCTTGCTCTTCAGATAACCTAACTGTAGGAATTACACCAGCACGTAAAGCATGATCAACTAATACGATTGCTACCATTGCCTCAACTACAGTAACTCCTCTGATTGCTACAGCTGGATCATGTCTGCCTATAACTGATATCGTAGCCTCTTCTAAGCTTCTCAAATCTACCGTTTTTTGTGGCTTCCTGATCGAACTTGTAGGCTTAAACGCACATCTAAGAACTATGTCTTCACCATTAGTTAATCCGCCTAATATTCCTCCAGCATTATTATATCTCCAACCTAATCTGTTATCTTTTCTAATAATTTCATCATTAGCCTCACTACCTTTCATTTTAGCCATTTTAAAGCCTAAGCCATATTCGAATCCAACTACAGCAGGAATGGACATTATAGCCTTAGCTAAATCAGCTTTCAATTTATCGAAAACTGGTTCGCCTAAACCTATCGGCGGATTTCTAACAATTATCTCAGCAATCCCACCGTAACTATCACCGTCTTGCGTAGCTTTCCTTATCAGATCCTCGTATTTAGCCTCAAGGTCTTTTTTACTAGCTCTTACCGGACTGTATTTAGAACATAATACCTCATCGAATGATACTTCATTATTTAACTCTTCTGGTCCCAAACTTTTTAAATGACCTGCTACCCATGTGTCGGTTAACATTAACAGTTTCTTAGCTATAGCCCCTGCAATCACTCTACTTACAGTTTCTCTAGCACTTGCTCTCCCACCCCCTCTATAATCCCAGTTTTCGTATCCATATTTCATAATGTAAGGCAAATCAGCATGTCCAGGTCTTGGTTTATATCTTATTTCTTCATATAATGACGAAATTACGTCAGAATTCTTAACTATTACAGCTATTGGCGCACCAGTAGTCCTTCCGTTAAATATACCACTTAATATTTCAGGCTCGTCCTTCTCTCTTCTCCCAGAGACATATAATCTTCCAGGTCTTCTAAACTCTAATTCAAACCTTATATCATCGACAGATAATGGTAGACCAGCTGGTAGCCCGTCTATTACTACTCCTACTGATGGACCATGACTCTCTCCGAAAGTAGTTATTCTATATCTCTCGCCTAATGAGTTTCCTGGCATAAAGATACTCTATAATCTTTTCATAAGGAACACTCTTATTAAACCATATCTTCTCAGATTCCATTGCTTGTCTTACTAAAATTTCAATACCATCTATATATTTAAGACCATATTTTTTAGCTTTTTTAACTAATTCAGTCTCTACCGGATCGTAAACAAGTTCTATCACAAATTTAGCGTTTTTTACACACTCGTCAGTTACTATAGAAGGATTAGGTGTAGCATTAACTATTAGATCGTTATTGTTATCGCAGTTCTTTGTAACAACTGCATTTATTCCATTTTTGTTCAAAGAATTAACTAATTCTATGGCTTTCTCAGTGGTTCTGTTAAGTATTTTCAAGAAACATCCCAACTCTCCTAAGGCGAAAGCAACAGCCTTTGAAGCCCCACCTGCCCCAAAAATTTGACATGTTAATCCACTAATACTATTAAACTTCTCCGAAACTAAGACCTTTATTGCCATGTAATCTGTATTAAAGCCCTCACCTCTAAATATCGTATTGATAGCTCCGATTCTCTCATAAGCATTGTTTATTCTCTTCAAGTACGAAATAACCTTCTCTTTATAAGGTATCGTAACATTGAGCCCCTCCGCCACTTCTAATAGACCTATAACTGCATTATTAAACTTCGTCTCATCTAAGTCAAATACCAAATAGACAGCATTTACTCCAAGAAGTTTAAACGAATAATTATGTATATAAGGTGATAAAGTGTACTTGATATTTTTTCCGATTAGACCATATAGTTTGGTGTTGTAATTTATTTCCTCAAACATTGAAACGCAAACCCCTTAATAATCTCTAAAGGTACATCAACCCCTTTCCAGCTTCCTATCCTTGTAGGAAATGGCATCTTTATAACATTACCTCTATGTTTTTTATCCCTTTCAATAGCAGATATTGCCTTATCCAAATTTATGTCATATTTAAGTTGTGAAACATCGTAAGGTAACCCATATAATTGAATTAGCCATAAAACGTCTTCTACCACTCCCTCCTCAGCATATCCTAGTTCCTCTGCTATCTTAGCTTCACATAGCATTCCAACAGAAACAGCGTAACCATGAGCAATCATGAACTCTGAACCCGCTTCGATTGCATGTCCAATCGTATGACCAAAATTTAATACTATTCTTATACCTTTATTCTCCCTTTCGTCTTCTTTTACCACATTTATTTTATCAAGAGATGATCTATAGATAATTTCTTCTAATGCCTCTTCATCCTTAGCTAATATTTTATCCTTATTAAGGGACAAGAAGTCATATAACTCTTTATCTAGAGTAAGTCCATACTTTATAACTTCTGCTAATCCCTTTAATAACTCATCAGCTGGTAAAGTTTCCAAAAATTTTAGATCAGAAATTATTAACGAAGGTTGATAAAAGGTGCCAAGGACGTTCTTTATATCCCCAAAATTTACTCCATTTTTCCCTCCTATCGAAGCATCAACCATACCTAAAAGCGTCGTAGGTATATTAATTAAGTTAATACCACGCAGATAAATTGAAGCTACGAAACCTGCCACATCTGTTACTGTTCCTCCTCCTAAGGCAACAAGATAATCTCCCCTATCAAACCCTCTATTAAATAACTCCTTAATGATTAACATAACATTAGATAAATCCTTTGAATCTTCTCCATCATTAATCGGAATATCATAAAATCTTTCCAAATATGTTTTAATTCCATCAACATTAATCTTCTTAGAATGAATCAGAGCTACGTTCTTATCCTTAATTTCACTTAATTTGCTTAAAGCCCCTTTTCCTATAACAATATTTACCTTGGAACAACATATGTCTTCAGAAATCTCTATCATAATCCTCTACCTAAGGCTTGGGCTAAGCTCCTTATCCTATTCATTAAGACCTCGAATGACTCTATTGTTAATTGTTGTTCAGAATCACTTAATGCTTTTTCAGGCTCCGGATGGACCTCAATCAGCAGCATATCAGCTCCAGCTGCTACTGATGCTAATGCTAATGAGTGAACTAATTCTCTTCTACCAGCAGGATGACTAGGGTCAGCACAAATAGGTAAGTGAGTCATCATTTTTGCTGCTATCATTCCACCTATATCGATAGTAAATCTAGTAGACTTTTCGAAAGTCCTTATTCCTCTCTCACATAATACAACGTTTCCATTACCTTCGAGTAGAATATACTCAGAGGCTTGTAGCCATTCTTCAACAGTATTTCCCATTCCTCTCTTTAACAGCACTGGTTTCCCTATTTTACCCACTTCCTTTAACAAGGAAAAATTCTGAGCGTTTCTAGCTCCTATTTGAACCATATCTACATATTTCTTAAATATTTCTGTATCTCTAGTATCCATGATCTCAGTGACTATTGGCAATCCAACCTCATCTCCAACTTTTCTCAATAACTTTACTCCTTCCTCGCCTAAACCTTGGAAAGAATATGGACTAGTTCTAGGCTTATAAGCTCCTCCTCTAAGCAAAGAGGCTCCTGCTCTTTTAATTCCTTTAGCCGCAGTACTAAGTTGCTCCTCGCTTTCCACAGCACATGGCCCGGCAGCAACGACTATCTTATTTCCACCAATTTCAGTATCTTTAACCCTTACTATTGTAGGTTCCTTTTTCCAATCATTACTTGAAAGAACATAAGATTTCCTCACGTTTACAGCTATTTCTATACTATCATCTACAATATCTTTAGCGTACTGATCTGGCCAAACTAATAATAAGTTCTTGCCATATAAATTGAGAAACTTATACGATGCAGAGGATCTGTTAAGCTTTTCTTTAAGTAATGAAGTATCTACGTTGGCTTTTAAAATATAGAGCATCATTTCGTTTCCCCATCTAAATTTTGTTTAAGCTTTTTAAGTACTTCTAAACCTATACTTCTAACCTTATATGCATATGGGTTTTGGCGTTGAATTTCAAGAATGATATCTTTTATTTCATTGACTCTAGACAAAACCTTAAATATCTCCCTAAAATTAGTAGTGTGAAAATTCGAGATATCTACATTTAACTCTTTAGTTACTAAACTAATAGAATCAGAAAGACCTAAAAGATAATAATGCGAAAGTACCTGTACTATAGCCATAGCCTTCTCATGAGTTTCTACGTCAGTTATAACTGGAACTAAACCGGCATCTCTCCATAGTTTCTCTACTCTTACAATATCATCCTTAGTACTATTTTCTGAAGGAATTATTACTATTCTCTCTCCCACAGGGTAATCTATCGGACCAAATAGGGGATGTGTCGAAACAAATTTAAATTTAGCCTTTTTAGAAAATTCCTCTAAATATTTAAAAATTATTGATTTAGATGATGATATATCCATTAGGATCTTATTACTAAGTTTTCCTATAAAATCAGATAAATTTGCAACTATAACATCTGGCGGAATAGCTAAAATAAAGATTTCTCCCCATCCCGTTGCCTCGAGTGGATTCATGCTTACGCAGTTAAATTGCTTTGCTAGCATTTCAGCCTTATTAATATCTCTCCCAGTTATTGCTATTTCATGTCCAGCTAAGGAAAGTATTGAAACTAATGATCTAGCCATACCCCCGTAACCATAAACGACTATTTTTTCTTTTTCATTTACATTAATTTGCATTAACTTAGAATACGAAAAAATAACGGGTAGAACAGATTCCACAAAAGACTGAGGTATACCATACTTTCTTGAATTAACTAACCAATTCTCCCTAACCTTATTTTCCCTACTCTCATCAGTAATAGAATTATTTCTCTCAGCTTTTATCTTACCTATCTTTCTAGATAATTCTAGACGGAGAGCAAAAAGTTTTATTATTTGCTCATCAATTTTATCTATTTCCTGCCTCAGCTTGGCTAATTCTCCACTCATTTATTTCAATAAATCAATTGCCTCCCTTATAATACTTTTATAGTTTATATTGTAATAGTCTAAAAGATCCCTCTGACTTCTAGCTGATCTGCCAAATGTAGTTGCACCTATAAATCTCATTGGAACTGGATATCTCCTAACTAATACCTCGGCAACAGCTGAACCCACACCGCCATATATACTATGTTCCTCTATAGTGATCACTCTACCAGTCTTTCTGGCATAGTATTCTATTGTATTCTCATCTATTGGTTTAATTGAAAATAAGTTAATAACTGCAGTACTTATACCCAATTTTTCTAATTCTTCAGCAGCCTTTAAAGCGTCCCATAAAACAACTCCTGCCCCCACTATTGTCAAATCAGTACCGTCTCTTAACACATAAGCCTTTCCTATTTTGAACTCATATTCATTATTTACAGTAACCGGTGGTGAATAGTCCCTTCCTAATCTGTAATATATAGGACCTTTTTCCTTTATTATTACTGGCAAACTTCTCTCCACATCCTTTGGATCAGCAGGCACGATAACTCTCATGTTAGGTATTACCCTCATTAAGGCTATGTCTTCTAAGGCTTGATGGCTAGAACCATCACCATGATCACTATATCCAGAATGTGTAACTACAATTTTTACATTTAAATTCATTCTACCAATAGTATTTCTTATCTGCTCCCATGCTCTCAATAAGAACATTGCAAATTCTACTACCATAGGTTTTTTTCCTACTGCAGACAGGCCTGCAGCGAAATTTACCATATCTTGCTCGGAGATACCTACATTAAAGTACCTGTCAACAAATTTTTCTTTAAAGTAAGCTGCCCTAGTAGAGTCTCCAACATCAGCAGTAATAACTATTAAGTCCTTATCTTCCTCTCCCAGTTTCAGTAATAATCTTCCGAAAGTCTCACGCATCGAGTAAATATTTCCTTGCATCATCTGGACTCGACCTCTGTTTCTTAGTGTTTTCTATTTGGGCAAAACCCTTACCCCTAAGGGTGTTTGCAAATATTACAACTGGCTTATTAGCTTTGAATGCCTCTTCAAGAGCGTTGGATATACTAATGAAATCATGACCATCACAGTTTAATACTTTCCATCCTACTTCTTCCCATACTTTAGGTAGGTAGTTCTTAGGCTTTATTTCATCCGTACTACCGTCTAACTGAAATTTGTTCATTTCTACAAAGGCTATCAAGTTATCTAAATTCCTTACTACAGCATGTGTCATAGCTTCCCAAACTTCTCCTTCATCTTGTTCACCATCGCCCATTATCACATAAACTCTACCGTTACCTCCAGACATTTTAATCCCAGTAGCAACCCCTATACCAAAACTTAACCCTTGTCCTAAACTTCCCGTGGACATGTCAACGCCAGGAATAAACACTTCTGGATGACCTTGAAGTAAACCAGCCACATCTTGTATTCTCCACAACTCTTCTTCCTTAATATAGCCCTTTTCTGCCAATAAGGCATAAAGTGCAGGCGCAGCATGTCCTTTACTTAGGATTAACCAATCCTTATTTACTATAGTTGAATCATTCCTTATATATTTAAATATTAGCGTTGTTAGAATTTCTATACTGCTTAATGATGAACCTACATGTATTGTCTGATCATAGAACAACATTTTGATTACATTCTTTCTGGCTTTTTCCGCTATTTGCCTTAATCTATCTAATTCCTCTACTGATATTGGAGTTCCATCACGCCCTCCACCTTTTTCCATTGGAACAACATCAGACCCCAATTGTAGTAAGAAAAACTTATTTTTAAAGATTATTCTACATTATAATTTTGTGGAAAGATATTCAAGGCAACTGCTAGTATTAGGGCTTGGTTTGCAACAAAAGCTAAGTGAACTTAAGGTGCTCATAGCTGGATGCGGTGCATTAGGTAGTACGATAGCAGAGTTGTTAGCTAGGCTAGGTGTAGGAGAGATAACAGTTGTTGATGCTGATATAGTCGAAGTATCTAATTTGCATCGGACACACTTATTTGATGAAAGAGATATTGGAAGGCCTAAGGCTGAAGTTTGTGGAGAAAAATTAAAGCTGATAAATCCATCAATTAAGGCTAATTATATTATTGATATAATAGATGAAAAAAATATTGAAGAACTAATAAAAGATAAAAACTATATTTTTGATGGATTAGATAGTTTATATTACAAATTACTGCTTAATGACGCAGCAGTAAAGGCCGGAATACCGCTAATATACGGAGGAATCAATGGTGAATATGGCTCAGCTAAATTAATATTACCAAATAAGACTTCATGTCTTTCTTGTTATATAGATTATGATAGTAATGAAGAACAAAATGCATGTGAAGTTATAGGAACTACTCCCCTGATAGTAGAATTAACTGCGACTGTTCAAGTTAATTTGATGCTAAACCATTTAAGAGGAGCTGAAGATAGTAGACTATATTACATAGACTCCAAAGAAATATCAATAGATAAAATATATATAGAAAAGAATCAGAAGTGTAGAACTTGCTCTTTAAAAGAGTTTCCATTTTTGAACTCTAAAAAAGAAAAACCGAGCTGTGGAATATTTAGAAGCTATATAAATGTTGAAGGTCTCGAAAAACCCAAAATTTCAAAAATAAATGAGTCTATATTATTATGTTACCCAAAGATTGGTTGTTTTGAGAAAAGGGGAAGATAATGGATAAAAAATACGTTGTTTCAGCTTTTTTGCCATTCGTAGTAATTATAGTTTATGCAATTATCTTTAAAATTAATGTATTACATGTAATATCAGAAGATCCTAAATTCTTTCTACTTTTTCTAGCTTCCTACTTAGGTCAAAACATAGTAACTTCATTTAAGGATTCAATGATAACTCGATTAAAGATTGGTACAACTACAAAAGGTAGACTAGTAGGAAACTCTACTGGTTTACTTATTCCAGGCTGGGCTGGGCAAGAGCTAGCTAGAAGTTTAGTGTATAATAAGTATGGACTAAACCTAAGGCAAGCCTTTAGTTATTCCATTTTAGTAGGTTCCATTGACGTATTAGGAATTTGTGTAGGTTATCTTTTATTTCTCCCAATATATTTCAATCCTTTAGAAATAATATTTATAATAGTTACTGTTTCAAATATTGTGGGATGGGGATTGGCTTTATCCTATTTTTATTTTCAATCATCCAAGTTAAATAGAGTTGAATCTTACTTATTCAGAGTAATTAAAATGGAGCATATTGCTACTAGTTATCTCGAGTTTAAATCATACCTTAGAGAAGGAACTAACAAGGAACTCATAATCTATACAATAATTTCAATACTTAGTTTCACAATTTATGGGATATATTTTTATTACATAACTCATAACATTATATTATCAATCTTTATATCATTCTTATATCAAGCATCAACGCTAATACCTATCCCATCTGCTGCGATAGTAGGAGAATTAGCGCTTTCGATATTCTTAAATCCTTCTTATGTTTTCATCACAAGATTAAATTATATCGTGTGCAACATGATAGGCTTTGCGTTCTTCAAAGATATGCATTTTGAAGAACTTAAAAAATGGTCTAAAGAAGTTTTAAAGAGATAGTATGGAAATATTTTTAGGAGAACCTAATAATGAAGAGATTAAGGAATACGTTAGAACATTACAAACCCGAGATAACCTCTGCATACGTACTTATTATTCCCCAGATCCGTTAATATTTTCCTACATTATTTCAAAATATATAAAAAACAAAACTTTCATTACTTTTAAATCCTCTTGCGATCTAGAACTTAAGCAAGATAGTAACGGAAAGTGGATAATTGACAATACTATAAAAAAACATTACTATTTAGGCAATAACGCCTTTTCTTCCTATCTAGTAATTAATAATGATGATATCTTGGCTATATTAACCGGAGTTATTTCCTCCACAATTATAGAAAGAAGAAGATTATCTGAGTGGGAGTTAAGTGTGATAAAGAGTTTAGAGCAATTCGGAGTGATTATAGAGAAGAACTTAAGAGTACCTAATTTTAAAGCATTGCCGTTATTTCTCTCCCTAATGCTTTCTCTAGATCCGTTTATTCCTACGATAAGCGGGAATAGAGAAAATAGTATAAATTTAATGAAAGAGATTAATGCAAATGAAACTACTAAACTAGAAGATCTAGATGAGAATCAGCTAAATACATTACTGTACAGAGTAATTTCTCTAATAATTAAGGAGAATCCAAAATTCAATAGAGATGATATAATCACGGACAGAATATTTTATCTGGATTATGACACATTGGAACTTTCTTTCTCCTTAATTTACTCCTTTGATACATTTGGCAGTGGGGAGATAGCTCAATTTGTTACTACTCCTTCTTATGCTGAAGTATTATTGGACAAGTTTAGAAGCACTCTCGGAAAAGGGTTTAGTTTACAATTACAAAACGCTACTAAATCCTATTATATAGTAAACACGAACAATTTTAATTCACCACTTCTAACTCAGTTAATACTATTACAACTACAAAAAATAAAAAGAGACAAAACTGTAGTATTAAAAATAGGTAACAACTATTATACAAGTAGTTATTTTGAACAAAGTAGAAGATCCGAGGGGTTGATAAAAATTGATGATAGAGTTAAAAATGAAAATACGGTATAAAAAGCCGGAAGTTATTGTTAATAGCCTTAATGTAGACAATATTGATTTACCTAAAGGCATGGAAATAGAGAGTAGAGTCATCGGAAATGACGAAATTGAAATTATAATAAAAATGAAAATAGTAAACGCAAATGATATTTTAACACTTAGAAATACTGTCGATGAAATATTATTACACGTAAAGGCGATTCAAGCTTCGCTTAACGCAGTAAGTTAAATATATAGTCTTCTTTCTATGAATGAATAAGTGTGATAATATGCCTCTAAGACCTGGTAGATGTTACAGGCACTTTTCTGGACCAGCTTACACAAGAAAGGAGTATATACCGGGAATACCACAACCAAAGATAAGTAAATTCACCTCTGGTAACCCTAATGGAGATTATGACTATGAACTGAGATTAATCAATACGGAAATAGGGCAAATAAGGCATAATGCGTTAGAAGCTGCTAGAGTTATAACTCTAAAGACATTATCAAAGAAAACTGGTAGCGAAACATCATTTTTCATGTGGGTTTTAAAGTATCCTCATCACGTATTGAGAGAGAATAAGATGATGGCCTTTGCCGGAGCTGATAGATTGCAAGACGGTATGAGGTTATCATTTGGAACACCAATAGGAACTGCAGCAAGAGTACAAAAATTAGGAGAAACTATAATACTAGTGAGGGTAAAGAAAGAGCACTTACAATTTGCAAAAGAAGCCTTAGAAGTGGCATCCAAGAAACTGCCTTTAGACACTAGGATAGAAGTTATACCCTTAAAACAGGCGTCTGTAAGTTGAGTTACAATTTTGAGGAAGAAAAAGTAATAAATGAAATAGTTAAAAGAGATGCAAAAAAAGTTCTATTACAATTTCCTGAAGGCTTAAAATATTTTTCTATTGAGATAGTTAATAAATTGAGGCAAAAGCTACCCAATGTGGAGTTTATAATATCTGGGGAGCCTAGTTGGGGAGCTTGCGATATAGCGGAGGATGAGGCTAAAGAGATAGGAGCTGATCTAATAATACATTTTGGTCATACACCATATACATGGTATTATCCTAAGTTCCCTACTGTATTCATAAACGTTGAGAGTAAAATAAATTTGAACCCTAAAATATTGGATGACCTAATACAAATATTGAAAAATAAATACGATGCTAAGAAAGTATCTCTTACATCGACCCTCCAACACGTTAAACTATTACCCGAAATTAAGAAGGGACTTGAAGATCACTTTGAGGTAATAATAGGCAAGCCATCGAGCAAATTTATGTTTGATGGACAAGTACTCGGTTGTGACTATAAGCCAGCTGAAGTTCCAGCGGATGTTTATATAATAGTATCTGGTGGACTATTCCATGCAATAGGTTTAGGGTTAACTACTAACAAGCCTACCATAAAAGTTGATCCATACACTCAAAAAGTTGAAGATCTCACCAATGAAATACAAAAAATATTAAAGATTAGATATGCGAAAATAATGGAAGCGTTTGATAAAAGAAATTGGGTAATAATACAAGGCATTAAAGTCGGGCAAAACAGACCTTTGATGGTAAAATACTTTTACGATGAATTAAACAAGAGAGGATATAACGTGTACATAGTAACAAATAAGGTACTAACTATAGATGTGTTGAGAAACATAGATAGGAGTTTCGTTGATGTATTCTTAGTTACCTCATGCCCAAGATTACCTATTGACGATTTGTTTAATTACGAAAAACCTGTCCTCACTCCAGGTGAGGCTAAAATGGTTATAAATAATAGTTTAGAACCATATATTTTTCCGTGGTGATTGAAAGTGAGAACTCAAGGGGATATAAGCTTACCTGGAGAGGAATTAGCTGTAATTGAAGAATTCATGAGTGGTGATGGTACATACGAGATTAATGGAGTTGTGAGATCAGCAGTTATAGGTAAGATATTCTATGATATGCTAAATAGAAAGAGCAATGTATTACCAATTAAAAAGGTACTAATAAATAATTTGAAAAAAGCTAAATACGTTATAGGTATAGTTAATTCTACTAGAGAGGACTTAGCGTCGGTCTCGATAATCGGAATAGAAGAAAGGAAATTACAGTCACCTTTATCAGCGTATTTGCATATTTCTCAGATATCAAATAAAAGATTAAATACTATAAATGAAGCTGTGAAGGTAGGGGATGTTATTAAAGCAAAATTGATATCCTTTTCTATACCTTTATCGCTAACAATTAAAGCCAAAGATCTTGGAGTAATATACGCTAAGTGTTCACGATGTGGAGCAGTATTAGTTAAGCAAGATGAGAATAATTTAAAATGTAATATGTGTGGTAATATAGAACAGAGAAAAATTGGCAGCTATGTGGTGAAAAAAGGTGGAAATTAAAATTCTTAAGAGCGATAATAATTATTTGGAACTTGAAATAGAAGGTGAGGATCATACGCTTGGTAATCTATTAGCAGGTACGTTAAGAAAAATTAGAGGAGTTACTTTTTCCTCATATTATCAGCCTCACCCATTATTGGATAAAATAGTAGTTAAAGTATTAACTGATGGATCTATTACTCCAAAAGATGCAATTTTAGAAGGTATTCAAATGATAAAGAATATTTCCTCTCAATATTTAAATGAAATCAAAGGAGTATTATAATTGAAATCAGAAGCTAGAGTTGCAATTTTAGTATCAAATGATGATACCTTTTACGTGCTATGCGTATTTAGAGGATTTTTCATAGAGAAGCTATTCTTAAGTCTGAACAAAGAAGAACTGATCAGTGAAATTACTTCATCCCCAATCTCCGAGGAAATAAGATACTCGAATCTAGGAATAGGTGAAAAGTATACTGAAAATCAGTTGGAGAATTTATGTAGAACAGTTGCTCTTAAGTTATCAGAAAAGTTAAATATCAATAAATAATAATTCTTAATTCTGTAACTGGTGATCTTATGAAGTTCTGTCCGAAGTGTAACTCCTTAATGTTACCAAAAAAAGTAAATGGTAAAAACGTTTATAAATGTAATAAGTGCGGATATGAGGAAGAAGATCACCAAACTATAACTGTAACAACTAAGGTTAAACATTCCATCAAAGATAAGACTTTAGTTCTGGAAGAACAGCCAATGCCAGCTGGAGCGCAAAAAATAAAGGGAATACTCTGCCCTTCATGTGGCAATGATGAAGCTTTCTTTTGGATATTGCAGACGAGAAGAGCTGACGAGCCACCTACTAGATTCTATAAATGCACAAAGTGTGGAAAAGTGTGGAGAGAATATGAGTAGAAAATGAGAAAATCTTATTTATTTAAATTCTCATTTTAAGATGGACCCGTAGCTCAGCCAGGACGGAGCGCCGGCCTTCTAGCGTCCAGGAGGTAAGCCGGCGGTCCCGGGTTCAAATCCCGGCGGGTCCGCACATATTATTTTTGAGTATATACTTATACTAGATACTTTTATTAGTGAGCAAAATAAAGAAAGGTTCGATGGACGAAGATAGTCTACCCTTTGACGATCTAGAGATTAAAAGCACATTAACTGCAGGAATGGGAGTATTCACAGATGGATACGAACTTTATTCAATCTCTCTAGTATTTTACTACATACAAGATGCACTACATTTACAAATAGTACAAGAAGGATTTTTGATTGCTAGTTCATATTACGGAGCAGCAATCTCAGCTATACTATTAGGATTTTTATCCGATAAAATGGGTAGGAAAATAATTTACGGATTAGACGTAGGCCTAATGAGTATAGGAATCCTATCTCAGTCAATATCTTTTAATTTCTTCCAATTACTAATCTCGCGAGTGATTTTAGGATTAGGGATTGGAGCAGATTACGTTCTTTCTCCATTAATAATTGCTGAGAACTCAAATCCAAAGAGTAGAGGTAAAAGAATGATTATAACTTTTGCAGTATTGTGGGGGCTAGGAGCAGTAGCCGCAGCTTT
The DNA here is from genome assembly GCF_001719125.1 of Sulfolobus sp. A20. Lineage (NCBI taxonomy): Archaea > Thermoproteati > Thermoproteota > Thermoprotei > Sulfolobales > Sulfolobaceae > Saccharolobus > Saccharolobus sp. A20. The sequence goes on from NZ_CP017006.1 coordinate 797,524, forward strand.
CGTCGATCAAATCTTGATAATGTTAGGAGAACCAGCAAATATTGTTTGGAGAATAGTACTTCTAGCAGGAATTATTCCTGCCATTTCAGTATTTTACTTGAGAAGAAAAATTCCCGAAACGTATAAATATTTAACTAGAATTAAGCCAATAAAAAGAGAATTGGAAAAGCTTCAGAAAGAACTAGGTGGAAACGTAGTAATCAAACTTGATAATGTTCCTTTCATTAAAAGATTAAAGACATCAATAGTACTAATACTTCTTTCAACCATAATCTGGGTGCTTTATGATATGTACTCGTCCACATTTGCTATTTATGGACCAATAACGATAGCCGCAAACTTAGGATTAAGTCCAATAGACTTTACTTATGCGGCACAATTCTTAGCAGGACTCCCTGGTCAAATAATTAGTATCTACTTGGTCGATAAGATAGGAAGAAAGCCCCTTATTATATTGGGATACGCAGGAGTTGCTTTTTGGCTATTTATGTATTCATCTCTCTTAATATTCCCTGGATTTTTTGGTTTTAATATAAAAATATCTAACCCTCTACAAGCCGCTGAGCAGTTAACAGGAGAAGCTGCAGTATTGGGTTTCACATTTTACTTATTGAACTACTTATTCTCAGCAATTGGTCCCGCATCCATAATAGGATCAGCAATGCTAACACCAGAATTAACACCAACAAAGATTAGGGGTACTAGTCAAGCAATAAGTGTAGCAACAGATAGACTAATGGCTGCGCTTAGCATAACCGCTTTTCCACTTTTACTTTCTAAATATGGATTAGGAGCATTATTAGGGGTGTACTCAATCATTGCATTATTATCATGCATCATAACGTGGTTTTTAATACCAGAAACAAAAGGTGTTAAGTTAGAGTAGTTTTTATTTTGTTAGCCACTAAAAAACTGTGGAATGCCGCCGCGGGGATTTGAACCCCGGACAACCGGATGTCCCCCGGACTTCTCTACTTACCGTATGAGTCCGGCGCTCTAACCAGGCTGAGCTACGGCGGCACGAATATAAATTTAGCATGAGACCTAAAAAATTTTTCCGACTTTTTAGTATCATGTTACTGTTACAGTGAAAAATCCATCATACGTAACATTCTTATTGCTAATAATTATCGTAATATTGTAATTTCCTATTGGTGATATTAGGTAAAATGAGACAGGATTCTTATCAATTATCTTAAATGGAAAAGTTCCACTATAATTCAAGAATCTGAAAGTTATATTATAATTTCCTGTTTGAAGATAATTTGAACTATCATATGGGGAAATCCTAAATAGTGAGTAAAGATAAGATGTATCAGTAGAGTAATTATACTGAAGATATGTCGAAGTTAATGAATAGTTAAAGGGAGCTGAAGGAGTAAAACTACCAACCATATCGAGAACTGGAAACTGATTGTTATTGATTGCAAAAAACTGAACCAATTTAGAGTTTCCGTTTATTAAATCGCTTAAGATATTTAATTGCTTACTATATCCATATAAGCCCTTAACGATTAGATAAGCTTGTCCAATTTCGATTTCTGACGGGCTACCATTCAAAGTGATATAAATTACTGTTTTTTGCAATTTATGCGGCTCTATATTCATTATAGTACTATTATACAAGTATCTAGTAATGTAAACTGTTCCAGGTGGAACATACCTCAAAACAATTGTAACGTTAAGGTCTTGTGTAAAGACGCCATTATTTTGACCCACTATCTCAAATGCAATTATGTTTTTATAATTAGGTAATACTCTCCAGAATATTGGCATAATTTTAATATTAACGTCGTTTTGTAGATAAAATATTACTCCGATCGACGCTATTATAATAAGGACGATGATTAGTAAAACGCTTCCTAATCCTAACTTCATACGGTAGAGTAGTACATACTAAACAAATATAACGTTTATCCAAAGGCAATCACTAACAGTTACACTTATTATTCACGAGTTATCATTAAGGCATGGGGCTAAAGAAAGAGAGATGTCAGAACAAAAGTTCCTCATAAAAAATATCTCCTCCCCCTCAGCTGAAGATAGAATAGTAGGCAAACACGTATTTGGAAACTTGTACGATATAGATGCAAGCAAACTAACTGATAAAGAGTTCCTAGAGAAATTAGTACTTGAAGCCGTGAAAATAGCTAATATGAAGCTAGTAGAGATTAAAAGTTGGTCATTCGGTGGGAAAAAGGGTGGAGTATCAGTTATAGCCCTAGTTGAAGAAAGCCACATAGCACTTCATACCTGGAACGAATACAATTATGCAACACTTGACGTCTATACTTGTGGTGAAGACAGTAATCCTCATTCGGCCTTCATGTACATAGTAAATGCCCTAAACCCAAAACGCTATCAAATGTTTTATGCTGATAGAAGTTCATAGGTTTTTTATTCTAGCCTTTTTTTATTTCATTCGACAACTGTCTAATGGGGTAGTAGACAATAATCGAAAACCTTATATTTATTCGATAATTCTATATGTACAATGTATTCTAGCATCATAGGTTGGGGTGCGTATATACCTAGATATAGAATAAAGGTATTAGAAATAGCTAAAATGTGGGGATACGATGAAACTGTTGTTAAATCCTTGGGATTATCAGAAAAATCAGTTCCTAACTTTGATGAGGATTCGACAACCATTGCGTGGGAAGCTTCAATTAACGCAATTAGAAGGGCTCAAGTGGATCCGTCTAAAATAAAGCTGGTTCTTTTCGGATCTGAATCGAAAGTTTATGCTGTTAAACCTACGTCAACAATACTAATAGACGCATTAGGAATTTCAAATTACACTGCCACTGCTGATATGGAATTCGCTTGTAGAGGTGCGTCAGTAGGCTTAAGATTAGCCTCAAGTTTTGTTTTGAATAATGATTCTTATGCCTTAGTAATTGGAGCTGATACAGCTCAATCTAATCCAGGAGATGTTTTAGAATTGAGTTCAGCTGCTGCAGGTGTAGCATTCGTTGTAGGAAAAGCTAGCAAAGAGAACTCTGCGGGGATAATAGAATATTCCTCTTCTTATACTTCTGATACCCCGGACTTTTGGCGTAGAGATGGTACGCCTTATCCAGTACATGGTGAAGGATTTACAGGAGAACCAGCATACTTCAATCATATAATAGCTGCAGTAAACGATCTTCTTCAAAACAGTGGTCTAAAGGTCTCTGACTTTGATTATTTTATATTCCATCAACCTAATGGCAAGTTTCCAATTCAAGTAGCAAAGAAATTAGGAGTTCCACTAGAAAAAGTTAAACAAGGGTTAGTCTCGCCGTATGTAGGGAACCCTTACAATGCATCAGCTTTATTAGGATTAGCTAAGGTTTTAGACGTTGCCAAACCAGGTGAGAGAATATTAGTTGCTCCATTCGGAAGTGGTGCTGGCAGTGACGCCTTCAGTATTTTAGTTACAGAGGGTATCCTAGAGAAACAGAAGTTAGCTAAGAGTGTAGAATATTACATAAACAACAAGAAATATTTGTCTTATGCAGAATATTCTAAGTACACTAACAAGATTAAGGTGTATGAATGATGGATGTATATGCTAACGCAGCTTCAATAATCCCAATAGATAGGTATTACGAATATGATCTATATGATCTTGTAATTGAGTCCTTTAAGAATTTAGAACAGCAATATGATACATCGTCAAGAGGCATAGATCTAATAATAGTAGCCAATGCGTATTCTCAAAAATTAAATAGCAACTCCCTAATAGGTCCTAAAATTGCTAAAAAACTAGGAAAAACAGATATACCTTCTTTTAGAGTTGAGAATGGTGATGCTAGTGGTGGGACAGCATTACTAATGGGGTATTCTGCTATAAAGAGCGGATTAGCTAAATCAGTAATGATAATAGGTGTTGAGAAACAAACAGATTATCCGTCCAAATACTTTAATGAGGTTCTATCTACGTGTCTTGATGAACAAATGTACTATAATGGTGTTACCCCACATTCCATTGCAGCAATTATGATGAAGAAGTATATGAGTAAATACAACGTACCTAGGGAATATTTCGCAAATTGGGCTATAAAAATGCACCAAAACGCAGTAGAAAATCCATTCGCTTATCTGAGATTTACAGTTGACTTAAACACAATATTAAGCTCACAAATTGTATCAGATCCTATAAGGCTATTTGATATAGGAGCTAGAGCCGATGGCGCTTCAATAGTAATATTATCAAGTGAAAAGACATCCGAATCTATCAAAATTAACAAGATAGAATCAACTCAATCTAGGTTAGACTTTTCTCCTTCCTTACCATCCATTAAGACACTAAGGAGCAAAATTGAGATAAAAGATGTTAATAGAACTTTATTTGAAATACATGATTCATACAGTGTTATCGCCGCTATTATGTTAGAAGAGTTAGGTATAACTGAACCTGGAAAGTCATTATATAACTTGGATAGTCTTAACGTTAATCTATCTGGTGGGCTTAAAGCTAGAGGGTATCCGGGAGGTGCTTCTGCCGTATATCAACTATCAGAAGTTTATATGCAATTACTTGGTACCTTTAAAGGTAAGAAGATAACTGATGCGGAAAGAAGCATTATAATATCATCAGATGATTTAGGATTAGTTAGTTATGGAATCGAATTAACGAGGTGAGAATAATGAAAATAGCACCACCACAAGTTTGGAGAAACAAAAAATTCATGTATAAATTGATAGCTAGTAAGTGCAGAAAATGTGGAAATATAGATTTTCCATACTCACCTTATTGTACAAAATGTGGAAATTCAGATGTAGAAAAGACTGAACTAAGTGGAAAAGGTAAACTAGTAACCTTTACCGTATCATACCAAAGTAGGGAAGGTTTTGAGAAATCTTTACCCAGTATTATAGGTCTAATTAGGCTGGATGAGGGGGCTGAAATTATTGCTCCCATAGTTGATACAGAAATCGATAAATTAAAGGAGAATGCTAGAGTAGAAGCCACGTTAAGAAGAGTCTATACGGATTCCTATAATGGACTAATACAATATGGGATCAAGTTTAGGGTAGTTGAGGAATGAACATTGATGAGGTAGTAGATAAGATAGTAAAGGGCGAAATTTCTTTTCATGAAGCTGATAATTTTTTGGAAGCTAACGCATCAATGGTTGCTAGAAGAATGGCATTAGAAAAAATCTTAGGAGTTCAACTACCATCGATAGGTTCTACAATCATAGATTATACTGAAGTAAAGAATAGAAATGCAGAGAATGTTATCGGAGCAATACAAATACCCTTAGGAATTGCAGGTCCAATAAAGGTTAATGGGGATTACGCGAGGGGAGACTTTTACGTACCTTTAGCTACTACTGAAGGCGCACTAATAGCTAGCGTTAATAGAGGTGCTAAGGCAGTATCATTAAGTGGAGGCGTTAAAACTAAAATATTAAAAGATGAGATGACTAGAGCTCCCTTATTTAAATTTGATTCGATCGAAGATATTCCTGAATTTATTGAATTTGTAGAAAAAAACTTTGACAATATGAAGGAAATAACTAGCAAAGTAACTTCTCATGGAAAACTGAAATCAATAACACCATTTGTTTTAGGTAATAACGTTTGGCTTAGGTTTTCATTTGAGACTGGGGACGCCATGGGAATGAACATGGCAACTCTAGCCTCAGAGGAGATTTGTAGATATATAGAAGATAACTTCCCTAAAGCTAAATGTTTAGCGGTAAGCGGAAATATGTGTAGTGATAAGAAGCAAACTAACGTAAACAGCCTATTTGGTCGTGGGAAAACAGTAGTTGCTGAAGCTATAGTGAAAAAAGATGTTATAAATAACATATTACGTTCTGATGTTAACTTAATAAACGAGATAAATCTGAGGAAGAATTGGTTGGGCACTGCGAGAGCTGGATCGTTAGCACAATATAACGCGCATTTTGCCAACATAATTGCTGCAATGTTTATTGCAACTGGTCAAGACTTAGCTCAAATAGTTGAGAGTAGTTCTGGTTATACATGGACTGAAGTAAGAGGAGAAGATCTCTACATATCAATTACCTTACCGTCATTAGAAGTAGGAACAGTAGGTGGTGGAACTAGATTACCTACCCAAAGAGAGGCATTAAGTATTATGGGAGTCTATGGAAGCGGAAATCCACCTGGATATAATGCCAAGAAATTCGCCGAAATTATTGCTGCTACAGTTCTTGCTGGTGAACTAAACCTCTTAACCGCATTAGCAAATAAAGAGTTAGGAAAAGCCCATAAGAAATTGGGTAGAGGAATGGTCTTGAAATAACTACATTTTTATCTGCTTCCTCTTTTTCCTTAAGAAACTACTATATGAAATAAATTATGATCTTAATTTATGATCTATATCCTTTTTCCATTACTACAACAACATTTTAACACTCTTTTTACGTAAATAGTGTGTGTGGACAACAATTTCGTCCAACTGTAAAATTTTTTATGCAAGAGTCTATTGCGGAAGAATATTTTCAGCTATTTTGCTATTGTGTTTCTCGTTGAGTTAGGTGAGTGCTAGGAAATCAAACACATTCTCGCCCTCACCCTAAAAATACTTTTCCACAGTAAAGAAAATTCAATTCATATCAACCAAATTGTTGTCCACACACTAAATAGTTTTACAAATAATTACCTCCCGATAAGAGCTCAAGCCCCAAAGTTAGACCGCATATTTGCCGGTCATGCGAGCACACTTCAATTAGATTTGAATGAGTCCCATGACTCACTTACAATAAGGTGCTTATGGACTAACCTCCCACATATGACCTTGATTTGCAATCAAATGAGAGAAATTATCACGTAGTGACAAACGATTAGACTTAATTATCATTAATAATAGTTGAAACTATTTACGTGAATAGGACTTGCTTCCACTACTCATTAAAAGTTTATAAACGTTATTAAGCATATAACTATTATGCCATTCCCTAAAGAGGTAGAAAGAATCCTTGAACTTACAAAAGAACAAAACGTTTGGAGAAGAACACAAGCACTAAACCTAATTGCATCAGAAAACGTGATGAGCCCATTAGCAGAAAGCGTATACATGAGCGATTTTATGTCTAGATATGCTGAAGGAAAACCATATAAAAGGTACTATCAAGGAACTAAGTACATAGACGAGATAGAAACTCTTACTATGGAACTTATGAATGAAATAACTAAGTCAAAACATTGTGACTTAAGAGCAGTAAGTGGAACTATAGCAAATGCTGCAGTATTCAGAGTCTTAGCTGAGCCAGGGGAAAAAGCATTAATAGCCCCCGTACAAGCTGGTGCTCACGTTAGTCATACGAAATTTGGTACGCTAGGAGCTTTGGGAATTCAGCATATAGAGTTACCTTTCGATATGGAAAATATAAATGTAGATATAGATAAATCGATAAAAATGATAGAGGAAATAAAACCAAAATTCGTCGTATTAGGAGGAAGCTTATATCTATTTCCTCATCCAGCTAAAGAGTTAGCTCCACATGTTCACGCTGTCAATGCAAAATTAGTTTATGATGCAGCCCACGTTTATGGCTTAATTGTAGGTGAAGTGTGGCATAATCCCTTACAAGAAGGAGCAGATATCATGACAGCTTCTACACATAAGACCTTTCCAGGTCCTCAAGGGGGAGCAATATTTGCAATTAATGACGAACCATTCAAACAAATTTCTAAAACAATATTTCCTTGGTTTGTCAGTAATCATCACTTACATCGTTTACCAGCAACTGGAGTTACTGCAGTTGAAATGAGAGAATATGGTAAGAATTATGCCAGTCAAATAGTTAAAAATTCTAAAAAGTTGGCTGAAGCGTTAGCAGAAAGAGGCTTTAAGGTAATAGGTGAACATTTAGGATACACTAAAAGCCATCAAGTAGCAGTTGATGTTAGACGATTTGGAGGGGGAGAGAAAATAGCCAAATTGTTAGAGGACGCTAATATAATAGTAAATAAGAATCTCCTACCTTACGATAAGCCAGAGGCTGTTTCAGATCCGAGCGGACTCAGAATAGGCGTGCAAGAAATGACCAGATATGGAATGAAGGAAAATGAAATGGAAGAGATTGCGGACTTATTTAAGAGCTTGATAATTGATAGAAAAGATGTTAATGAAGTTAAAAGAAAAGTAATAGAGTTTAGGAAAAACTTCCTTGAGGTTAAGTATACATTTGATAACATAGAGGAACTATCAAAATATTCCTCCAAAGTGTTGAGATTAATCATCTAACTAGAATTACAGTAACTGGAGCATTAATTGATAATGCTAACGCTGTAGATCCTATGTTTATTTCACTGTTTACTGAAGTACCTCTAGCCCCCATTATTACTGCATCAAACGATTCCTCACCTATTATTTTTAATAATTCATTAGACACACTCGTCTCTTTTAAGTTAGTCTTTACAAATTTGAGCTCATAATCCACTCTATTATTAATCCTCCTTTGAATAACCGATTTCATTATCTCTAGATCGTTGCAGTCATGACATACGTGAACTACAGTTATTTTAGAGCCGTACCTCATCCCAAAATCTATAGCTAAATCCAATGCCCTTAAACTATTCTCTGAGCCATCAATAGGAACTAGAATCTTTCTCATCCAGAAACTAACGAAGTATGAAGGCTCACTCATAATATATACCCTCCTCTTATCCCTAACGTAGTATTTGTCATTTTGATTGATTCCTCTTTAGTTACTAAATTAAGAGATGCCCTAATAGCATCTATATTCTCGGGAACTACAATAGATTCTTGATGCACCGCATACATTAACATTACCTCATCATCCTTAGTGTAAACTGAATCCTCAAACACCATAACCTCTGGTATGTCATTCCTCTCAAGCCTCATATCTCTCGCTATTTCCACTATTTCAGCAGTAGAGCTAATCTCGTATTTAGAGGGGATTAGAACTATCCTAGGTGTATTAGCAAAAGTTTCTAAAACATCTTCTCTTTTAACCTTATCCTTAACCTTTATATCCAGGAAGTGCATATGCATAAGCGTTGTAGGAGCAACAACGGCCATAGTTATAATATCCAAATTCTTAATTACAGTATTGACATCTTTCGCGTGATGACTTGGAATCTTTGCTGGATCAGGGGTTAAAGAGTTGATTGGACCTCTTTTAACTTCCTTAGGATCAGCAGCTCTCCTAACTATAGTAGCCCTTACCCTATCTACTTTAGATAATTTATTACTGATAGTACATATAACTCTAAGAAGAGCAGTAGTATTACATGAGACTACCCTAACATATTTCTTACTTACAGCCTCATCATAATTACATAAAGCAGAAAAGGAAATATCAGCTACATCAGCCTTCTCTCCGCCTTGAAATATTGCATTTCTCTCAAATTTCTGGTACTCTTGCTTATATTGAGCCCCAACACCATTAGGAGTGGCATCAACGATAACGTCAGCCTCCTTAATTAGTTCAGATATAGTGCCAGCTGGAGTTATACCAACTTCTTTAAACTTACCTAAACTTTGCTCTGGCACATAAATCTGTATACCTCTACGGTAAGCTATTAAGGCTTCATAATTTGGGTTAGTCTTTGCCACGCCTATTAGCTTCATATCTGGCTGTCTGATTATAGCATCGGCTACCCTCTTACCAATAGTACCATAACCATTAACTCCCACTTTTATCATGTCTCATCCCCACGGACATAGATAAAGCCTCTAATGCGGGTAACTTTTCTCCAGACAAGAATAAAAGTAAAGCTCCTCCTCCAGTGGAAATATGCACCTTGCCGGAATCAATATTAACGTCTTTATCTATAACGCTAATCATATGTCCACCCCCTATAATAACGTATCCCTGCCCTTCCAAAGCTGATTTCAAAACAGATTTACTTCCTCCCTTAAATCTTTCATCTTCAATTACTCCCATTGGACCTCTTAATACTACTACTTTAGCGTCTTTTATAAACGAGGAATATACTTCACTCGTGGTAGATCCTATATCCTTAATAACTCCAGTAACCTTATTCGCAGGTTCTTCCATCACGTTACCATTGTTTTCTACCTTATAATCAACCGGTATCTCTATCGGAGCTCCGCTTAGTAATATTTTCCTTGCTCTTGGAACTAAACTTAATATTCCTAATTTTTCTAAAACCTCAGCATTCTTTTGACCTATACTCATACCCTTGGCTATGGCGAAAAGTTCAGCAACTAATCCACCAGTCAATATCCTATCAGCTATTCTCTTCTTAACCAAATTTTCAATTATCCTGATAGTATCATGAACCTTACCTCCACCTAATACAAAAACTTTTGGAGAATCCTCTGGATTAAAAATCTTAGCTAACGCAGATACTTCCTTCTCCATCACTCTTCCAGCTGCTGATGGTAAAGCTAAAGGAAAGCCTACGATACTAGGCTGACTTCTGTGAGCTGTAGCAAAAGCGTCATTAACATAAGCATCAAACAATGGAGCTAACCTTTTAACGATAAAACTTCTGATGTGCTGTTGCGGAGGGGCTTCAATTAATTCCTCTGACATGAGTCTAACGTTATCTAGCAGTAGAACTTTACCTTTATCCAGTTTCTTTATCTCCTCTCTAGCATGTGGACCAATTACATCTTCCACAAAAGCTACTTCTTCCCCTAAGTGTTTCGAAAGTAATTTAGCGTGCTGTTCTAAACTAATGAAATCTTTATCACCCGGTCTTCCTTGATGAGAAATTAAAACTATACTATTTGACTTATCCATTAACTCTTTAATTGTAACTACATGGGCTCTTATTCTAGAGTCGTCTAAAATCTCACCATTCTCCCCTACCGGAGAATTAATATCTATCCTTAGTAAAATTTTTTTCGAGTGTAAATCTATATCATCTATTGTGGGGACATTAAGATCTCCTATCTTAATCAGATTAAATCCCCGAGTTAAACTTAGGAAAATTTGGATAATAACTTTTTCAACAGCGCAACGAGTCGATAATAAAATGGTCCCAAATAAGAGGGATAAGAGCCTTAGTCTTAAGCTGATTCACAAAAATTTGTAATTCAATCTGTTTTGCGCTAACCCTGTTTGTCGATATTTTAGGTTCAGATAGACTAAAATATTCTAATGCCTTCTTTAAAGGTTCAACAGATTCTAAACCTTGATTAACCTTACATTCAGCAAGAAGCTTTAGCCTAGTTCCATCCCCCACTTCAATATCTCTTAAATTACAGTTTAACCCTAAATTTTTCTCTATAACATCCTTTAGAAGAGACTGGAACGTGTAAGGGACACTATATAAGTTAACTCCATAGGGAGGAAAAAGCACTTTAACATGACCTTTAGCTTCTGTTATGTTCTTTACAATTAAATCTATATAGAAGAATATGAAGAGAGAGCCACAAAGTCTAAACTTAAAAATCTTAATCTCACCTATAAACCCATGATTATCAACGTTATTCTTAATAGCATTAGCTAATTCCAATTCCTTAAAGTTACCATTTGTAACTATCATTCCTTTCACGTTTATGAGATTCTTTATCTTTTCATCCTCAGAATATTGAATTATGTACAATTCAAAATTTTTTAGTCCAATCTTTTTTATTGACTTTACAAGCAAATTATATACAAATAATAATAATTTGTTATGAGATATTATTATCCATTCTCCAAATTCATCAGTATAAAACGGGTCTTTCACTTCACTGTCCTTATCCCTCTTAAATATATCAAAAATCAAACTCTAAGCCTCTATAAATATGATGCTATTGAGGTTTAAATCCTTAAATATAATAAAGATTGAGAAAACACAAGAATGGCAAAAGCAAAGATTTGATTAACTATTTGAATAAAATGAAAGGGCTCGGGCCGGGAATTGAACCCGGGACCTCCGGGTCCACAGCCCGGCGCTCTCCCAGGCTGAGCTACCCGAGCCATGGGAGCCGTTTATTAATTTTAATTTAGGGCATTTTAAACTCTTTCTTCCTTTCACTATTAAAATTAAACTACTTTTGTTGGTTTGGATTGCAAGTCTAATTTGTAAGTTTTTCCATTCCCTTGGTGAATCCACTACTCCTTGGAACACTCAAACCATTGTTATAGTCTTTACGCTCATACTATTAGTAGATTCAAGGCTAAATCTCTAAACTGCTTAGAGCACTAGATTTTCTCAATAGATCTCTACAATTCTTACTTTATCCCTAACTAACGTGATGATTTCAGATAAGAGATGTCCTTAACTTACTTCTCATCTTATCCTTATGACTGAACAAGTCCATGAATGATGAAGATTCGTTAAGCGTTAAAAATTCATGGAAAAACTCTAAAGCATTCGTAACACTCATTGCAATCAAAAACATAAGGGGATCTCAGTTAATAACAAGAATGAAAATACGTCCAAGAAGATTGAAAACCAAAAAAGGAAAAAGATAAAGAAGTGAAGGCTATAACTTACGGAAAATATACCGCAATATATCCAGTAACTAAGAAATATGCTCTTATAATTTCTTAGCCTCTTAATCCATGCCTCAATAACTATTATACGCTATGTTTTCCAAATATTTAATATAAATTATATAATTCTTTAAATATAGAAATAGAAGTTATAAATGAAAAAGAAAATCTAGCCTTTTAAGGCGGGGAAATGTTTTAAACTCCTTTTTCCCACCTCTTCCTATGACACTCCATTCTGACTGACTTCAATACCATGAGGAGCGGGAGCCGATCATTACTCCCGCAATACCAGGGCGTCCGTACAATCGTTGTTAGAGTGTTACCTAGTGAGGCACAGCATAAAAGCTGAGGAAATTAGCAGACACGTCAGCTAAACTATGGAACGAGGTAAACTATGAGAGAAGACAACAGTTCTTCCAACAAAAGAAAGTAGACTTCAAGGGCATTTGGAATAAATTCTATGAGAAGTACAAAGAGGTGCCTGGGGTTAATGGATAAGCTATATTACAGAAGAATAATGAAGCGTGGTCTTCCTTTTTCTCATTACGGAAGAATAAAAACAGCTTACCGCAATTCGTCAAGTATATCTCACCACCGGGATATTTGAAAGAGAACGAGAAGAGGAAGTTAATCCTAGTAGTTAGGCAAGACCGCTATGAAGTTGATGAGGAAAGACAAAAGGTGTTTCTAGTTATGGAGTATAATATGTCTAAGCTTTGGGCTTTCCCTAACGTTGAAGTGAGTAGGAAGCTTAGGGGAGCCATTAACTGCCCTTTAGGTCGTAGACTTCACAGCCACGTTAATGGTGCTTTAAACATTATGAAGAGAACAATAAAGAAAATTGTTAAGATACTGAAAAACCTCTTTCCTTCCTCATAACGTCAAATGGAGTAACTCCCACAAAGGGGAGTAATGCTTTAGACCTCAGCGGAATCCTAGCCCTTTAGGGCGGGGAGGAGGTCGGAAGCCTCGTTTTGGTAAGGAGAAAAACTTTAAATTAGATCTTAGCTTATATATGGTAACTGCCGCGGTAGTATAGCCCGGTCAAGTGCAGGTTATGCATACCGAGAGTATGCGGGCCTTTCGAGCCCGTGACCCGGGTTCAAATCCCGGCCGCGGCACTGTGGGGGAATCTCCCCACCCCTCTTTCAATTTTATATAAGCCTCTACTACGTCAACTAAAGGACCAACATAAGTTTCCTTTATCTCAGCGTTTACCGTTTCCAATTCATAGACGTAATACCGCCCTTTAATCTCGCGCATAATATAATCGCCATATTTATAACACATCTTCTCTTTAGCCATTTTTACGCCATGTATCATGGCTACCAAAACGCGTTTATAAGCATTGGTAACCAACAAAAAGTTACGAGATCCCACGAGAGATTGAAGTTGGAGGTAAAGAACCTCAAAGATTGAAAAAACGAAATTGTTTCTGTCAGTCTGACTGGGGGATTGCCATTAGCTAACTCTAGTATCTTATTGTCCAACTTTGTTAAGCCCCATGTGAGTTTTTTCCGTTAAACTTTTCACTATACACTAAAACCCTTTTCCCACTAACTCTTTCAATATCGGAAACGTATGACTTACTCTTAATTTGATAGATACATAATATCTTCTATTGTTGATAACGTAGTCTCTATTTTCTCTTCTTGACTCTTCATTACCAACTTCCTCTCTGCCTCTTTTATGTATTGCAGAAACTCCACATCTCTCTCTGTTAGACCTAGGGGGTCAAACAATATATCGTAACGGGACCCATTCATCACTACATTGAAGACTTCAATATTAACAGTATCTTTTCCCAAGGTTATAGCATATACCTTCAAGATGTTTCTCAACATTTCTGTGGCTCTGCTATAGATAACCCCGTATCAAGACTAATTTACACGTTTGGAACTGTGTAGTTTTCTTTGTTTATTTTGCTTATGCAAAAACAGACCCCGTATGAGTAACTTTTACGCAGTTCCACACTCATAAATTATTGCCCTAATGTTTATAGTAAAATCATCATACTTTTTATTATCTTGGTGATGGTGTGGCGGAGAAGGTTATTTATAAGGTACCTAAATGTAATGTGCGTTATTATTACAAAACAAAAGATGGAAGAGTGAGATTAGTGATAATACTCCCCAGTATTTTTGGAGAGTGAGTTTGTAGGGCATAGAATTTAGAACTAACGTAAAAGTTAGATGTTGCATTACGCTATTTTCCGCACAAGCTTCTAAGCTATTCTGACTATGGGATCTATAATAGAATTGAAAGTTAACGATAAAGATTCCTCGTTAGTGATACCATCCCTTAATTTCGTTAAAATCCAATTTTCTTCGGTAAACTGTGAAAGTTACAAGTGAGGAAAGCCTCGTCCTTTAGGGCGGAGGTCAGATCAAATCAATCCATTTCAAAGTATAAAACCATTTTTATCCTCTTTCAATAGTGTAAACATAGGCTGTTGTGAAGGTAAAATTTATTGACCCATTTAGTATTACTTATGAACAAAAAGTGTAGGAAGAGGGTTTATAAGGATATACCAACTTTGTAATAGCCATCATGTAGTTAAGGTTAGTAAGCAGGAGCATAATAGGAAGTTCCTTGAGGTTACAAAGGATAGGTATCCTAAGGGGGCTAAGATAGCTTTAATGTGTTAATGGCAAGGGTTTTAAATAAGGGTAATGTCTCCACTTGGATATGGCAAGTATTAGTTGAACTGTAAGACCTCAAGGCAATATCAAAATTCATAGACTTGGACATACTTCAAAAAAGGACTATACAAGTAGATATTCACAATAATAATCAGACAAGGGAATATACCTAGCATTCTCAGAAAAGATGGAAAAACATTCAAGGAAGCCAAAATACACTGCTCAGAGGTTGGATAAGAGACGATTACAACATGCTACTTTGAGAAACCATACACCTAGTAAACTAGAGGACACACTAATCAATGAGGGAAAAGCTAGTTAAGAGAGAAACAAAAGCAGTAAAACACTCAAGTATGCACTATACACATTTGAAATGGGATTATAATAGAATTTATAGCTTTATGACGCTATTATAATGCTTAACAGTAAAGTCAATCTTTTTCTCTCATATTTCGATTTAGTAACAGACTGCTTTATTAAAGCATGAAGATATACTGTTGCTAACAAAACATAGATATTGGTAAGAGTTGACTGGAAGCTCCTTAAGAGAAAGTTTCAACACCGCAAAAATAAATGCGCCGCGGCCGGGATTTGAACCCGGGTCAGGGGCTCGACAGGCCCCCATCCTAGACCGCTAGACTACCGCGGCATCTTCAACATAATAAGTGAGAGAAGCGGTATATAAAGTTAGGGGATCTCGAATTTTTATCAAGCATGTAATTTTATGGTAGCGGGGCCTGGATTTGAACCAGGGACCTCGGGGTGTCTCACGTGTGAATGGGTTATGAGCCCCGCGGCCTTACCAGGCTAGCCCACCCCGCTATGCTACCCCGCCACATAATATATTGAAACTAATAGCCTTTAAAGTTATTTCCTAATCTTAAACCTCGTTGATGATATGTAATTATGGCTAAACTGACTTTTGATTTTAAATTAAAACTTATTTTTATAGGATGATAATAATTAACTGCTAAATAAATTCTTAGCATTTCAACCTTGTTTTGTAATGAAATATCATAACAATAAGTGAAGTTATTTAGGTATATAGTAAGTTATACTTATTAAAATGTTAGTAAACTGTATATCAGTTCTGAATTTTTTCATGCATAACTGCACTACAAAGAATTTTAGTTAGTTGCTTAATTTGTTTTTACCTTATCTCTTATCACGTCCAATATTCTTCTCGCTACGATAGTCTTGTAAGCTTTCTCTACTTTTATTATGTTTTGACCTTTGTCTACCATTATTACTTCATTATATTCAGAGGAGAACCCTATATCCTTTCTTTTAACGTTGTTAGCTACAATTAAATCAAAGTTGTGCCTTTGCATCTTTAACTTAGCTTTCTCTATTAATTCCTCATCGGAGTTCACGGTTTCAGCTGAAAAGCCAACTAGAAACGTGTCATATTTCCTCGCATAAGATGAGATTTTTGGAGTTTTCTCTAATTCTACTTTAGGAATTTCGACGTGACTATCAATTTTGCTGTCAAATTTATTTTTAAACTTATAGTCAGCTGGGGCTCCAGCTAGTATTACTACGTTATACTTCTCTTTTTCTAAACTGTTTATAACTTCGTTTAACATTTCCTCTGTTGACTCTACTGATACTTTATTTTTAACATAAGGTGAAAGTTTTGAGCTAACTGGACCGTGAATTAACTTAACATCAGCTCCTCTGAAGAAGGCTTCATTAGCTATAGCTATTCCCATAGTTCCACTGCTAGGATTAGAGATAAACCTAACTCCGTCTAAATACTCTCTAGTAGGTCCAGCAGTAACTAGTATTTTTAGCTTAGATAGATCACGTCCTCTCAGCAAATAAGAGGATATTTTATCAGTTAGATATTCTACATCAGGATAATGAGCTAAATCATTCACTATCTCTGGCTCTACTATTTCAATTCCGACTTCTCTTAACTTGTTAATAGAATTGGTTATCTGAGGAGAAATGTACATTTGTAGGTGCATTGCTGGGACTATAATTACTGGTTTTTTCATTCCGATGAAATTTAATACAGTTGAAGTTATAGGCGTGTCCGCAATTCCATTAGCTATTTTAGCTATTGTATTAGCTGTAGCAGGTGCTATGATAAACGCGTCATTGTCCTCAGCTAAACTAACGTGCTCAATATCTCCAGTTAGTCTCGTGTAAACTTCATTACCAGTAGCCCACCTAAACATTTCTGGAGACACTAATTTGATTGCATCTCTGCTCATAATTACATTTACTTCAGCACCTATCCTCATTAGGTTTCTAGCTAAATCTAATGATTTATAAATCGATACACTTCCGGTAACGCCAAGAAGTACTTTTTTTCCCATTAGCTCTTGACTGACGCTTCCTATAATTTTCTTAGAAGGATGTGTCATATTTATGGGCATATATATTAACTTCTTAATATAAATCTATTTTCATGGAGATCACTGAGAAAGAAAAGGGTAAGGATTTTTCTACAAGGAATGCTAGAATGGATGATATTGATGAAATTATAAAGATAAATAGATTAACTTTGCCAGAAAATTATCCTTATTACTTCTTTGTAGAGCACTTAAAGGAGTATAATTTAGCATTTTTTGTGGCAGTTGCAGATGGCAAAGTTGTTGGATATATTATGCCTAGGATCGAATGGGGCTTTAGTAATTTGAGACAGTTGCCAGTTTTGGTGAGAAAGGGGCATGTTGTATCAATTGCAGTATTAGAAGAGTATAGAAGAAGGGGAATTGCAACAGCTTTGTTAAATGCTTCAATGCAGAGTATGAAAAATGATTATAAGGCTGAGGAAGTTTATTTAGAGGTTAGAGTGAGTAATGATCCAGCGATAGCGCTATATGAAAAACTAGGATTTAGTAAGGTGAAAGTTTTAAAAGCTTATTACGCAGATGGGGAAGATGCCTATCTGATGGCTAGACCTCTTTAAATTCATATCTCATTTCATTAACGTAATACTCTACGTAATGTCCGTTAATCAGGTTACCTATAGAAACAATTTTAGTTTTTCCTAATTCGAATTCACCTCGTATACTTGAATGTGCGTGGAATAGCAATAAGGGTTGATGTTTTTTGACTTTATTCATTATATCTTCAGAACCAATCGTTACGCCAAATATTTTTCCAGTGATAGAGCCTTTAGGTGGATAGTGTGTAACTACTACTTCACTGGAGAAATCTGATGAAATGTTTGATAATTTGGTGAAATATTTATTATTTTTTCTTAAATATTTCAATACTGATACATCCTCCATTTCTCCTAATATTCCGTAGAATTCACTCTTAATGTACTGCGGACATTCTACATCTCCTAGTCCTATAATTAGATCAGCGTCTAGATTATTAACGTAGTTTATAAGATCAATCGCACACGGAAAGCCTGCTATTAATGCTATTTTTCTTATTGTACCACTCATCTAGATAATATATAGCTAAGGCTGATGCTATAAGATCTGCTGTTGCCCCTGGATTTAGGTTATTAGAGGTTAAGAATTGATTGAATCTTTTCAACTCATCATCTGTTGGACATTCAGAGATAGTTCTGGCATACTTAGAAACTTTTAGTGCTATTAATGCACCATATTTCTTGAAGATTAGAGTATCAGGGTAATACGACAATAGCTTAATAAATGCCCTTTGAATGTCTTTCTCTAAACCACATAAGTTTTCTTTTATTATATTATATGCTTGGTAAGTTATTGAATAACCATTAAACATGTTATAAGCTACAATATCATAATCCTTTGAGATTTCTAATAATTTGTAAAATTTTATATTGTTGATTTTTCTATAATCTATTTCAATCATTTTACCTAGGTAGGTTAGGTTTAACTTAGTTAGTACTTGAAGAAAATATTTAGACTCGTTCTCTCCTAACTCCTTTATCATAATCATTAGTTGCTCTCTTAACTCTTTCACATTACTAACGCTAAGAGCTATATATGCTATTGGGGCTAAAAGTAAATAAGTGCCAAAAATTTGGTATTCAAATCCTAGTTTTCTAGCATCGTCAATTATTCTTGGTAAAGTATCATAGATTTCACTTCTTTTCCCTTCTTTTTTTCTAATACATAATTCTCTATAGTAATTTTCAGATAAGATTGAACTTTTAATTATATCTAAAAATTTTACATTCTTAATATCTTGAAATCTATTTGCATTACCCGGCTTAAATACATAAGCCTCCATTAGAGTGGATTGGCTTAAGATGAAGGCTATATCATTGCAAAGGCTTGACAAATCCTCTGACATCTCTATCACCTATTATTACTATTTTTTCATCCTCACACTTCATTAACATGCCTTCTACTAATACTCTTCTTCTATTTCCATATAACACATTAGAAAACACTCCCTCATAACTTACTATTTTAGAAGCTAGACCACTTTCGACAGTAGCTACAGAGGGATAAAATAATGCTTCACACCCCCCCGAAATTATTGCACTAAATGTAACCTTGCCTAATTTCTCACATACTTTTTCACAATACCTCCAAGGTTTGTCATCAGCAAAAAGTACTGAAATCCTTTTTCCTCTATAAATACCTCTCCTTTTATTACTGTAGAGTAAATCAGCGAAATCTATATTGTAATTGTTATTAGCACTGATTATCCAGTCTTGATCTCTTTCAAAACCATTAAAATTTTCAATAAAATCTAAAGATCTTTTACAGCCATAAATTATTATATCAATGTCAGAGTTCTCATGATAACTTCCTAAAAGTAGTGACCCGGTTATTCCCACGTTAGCGAGCCTTACATATCTTTCTATGAAATCTAATAAGGTGTATACTAAATCATCATTTATACTTCTTTTTATCAAGCGCCTTAGCTCCTCTTCGGGTTTTAGATGCTTATCAACTTCTGATTTAAATATTACGGGAAAATAAGCATCATAACAACTTTCAAAGATGAACTTCTGTTTTAATTTAATTAAGTTATGTACTCCATATTCCTTTAATACCCTTTCATAACCCTTCCACAAACCTTTTCCGGTGTAAACGTATTTCAGATAAGCGAAAATGTATCCTGGAGGGTTATAATTAGTTAATACTGTATACACGTTATTTTGCTTATCGATTACAATGTCTCTATCCAAGAAGTAACTTCTTTCCATTCATCTAACCTCACATAAGATATTGGAGTTCCAGAGCTTTCTAGCATTCCCTCTTCAAGGTATTTATATAGGCTACCACCAAAATAAGCATTAGCTATATATGCTGAACCAATAGCAGATTCCTTAAATTTAAAGTCATACTTATTACCAATATCCATTACGTCTTTTGAGGAACCCGAAACAATAATTGGTATATTATATTTATTTGAATACCACTCGGCTATCATCTTTACTAAGGTCAAATTATTGCCTATATTATATACTGTTGATTTAGTTATGCTGGAATATTTGTGTAAAAGATAAGCTATTTCTCCGTCTAAGCTATTCAAATATGTGCCACCATATCCATCAATTATTTTACCATTAAGTACTACGAGAACTGCACTAAATTTCCTGCCTAATTCTACTAGGACGAAGTCCTTAATTCTTAAGTATATCCTATAGAAGAATGCTGAAGCCACCTTATCAGCAGTCCCTTTATCTATAGCGTTTATCTTCTTCTCTAAAGGAATACTATTAAGTTCTATTGCTGAAGGTATAGTAAATGCATTAAACGTAGACAAGAATTGTTTCGAGGACACTAAGAATTCCCTTAAGGGTCCACGTGTAAAAGGGTCTTTTAGCGTAAGTAAGAAAATTTGTTTGTCACCAATATCTCTTATTCTTAGAAAGGGTAATCCATGACCAGAGGGTAAAGCTATAGCTGAGGGTTTATAATTCGCTATCAATTTAGATATTCTGAATGCATCTTTTTCTATTAAATCAGTAGGTATCTCAAAATAATTGATAAGCTCTCCTAACTCATTTACTACAGCTATTGCGTATGTTATACTCCCCGGATCAATTCCCACAAAGATCATCAGTGGCTGCCTCGCTATATCATTTTTCAATACGGCTTTTCCTCATCATCAATAATTTAAGGCTAAAAACATCTTCTTATCCAAGATTAATATTTTTAATGAGTCTCGAAATATAAGACTAACTTGCCTTCAAGTATCTTAAATGAGGCTTATAGTGAGCTTTGCCCTCTTCTGTATAATGATTCTGACCATATTAGCGTTTACGAATATTAGTAGTATTTGAAGAAAACGATATTAGATTATCTGCAATTTAAATTAGTATTGAAGTTAAACTTGTTTTCCAGGCATTAACCAATCTTCTCTATCGATAGACACGTTTTCATGATTAGACTTAACGCGTTATTAAATGATTATAAACACTTTTTGTCAATTACTACCTGCGGCGAAAAATAGACACGTTATAAATATGGTAATTGTATTATACGTGAGATTAAAGGGTGATATTACGTCTATAAACTGGAAACGATAAACTATGATTTAAAGGAAACTTACGTTGGACCTTTAGTTGACGTGATTGAAACTTATATCAAATTGAAAAACGGGAAATGGAATTGTGTGAAAACCTCACAGCGCCGGGGACGGGATTTGAACCCGTGCGGGGAAACCCCCACTGGCTCTCCAGGCCAGCCCCTTAGTCCGCTCGGGCACCCCGGCATAATAGAATAAAGCAAAAGCGTATAAAAAGATTATTTTTATATTAATTGGATCTCTATGTATACATCTTCTGGTACTCTTACTCTCATTATCTGTCTCATTACTCTTTCGTCAGCTGCTATATCTATCAATCTTTTATGAACTCTCATTTCCCACTTTTCCCACTTTTTCTTACCTTCACCATGTGGTAGTCTCATTACTGGGACCGCCATTTTACTTACTGGCAATGGAATTGGTCCTCTCATCTCAATACCTGTCTTCTCGACTATACTTTTTATTTGATTTACCACAAAGTTTAAGTCATCAACATTCGTGCTCCAAAGCCTTATTCTTGCTTTAGTTGGCATAAAATTCACCTATAATAAAAAAGTATTTTTTCACTTTATTTCCACTTTCGCAGGCTTTACCTCTGTAATTACTCCTACACCAACTGTTTTGCCCATGTCTCTTATTGCAAACCTTCCTAATGGTGGGAATTCATTGTATTTCTCAGCACATAGAGGCTTTATTGGTTTGAACTTAATTATAGCTACGTCTCCTTGCTTCAAGAACTGTGGGTTCTTCTCTGTTTCTTGACCAGTTCTAGGATCTAATTTTGAGACTAGTTCGGTGACTCTGCATGCTATACTGGCTGTGTGAATGTGAATTACTGGGGTATAACCGTTAGCTATAGCTGTTGGATGCCAGACTACTATTACTCTAGCTGTGAACTCGTCCACAACTGTTGGTGGGTTATTTGCATGACCTACTACATCTCCTCTCTTAATATCTTTCTTCTCTACACCTCTAACGTTAAATCCTATGTTATCACCTGGTTCAGCTTTTTCTAGCTTAGTATGATGAGTCTCTATCGATCTAACTTCACCAACCTTCCCAGCTGGCATGAATACTACTTTATCACCTACTTTTAATACACCACTCTCTATCCTTCCTACTGGTACTGTACCTACCCCAGATATCGAATAAACGTCTTGTATTGGTATTCTTAACGGCTTGTCAACTGGCTTTGGCGGTATTTCTAGCTGATCTAAATAATCTTCTAGAATTGGACCGTTATACCACTTCATATTTTCCGATCTGTGAGTAATGTTATCACCACTAGGTGCAACAACTGGAACAAATTTTACTTTATTCATATTGAATCCATAGCTTCTCATAAATTTGGTTACTTGATCTACAATCTCTTTGTAACGTTTTTCGTCATAAGGCGGTTCTGTCAAATCCATCTTATTTACTGCAACTATAATCTGATCTAGACCCATGGTTTTAGCTAAAATTATGTGTTCCCTTGTCTGTCCTTCTACACTCATACCTGCTTCATATTCACCTTTCTTTGCTGATACTACTAATATCGCAGCATCTGCTTGACTAGCTCCAGTTATCATGTTCTTTACGAAGTCTCTGTGTCCAGGAGCATCGATAATCGTAAAGAAGAATTTCTTAGTCTCGAACCTCATGAAAGTTAAGTTTATCGTTACACCTCTTTCTCTCTCTTCCTTTAGTCTATCTAATAAGAACGCGTACTTTTCTGTTTCCTTGCCTAATTTTTTAGCTGCTTCCTCAGCTTCTTTAACAGTTTTCTCGTCTATGAATCCTCTATCCATTAAGAGTCTTCCTACTAATGTGCTCTTTCCGTGATCTACGTGACCTATTACTATTAAGTTAAGGTGTGGCTTTTGAGACATCTACTAACACTCTCCTTATCGATATAGTAATAGAGTTAATAAAAGTTTACCTTGAACTTAAGGCAATTCTCTCAATTTCTTCTTTCCTTCTAATAGCGAAACTCTTAGGATCATTATTTGCTGCCGCAATTATTTCCTCAGCTAAAGCTTCTTCAATAGGCTTAGGATTGTTAAACGATGCTTCTTTAGCGCCTAATGCTATGTGTCTTAGTGCTAAATCTATTCTTCTTTGCGGAGCTACGTCTACCGCAACGTAATAAACTATACCACCGTACATTATTCGTGTAACTTCTTCCCTTGGGGCACTATTCTCTATCGCTTTTACAAGCACTTGTATTGGATTTTGCTTAGTCTTTAGATAAATAATGTCAAATGCTAATTTTACAATATTATACGCTAGATGTTTCTTACCCTTATTTCTGCCAGGTCTCATAATTTGATTTATTAACCTTTCTACGATAGGAACTCTCGCTTTACCAAACCTTCTATGTTCATGCCTGCCGCCAGTATGAGGTAAATAAACTGGCACTAATGATATATATTTCTTTAAACTAGGGTCCCTTATTTCGACTTTAGTATCCCACTTTCCAAATATCTTAATATCTAATCGTAAGTTATCCAATGACATTTGTTATACCCTCTTATTGGTATCTATGATCTGGATATTTAAATTTATGAGTGTATCTATATTTTATAGTGTGTGACCATGAGTTTATCAGCTAGAGATGAGGATTACATAAAGGTTAGTTCTATTGACGCATTCTTCATGCCGCTGCACGGCATTCCGACCATTGTATGCTATTTGGAGGATGGTAGACAGTTTTATCTCTTCAGTGTTCCTCCAGAGATAGTAATTGCAATAAATAAGAATAAGGGAAATAAAGAAGAGGAATTTGCTGACAAGAGAGAGAATATTTATGATATTATATCATTTATACCAGATATAATTGAAGACTTATCAAAACACGTAGAAAAAGTAACAATAGATGATATGATAAGAGAAACCGGAGTCTATGTAGCTACTGTAGAGCTAAAGTTTGATGGAGTAGTCATTCAAAAGAGAATGATACCAAGCCACGCAATATTTTTAGCCACAATAACTAATAAACCGATTTTCGTGAAGAAAGGCCTAGTAGATGAGCAAGAAAAGGAAAGTAGAGAAGGACAACAAAAATTGTAAATTATCTTACTGGCTTCTGCTTCTTGCCCTTGTATAATGCATCCAACGAAACTCCATTAACCATTATAACCTTATACCTAACGCCAGGTAAGTCACCCATAGACCTACCTAAAGTACCGCCTATACCAGCTATCATTACTTCATCATGCTCATCAATGAAGTTAACTCCACCGTCTCCTGGAACGAATGCCGTAACAACCCTACCATTCTTCACTAACTGTACTCTTACACATTTTCTTACTGCTGAATTAGGCTGTCTTGATTCTATACCCACTTTTTCTAATACTATCCCTCTAGCCATGGGAGCTCCTTCAAGTGGATTGTATTTTTCCTTTAAATTCAGTATTTTACTTCTATACTTTCTTTGACTTTTCTTAAACCTTAATCTCTTTAATCTCAGCTTCCTTGCTGAATATATACCCTTTGGAGACTTACTCTTACTCAACTTCCAATCACCTAAACTATAACTACATTATCAATATCCATATACCTCTTTAAAATTAGCTTTGCTCTAACAACGTTTCTACCATTTTTGCCTATGGCTAACCCCTTATCTTGAGGATCCACTGTTATATATACAGATTTTCTTGAGTTAGAATTAATTATTTTTATACTTTTAACCCTAGCTGGACTCATCAGATTTTTAACTAATTCCTCCAGATTATCACTATAAGCCACGATTTCTATATCTTTTCCTATAATTTTCCTTAACTTTTTAACATTTACTCCTCCCTTTCCTATTGCCATTCCCATATCTTTACCTTCTACAAGAAAAATGATCCTATTATTTTCATTATCTATAATGCAATCCCTAACTACAGCTTTCGTAACATCTTGAAATAAAGATATATATCTTATTTCTTCAGGTGTTAACTTTATTTCAGGCAAAAAATCACCCCTTCTTTGAAAGCTCTAAAATTCTAGAGTCCCCCTCTTCAATTATACCTATAGCCGAAATCATAAATGGTTTTCCACACACAGTGCCCAGATCCCATCCACTTCCGTTATACTCATATAATGGAATATTTGAAATTTTCGCATAATGCTTTATGTCTTCTTTTAAATCTCCTCTCAATGTAGAAGCTATTATAATCATCTTTAATTTGCCTATTTTAGTATATTTTAAAACTTTTCTAGACCCAAAGACTATTTTTCCTGTTTTTATTAAATTTTTAATTTCTCCTTCAAGGGTAACTTGTTGCTCTGACACTTTTTATCACCTTAATACCGGTTTCATCGTTAATTCAACTATCCCAGTACCTAGTTTAATTGGATGACCAATTATAATGTTTTCTACTACACCTTTAAATTCTTCTAAGTCTCCTCTAGCAGCTGCATCAAGGAGATGTTTTACTGTTACTTCAAACGCTGCCCTAGCTAAAACACTTCCTTTTTCTCCGGTAACTCCATGCCTACCTATCTGTCTTACAACACCAGTTCTGGTCATCACGTCTGCAACTAGCAGTATATGTCTATAGTCAACATCTAAACCTTGTTCAGATAGTACCTTACTAATCTCTCTTATTATCATTTCTCTAGCTGCCTCTATTCCAAACACTTCTTCCACTTCACGAATGTTGTTAGTCTCTATTTTAGAACTATCTACTCCCTTAACACCTAAGACTCCACTTAAATTAGATCCATCTGTTATAATTACGTATTCGTTTCCTTTCTTTTGGACAATCGCTCTTCTAATACCTTTAACACCTTTAATTTTTGTATTAAGGATCTTGTCTCTTATTCTAAATAAGGCAGAAACACTGTCTACACTGCTAAAACTTATTATTAAAACGCCATCTTCTTGTTCCTCAACGTTAAACTCTCCTAACTTTAGCTTACTTATTGCCTTCTTAACTTCCTCAATACTAATTCCCTTATCTCTTAACATCTCCTTATCTAATTGAATAACTATTGACATTGACGCTATATCTATACTGGTAGAAGCTACAACACTCTCAACTTTAGTAAATTCTATTTTTCTAGCTATCTCTAACGCCTTATCTCTATCATACTTATATTCATCTGTAAGGTAAATCGTCATCATAGGTGTAGACGGTACCTTCTTTGCGTCGACTATTTCTATTAATCTTGGAAGACCTAGAGTTACGTTAAGTTCCCTTATGCCAGCGAAGTGGAATGTCCTTAACGTCATCTGTGTACCAGGTTCTCCTATCGACTGAGCAGCTACAATACCTATTGGTTCACCAGGTTCCACTAAACCATTACTATATTCATTTATGGCTAACTCAAATATCTTGTCTATTTCGTCCCTGCTTATCAAAACATCTTTACTTACAATTAAATTTTTCAAGTCATTTACTACTTTTTGTGGAAGAATTGAGGAAGCTTTCTCTGCTTTCTCTTCCAGATATTGTTTATCTCTCTCGTCTATCATGTCTTCCACCCCACTACTCTTTCTAAAATTCTATTTGCATCAATAGACTTACCATGAGCTGAATACATTGGGAATACTCCATCATCACCATAAGCGGTTTGAATTACTTCGCCATAAAGACTTCTCACAGTACCATCATATTCCACTCTTAGATCAGATAAGGCATTAATTAACCTTCTCTGCATGTATCCACTCTGTGAAGTTCTCACTGCAGTATCAACTAGCCCTTCCCTACCTCCTGCTGCATGGAAGAATAACTCTATTGGATTCAGCCCGCTTCTAAATGAGGAGTAAATGAACCCCTTTGCTTCTGGAGAAATATCGTAGGGTTTAAAGTGTGGAAGTGTCCTAGTCGTATAACCTCTTCTAATCCTCTCTCCCCTTACAGATTGTTGCCCTAACATGGCAGCCATCTGGGTAATGTTTAACACGCTACCCCTAGCTCCAGTTCTAGCCATAACGTAAGCAAAATTAAATGGATCTAAATATTTGCTTGCAATATCACCTGCAGTACTCCTTAATTTATCTAAAGTATCCAAAATGTAATTCTCAAGGCTCTCTTCCAAAGTTCTACCCGGAATAGGTTCTAACTCTCCTTTCTTATACTTTTCTATGTAGTTATTAACCTCAACCTTGGCTTTATCTATCTCACTATATATCTCCTTCTTTATACTATCTTCTAAGGATACATCTTCAAGAGTCATAGTAAAGCCGTGCAATTCAATAAATCTTATGAATACTCTAAATAAGTTGTCCATTAACCATTTTCCATACTCTGGAGAATATTCCTTAATAAGCCAATGAAGTATACTTTCTGGCTGTTGATTTCCAATAGCTTTCTTATCAAATACTCCTTCTAATAGGATACCTTTCTTAATTACAACAAATGAGTCGTGTGGGCAATCCTCATTCTTACAGAGCCTTGGACCACTACTTACATTAGCCTGTCCATGAAAATTGAAGTCTTTAGGCAAGAAAATACTGACGACTTGTTTCCCAGTGTAATATTCTTTTGGTGCTAGAATAGCTGGTTCTCCTAAATCTACTTTAACATCAGCTACGCCTAAAATTTCTTGAGCTTCTTCCTTAGTTAATAGTGTTGTCTTAACTGTTAATAAGTAAGCTCCACTTATGTAATCTTGAGCTGCACCAATTATTGGACCACCGTATCTAGGGGTAATAATGTTCTTATGAACTAACATTATTTCCCTAGCTTCAGCTATTGCCTCCTCTGACTGGGGAACATGTAAGTTCATTTCATCTCCATCAAAATCAGCGTTATAGGGTGGACATACTAGCAAATTAAGCCTGAAAGTAAGACCTTTTAGTACTTTAACTCTATGAGCCATCATAGATATTCTATGTAGAGACGGCTGCCTATTAAAAAGCACAACGTCTCCATCAATCAAATGTCTCTCTACTATATAGCCAACAGATATGGTAGAAGATAACTCTTTCCTATCTTTAACATATCTAAGATCTATTCGTCTTCCATCTGGCCTTATCACATAGTTTGCTCCAGGCCACTTATCAGGTCCATTTATAATAATTTGTCTTAGTTTTTCTATATTCCAAGGTGTAACTCTTTCTGGAACTGTTAACGTTCTAGCTACTAACTCTGGCACTCCTACTTCATCAATACTAATATTAGGATCTGGCGAAATAACAGTTCTTGAAGAGAAATCGACTCTTTTACCAGATAGGTTTCCTCTAAATCTACCTTCCTTACCTTTTAATCTCTGTGCTAATGTCCTTAAAGGTCTACCGGATCTATGTTTAGATGGAGGTAAGCCGGGTATTTCGTTATCAAAATACGTTGATACATGATACTGTAGTAAATCCCATAAATCTTCTATTATTAATTGAGGTGCACCAGCATCAATACTTTCCTTTAACCTCTCATTTATCCTTACAATATCCACCAATTTATGAGTTAAGTCATCCTCAGCTCTTATACCACTCTCAATCATTATAGAAGGTCTTATTGTGATAGGAGGTACTGGTAATACAGTTAAAATCATCCATTCTGGTCTACTAGTCTTAGGATCATATCCCATAATTTCTACGTCAGTATCAGGAATTTTCTCTAATCTCTCTCTAATATCTGACGGGGATAGCTTCATTACACCTTCTTTTCTCTCTTCATAGAAATTATATGGCTTTTCCAATTTTATTTTATATTGCTTCTCACCACAGTGTGGACATTCTTGGGACTTAATGGCTGTTTTCTTTATATACTCTGTTAATCTTCTAGCTGCCGAAGGCCATCTTCTACGTATAGCATTATATATTCTTGAATATTTATCAATTTCCTCTTGCGATATTTTGAGCCGTCCACATCTCTTACAAGTAGCTCTTAAGAAATCATAGACGTGTTTTACAAAACCAACGTGTATTACAGGTCTAACTAACTCTATATGTCCAAAATGTCCTGGACAATTACCTAATGTATTCCCACAAGTGGGGCACTTTTGAGCTGGTTCTATTACACCTAATCTAGGATCCATTACGCTACCTTCTATTGGAGTTCCGTCTTCATCATACACGTCTGGTGTTATAATAGCCGTTACTGACATCTTCCTTATTTCGTCTGGTGACAATATTCCAAATTTTACTCCTTTTATAGCTTTTTCACTCATTATGATCACCCTTATTTATGATGACCTTATCCTCCAAAACTAATCTTGGTGAGATTATCATACTCATTAATTCTTGAATTAAAAGTTTAAATGCATAGGAGACTGTTACGGCATATAAGTTAGATCTGTCTCCATGTATAGGACACACATACTTATTCTTATTCCTATCATACCATCCAATATATCCGCATTGCTCACATACGTAAATTGTCGTCTTATCTGAGTTATCAAGTAACCTGTCCCTAATTAACATAGCTGTCCCAAAACCTATTAAGCAATCCCTCTCCATCTCACCAAACCTAAGGCCGCCTTCTCTAGCTCTTCCCTCAGTTGGTTGTCTAGTTAGTATTTGCACTGGACCTCTAGCTCTAGCATGTATTTTATCAGCTACCATATGATGCAGTTTTTGGTAGTAAACTACACCAAAATATATCCTAGATAACAATTTCTGCCCAGTTCTCCCATCATATACAACTTCTGTTGAATCTGGCAAATATCCATATTTTATGAGCTCTTTTTGCAATGATTCTATTGGAGTCTTGTAGAATGGCGTTGCATCAACTACTTTGCCAGATAAGGAAGCATATTTCCCAGCTATACCTTCCATGATTTGTCCTAACGTCATTCTGGAAGGCAATGCATGTGGATTAAGAATTACATCTGGAACAACACCTTTAGTAGTATACGGCATATCAGCTTGAGGTATTAACATCCCTATGACTCCTTTTTGCCCATGCCTGCTAGCAAACTTATCACCAATATTAGGTATTCTAAGATCTCTAACTCTTACTTTAACCAATTTATTACCCTCAGCTGTTTCAGTCACTAAAACTAAATCAACTACTCCCATCTCTCCGTGTCTAGTAACTATTGAAGTGTCACGCTTTGCTTGTTCTGGTGACAACTCTTTAAATTCCTGCAGAAACCTAGGCGGGCTTACTTTACCTATTAATACATCTCCTCCTTTTACCTCAACCTCAGGAGATACAATCCCGTTATCTTCAAGGAGTCTATAATATTCTTTCCCTTTATAACCCCTTACTCCAGCTTCTGGCATTATTATTTTGTCCTCCTGCCCACCTGGATATTTTACTTCTTCAGTAGAATAAAGTCTAAAGAATGTTGACCTATACATTCCTCTATCTATAGAAGACTTATTCATTATTATTGCATCCTCCATATTATAACCAGTATATGACATTATTGCCAATATCGCATTATTTCCAGCAGGTCTACTAGTATATCCTATAGGCTCTAAGGCTCTAGTTTGTACTAGTGGTTTCTGAGGATAATGTAATAAATGTGCCCTAGTATCAGTACGCAATTGATAGTTAGCTGCGTATAGCCCTAAAGCTTGTTTAGCCATAGCTGATTGATAGGTATTTCTCGGTGACTGGTTATGCTCTGGATAAGGTATTATAGAAGCTGTTATACCTAATATGGCAGGAGGCCATATTTCAAGATGAGTATGTTCTGCAGTGATATCTTTGGGTTCTAACGCTACGTACGCATTTTCCTCTTCTTGTGCATCTAGATATTCTATTTTACCTTGCTTAACTAAATCATCAAATTGAATTTCACCTTTTCTTAATCTCTCAATATCCTCCTTTTGTACTAAGGGTTTCCCATTAGATAATATTATAAGTGGTCTTCTAACTCTGCCGGAGTCACAATTAACATATACCTCATTTATAAACTCTGTTGACATATGGGCAACATTTACTTCGTCACTGATCTCTCCTTTTCTCCTTATTTCTCTAATTTTATTTGCTATTTCACTACCATCTGGATAATAGCCTATTAGTCTTCCATTCAATATAACCTTACTCCAATTCAAATACTTATTCTGATCTTCTCCACCTTCAGTCACCCTCCTTATAACCTCTTCTAACTGAATTACCCCAAGTTCATATAACATCTTCTCTACTACCCTCTCATTAACTCCAACAGATATCTGAGCCATTAAGGCTAAGTTTTTAACTAAACCACTATTAGGACCTTCAGGGGTTTCAAATGGACACATTCTTCCCCATTGTGTACCATGCAAATCTCTAGCTTCAAAGTTTGGCTGTCCCCTAGCTAATGAGGATATTACTCTTCTTAAATGGCTTAACATTGAAAGCCAATTAGTTCTATCTAATAACTGACTTACTCCAGTTCTTCCGCCTACCCAATTCCCAGTAGCCAACGCATGCCTAATTCTCTCACTTATAATATCTGGTCTAACTAAGGCTTTTAGACTAAGCTTCCTTCCTCTAACCTTAGATTTTTCGAGCTGATATGTTAGATCTTTAACGAAGGCTTTAAACGCTACCCTAAACAAGCTTGCGAATAGATCTCCTGCTAGCCTCAATCTTTTATTTGCATAATGATCTTTATCATCAGCATCTCTCCTTCCAAGATACAATTCAATAACTTTAGAGACTGCGTAAGCCAGATAGTAGGCTTTCTTTTTTCTATCATCTGGAGAAGTACCTAAATGTGGAAGGAAATATTTATCAATAATTTGCTGTGCTTTTTCAATTCTGTTTTCCCTCTTCTGACCTATAGCAATTCTATTGCCTATAAAGTCTAGAGCATCGTCTGTTGTAGCTATTGAACTAGCTTGATCAATAGACGGAAACAACTCGTTTTGAATTTCTGGATCTAAAGACACGGCGTAGACAATGTCTCTATCTGTTATTAATCCCAACGCTCTCATCATTATTACAAACGGTATCCTGCCAGGCACAGCAGGGAACGAAACATGAAAAGTTCCATCTTTAAGTCTTTCAATGGTTACAGGAACCCTATAGCCCGCCGTACTCGATATTATTTTTGCTGTATGTGTTATATTTGAGCCAGTCTTTCCTACATCAACGAGAACTCTATTTGGGGCTAGATCCTCTTGCGTTACAATCACACGTTCGGAACCATTAACTATAAAGTAACCTCCTGGATCTTTTGGATCTTCCCCTATTTCAATTAACTTGTCTAATGTATATTGTGAAATTGGATCAATTGAAGACTTAAGCATAATTGGTAAATCTCCAATGTAAACTTCCTCTGGTTCTGCTTCTATGTTGTTCTCAATAGGTATCATGGTAAGCCATAGAGGCGCAGCGTATGTCAAGTTTCTTAGCCTGGCTTCCATTGGCGTAATTTCCCTTTCTCCTCTATCTGCCTCCCTAACTCTAGGCCTACCTATTCTAATTTTACCGAGCTTTACTTTTAAACCGGGTATTTCTGTGGGTATTTCTCCCTGCTCATCAATTATTTCTTGAAGTTTATTTCTAACGAAATCATTATAAGAATCTAAATGTTGCCTAACTAGACCCTTACTTTTGAAATAGGCTTCGATAATAGACCATTTATCATTAATCTCTAGATAATCTGACATTATTACTCCTCCTCTCAGCTTATCCACTAATTACATACCTATAAGAGATGACTTCTCCGTAAATCGGACTTTTCTTAACTATCCTAATAATATCCCCTGGTCTAGCACCAATTGCTTTAACGACTGGATCAGAGGCTCTTATCCAACTTAATTGCTCGGGCTTTACACCTAATTCCTTTAATATCTTATAAGCTTCTTCAACGCTAAGTATTTCATGCTTAGGCACTAGATAATGGATTCTGGGATCTATCTTCTTACTAGTAGATGAACCTCTCATTATTAACCTATAATCACATACTGTTATAGCTATTAAGAGTTTTACTCTATATATTAAAAACCTTAAGACCTCGTATAATCACCGAAAAGACGTCATTTTTATAGATTAAGTATTTTATTCTTTATGACGCAATATACTGTTTTACCTTTACTCACTACACTATTCAAATCCAATAAACTAATTTACTTAGAAGTCTAAGCTGAGTATAGGTGATGCTTTATTAGTAATACTAAAAAACTTAGGCAGCCAATAGTAGTAGTATTAGGGCACGTAGACCATGGCAAAACAACTTTGCTTGACAAAATTAGAGGAACAGCAGTAGTAAAAAAAGAGCCAGGCGAGATGACACAAGAGGTAGGTGCTAGTTTCGTCCCTAGTTATATAATAGAGAAACTTGCTGAGCCACTTAAGAAAAAAATACCCATTAAGTTGCAAATACCCGGCTTATTATTTATAGATACGCCAGGACACGAGTACTTCTCTAATTTAAGAAGAAGAGGCGGAAGCGTTGCGGATATAGCGATATTAGTAGTTGATATAGTAGAAGGTATACAGAAGCAAACAATAGAGTCTATACAGATACTTAGAGACAGAAAAGTTCCATTTTTAGTAGCTGCAAATAAGATAGATAGAATACCGGGTTGGAAAGCAAACTACGACTTACCTTTTCTTGAAACTATTGAGCTGCAGAGAGCTGATGTAAAGGCTTATTTAGATAATTTAGTTTACAACTTAGTTTCAAAACTAGGAGAATTAGGCTTTAATGCAGACAGATATGACAGAATAAGAGATTTTACTAAAAATATTGCCATAGTACCGTTATCTGCAAAGACAGGTGAAGGAG
Organism: Sulfolobus sp. A20; assembly: GCF_001719125.1. Classification (NCBI taxonomy): domain Archaea; kingdom Thermoproteati; phylum Thermoproteota; class Thermoprotei; order Sulfolobales; family Sulfolobaceae; genus Saccharolobus; species Saccharolobus sp. A20. The sequence continues at coordinate 831,575 of NZ_CP017006.1, forward strand.
TAGCTGACTTATTAGCGTTATTAGCTGGATTAACACAAAGGTATTTAGAGACTAAGTTAAGATTTGCTGAGGGACCAGCTAAGGGCGTTATTCTAGAGGTGAAAGAAGATCCGGGATTAGGACATACGATCGATGTTATAATATACGATGGTGTACTCAAGAGAAATGATATAATAGTTTTAGGTGGGATAAACGGTCCTATAATCACAAAAGTAAGAGGTATTTTTGTACCTAAACCGCTACAAGATATGAAGCTCTCTAAATATGATCTTTATCCTATAGACGAAGTGTACGCTGCAGCAGGGGTAAAAATATCAGCACCAGAACTTGATAACGCATTAGCTGGATCATCATTATATGTGGTAGAAAACCAGAATCAAATCGAGGAATATAAGAAACAGATCGAGGAAGAAATAAAAGAGATAAGGTTTTACAGCAGTGATACTGCAGGCATAGTTGTAAAAGCTGATAGTTTAGGTACGTTAGAAGCTATAATAAGTGCACTGAAACGAGAAGGTATACCAATTAGATTAGCAGATATAGGTCCTATAACGAAAAAAGATCTCATAGAAGCTAACATAGTAATGAATCAGGCTAGAGAATACGGAATAATTGCTGCCTTCAGAGTTAAGACTTTACCCAATATAGAAACTGGTAACGTTAAAATTATCTATAGTGATATAATATATCAGCTGATAGAAGATGTAAAGAAATATATAACTGATGTTAAGGAATCTGAAAAAAGAAAAACACTCGAGAACTTAATTTTACCCGGTAAGATAAAAATACTTCCCGGTTACGTGTTTAGACGTAGTGATCCAATCATTGTGGGAGTTGAAGTTTTAGGTGGGATAATTAAACCTAAATATCCTTTAATTAAAGAAGATGGAAAAAGAATAGGCGAAATTTTACAAATTCAGGATAACAAGAAGAGTGTAGATAGAGCATCGAAAGGCATGGAAGTAGCCATATCGATTAAGAGTAATGCGATGATAGGAAGGCAAGTAAATGAAGGGGACATGTTATATACTGATGTCCCGAAAGAGGACTTAGAGATCCTAGTCACACGTTATTCCAGTACTATAACTGATGATATGAAAGAAGTTATCAAAGATTTGATAAGAATAAAAAGAGCAGAGGATCCCCTATATGGGTTAGGTTTACAAATTTGATGAGTCAAAGAATATTGAAATCTCTCTTTTAGCCTTCTCCGGAGAATCTGATGCGTGAATAACGTTTTCCGACTTTGATAACGCCAAATCACCTCTTATCGTTCCTGGTGGGGCTTCTTTAGGATCAGTGTTTCCAATCATTCTTCTTATCACTTGTACTACATCTTCACCTTCTATAACCATACATACAACCGGTCCAGATGTAATATAGTTTATAAGATCGTTAAAGAATCCTTTTCCTTTGTGTTCCTCATACAATACCTCTGCTGTTTTCACATCCATTTTTACCATCTTTAGTGCAACTATTTTTAATCCTCTCTTTTCGAATCTACTAATTATCTCTCCTATTAATCCCCTTTTGACTCCATCTGGCTTTATCATGACAAACGTTCTCTCAACTACCACTTTCACTTCACCTTGAGATATTTTGTAGTCCATTTGAATTTTTTGGGATCTCTGTGATATTTTAACATAGATTTTCTACATTTACTTGAACAAAACCATAAAATTGTTCCGTCATTTTTTACAAACATTAATCCAGTGCCAGGTGGTATCTCGTGTCCACAGAAACTACACTGCCTAACTGTTGGCATCTTAAACCACAAAATAAAGAATATGGGTGAAGTATATAAGTGAATTGCTTTTATTATAATGTGGTGGTAAAATGAGTGAAAAACCTCAGCAAGTACAGAGTTCATCCATAATAGAAGAGTTTGGATTTCCAGCAGAAGTAATACAAATTTTGGATAGAACTGGAGTTACTGGAGAAGTTACACAAGTTAGAGTAAGAGTATTGGAAGGGAGAGATAAAGGTAGAATATTAACTAGAAATGTGAAAGGACCAGTAAGAGTAGGTGATATTTTAATATTAAGGGAGACCGAAAGAGAAGCTAGAAAGATAACAACTAAGAGGTAACTTAAACTAATGCCTATTTACGTTATAGATAAGCCAATAACACTTCACATTTTAACACAATTAAGAGATAAAAATACAGATCAAATTAACTTTAGGAAAAATCTTGTAAGATTAGGTAGAATTATAGGTTATGAAATAGCTAATACTTTAGATTATGACATAGTTGAAGTCGAAACTCCTTTAGGTATAAGAACAAAAGGTATAAACATTACTGACTTAAATAACATAGTAATTATTAATATACTAAGGGCTGCAGTACCATTCGTAGAAGGTTTGTTGAAGGCATTTCCGGCTGCAAGACAGGGAGTAGTAGGAGCTAGTAGAGCTGAGGTAGAATATGATAGTATACCGAAGGAAATGAGTATAACAATTTATTATAAGAAAATTCCAAAGATTAAATCACAAAAGGATAATGTGATAATAGCTGACCCTATGATAGCTACGGCAAGTACTATGTTAAAGGTTCTTAGCGAAATAGTAAATGAATCGCCTAAAAAGATATATATTGCCTCTGTAATAGTTTCAGAATATGGTGTATCAAGAATTCTTAGTAAATATCCATTTGTTAACATTTTCACTGTTAGCGTCGACCCAGAACTTAATAACAAAGCATTTATCTTGCCCGGGTTAGGTGATGCAGGAGACAGAGCATTTGGGTGATAATTTTGGAAACTGAGGCAATAATAGGTTTAGAGGTTCACGTTCATATTACCTCACTTAAAACCAAATTATTTTGCTCATGTCCCTTAGACTACACAGATAGGGATCCGAATACCGTTACTTGCCCAGTTTGTCTAGGATTACCCGGAGCTATACCTGTAGTCAATGAAGAGGCATTAAGGTATGGAATTATGACCGCCTTAGCACTAAACTGTGAAATTGCTGATAAGCTAGTATTCAGCAGAAAGCATTATTTCTATCCAGATATGGCAAAAAACTACCAAATTTCTCAGTATGATGGACCAGGTAGTATGGCAATAGCTAAGAACGGATTTTTAAAGTTAGGACCAAATAAAACTATTAGAATAAGGAGAATAAACATAGAAGAGGACCCAGCAAAGATCGTTTATCCTACTGGCTCAATATTAACTAGTAGCTACTCTCTTCTAGATTATAATAGATCTGGCACACCATTACTAGAAATAGTTACAGAACCGGACTTAAGATCTAGTAAAGAAGCAAGAATGTTTTTGGAGAAATTAAGATCCGTACTTGAACACTTAGGAGTTACTGATGGTAATATAGAAGGTTCAATTAAAGCTGATGTTAACGTTTCCATTAAAGGTGGAGAGAGAGTGGAAGTGAAAAACGTTGGATCACCTAAAGATGTTGAAGACGCTATAGATTATGAGATTGCTAGACAAAGAGCATTATTAATACAAGGTAATGTTGTAAAGAGGGAGACAAGACACTGGGATTCGGATAGAAAGGTAACCGTCGCGTTAAGAACTAAAGAGACGGAAGAAGATTATAGATATTTTCCTGACCCAGATCTGCCTCCCTATTTGATCTCTAGAGAATTAATTCAAAAAATTAAGTCTGAGATGCCTGAATTACCAGATGATAGAGCAAAAAGATTGATAAATAATTACAAGATTACTGAATATCAAGCACAAGTATTAGTCGGTGAAAAAGCCCTAGCAGACCTCTTTGAGAATATAGCTACAAAATATAAGAATTATCCAAAAATTGCTAACCTTTTAATAAATGATTACATGAGATGGCTCAACCAAAATAATATGCGCCCATCACAAAGTAAGGCTAAAGCTGAACACATTGTTAAATTATTCGAGTATATAGATTCTGGAACAATAACACTAAAGATAGCTAAGGAGTTTTTACCAGAGATGGTATTATATGGCAAAGATCCAGAACAATTAATTAAAGAGAGAGGAATGACATCAATAAAGGATGAGGAGTACCTATCAAAAGTCATAGAAGAGGTGCTAGTTGAAGAAAAGGAGGCTGCAGAGAAAGCCAAGAGAGATCCTAAGGTAGTTAACTATTTGGTAGGAAGTGTAATGAAGAGAACTAATAAGAGAGCTGATCCTAGCTTAACACTTGAGCTAATTAAGAGAAAATTAGGGATAAAATGAGAAAGGGGCCAGGAGATTATGATAGGAAAATTACAGCAAATGAAAGAAAAAGAATTAAGACTTAGATTATTTAGCGTCGATGTACTGAAGGAATTGAAGAACGTCTATACATATAAGGAACTATCTACCTTATTCAGCATTCAAGAAAGCCTAATATGCAGATATGTTAATGGTAGGACAATACCTAGCGAGAGACAAGCATTGGATATAGTCAACAAAGTAAAAAGTAAGGAATTTTTGTACAATTTTTTTATTGATAAAATTAAGATTTATGAAGATGATTATCTAGATGTTTCCCAACTTCTATTCTACCCTAATTTATTAAGACTTCTATTAGAAATATATTTAATGAGGAGTAGTATTATTCATAACGTTACTAAGGTTGTCGGTATTGCGTCTAATGGAATACCCTTTGCTACGCTGGTTTCATCAATTGTTGAAAAACCACTGGTCATCTCTAAAAAATATAAAGATTCTGTATCAATCCCTTATGTTGATGAAAGCATAAAGGAAGGTAATGGAATAGTTTCGAGCATCTATATAAGAGAGGATTATATTAGCAAGAAGGATAAAATACTAATAGTAGATGATGTAATCAGAAGTGGAAAAACACTACAAGCATTATACAATCTTGCGAAAAAGGTTAATGCTAAAGTTAGTGGAGCATTAATTATCGCTACGAATACAGACGAGTGGAAAAGAAAATTCTCAGATAGCGATAATAATATCACTGTTATTTTTAGAATATGAGCATAGCTAAAGTATATAAAAATGTATATTTAATCGGGGGTAAACTTATCGATAAAAACGATACTAATGCTTATTTAATTTATAATGAAAAAGAAGATTATTATACACTTATAGATACGACTACTGGAAGTAATATAGAATATATAATAGAGACGCTACTTGAGATCATGAAAGGAGAGAAAAAGTTAAAATTCATAATACTTACAAGTTGTAAGAAAGAGAATGCTGGGGGACTTAATACCCTATATAACTTATTTTATCCTATTACAATAGCCCATTTTCCAGATTCGTTAATGATAAGGCAGGGAGAATGCGAAAGGGAAAAAATTGTAAGTTCGCCTATATCGTTAGAGATAAAAGAGAGATATTTTGAGCTAAATGATATCAGAATATTTCTGACCAGAACACTTACAAAAGGCAGTATAATAGTCCTTTATCAAAACATTCTATTCACAGGAAGTAATACAAGATTATCTACATATGATCCAAACATAAAGTATATTTGTGATATTAACGAATGTAGGAAATGAGGTATAAAAATATGGTATTTGAGCTTGAATGTAATTCTTGTGGATTTTTTAGAGAAACTAAATATTGTCAGATACTGAAAATGGACGTATGTTACGAATGTTGTACATTATGTAAAAAAAGGAATGAGTGTAACTTAAGGGTATGGTTTAAAAACATTATCCCTTATGATAAAAAAGGAGCTAAAAAAACGGTAACTGGTAGTACATTAGATAGTTTTTTAAAATAAATTATTTTATGTCACAAAACTCCTATATGTATTTGCATATATTTCAGACTGCTCTAATGTAGAAGCTACTCTTTTGTACTTTATCGCATCTCCTAACGAGTTCTCTCCATGCTCTTTAGTCCATTTTTCTAACGGTATTTGATACTCTTTTAAAACTTTGTCTCTATATAGGTCATTTAACACATTATAGGTACAGAATGGTATCACTCTACCATCTGGTACGACATAGTGAATATCACATCTCATCACTCTTTGTACGTCATAATTGTATAAATCCATGAAGTGCATCGTTCCTAGGAATAGAGTTCTGTAGTGCCATTCACCTAAAGCCTCGTAATTATGATGAACTATTATATTATATAGCATTTTATAAACATCGAAATCTTTTGGTCCGTTTTCCTTATCTATAAACTTTCTTATACTATATAATAACTTACTCGCAACCCATATCTTATTTGCGCCTTCTCTTAGCTCTTCTTCCTTCTCCTTAAGATATTCTAATAATCCCTCTAGATCGATAAATTTAGATATAGGTATAAAGTGAGGTTCGTGATCTTTCCATTCTACATAGACATAAGTTCCTGCTCCACAAACAGGATGATTAGCCATCTCGAATTGATCCTTTCCAGTTAATGCTTCAACTAGCCTTGAAAATACTACAGAAGTGCCTATCGGATACCAACTATCTCTAGTTATTTCCCCATTAGTTTGTTCTTCTATATTCTTAATAACTTCTGGGATTGTTATCCTAAACTTCGCTCTCATATTTCTCTTCATCATACCAGTTAAACTGACCGGTTGGAAGTTTACTGATCTTACTACATCCATATTTCTAGCTGCAAATTTCACAATATTACCTAAATCACTGTCATTTACAGTCTTAATTACCGTAGGAACTAGAACTACACTAGTCAATCCAGCCCTCCTGAATACTTCTAACGTATATGGTATTTCCCAATGATTCTTTGGATTAGTTTTTCTAGTAGTTCCGTCAAAGCTCATATATACAGTGTTAACACCAGCTTCTCTTAGCGCTCTAGCATACCTTATAGCCTTATCGGGGTCCTCTAAGTAGAGTTTTGCAAAAGTACCTCCCCAAGTATTAAGCTGTACGTGTTTTACCCCATTCTCTCTTAATAGTTTAATGATTTCTATAATATCGTCTCTTAATGTTGGCTCTCCACCAGTTACTTGTATAACTAATGTAATGTCTTGCTTTTTGAGTTGATCTACCATGAATTTTATTTGTTCTAAAGTTGGCTCGTACACATAACCTGCTTTTTCAGCATAGAAGAAACAATACCAGCAGGATAAATCACATCTATTGGTTATTACTAGATTCACTAGCGCGGAGTGCTGATGATGCATTGGACACAATCCGCAGTTATATGGACATGGTGATTTCAAATCAACATATGGTACTTTAGGACCTTTTCCTTCATATTCCCAATAATCAAACTTGTAGTATAAGCTTGAATCCCCATAATATAAATCCTCAAACTCACCATGATCTGGGCAAATTTTCCTTATAAATAGTTTACCTTCTTTTTCAAATATTGTTGCCGGTAAAAGTCTATAACATGCTGGGCATAAAGAATGAGTAACTCTAACTAGTTTTTCATTTTCAGCTAATTGTGGTAATGGACCTCCTATCTTTATCTCTTTTTCACCAAACTTTACTGCTCCTTCATCAAACCTAGATGGAGCTGGTAAAAGTCTCGAGCGTGATTCTGTCTGTACTGCTTGTGTCATTGAATGAATGATAACTAAAGTTAATATATAAACATATTCTCTTCCACTAACATACATTCAGTTAATACCAACCTAGAAAATTATCCCAACCAGTAATTTTTAAATTACTATCTCTATAAATTAATTTATCTCCAATAATTATCCTACCCATAATCGTAGGATTGTATCCTAGTAGTTTTAAATCATTTAGAATAAGTTCTAAAGGAGAGTATTTATCCAAAATCAAAATAGGTATAAATTCCTCTCCGGAATACTTAATTATATCGCTCTCACTGATGTTATGGTTTCTTAAGACATTCATTACACTATCATCTATTGGAATGTCATTAATTTTTATGCCAAAATTAAAGTTTTCCACAATATTATATAATGATATAATTAATCCATCACTTATATCCGTAGAATACTTTATATAGTTACAATATTTCTTAAAAAAGTAAAGTAACGCCTTATTAACTATAGGATGTTTTACTTTAATTATAGATTTAGGTAAAATAGGGATCTTAAAATTATTTAAATATGAAAGAAATATATTAGTAGTGTACCCAATATAATCAGATAGTAAAACGTAATCTCCTTCACCGATCTCGTTCTTAATATTACACATAACTTTTCCTTCTACAAAAACATCAATCCAACCATCACACGTAGAATCATTAAGATCCCCCCCTACATACCTTCCTTCATAATAATGTATAGCGTCCGAAATACCTCTAATAATGTCCTCAGCTTGATTTATTTCATAGTTTTTATCTAATCCTATCGATACTAAATAGTTTGTGGGCTTAACAGCTTTACTAATCATGTCGCTCGTAGCAGCTATAATTGACTTCCAACCTAAGTCATAGCTAGACATAAAGTTAAACGCATAAGAAATCCTAAAGCCATCTAACTTGTATCCTACGTCTCCATCTATATAAACGTCATCTAACTTATTTAAATCAGTGTAATTTATTAGGTATTTTCTGATAAACGTGTGCTCACCTAAATCCTTGAGCTTCATAATAAAATGGAACATAGGTCCAAAATTTAAAAGCCGCCGGCGGGATTTGAACCCGCGACCGCCGGCTATCCCTAACTGGGTACGAGGCCGGCGCTCTACCAGCTGAGCTACGGCGGCATATATTTTTAAGAGAATAACTGCATTAATATTTAACTTTCTTCAGATATAAGAGTTTTACACCTAGCTATGATCTGTTAAATGCTTAAATTTTCCTAGTAGTGGTCTTTTAAGGTTTTATTGATTTGTAATTTTAGGACAATATTGAAAGGTTTATGTATATTTCTATAAAAATAATTTACAAAATAATAAGACAGTTTTTAGTTATCGTTTTACTTCCTTTAGATGATAAGATTTATTAAGAAATCGTTTATATGAAAACACTAAAATAATTACTATCCAAAATATATTATTAGTAAAGATAATCATTTAAAGCTTAATTTACAAATTAATTCAATACCTATTTACTTTCAAATGTAGAAATTACGCCTTTAGCATAATTTATTGCCCTGTCTATTAATTTATCATAACTACCAAGATATTTATAAACATCAAGAATGTTCTTTAATTCATCATTAGAGAAGTAACTACTAATTATCTGATCCTCTAAACAAACTTCTAATAAAGATTTTCCAGTTTGTTTTACCTTTTCCGTTAATTTACTTACATATCTATGTGCTTCATGTCTATTCATACCCTTAAGCGTTAGATTAATCATTAAACTTTCTGCCATAATTTGTCCATTAGTTATACCTAAATTTCTTCTAATATTTTCTATATTTATTTTTAATGAATTTAGAAGACTTAACATACTATCTAAGATCTCATCAACTATTAGGAACTGATGAGAAATGATAATTCTTTCAGATGAACTGTTTGTTAGATCTCTTTCGTGCCATAGTGGTATATTTTCAAGTTCGGCCATCACGAAAGATCTAGCTACCTTAGCCAATCCACTTATCTTTTCTGATGTAACAGGATTTTCCTTCTGTGGCATAGTGCTACTTCCTACTCTTCCTTCTACGCCTTCTGCTAACTCATTTATTTCTGGTCTCATTAATTCTCTAACCTCTAGAGCAAATCTATCAGATTGAGAGGCTAGTATGGCTAAGACGCTTATTAACTCGGCAAATCCATCTCTAGGAGCTATTTGAGTGGAAATTTCATGGGGAGATAGTTTCAGATATTCCATAACATACTTCTCTACTTCCAACCCCTTTTCTCCCCATGCTGCCATAGTCCCTACTGCGCCGGACATTTTACCTTTTATAACTCTTTTTCTAACTTCAATTAGTCTCTCTAAGGATCTAGAGAATTCGTAAACATAGTTCCCGAATTTAAACCCTAATGTTATAGGAACAGCATGTTGTCCATGAGTTCTGCCTACCATTACTGTATCCTTATACTTCTTCGATAGTTCGATAAGTATTTCTATGATCTTTATCAGTTTTTTCTGTAAAATTTCTATTGCATCTCTGAATATTAATGCGTATGCTGTGTCAACTATATCATAGCTTGTTGCTCCAAAATGTACAAATCTACCAGCATCACTACTTCTTTCAGCTAGTAATGTTACCATAGCCATTACATCGTGTCCTATTTTATTCTCTAGGTCATCTACTTCTTCTGGTTTTATGGTATACGAAACCTCTTCCACCTTTTTTATATCATCTTCCTTAGCTAATCCAATTTTGTTTAAAGCTTTCAACAAGGCTATTTCTACTAAGACCCTCTTTCTCAATACTCCTTCTTTTGAAAATAAGCTTCTCATCTCTTTGCTTCCATATCTCCAGTCAAGTGGACATACAATGTCTTCCATCTTGATATTAGAACAAAGTTTTAATGCTTATTAATCTATGGTAATATTTTCAAATAATGATCATACAGACAATTGGTAGCCACTCGTCTTTACAAATACTTCACGGAGCGAAAAAAGAAGGATTTAAGACAGCTGTTGTTACAGACTATGTAAGGAAGAAATTTTATGAAAATTTTTACTTCATTGATAGTATATTAGGTTATGAAAATCTTGATAAAGCTATAACACAAATCAATAGTCTAGGTAGGGACAGTATATTAGTCCCTCACGGTAGCTTGGTAGAATATTTAGGTAAGGAAAGGGTAAGTAAGATAGATGTGAAAATTTTTGGAAACAAAAATATATTTGATTGGGAAGCTAATCAAAAAAAGAAGATGAAATTATTAGAAAAATCAAATATAAAAATTCCTCAAATTTTCGATAATCCAGAGGAGGTTGATAGGTTAGTTATTGTAAAACTCAATGGTGCTAAAGGTGGTAAAGGTTACTTCTTAGCTAAAAATAAGAATGAAGTTAAAGATGGGATAAGAAAACTAAAGGAAAAGAAGATGATTAACGATGAAGAGAAAGATTTAATAATTCAAGAATATGTAGTAGGAGTTCCTATGTATTTTCAATTCTTCTATAGTCCAATTTTAAATAGAACTGAGGTATTTGGAATAGACATAAGGTATGAGACCAATATCGATGGATTAAGAAGATTACCGCATTACTACTTAGGCGATAATCTTGAGCCTACTTTTGTGGTAGTAGGTAATATTCCAGCTGTGGCTAGAGAAAGCTTGCTACCTGTCGCCTTAGACTATGCCAATAATTTCGTTAACACTACTAAGGAGTTAGTTCCCCCGGGCATGATAGGACCATTTTGCCTAGAATCAATAGTAACTGACAGTATGGATATAGTAGTTTTCGAGTTCTCTGGCAGAATAGTAGCTGGGACTAACTTATATGTGCATGGAAGTCCATACAGTTGGCTCTACTGGGATGAACCTATGAGCATGGGAAGAAGGATAGCTAGAGAGGTAAAACTAGCAATAGATAAGGATAAATTAGAGTTGGTGACAACATAAATGAAAATAGCAGCCTTAGCTAGTCATTCTGCCTTGGATGTTTTTGACGGAGCTAAAGATGAAGGTTTTGAAACTATAGCATTATGCAAAAAGGGGAGAGAAAGGCCTTATGTAGAATTTAAGGCAATAGTTGATAGGTATATTCTTTTGAATGATTTTAAGGAAATTACCTCAGATTCTGTTCAAGATGAGTTAACCAAAAATAATGTGATCTTAGTTCCAAACCGAAGTTTAGCGGTATATTTAGGGTATGATTCTCTGGAGAATATGAGAGTAAGATTTTTCGGAAATAGGCTAATGCTTAGATGGGAGGAGAGAACGGGAGAGAAGAATTACTATAAGTTGTTGGAAGCTGCGAAAATACCTTTCCCCAAATTGCTCAAGCCAAATGAAATTGATAGACCAGTAATAGTTAAATTACCTGAAGCTAAACGTAAAGTTGAAAGAGGGTTCTTCTTTGCTGTAAGTAAAGATGATTTTGATAATAAAATTAATAATCTTATTAAAAACGGAATTATTGATGATGAAGCATTAAAGAGTATGGTAGTTGAAGAGTTCATATTTGGAGCACACTTTAACTTAAATTATTTCTATAGCCCAATTTTTAACAGATTAGAGTTAATTAGCATAGATAGGAGAATACAAAGTGATTGGGATGGATTATATAGATTACCTGCTGATATACAGCTTAAGTTAAATAAGATACCCAGGCTTATAGAAGTCGGACATGAACCGGTAACTATTAGGGAGAGCTTATTGGAAAAAGTTTTTGAAATAGGTTATAATTTCGTAGAAGCTAGTGCAAAGCTTCAACCTCCAGGGATAATAGGACCATTTACCTTACAAGTAATGGTTACACCAGATTTAGATTTAGTAGTATACGATGTAGCTCCAAGAATAGGGGGCGGGACTAACGTATACATGGGTATAGGAAGTCAATACTCTAAGTTCTATTTTGGAAAACCTATAAGTTTAGGAAGAAGAATAGCAATAGAAATTAAATACGCTATCATAAATAATGAATTAGCCAGAGTAACGAGTTAATTATTATCATTATTTTTTAATAACAATAAAGCTTATAAGAAGGATGTAAAAGGGACAATTAGTAATGATAAATTATAGGTCATAATCTTTATATATGCCGGAATAGAGGTAGACAAAACGGTGTTTAATGCTAACTCTGATAGTAGGAGGATTTTTTGGAGACGAAGGTAAAGGAAAAATAGCTGGATACTTAGGTCTTAAAGATAAGCCAAAACTAAGTATAAGGACTGGATCAATAAATGCTGGACATACTGTCAATTATCAGAACAAAAATTGGAAATTAAGAATTATTCCATCTGCGTTTATAAATGATACAACAGAACTAGGTCTAGCACCTGGAGCTTTAACCTCATTAGAGGTACTTTTAAATGAAATACAACAGACCAACACATATAACCGATTATATATAGATCCTCATGTAGGAATTATAACTGAGGATGAGATACGAGAGGAGAGAAATGATGAATATCTAATGAAAGTAATAGGAAGTACTGGACAAGGTGTAGGGTACGGGGAAAGTAAGAGAATTCTTAGAAAATTAAAATTAGCTAGAGATTACACTCAACTTGAGAAATTCTTATGTAACGTTCCAGATAGAACTATTGAATACTTACAAAGAGGAGAAAAAATTTTAGTAGAAGGCACACAGGGACATTACTTAAGTTTATATCATGGAGAGTATCCTTATGTTACTAGCAGAAACACTACTGCATCAGGCATATTAAGTGAAGTGGGTATTGGACCTAAATATGTAGACGAAATAATAATAGTTTTTAAAAGTTATGTGACAAGAGTTGGCGGAGGACCATTAGAAGGTGAAATTAGTCAAGAAGAAGCTAAGCGAATGGGTCTAGTAGAGTATGGAACTGTAACAGGAAGGATGAGAAGAGTAGCTAAATTCAATATAAAAATGGCTAAAGAGGCAATCAAAATAAATTCTGCTACACAAATAGCTATAACTAAACTTGACGCGCTATATCCTGAAGCTCATAGAGTTAAAGAATATGAGAAATTGCCACTTGAAGCTAGAAGATGGCTAGATGAGATTCAAGAACAACTAAAAATTCCAATTACGCTTATCGGCACTGGAGAGGACGTAATGGATACGATAGATTTAAGAGGTGAGACTATATGAGTACGTATGACGTAGTAATTATTGGAGGTGGCCCTGCTGGATTATTTGCTGCTTATGAGCTTGCTAACCTTGCTGGAGATAAGGTTTCAAACTATAAAATATTATTGTTAGACAAGGGGGTAAGGGCTACTAAAAGATATTGTCCATTACTATCGCCCAAGGAAAAATGCACATTCTGTAACCCATGCCATATTATGTATGGTTTCGGTGGTGCAGGGACTTATAGTAGTGGTATAATTAACTTAAGGCCAGATATAGGCGGAGAGTTGCATGAATTAATAAGAAGTTGGGATAGAGCTCAACAATTGATAGATTATGTAGATCAGATATTTTTAAAATTTGGTGCACCTAAAGATAGAATTTTTGAACCAAATATGGAAAAAGTAAGAGAGATTCAGAGAAGGTCAGCCAAGGTAGGAGCTGAATTTGTGCCTATTAGACAGAGGCACATGGGGACGGATAAAACGCCGATGATAATAGAAAATATAACCAATTATGTAGAGAAAAAGGGAGTAAAAATAGGAGAGCTTACTGAGGTCATCGAGATAGATAAAATTGGAAATCAGTTTATTCTTAAAACTAATAAACAGGAAGAGATAACTAGTAAAATAGTATTGTTAGCCCCTGGTAGAGCTGGTGCAAGATGGTTTTATGAGCAGGCAAAGAAGCTAGGAGTAGATACCGTACCCGGACCATTGGATATAGGAGTAAGAGTAGAAGTTGAAGCATTTGTATTTGACGAACTAACCGAGGCTGTTTGGGATCCTAAGGTTATACTTTACTCCAAGAAGTATGATGATAAAGTTAGAACATTCTGCGTAAATCCTAGAGGGTATATAATGAAGGAGGTTTATGATGATGGAACTATAGGAGTCAATGGTGAGACCTACGTCGATAAAAAGAGTAGTAATACGAATTTTGCATTCCTAACTACAATTAAGTTATCAGATCCATTAGAAGATACTATAGAATACGGGAAGAGTATAGCTAGGTTAATGACGAGGTTAGGCGGAGGAAGGCCTATATTGCAAAGATTATCAGATTTCGAGAAAGGAAGAAGAAGTACTTGGGATAGAATAAATAGGTCTACAGTAAAACCAACTTTAAGGGACGTTACACCGGGTGATATAAGTATGGGATTGCCATACAGAGTTGTAGATAATTTGATAGATGGCTTAGAGAGATTAGATAATATAGCCCCGGGTATTTACTCCTCAAATACTCTTCTGTATGCTCCTGAAATAAAGTACTATAGTGTAAAAGCTGTTGTCGACAGTAACATGGAAACTGTCGTAGATAACTTATTCGTAGCTGGTGATGGTGCAGGGTTATCAAGGGGAATTAATGTGGCAGCAGCTACTGGAATATTAGCAGCTAGAGGGGTATCAATAAAACTAGGATTAGATTAATATATTTTAGTTACCCTAAATATATTGATTAAAATGAATCTCAGCCATACTGATAAACTAATTTTAATGGAACTTCAATATAATTTTCCGTTTGACTCTCAGCCATTTAAGACTATAGCTGATAAATTTTCGATCAGCGAAGAGGAGCTACTGGAAAGAGTCAAGATTATGGTTGAAAATGGAATAATAAAAAGGGTAGGAATGTATGTTAGTTTTAGAGCTAAGGGGATGGATGGAGCATTAATTGGAGCTAATGTACCGTTAGAAAACGTAGAGAAGTTTAGAAAAATTGCGTTAAGTATTAGGGAACTTACGCATAACTTTGTGAGAAATCATCCTAGGTATAATATATGGTTTGTGTTAAAGGCTGAAAATAGATCTACACTTAACGAGAAAATTAAAGATTTATTAAGTAAAGTTAATTCTGATGATTATGTAATATTATATTCTAAAAAAACATTAAAATTAAGTGTAAAATACGATATAATAAGAGGTGTTTCTTGGAGTGAGAATAGCATGAGAACTTTAATTGAAAACGTGCCAACAGCTGATGAACTAGGAGTAAATAAGGAGCTATTGAAGGATCTTTCATATCCCCTTAAGCTTACTAACAGACCTTTCAAAGAAATAGGAGAAAAATATAACATGGGAGAAGATGAGATAGTTGACTTAATTAAAGAATTATATGAGAAAAATGTAATTAAAGATTATGGAGCTACATTAAATGGGGAAAAGGTAGGAATAATAGAAAACGGTATGGTTTTACTTGATAATGACAATCCAGAAGATGCTTGCAAAAAAGTTGCTTTAAACGTTAGGGAAGCTACACATGTTGTTCTAAGAGAATCAGATAAAGAGAACTGGAGATTTCTGTGTTATAGTATGATACATGCTACTAACAAGAATATTATTAAAAATGTAGCAAAAGAAATAGTTAAGGAAACTAATTCGAAGAGTTATATGATATTGTTTAGCTTAGAGAATTTAAAGCCTGGTATAGTTATTTAGCTTATTGTAAGACCCCTTTATTTTAATTAGTTCAGTTACTTCTTTTAGCTTATTTAAAAACTGACTATCACCAAGCGATCCTTCATACTCTAAGTAGAAGTAATATTGCCATGGGATAGATTTTAGAGGTCTAGAGTATATCATCGTTATATTTATATTATACTCATAAAATACTTGAAGAACCCTATAAAGAGCTCCAGGCTTATGAGAAACTGTAAATAGTATCATGGATTTATTACCACTTATTCTCATCTCCTTCGATATCACTATAAACCTAGTATAGTTATTATCAGAACTTAGTGAATCTGCAAGCACGTTTAAATTGTATAAATTAGCAGCAAAAGGTGAACAAATTGAGGCAGAATTAGAGTCATTAGATGCAAGTAAAGCGGCTTTAGAAGTACTCTCAACTGGTATATAATCTTTAAATCCTAATGCTTCTAACTTATCCTTGACTTCATTAAAGGCATGAGGATGAGAGTATATCTTTTTAATTTTATCTAAATTTTCCGCTTTAGAGGCTAACACTAATTTTATTTTTTTCTCTAATTCACCTATCACGTAGATATTATCATAATTAAATAAGTTATCTAATGTTTCATTTACTGGACCTTCTAAACTATTTTCTATTGGGACTACGCCTATTTTGTCATTACTTTGGCTAATTTTTTTAAAGATGTATGAAACTGATTGCTCACTTATTAACTCTGCTTTTATTAGATTGGCAACTACACTCGCTGCCTCATGTGAAAAACTGCCTAATGGACCTAAATAATAAATTCCATTTGGATCTACCAATATTATTCTCCTCGACCATTAAATAAATTATTCTACTATTTTTACATCAATACCATCATTTATCAAATCATGTATAAATATACTAAGCGATTCCGATGACTGAAGCTCAAACGTAATATAAATTTTGGTATATCCTGGCATAACGTCGCTACTATGCCTATCATGAACTATATCTATAATATTTCCTCTAATTTTTACCACATGTGATAATACCTTATTCAGATACCCCGGCTTATCTGGTACAATAACTCTTACTTTTACCACCCTTTTTTCTTTATATAAGAATTTTTCAGTGATAGTCGATAGCAATGATAAATCGATATTACCACCGCTTATTAATGAAACCACTTTTTTATCTAATCCATTTATCTTAACCTTACCAGAAATCAATGATGCTAATGAAGCTGCCCCAGCACCTTCTGCTACTGTTTTACTTCTCTCTAATAGAAAAACTATAGCCTCAGCGATTTCTTCGTCATCAACTAAAACTATATCATCAACTAATTCATCAATTATCCCAAATGTAAGCTCTGAAGGAGACTTTACGACTATCCCATCCGCAATAGAATAACTGGGCTCTATCTCAGACAATCTACCAAGCTCCTTAGAAACTTTAGCCGATGGTGATGACGATGATTGAACGCCTATTATTTTAATATTTGGAAATCTCGATTTTAATGCAATGCTTATCCCAGAAATTAAGCCTCCTCCACCTATTGGAATTACTACAATATCAGGATTTAGTTCATATAGTTCTATACCTATTGTACCTTGACCTGCTATAATATCTAAATCATCGTATGGATGTATAAAAACCATCTTAGAACTGCTTATCAATTCTTCTGCTTTCTTCATACATTCATGCAAATATTTACCATAAAGGATAACCTCTGATCCATAGGATTTAGTAGCTCTGTATTTAGATATTGGCGCAGTTTCTGGCATGATGATAACTGACTTTATATCTAAAGTAGATGCAGCATATGCAACCCCTTGAGCATGATTGCCAGCTGAAACCGCTATAACCCCTCTCTTCCTTTCCTCATCTTTTAAAGATAATAACTTATTAAATGCTCCTCTAACCTTAAATGATCCCGTTTTTTGTAAATTTTCCAGCTTAAGATAAACTTTAGCATTAACAATCTTGGAGAAAGTTGTTGAATAATCAAGTGGTGTCTCATGAACATAACCGGATATCTTCTCTTTAGCGCCTTTTATTTTATCAATATATTCTAAACTCTTCATCTGAAAAACCCTGCCCTCATCACGATTCAGTGCTCGAGGACTTCTTCATAATCTCTTTAATACTACTACTTATCTTTTTAAATGTATCATCTAATGATTCTGGGATAACCTTGGTATTAGAAATTATTGGCATAAAATTAGAATCACCATTCCATCTAGGGACTATATGCATATGTAAATGTGACTCTATTCCAGCACCAGCCACTCGACCGATGTTAAAACCTATGTTAAAACCATCCGGATTATAGGCGTTTCTTATGGCTTTAATCACAATATTCGCCAAATCGAACATATCTAAAGCTTCTTCTGAAACCATTAGCTCTATTGTAGAGATATGCCTGTACGGTGCTATCATGACATGTGCAGTGTTATATGGAAAAGCATTTAGCATAACGAATGCATACTTTCCTCTATATACTACATAATTTCTTTCATCTTTATTCTCTTTATTAACCCTACAAAACAAACAATCTTCCTTGCTACCCTTGCTGGCTTCGGATACGTATTTCGACCTCCAAGGTGCCCATAAGACGTCCATATGAATATGTATATATTATTTAAGGATAAAACCTTATCTTCTTACTCTTCAGCATCCCTAATTCCTTCTTCAGTTAATGCAAATACAACTTCTCCTTCTGGTAAATGAGGTGCATCAACTACTCTAGCTATTCTTCTGTTTCCTCTACTCTTCTTTAATTGTACTCTTATACCTGGCACATGATATAACGTATGGCCTCCGACTGCTACAGTAGGATCACCATAGAACATATCTGGCCTAGCCATTACTTGGTTAGTAATAACTACTGCAATATCATATACTTCTGCCAGCCTAACTAGCTGATGAAGATGTTTGTTCATCTTTTGCTGCCTTACTGCTAAGTTTTCTCTACCAGGGTATTCTGCCCTAAAATGAGATGTAACAGAATCAACTATAATAAGCTTTATTGATGGCTCTTTGGTTACAAGCTCTTGTAAATCATCAACTATTGCGATTTGATGATCTGTATTTATTGCCCTTATGTAATATATATTGTTCATAACAGAATCTATATCTAAACCTAAAGCCTTAGCCATATTTTCTATTCTCTCCCATCTAAATGTTCCTTCAGTATCTATATATACTGCCTTACCAGAAAGACCACCTTTCTCTGGTGGAAGTTGCACATTAACACTTAATTGATGACATAACTGAGTTTTTCCAGAGCCAAATTCACCAAAGAACTCCGTCATAGTTCTAGTCTCAATGCCACCACCCAATAGACTATCTAAAGCTTGACTTCCAGTTGTAATCTTCCTTACCGTCATTCTTTCTTTCTTGACCTCTAAGGCTGTTTTAAATCTGATATCTAAAGCATCCCTTGCTTCCTTAATAATCCTCTGAGCAGTGGATAACGGTATGCCAGCAGCAACACTTAGATCTTGAGGTGATGCCACAGCTAAGGCTTCGAGTGAAGAGTATCCTGCCTCCGTAAGCTTATTAATTATAGTTTGGCTTATTCCAGGTAGCTCTTCTATACTTTTTATTGGTTTTTTCTGCTGTACTTCGTTTGCCATTATACCACCTAATAATATTCTTGAGCTAAAACAATAAATCTGTACTCTATTTTTTATATTTATCCACCCTTCCTTAAATACCATCCTATATCTTTTGTTGGTATTACCTCACTCTTTCCATTACTTAGTCTGACTACCTTAGAATATGCTATAAAATTGTCTAAATTATCAGAAATTATAGCATATCTATAGGGAAATCTTCTGTCAATTATCACACTTTTCCCATAAGTTATCTTATATAATATTCGTTCATCATTTATTATTATTTTATTTGAACATATATTAACTAGATATTTCCCAAAAGCTATCGTTGGACTTACCTTAGACTTATCACGATAAATGACTATAGGAACACCTATAGAATATGGGAAGAAACCTAAATTTGATAAATCATTTATGAAATTCGATACTTTTTTAATATCATCTCTAATCATAAATACTTGATTAAACTTTTCCTTTAATACAAAAAAAGTTTTATTAACAACAAAATCATCCAAATGATTCAAACAATTATACTTATCAAATATCTGAAATAATATCTGTCTAATATCCTCGTAATTTAAAATATCGAAACTAGTTTTTACTCTTTTTCCAGCAGACATACAAAAAATCCCTCTGTTCCATGTATATGAGGGAAAAACCTCAGACAATGTTTTAAGCTCTCATTGAACTTAACATTACCATATTCTATGTAGCCGTTAGAAGCTGGAAAGTTAGTAATTTTAACTACCTTTAATCCTAACTGATCAACTGCGAAATTAACTATTAATTCATCTTCTTCAGGGGCCACACTACAAGTAGAGTACACCAGTCTTCCCTTTTCACCAAGTAAATCATAAGCAGTATTAATTAAGCCTAGCTGTAGAAGGGCAAACTCCTTCAGATCATCAACTTTAGTTTTAAACTTCCTGACTGGATCCTTTTGTATTAAACCCTCTCCGCTACAAGGAGCGTCTAATAAAATTTTGCTAAATCTTGTCTTCATTTTTACTAAATTCCTTACATCCGTCCTGACTATTAATACATTTTCTGCCCCAAGTCTATTTATATTGCTTATCAATGATTTTACTCTATCCCTTCTTTTTTCTACAGCAACTATTAACCCCTTATTATTCATTAGTTGTGACAGTTGAGTAGTTTTACCACCTGGTGCGGCTGCCATATCTAAAACAATGTCGCTCTCATTAGGATTTAAAACATATGCCGGAACCATTGATGCTAAACCTTGAATATGATAAAAACCTAATAGATACTCCATAGTAGATCCTAGAGAGGGTTTTAATGGTGCCTTTAGTAACTTATAGCCATGGTTTAACCAAGATATTTTTTCCATTACAAAGCCTTTGTTCTTCATTCTTTCCTCTAAATAATTACAATCCACTCTCAATGTATTGCATCTTATACTTTTAATTAATGGGAAATTGCAATTATACAAATAATCTTCTACTTCTACCTTATCTCTAAACATTTTCAAATATCTTTCGACCATATAAGGGAGAAAATCAAATCTATCGGCTAGTCTCCTAGCCTCCTCAGAAGGATTTATGATAAATACTCTCTCATATTGCTTTAAATATTCCATTTCACGATTCTTCATCAGATAATAATGATCGAGAAGGAAATTAAAATTGCGATTGAATTCCCTCCTCTTAATCAGTTAATGAAGCATCTATCTAAAGATTATAGCTTCTTAGGTATAGAAACACAAGAAGATATCTATTTTAACTTTATATATAGAAACTTTAAAATTACTGATGAAGCAGTCAGACTAAGAAAAATTAATGATAAAATCGAGTTAACTTATAAGGGACCTAAAATATCTTCGAGCATAAAAGCGCGTGAAGAAATAACAGTTAGGTTAGATAGTATTAATAATATAGTAGAATTCTTAAACAAATTGGGCTTATATCCAGTTATGACTGTAAAGAAAATTAGATATAACTATTCGGATGGGTCGTTCATAGTATCTTTAGATTATGTAGAAGAATTAGGCGAATTTGTGGAAATAGAGGCGAAAAACGAGGCTTTAGATGAGAGCAAAATACAGAACTATATATCCGAATTTATCAGAAAATATAACATAAAAGGAAAACCAACTACAAAATCTTACTTAGAATTGTTAATTGATAAGCATGAAAGTAATAAGACCTAGAATAGCAATTTTAACCGATTTCGGAGTAGGAGATAATTATAACGGAGTAATGGAAGGAGTAATAAAAAAGATAAATCCAGAAGTCGAGATCATATATATATCTGGCAACGTAAAAAGTTTCAGCATTTTTTCTGGAGCATATCTTCTATACACTTCTTACAATTATTTTCCGAAAAATACAATATTTTTAGTAGTAGTAGATCCTGGAGTTGGAACTGAAAGAAAACCTATTATTATTAAAACAAAGAACTATATTTTCGTAGGACCCGATAACGGGGTCATGTATCCAGCTGCGATTAATGATGGAATAACTAAAATCATTCATATTACTAACAAGAAACTTTATCTGACTTCTAAAATATCAAATACATTTCACGGCAGAGATATCTTCTCGCCCGTTGCAGCATTCATTTCAACAAACATAAGTATTGAAATATTTGGAAACGAAATTAAATCTGATCAAATACAAAGAATGGATTTTAGCTATCAAATACGAGATAACAAAATTTGCGGAACTATACTGTATATAGATCACTTTGGAAATATTGCAACTAGTATACCCGGTGAGTTACTACTACAACACGCTAATCAAGGCCAGAAAATACTTACTTACGTGAAAGGGAAACAATACACTCCTAAGTTAGTCAAGTCGTTTGGTTATGGAGAAGAAGGAGAATTATTAATTTATTCTAATGGGTACTTCTTCACTGAGATAGGCATTAATAAAGGAAGTGCCATAGATAAAATGCAAGTGAAAGAAGGTGATGAAATCTGCTTAGAGGCCTATACCCAGGTAGATTCCAGCCATTCCATTTAGGACACTTAAGTGTAGTTAAATGGGGATTAGAAAAAGTAGATGAACTAATAATATTAGTGGGTAGCTCACAAGAAAGTCACACATTAGCTAATCCATTTACTGCTGGAGAAAGGATAGAAATGATACGAGATTCTTTAAGAGAATATGGTGTAGACTTGTCTAGAATATTTATAATACCAGTACCTGATATTCTTATGAATAGTGTATGGGCCCATCATGTTAGTGTTTATACTCCTAAGTTTGAGATAGTATTCGCTAGAAATCCATTAGTAGTTAGAATCTTTAAAGAGGCAGGCTATCGAATTGAAATTCCTCCCTCATTTAATAGGGAAAAATATAACTCAACGTACATAAGAAGGCTTATAATACAAAACGTGAATAGTTGGTCTGAATTAGTACCTAAGTCAGTTTATACTTATATACTGAAGATTAAAGGGGACGAAAGATTAAGAGAAATTGTAGGTACAGATAAATAGTTTTTATGGGGGAAAGATATTATTTTTCTCTAAAAATTTTCCAACACTACTAGCTATAATGTGAGAACTCTTCAATACTTCAGGTTTTTTTGAGTATATTTGATATTTCTCTATTATTGATCTGGCTTCATTGAGATTAAGTGAAGTATAAATGAAAACACTGCCTCTTTTTGTAGGTATTTCTTTAAGGTTATTTAAAACACCTAATATGGTATCTATTCTTTCTTTATCATTACCAAAATGCTTAATTAATGCTGTTTCTATTTCCTTAACATTAGGTTTAGATGAATAAAAAACAATAATATTATTAAAATGATTGGGTCTTATGTAATTAAAACCACCAAATATAATACCGTCTAAAATAATAACTTGCCCTTTTCTAAGTCTAGATAAAACAGAAGTCCCATCATCCCCATCAACTGTTATAAAACCTAGATCGAGATCTATTAAGTTACTACCATCATAAGTAACAACTACTAAAGGAGCTTTTCCTCTCTTCCCTTTATACCTCAGAGGAAAATAGCCATCATCTACGCCAGAGATCTGCAAATCTGTTATCACTCTCACTTAATGTCTTAATTACTATACTTTTATCTACAGCTAATTTTATTTCCTTAGTTTTCCCATACCTACCTCTATTAACTACCTTAACGTTAAGAATACCTACCATATCTAACTCATTTAAGATATCGCTTACTCTCCTTTGCGTTATCGCTTCTACACCCAATTCTTTGGACAATTCTAAATAAGTCTCATAAACTGAACCAGTAGTTAACAAAGGCTCAGATTCCTTAAGTGCAACTGAAGCCAAAACTAATTTAGAGTGAAATGGCAATGTCAAAATTATATCATGAACTCTGTCTCTCTCTATTTCAGATTGAGCTAAGTATACATAATCCTCCTTGACTTCATGATCTCTGTTCCTTTCAGCTATTTCACCAGCAACTCTTAAAAGATCCAATGCTCTACGTGCATCTCCGTGATCCCTTGCAGCCAATGCTGCACATAACTTTATTACATTATCCGAAATTGAACCTTCTTTAAAAGCTAGTTTAGCCCTTCTTCGCAATATATCTTCTAATTCCTCTGCGTTATATGGAGGAAAAACTAATTCCTCTTCACCTAGACTACTCTTAACTCTTGGATCTAACGATTCCATAAACTTCACGTCGTTGGTAATACCAATTAAGGAAACCTTTCCCTTTTTAATTTCACTATTTATACGACTTAATCTGTATAATATATCATCATTATACTTCTTCACAAAAGCATCTATCTCATCAAGAACAATAATAATAGGAATGTTCTCCTCACTTAAGATCCTATTTAACCTTCTATATAACTCGGCTATAGAGAGACCGGTAAAAGGGACTCTAACTCCCATAGCTTCTAAGAGATCAGCTAAGATTCTATATGGAGTATCACTCTGCCTGGCATTTATGTATATATATTTAAATCTATCCGGAATTTTTTTATGAAAATTCGACAACACAAATTTAGTTACAGCTGTCTTACCTGTACCAGTCAAACCATATATGAAAATATTATTTGGTTTTTCACCCCTATACACTGGTGCTAAAATTGAAGCAATCTTTCTTACTTGATCCTCCCTATGTGGAAGTTCCTCTGGAATGTAATCTGGCGTAAGGTACTCTCTATTCTTAAAGATGTTAGACACTTTAAGTGTCGAAATGACCTCATCGATTATATCACTCATCAACTTATATCATTCTTATCTAATACCTTTTAAGGAAACTCTCATTTTACTGGGGAGTAAAAAACCCCTCTGTTTCCACTGGAGTCCTCTATGAAAATATCCACCCCATAATTTCAACTGGATACAGTTGGAAAAACTAAGTTCGTCTTACCGAACGAAAAAATGAGTAGTTTGTATAATTTAAGATTTTTTATCATTTGTATGTTTTAAGTTTTTGTCAGCTTCTTCTCCACAAGAAATGGTGGGGTCCAAGTGCTATTAAGGCGATATGAGATTAGGAAAAAGGTACATAGTAACACCGTTTGTTAAACTTTGATTTATTTGTTGATATGGTCTAATGTTTCTACCTCAATAATATCATGACGAAATATAGTAGCGTTATGAAGGCATAATTCAATGGATGAGATACGTTTATCTTAAACCTCTTTACAACCATAACTCTTTTAAAATTCTGCTAAAATGAGTAATAGTGGGCCGGTAGCTCAGCCTGGAAGAGTGCTCGGCTTGCAACCGAGAGGTCCCGGGTTCAAATCCCGGCCGGTCCACTGTGGGGAACACACCCCCACTGCTAATATAAAATTCTACTATCTTATCTAAAGGACCAATGTAATGTTTCTTTATCTTATCGTCTTGGTCTTTCTCTATTTTATAGACATAATACCTATTGCCTCTTTAACGAATCTTGTATTGCCCAGCTGAGAAAGTCCTATAACCCATATATTATTTAAGTATATCATACTTTATTTCTTAACTTCATAATTGGTTTATAGACGTGCATTATATGTATATAATATTCTAGCTAATGAAAAAATGACGAAATAGTTATGTCCTGGAAAGTCTATAATTTAAAAAATTTTATTAGTCGAGTATCCTAGCATTCTTTAAATTATTTAGAAGAAGCGGAAGATAGATTTTTTCAACTTTTTCACTGTCGTTTTTGATCTCTAGGAAAATCGGTCTAGTTAAATGCCTATAATATCGTGACTGATAAATACCTAAACTTATGTTTCTATCTATTCTTTTTATGACCTTTGAAATATCATTGAGTTCATATTTACATTTC
Organism: Sulfolobus sp. A20; assembly: GCF_001719125.1. Classification (NCBI taxonomy): domain Archaea; kingdom Thermoproteati; phylum Thermoproteota; class Thermoprotei; order Sulfolobales; family Sulfolobaceae; genus Saccharolobus; species Saccharolobus sp. A20. The sequence continues at coordinate 857,325 of NZ_CP017006.1, forward strand.
CTGCATCTATATCCCTTATTTTTACCTAAAGATTCCATTGAGTGGTTACATTTAGGACATTTAGGATTTTCGTATATTATATCAATTAATTGAATTATCTCAATTTTTTCTAACTCTATTACTTTTCCAAATTTTACAGATGGCTTAATAGATCCATAAGCAATTATAACATCTCCCTTGGTCAATTGTTTTGTTGCTTCATTTAACTCCCCGGTTTCTTTAAATGCAATGAGCACATCTCCATTACTACCCGTAATCACTACATCTCCGCCTTCTAGAACTGATATGTTATCTATTTTGATTAGCTTTCTTACCCCCTGATAGTAATGATCTCCTGTTCTTATAAAGTGGAAATCAGTGCCTTGGTTAGTTTTGAATAGCATCATAAAGTCAATGTCTTCATCAACCCCAATCATGTTAGTCGCCTCAAATAGAGGTTCTATCATTATTCCTCTTATGCCGTAAAGGATTGGATCATATCCGTGTGAAATTATGAGGGGTTTTCTCTTGACATAGTCATAGTTAGCAAATACCTTGGGGAAAAAGGCTTCATCTACTTTCCTTATACTTTCCTTATCAATTTTTCTTTTAGTGAACCAATTATCCTTCTTCCTGTAGGTTATTAGTTCATAAGTATAATTTCCATATACGCCGATAGAAGCTATACTACCTATTATTCCTCTATTTCCTTGTATTTCAGCTTTAATTTTTTTTGAAAAAATTATTGCATATTCTAATGGAACTACATCCGTTACAGCCTTAACGTAAAAATTATGTATTAATCCCTTATGTTTTTCATAGTTATCATATTCGATTATGGCTATTCCAGGTCTCCTTCCATATTGATTAGCTAAGGATATGTGCTTAGTATATTTCTCTGAATAATATGAAATAAGTTCTAACAGTTCCTTTTTATTCCCGTTGAACTCAACTTCTAACCTTATGGCTGCATTTCCTCTAGTCTTCCAAGGTATGTTAGGATTTAGTCTCACTAAATATGGTAGTTCAAGAATTTTTATGTTATGATCATAAAATAAATGCGAAATTAAAATAGTGGAAAAATGTGTTGTACAACCTAATTTATACGAGTCGTGATCATCTATTCCTACTAAAAACTTCATTTCTTTACTACACTCTTTCCCTCCATTATGATCATTGTTAAGGTTGATCTAACTTTCGGAATTTTCCTAACAGAATTGCTTATAAAATTCTTTAATTTATCCATGTTATCAGTTTCTACTTTTATAACTATATCATACACACCATAAACTACATAAGCCTCCACTACTTCTTCCATACTTTTTAGTTTTTCGAAAACTTCCTCTTCTCCTCCTGCATCCGTATTTATGAGGACTATCGCACTAGCCAATACTTTTAACCCACAAGTTTTTATTTTGACAAGATATAAGAATTTTGCGACAATTAATGCGAATTTTTGTGATTGAATTTGAACAAGATGATCCTAAGAAATGTACTGCTAAGAAGATGATAAAGAAAGGAATAGCTAAACCAACTAGAAGTCCTATCGGTATAATATTAAATCCAGTTTCAGACGTTGTGTTATCAATTGAGGACAAAAAAATTATTGAAGAGAAAGGAATAACAGTGATAGATAGTTCTTGGAACAAGTCGAATAAATCGTTTTTTATGAAATTTAATACTAAGTTGAGTAGAAGACTACCATTTTTACTAGCTGGAAATCCGATAAATTATGCCAAGCCTTTTAAGCTTTCTTCATTAGAGGCAATTGCGGCTAGTTTATTTATTATAGGCGAGTTTGACTTAGGCTTGAAACTACTATCCCTATATAAATGGGGTAAAACGTTTTATGATTTAAACAAACATTTATTAGATATATATTCTAAAAAGAGTAAAAGCGAAATAATAGAAATTGAGAAAATTGTAATTGATAATATTATGAGAGGCCCCTAGCATAACCCGGCTTCTGTAATAGGGGGATTTGTCTTAGCGTCCAAGGGAGAGTTGACCCCCAGCTCATCCCCTCCCAACTTACTCCTAGGAGGTCTACCGTTTCAAGCTTTAAATCTCTCATTTTTCCCATACTGCTACTAGTTGCCTAGTAGCAGGTCTGGACATTAATCGAGATTTAAAGCTTACGTTTCTGTGTAGGAGCCGAGGAATCTCTCCTCACCCCGTCTAGGGGTTCCTACGGGGGTTGGAGGCCGGAGTTTCCTCAGATCCTATCCGTGACCCCCGCTAGGGGCCTCCATGATAAGATTCTAAATTTAGATTTAAAATATTTTCGAAAGCACTATTACAGCGACCGTGATTGCTATACTTGCAATAATAACTACCTTGGGGTCTACCTTTATTTTTTCATTCTCTTCTTCATAATATCTTATTAATCCTGCCATCGACATTAATGGGACCGTTTCTTTTTTCTTCTTGCTACTCGGCATATTGTATTCCCTAAATTAGATATTCTTTAAACCCTTTATTATTTCTATTGCTTTATCAAGATTGCTCTCAATTATATTCCCAGTAACTATTATATCTGCACCCTCTCTTGCCATTTTCTGTGCTGTCTCAGCATTTTTTATTCCACCTCCAACTATAATTGGAATCTCGGAAAATCTCTTTATGAAGGATATCATTTCCGGATTAACTGGAGATGGAGCTCCCGAACCAGCTTCAAGATAAACTAGGTTCATTCCGAGATATTCAGCAGCCAATGTATAAGCTAGGGCTAACTCGTAATTATCATATGGTATAATTCTTGCTCTTCCTACATGGGCTGCGGTTCCACCATGTCCAACAATTATATATCCAGTAGGTATTGGCTCTATTTGGAGCATTTTTATGATAGGTGCAGCTACTATATGTGCTCCTATAACGTAGTATATATCGTCTGAGTTTAAAAGAGAGAGAAATAAAATTGCATCAGCCTTTTCTGAAATCAAATTTATATTACTTGGAAATATAATTTTTGGTATTTCGTAGTCCTCTAAGATTGATAGTACAAAATCTAATTTGTCCTTAGAAACTCCCAGAGTTCCTCCTACAAGAAACGCATCAGTCCCAGCGTCATATAGACTTTTTGCGATTTTCTCTAATTCACTTTTAGATCCGATCTTATAGGGATCTAATAGTGAAAAATGTAGCTTTTTCTTATCGTTAATTTTTTCCAAAATGTATTTCTTCACTTTCCCCTTCAATTTCATTTTCTTCTTCGGTATTTTCTTTATCGCTCTCTTTTATTTCTAGCTTTCCTTCTAGATATAAATCTATGAACTTGCCGTAAGCATTAGCTGCATCGAAGATGGGCGGAACTTCAAATTCAGTTTGTAATCCGCAACTACCACAAGTTATTATAGCATTACCGTCTTTTATTTTTACATTTATTGAAACTTTTCCACATCTAGGACATTCAAAGGTATTGGGAACTTTAGGTTTTACTCTTACTATTTTAGTTTTTCTACGTCTTCTTCCTCCCATGTTGCTCACTTGTCTTTTTACTTTTCTTCTTTTGAGAATAAATAGTCTTTGTACTTGGTGAATATATTGGAAATTCGACAAAGATAAGGTATATTACTATAAATATGACCATTAAGATTGCTCCTACGTAAACAAGTTGTACGTCATTCATTCTTTATCATATCGTTAAGTATTTTCCTCAGTTTTAAAGATTTTCCATAGGAGTAGATTTCAGATAAAACATCTTTAATCTCATTTAATGGCAGAGCTATCGTTAAAATTTGGTCTGATTCTAAGGCGTAATTTAAACCTATAATATGATAGCAGTACTCATTGGTTTTTCTATAAATACAATTGAATAAATAAGAACTGCAAGTACATGTTTCATTATCAAGGACATAGTCATGACTTCTCCCCATAAAGACGAATAAACCTAGAGTGTACTCCTTAGTCATTAGCCTAACATATCTTTTCTCCTTAGCTGCCCTTCTAGCTTTTAATTGAATTTTTGTCTTATAATCATTTATCACTATATAATGTTTTTAAGGATAGACTAATATACCATTCTATTCATGTTTTGATGTTGATGAACAGCGTAAAAGTCAATTCATTTATATAACAAAATTTAGGTAATTTGCAAAATTGCATAGATAATAAATAATAATAAAAATATGAGGAGATTTTTGTAAAATGTGAAGAATTATAGTTGTTTTATTAGTTATTGCTTTAGAGAATATATCAATAATCTTATTTAGATTTGGTTTTATGTTATTAGGCTAAAAGATTTTTATTATAAATCTTCTCAAGTTTATCTCTTACATGAAAAAGTGTTTTAGAATTCATAAAAGTATGGGCCCGCTGGGATTTGAACCCAGGATTTCCGCCGCGTCAGGGCGGCGTCCTAACCAGGCTAGACGACGGGCCCTCATAATATATAGGTTAAGGGTTCTTTTTAAAGTTTTATGACTTAACTAGGTTTAGGTATTTGCAAAGGAAAAAAGATGCTAGGCTTACTGGGCCAAGATCAGATGCATTATCCAGCATTTTTACATAATTTCCTAATGATTGGTCTATTTTGCTAAATCCATTATTATCTATTCCTGGGAAAACTACAAATATTTTGTCATAATTATAGATTTCAGTAAAATCGAGAGTTTTTTCAGCATTCTGAGAAATCAGTAATGTGGTATCAGGTTGTAGTAGATCTATAGCATCTTTTAAATCCGGTAAAACTATAACTGCCTTGTTTTGTCTAAAAGCAATTTTACTTACTTCCGGAATTCCAGATTGAGCCGCTGTTCCGCCTACTTTGGTTATTATTAAATATTTAATATGAGGTATACTAAATGCCAATCTAGAAAAATCTATTAAACGCTGAGTACTAGTTATATTATGAAGGCCTAAATATAGTTCTTTCATTTATTACACCTAATACTTCTTTTGCTATGACACTAGATAAGACTACTGGAACAGCTTCACCTATTTGGTTATACTGTTCGTCTCTGCTCCCTAAGAATATGTGATGATCAGGGAAACTCATTAATCTAGCTTGTTCTCTAACTGTTAAAAATCTATCGTGGAAAGGATGTACAAATCTTGAGTTACCTAGTACTGTTGGAGCTAGATCGTATGGGTTAAGTCTAGTATATAATGGTATGTTTCTATCAGCTGATCTATACATGGTTAGATAATCTCCATAACTTAGCTTAGATACTCGTAATAGTTTCTTTTCATTTAACTCATATTTTTCATTATTTGGTATATCATTTCTCTCATCGAGATCAGAAATCGCCTCATATACGGTAACTCTCTTGCTTAATTTTTTAGGTTTTATTGGTATATTTGATATAAACACCCTAGTTCGTCTAGACGGATTACCATAATCTTCGGCATGAAGTATGTTAAAGTAAACGTTTTCATATCCAGCTTTTTTAAATTCATGGATTAAAGCTTCTCTAAGTGTTGATGTTTCTATTATTGAGGGCACGTTTTCCATTACAAAAATTTTGGGTCTTATCTCATCAATTATTCTAATATATTCGAGTGTTAAACTACCTCTATCATCTAAGTAAAGTCTATCTAAAGGATCTTTCATCCTTAACGGATTAGCTGAGGTAAACGCTTCACAAGGAGGACTCCCAATCACAATATCGATATCATTTTTTTCTATTATTTTCAAGATTTCTCTTCCACTCAATCCCCTTATATCATCTTCCATGACTATTGTTTCTGGGAAATTGGTAGCATATGTCTTGGAAGCATTATGATTTACGTCTATAGCTAAGCTTATTTTCAATCCTATGTTTTTGAATCCTAAGGAAAAACCTCCTGCACCAGCAAATAAATCAACTACTCTTATTTGCTCCAAGTTTAGTCTCCTTTTCTATCTCTTCCTCTATCTGCCTTATTTTCTGCTCTAAAAATGTTTTTATTTTATCTGAATCATAATAGGATAATTGTGATCCACACTTTGGGCATTTGAACTCATTTTCAAAAGCTTCTTCAAAGGAATATCTTGCATTGTCTTGTGGACAAATAAAGAATGTGTTGTTTCGTTCGTACTCTAATCTTATCCTTAATTTATCTAGTATTAATCTCTTCCTACTAAGCAAAATTTCATTTATTTGTTCTATATTCGGTTTCCAGTAATATATATACCATCCACTATCTTTATCTCTGGTTTTTCTATAGCTTACAAACCCTTGTTCCTCTAAGAGATTTAACTTCTTCCTAACATCATTTACTTTAATATTTAACGTATTAGCTATTTCTTCATCAGTCATTTCAGTTCCCTTACGTAATAATACCTCAAGAACGTCTACTATATCATCACCGAGTAAACTTTTGGCTAAATTTGTAAATAATTCCTCAACATTAACCAATTTTTGTCACCTTTTTACCTGCCCTCTGTGGTAATATCTTTAATTTAGCGTCTCTAAATTCCATATATAGTTCTCGTCCCTTATAAATTCTATCTAGAAAAATAGCTAACGCTGAAACTTCGGAATGTGGCTGGTTTCCTACCGCTATGTTATAGTGTGAGTTATGATAATACCAACCTTCTACTTTTTCTGATCCTACAACTATCAATAGCGGGAATTTTAACTCATTAATATCAAAATTTATTAGATTAATTCCATACATAGTTAGGTGAACTACGCTTCCATACCCCTTACTTTTCCAGTCTTTAACTACTTCTTTTCCACTATTTACTTCTTTTATTATGAAGTAAGAACTTCCACCCCAAGTATCTAGAACCTTTTGAATCGAATCTATTAATTTTTTATCGTTCCCTTCAATAAAAATACCTTTAGCTCCAAATGCTCTTGCAACTAAAGCGACATGTGTAGTTATCCTCTTATCTCTCTCTGGTCTATGTCTTAACCTAAGGATATAAATTTCTTTTAAGTCAATTCCGTTATTAACTGATATACTCTATCCCTTAGTAAATCAATGTTTACTCTCTTTAAAGCTGATACTGGTATAGTGTCGTAGATTGGAGAGTAAAGTTCATTTGCTTTATTCTTTACTAATTCTATCTTTTGATCTAGATCTCCATCAAGCTTATCGATTTTATTTAACACAACTATGATAGGTTTACCTGACACTCCTATTTCTCTTAATATTTGAAAAGAGGAGGTCAAAGTTTCGATTATTAACTCTTTATTAAGTGTAGAGTCTAATAATAGTAATAATGCATCAGAATACTTTGCCTCAGAGAGAGTTACGAAGAAGGAGTCTATTACTTGTGGAGGAATTCCTCTGATAAAGCCTACAGTGTCAACTAACATTATTTTCTTATCCTTTAAAGATATTGAGTACCTTTTCGGAGCCATTGTTGTAAACAATTTACTATCGACTTTCTGCGATAAGCTTGTAAGGGTATTAAATAATGATGTTTTGCCCGAATTAGTGTACCCTACAATTGCAATTGTGGGCGTATACTCTGCTCTCTTATTAGCTTCAATACTCTTTTCCTTGAATTTTTTAATATTTTCTAATTCTTTACTTAATTTGTTAATTTTTCTTCTATAGAGTTTTATGAGTGACTCAAATCCATATCCGCCAGAGCCTAGAAGTCCTTGTTGTTCACCTAACTTCAATTTAGTATATGCCTCCTTTATTATAGGCAATTCGTATTTTAACCTAGCTAATTCAATCTGCATCTTAGCCTCCTTAGAGCCAGCGTGAAGGGCAAAAATTTCTAATAATAATAATACTTTATCTATTATCTCTTTTTGTTTGAGTTCTCTTCTTAGATTTATGAAGTGTCTTGGTTTTAAAATATCGAATATTATTATCGCATCTATCAGATCATTCTCTTCAATTTTTCTCAATTTATTCATTTGTATATAAAACTTAGGGTTAGGAGATTTTGGAAGTGGATAAATTTCTAATACTTTATATTCTGCACCTTCTGCTAAAGCAATTGCTTCTTCCTTAAAGTGGTCTGAAACGAAAAGTATAGCTTTTTTCACTTCTTTCCCTCTTTTATATTCACGACATCACCTAGAGTTAGTTCAAAGTTTTCTGAACTTTTTTCGCTTCCTTCTCCTTCAACTGGAACTACTAGTTTTATGCCTAATATTTTCTCTAATTGTCTAGCTTGTGATATTGTTGGTTTTAGTTTTCCACTTTCAAATCTTTTTATTATATTTTCCGACACTTTTAATTTTTGCGCAAGTTGTTGTTGAGTCATGCCTAATTTCTCTCTAGAGCTTTTAATTAATTTGTAATAATCATTTACTATTTCTAATTCTATATTCTCCAATTCCGTTTTAATTTTCAATGATTTTCTAGTATTTTGAGCTTTTTTCTTTTCCTCGTTTATTATCGTAGCATGTTTTTTAACTTTATTGTAGCAAGAATTACAAATCGTAATAACAGAGCCTTCATACAGCACGGTTATACCTTTACCGCTAATCCTCGATCCGCATAATTCGCAGTATTCTCCAGCACTGTTTTGCATATGATTACTTATTGTGAATACTACTATTAAACGTTTTTAGTCTAGTCGATTAATTATATATATGGGATAAATTGTCTGGAGATTTCGATGCATTAAGGGATTCAACTTCATCTGAAGATGAACAATTAGTAAGATTATTAGAAGAAAAAATAAGGTCGCTTCAGATAGAAATAGAGAATTTGAGAAAAGAATTAAATTATTATAAAAGTGAAATGGAAAAAATGTTAAGTCCTCCATTGGTAGAAGCAGTAGTGCTAGATATACTCCCAGATGGTAGGGTTTTAGTTAGAAGCTCTTCTGGACCAAATTTAATAGTAAATGTGGCTAGGCATATAGACTTAAGTAAGATAAAACCTGGTAGGTCAGTAGCATTAAATCAAAGAGGTTCAACAATTCTAGATCTTTTACCAGAAAGAGAAGACCCCATAGTAAAGTCTATGGAAGTTATAGAAAAGCCTAAGGTATCTTATGCTGATATTGGAGGCTTGGGCGAGCAAATAAAGGAATTAAGGGAAATAGTTGAGTTACCAATTAAAAAACCGGAATTATTTAGGGAATTGGGTATAGAGCCTCCTAAAGGAGTTCTATTATATGGACCTCCAGGTACGGGAAAAACATTGCTAGCTAAAGCTGTAGCTTCAGAGAGTAATGCATCATTTATACATGTTGTCGCATCCGAATTTGCTCAAAAGTTTGTAGGAGAAGGAGCTAGGATTGTGAGAGAGGTTTTTGAGATGGCGAGAAAGAAAGCTCCTGCAATAATTTTCATAGACGAAATTGATGCTATAGGTGCTAAAAGGTTAGATATTGGAACTAGCGGTGAAAGAGAAATTCAAAGAACTCTAATGCAATTATTAGCTGAGATTGATGGATTTAATCCACTAGATAACGTTAAAGTAATTGCTGCAACTAATAGAATAGACATCCTTGATCCAGCATTATTAAGACCAGGTAGATTCGATAGAATTATAGAAGTGCCTTTACCAGATTTAAGGGGAAGAATTGAAATATTTAATATATATTTGAAGAAGATGAAAGTAAGTGAAGATATTAATATCGAAATACTTGCCAAACTGACGGAAGGATTTAGTGGTGCAGACATAAAGAACGTATGTATAGAGGCTGGATATAACGCAATTAGGAATGATAGGAATATGATATTAATGAATGATCTAGTAGAAGCCATAAATAAGATTAATAATAAAAAGGTTAAAGTACAAAATATACAAGAGAGGCGTGAAAAATATAGCTAAATATAAAGATTTTTTTACAATTGCGGCTAAGGCTAAGGAAGAGGAAATCTTGTATCTTAAGGAGATAGCGGAATATCAGTTTGATTATGATGTTGCTAACGCATTATTTTCAAGTGATAGTACGTTTTTAATTCAGAGATCAAAAAATACTGGAAAAATAAGGAATATTTTTGTAAATAATGAATCAAATCTCTATTTAGTTTTGAGAGCTCAAGACATGCTTTTCTCACTTACTCCATTAAGTGCTAAGGTCATCATTAATAGCTCCGATTTTCCACGGCATAGGGTAGTTATTGATAGTTCTATTGAGAGTTTTATAAGGGAGGGTAGAAATGTATTTGCTAAACACGTTAAAATTGCTGATCCTAATATAAGGGGAGGTGATGAAGTCGTAGTTGTCAATCAAAATAATATACTAGTAGGAATAGGTAAAGCTAAAATATCCGGAGAAGAAATGATGGAATACAAAAGAGGAGTGGCTGTTCACGTAAAAAGAGGTGTTATGAGTAATGAATAATGTTAAAATAATTGTTAAAAAAGATATAAATGAATTAAAGGGAGCTACATTCATAACTGGTTTTAGGACTATTGGTGAAGTTGGATATTTAGCTACGAGACATCTTGTTTTAAAGAGAAAAATGCAAAGGATAGGGTATGTAATCACAAAATATTATAGGGATGTAACTTTTTTAGACGAATATGGTATTGCTACTCCTTTTGATATATTTTATGATCAAGAGAAACATGTTATTGTCTTACTAAATCATATATTGCCATTTCAACGAGAGTGGAACGAATTTGCATTAAACGTTATTAAATGGGTTAAAAAGCTATCAGTTAGTAACGTCCTCTTAGTTGGCGCTTTAGATAAAAGATATAGGATGGGTAGTGAGAATCTAAAGTGGCTAAGCACTTCCAAATGTAATATTTCTCTGAATTATCCACAATTAGACAAGCAATTATTGATGGTAGGTCCTCTAGCTTTATTCACATTACATTCAGAGATTGAGGAGCTGCCAGCTTTAGTCATATTACCATATGCTGAACGTGAGAGAACGGATCCCGCTGGTGCTGCAACTGCTATTGAAGTGATTAATACTATTCTTGGTATAAATGTTGGTGTGAATGAACTTTATGAAGAGGCTAAAAAAATAGAAGAGGACTTGCAAAGACAAATGGAGTTATTACAAAAGGAACTAAGTAGGGGAAGTGCTGATAGGGTTTATATGTAAATTAAGTTTCTTGCAATTAATAAATTCAACATTAGAATATTTATGATTAACTAGAAAGTTTATGATTTGGTTTTTCATATCTCTTATTACTTCCTCATTAACCTCTATTGGTATTTCAGACTGGGAAAACGGGAATGTATCAGAAATTCTTAATGGTATTAATCCAAAAAATGGAACTGCAATAAAGATATCTTGTGATATAATATTATTATAATATTCTTTTAGTATTTTCTCCTTAAAATCATAAAAAGTATCATTACCATCATAACAGATTATGGTTATTTTTTCAAATTTTTTCTTATATCTAGTTAAATACCTCTTATGTCTTAAGATTTCTGGTCTTGATAGAGAGTCTTCGTTAAATAAAAATATACCTTTAGTATCTCCCCTAATTCTAGGATCATATTTTTCTAAATATTCCTTATATTTAAGTAATCTTTTGAACGCGTTATAAGTCGCAGTGTGAGAAAATGCTTTTTCTTGTAAGTATTCGAATAATCTGCCCTCCTTTATAGCTTGTTTAGTCGCGTTTATTTCTTCCTTTATCACGTATAAGTTGTGTAATGCCAATAATCTAATTCTCTCCTTCTTGTCCATACTCATTAGCTCTCTAGGTGTATATCTTGAGCATATTGGACATGAGCAGGGAAAATAATCTAATTCTTCTAGTCTATGTACTCTAGATCTTGTCATATACCTTCCATCTCTTGCATAAATTATATACGAGGCAGAATCAAACATGTCAACACCTAAAGCTACAGCTAACGGAATAATATGAGGTAAACCTCCTCCAAATAAATGGAATGGAACATTTCTACTTATTGCTGATTTAGCAATATAAATCATATCAATTATTATATCGTATCTATATTTTTCTAATAAGACTGTAGGGCTGCCTAACGCCGTAACTTTATATATGTTTTCGAAATTATTTAGTTGTGACGCAGAATAATGTACCAGATCTAAGAATCTTCCACCTTGTATAGGATAAACCCAAATGATATCACTATCTTTAATAAATTTTTCAGCTTCTTTGGCTCTCTCTATAGTCTCAATCACAGTAGTTTTCGCATTTTCATAGTTTTCAGTGTTTCCAGTAGGAAGATCTAGGATTACTGCTATATCTGGCTTTATTTTTAGTTCGTAATTAATTATCTCTTCGTTATTTATATTAATATCTCCGTATTCCAATATTTGATATGCACCAGAATCCGTCATTATTATCATGTCTTCTGCATTAAGTTCTCTATGGATATTATTTTGTAAAAGTTTGTTTTTATAGAGTATAAAGGCATTAGTAATAAAATTGCTAAACCCAACCTTCTTTATATCCTCGATTTTTATCTCATCTTTTAATATGTTTATTACGGGAAAAAATGCGGGTGTCTCTAAGTTGCCATGTGGGGTTTGTATGATACCTATTCTGGCAGCAAGATCTTGATATCTTACTTCAAATATAGTCATAGCCCTAATTCCTTTTTCTTTTTATTTATATAATCATTGTATATGTCATATATTCTCTGAGCCATTGGTCCACTTCCTTCTACGCCATTCTGTGTTACCTTTATCTTGTCTAATATTGTTACTACACCAGTTTCCTCATATACTTTTATATCACCTGGACGTAAGTTCAAGGATTTTTCTACAATTTCTGCAAATTCCCTAGGTTCAAATAGGGGAGGACTCTTAACTATTATTTCTGATATTAAATTTCCATTAATAATTAATTTATAGACAATATTATTGCTTTCATCTTTTGCATTAGTAAGACTAATTATAAATGGAGACGTTTCAAATGCTGATAGTTGCCCAATATATGTCTTATTATTAGTTGTTTTTACAATAATTGTCTTATCAAGTAAACTATTTAATTCATTAACTACTCGTCTCCCACTACTCATATACTTATACCTCCAATAACGTTAATAAATCGAAACTTAAATAGTAATATGATGGAGATAAGGTCACAAGAAATAAATCTAGAATGTGAAATAAATGGAATAGATAAAGGAAGTTTGAAAAATCTATTGGTTGTTAAGTTAGTATGTAAAGACTTTAATATAAATTTTGATATATTAGAAAGTATAAATATATTTAAGGAAAAAGAGAAGGTGAAAGTATTTATCTCTAATACCAGACCACCTTATACGAAGGATGATTTTTGTGCTCATGGATATGTAGTAACAGAGCTGAAAGAAGGTTCATCCGAGCAGCAAAAATTCAGTGCAATCATATCATTGTTTGGCTTACTAGTTAAAATAATGGGCAAGGAGAGCTTCTTGAAAACATATGGCCTAAACGTGATGGATCATATCTATTTTTGTGTAAGAAAGGCAAATATCAGTTAACTTAATATGGTATAAAACTATCTTTATAATTACCATTTTTATCTATGATAGCTATATCTATTCCATCGCCTGATGTGACATCACGCTCTATTGAAGCTTTAATTGACTTAACTACTAATTCAGATGCCTGTTCTAATGACATATCGTTTCTATATTCACTTTCTAAAACACCTATCGCTATTCTCGCTCCGGAACCTACTGCTGCGTAGGAATCTTCAATCAATGAGCCTATAGGATCTAATACGTATAATTGTGGACCTACTTGATCTACGCCTCCAAATAATATTTCTGAGATAAAAGGCATTACTTTATATTGGTATAGTATTACCGATAATAACTTCGCAGCAGCCTTTACTGAAATTGGTCTTCCATTCGTTATTTCATAATATTTAATTTCAACATTCATTATCCTAGTTAAGGTTTGTAAATCACCATAGATCCCTGTGCCTGCTATCACAAACTTTCCAATCTTATTAACTTTTTTTGCTTGCTTACTTAATACATAACCACCATAACTTAATCTTCTCTCTGATCCTAAAACTACCCCGTCGTTAACTTTTAATCCTACAGCTGTTGCAGGTAATTCTTCCATACGACTACCCGTTATAAAAATCATAAATGTGACTTATAACATTTGTTTTAATGACTCTAATAATCTATCAATTGATGTTGTGACTTGCGTTTTGGTTATTAAGTTTCTTAATGTCACCGTCCTTTTTTCAAATTCGTTCTCTCCTATAATGATTGCAATTTTAAAATTCTGAGAAGCATAATAGGGAATCAACTTAGAAAGAGGCTGATTCTTCATATTAAGCACTACTGTGTACCCCTCACTTCTTAGCAGGCTAGCTACTTTTACTGAATATGCAAGCAATTTATCTGAATCTGTAAGGTTAATTATAACGATTTTATTTGACTCTTGAAGATTAGTTAGGTTAATAACCAATAAAGTTCTTTCAACTCCTATAGCAAATCCAATCGCGGGAGTAGGTATTCCTCCATATAATTCAATTAGTTTATCGTATCTTCCGCCTCCGGCTATACTAAATGTAACAGAAGGATGCGTAACCTCAAAGATAATCCCTGTATAGTATGCCAATCCCCTTACAAATCCTAAATCTATTTTGAAATTGAAATTGAGTGCTGATAAAAGATCTGCGATCCTCTGTAAATATTTAACATCCTCCTCTATAATCTTGAATTCTCTAAAATCCCTTCTTAATCCCTCAATAACATCCCTTAATTCATTACTATCAATTCCCTTTATGTTCAATAGGTTGTTTATTAGATTTATTGTGTTATCTCCCTCCTTTATATAATGAGTAAGTAAATCTATGGCTTCATCCTTTTTGCCCTTATCGATTAAGTGGAGAAGATGTTCTTGAATGTTATCTTCTAAGCCATAGTAGCTCATTAATCTTCTAAATATAGCTATATTATTCAATTTCATATTTATATTCTGAGAAATATTAATTTTATCATAAAAATTATATAATAGGTCTATTATTTCTATATCTGATAATATCGAATTATCACCTATTAATTCAACTCCAGCTTGCCTAAATTCCCTATATCTTCCATACTGTGGTTCATCATATCTATAAACTGTACCGAAATAATAAACTCTTACCGGTTTAGGCATTGATTGTAAACTTTCAACATAAGCTCTTGCTACACTAGGTGTAAATTCAGGTCTTAGAGCTACTTCTCTCCCTGCTTTATCCTTAAATACATACATTGTTTCCCTCAGTTCTTCTCCTCCTTTTAGAGCAAATAATTTGAAATCCTCAAGCACTGGGGATATTATCTCGCTGTACCCATATTTCTCTACTAAATTTCTGAAAATTGTCTCTATATATCTGATTTTTCTAGCCTCACTATCAATATAGTCTTTCATCCCTCTTACCGTTTCAAACTTGGGCATATGGATCACTTAGTCATTTTAATTTCAGACAAATTATAATACGTTACATCTCCATATTTATCTACAATAGAAATGACCAATTCTATGTTCATGTTTCTTGCTTGTTGTAATTTCTCTAAAATATATTTAAAATTTATTTTCTCATTTTCATTAATAACCAATACCAATGTTGATTTCTTATTCTTTTCTTTGATTATTAATGTTTTATCATCACTTTCTTCAACAATTTTTCCTCTTTGTCTTAAATCAATGTAAACATCTAATTTATCCCAACTTATTGAATTTAGTGGAAGTTCACTTAGCGTTTTAGTTGAATAATTAATAATGAAATTGTATATTTTAGTTAGTTCACTTTCATTATCCTCACTCATTATGATCACTTTATCTAAGTTAGATATATTCATCAAAAAAAGTTACTACTATAAATGAATAGTCATGGTAGCTTGCCCTATATGTGGATCTATTGAGTTAATCTGGAATGAAAATCAAGGTGAAGTAGTATGTAGTTCTTGTGGCACCGTATTAGATAAAATTTACTATTTTAACCAAGAATTTTTCGATAAAGAAACTATAATATATGAAGGTTTTATGAGAAGCGAAATAAAGGATAAAGAAAGTAGAGTCGAAAAATTCATGAAAGAATCATTTAATAGGAAAATATCCGAATTTGAAATTATATTGAATAATATGTTAATTGACAAGAAATATAGAGAAATCTATAATATACTATCGGAGGAAGGTCTTTTAGGTGGGTTAAAGGCTAAGACAAAAGTTGCACTTTTAATATACTTTAGATATTATCGTGATTCACAATATTTGCATATATTACAGAAGTTTAATATTAAGAAGGAATTAATTTCCAAATATAAAAGGAAAATTGGATATCAAAAGATGACTCATTTAATCGATAAAATTAGCCAGATATCCGATCGATAATAATGTAAGTTAAATTTTTATATAAGCTCTTTTTAAGAGAGAGTGGAAGGTGCGTAAAATGGCAACCACGGCTACAGTTGCAACTACACCGGAAGGTATACCGGTTATAATTTTAAAGGAAGGTTCTAGTAGAACATATGGAAAAGAAGCATTAAGAATAAACATTGCAGCAGTTAAAGCGATTGAAGAAGCTTTGAAAAGTACTTATGGTCCCCGTGGAATGGATAAGATGTTAGTTGATAGTTTAGGAGATATTACAATAACAAATGACGGAGCTACAATTCTTGATAAGATGGATCTACAACACCCTACTGGGAAGCTATTAGTTCAAATAGCTAAAGGTCAAGACGAGGAAACCGCGGATGGCACTAAGACGGCAGTAATTTTAGCTGGTGAATTAGCTAAAAAAGCAGAGGATCTTTTATATAGAGAAATTCATCCTACAATAATTGTTAGCGGATATAAAAAAGCGTCAGACTTTGCTTTAAAGACCATTGAGCAGATTGCTCAGCCAGTATCAATAAATGACACCGATACATTAAGAAAGGTAGCATTAACATCATTAGGTAGTAAAGCAGTTGCAGGAGCTAGGGAGTATTTAGCTGATTTAGTAGTTAAGGCTGTAACGCAAGTAGCTGAGCTAAGAGGTGATAAATGGTATGTTGATCTTGACAATATTCAAATAGTAAAGAAACATGGTGGAAGTATTAATGATTCTCAATTAGTTTATGGTATTATAGTAGATAAGGAAGTAGTTCATCCTGGTATGCCTAAGAGAGTAGAAAATGCTAAAATAGCCCTTCTAGATGCTCCGTTGGAAGTTGAGAAGCCAGAGTTAGATGCAGAGATAAGGATTAATGATCCAACGCAAATGCATAAATTCCTTGAAGAAGAGGAGAACATATTAAAAGAGAAAGTTGATAAAATAGTTCAAACTGGAGCTAATGTTGTAATTTGTCAGAAGGGTATAGATGAGGTAGCTCAACACTATCTAGCTAAGAAAGGAATACTAGCAGTGAGAAGAGCAAAGAAGAGTGACTTAGAAAAGCTAGCTAGAGCTACAGGAGGCAGAGTAGTATCTAATATTGATGAACTAACACCACAAGATTTAGGATATGCATCATTAGTTGAAGAAAGAAAAGTAGGAGAGGACAAGATGGTATTTATAGAAGGCGCCAAGAATCCTAAATCAGTAAGCATATTAATAAGGGGAGGCCTTGAAAGGGTTGTTGATGAGACAGAAAGAGCGTTGAGAGATGCGTTAGGTACTGTCGCTGATGTAATTAGAGACGGGAGAGCCGTAGCGGGCGGTGGAGCGGTAGAAATAGAAATAGCTAAGGGATTAAGGAAATTAGCACCGCAAGTTGGAGGAAAAGAACAATTAGCTATTGAAGCTTATGCTAATGCAATTGAGTCTCTAGTCATGATATTAGCAGAGAATGCTGGTCTAGATCCTATTGATAAGTTAGTACAGTTAAGAAGTTTACATGAGAACGAAAGTAATAAATGGTATGGATTAAATCTATTCACAGGCAATCCTGAAGATATGTGGAAATTAGGTGTAATTGAGCCAGCAGTAGTTAAAATGAATGCTATAAAGGCTGCCAGTGAGGCAGTAACGTTAATCTTGAGAATAGATGATATAGTAGCTGCAAGCAAGAAGGGCGGCGAATCTAAGGGAGCTGGAAAAGAAGGCGGAGCTAAAGAGGAATCTAAGGAGTCATCAGAAGATTAATAAATTTTTTTTATCTTTACAATAATCGGTATTTTTAAGCTTGGCGCACTTAATATAGCTTCACCCACATCTAGCTTATCGAGACTCTGGCTAAGTCTATCATCAAGCGAAAGTGAATCTTTGATTACCCTTTTATCGACGTCAGATTTTATGGTGTGGATTATCTTTATATTAGTGTTTTTTATAACATTCTGCGATATTAGTGAGGGAGATTGTGTTACAAAACATAAACCTATATTATATTTTCTAATTTCTGATACTAATCTATCTATAAATTCATTGCCATCTTTGTTGAAGTAGTTTTGCGCCTCATCTAATATTATGAACATTTTTTGTTTAGGCTTAGCCCTAATATAAACTTCAGTAATCATCTTTACTAGAAATAGAGCATATAATTTCCTTAACTTGACGTTAGTCAAAAAACTCAGATTTATTATAGTAGATCTAGAAAAATTCTCTAGAAATTTAGATATTGAAGTATCTTCTGTGCTAAATAATTTTGATGCACTTTCTGAAAATAGAATGAATATCTTTCTTAGTAAAGCATATTTTACATCTCTGATCCAATAGGAGGTATCCTCTATACTGTTTAATATTTCTAAGATTCCTTCTAACGTAAACTTACCACTTTTTCTTAGCGCTAATAATATTGTATATAATAAGAATCTTTGGGGATCAGTTAATTGTAGTACATCTCCAATTATATCTATCATATCTTCTACATTGAGATCTATAAGGGATAATGGATTAATTCGTAATAGGTGACTTGCATCATAAACCATAAAATTATCTCTTAATTTCTCGGCGTATTCTCCATGCCAATCAAGTATCAGAACTCTTACTCCTTTTGAACTTAACTGGGTAGCTAAGACCATAGAAGTGTTAGTTTTGCCAGATCCAGTACTACCGAAAATTCCTATATGTCTTACAATGTCATCTAATCTTATTCCTACTTTTGATTTTGTTATTTTATAATCAGCTTCACCTAATTCAACGTCATAGTCTGAAGGAATTACGTTTATGTTAATTGGACTCTCGTATTCTATCTCTGATATAGTTAAAAATGGATAATTAGTGCTTAAAAGAGGTATAGGCAAAGCCATATCTGATGGCTGAACAATTTTAAAAATTATATGAGGAGTCACAGCACTAGCTAATGTCTGTAGGTTATTTATCTCATGTAGAAGTCTTTGAGTATTTATCTCTAATTCGCTTTTATTACATATATTATAAATTATGATTGAAGAGCCTAATTTATTCTTATTTATAGATGTTATTACTGCATACCTAAAGTCTGATTCTCTTCTCGCTATTGCAGTAATAAAGTTTTTGAACTCCGAATCAATGTCAATTTTGCTGGTGCTAGCTTCGATTTTCCCTACTATCTTCATAGCTACCCCGTATATCACCTTTCCATCCTTATGGTCAATTACGAATAAATTATTTCTTACCATATAATTGTTAAATTTCAATCCTATTCTTCTTCTAAATATTAATAAAATTATAAAAAAAGCTAGTATAGGTATAATTAACAGAAGAATATTTTCATTTAAAACATAATTATGAAATAATATTATAAATCCTAATATTATAACTAACAAAGGTCCAAGAATGTTATTTCTCATCGATCTGTTAACAAATATAAGCTATAGTGAGTCTATAGAAAGTAAAGAATTCTTAGTAAGGATTAATCTTTCTACATTGCTAGCTATTAAATTACTGGGTAATGGCTCATAAGGATACTTGCAGCATTCAATTAGATAAACTTTGTCTTTAGGCATGGAGTTAATATACATTATTACATCCTTAATTTGGACTTTATCCGTTAGTAGGAGTAAAAAATATATTGAAGGATTTTTAACTCTATGATTAGAAGAGTTAAATAATATATAGCAAGCTTGATTTAATATATTATTTGAAGGTGTTTCTGGTAAGACTTGTGTTATACAATTGTCAGTAATTTTAATCAGATCTTTATAATCTTCTCTACGAGACGATGATAGTTCTATTACTCTTACTCTTACCAATTTATCCACCATGATTAACGGGTATTATTTCTATGATATCGTTTGGTTGAAGGTAGTTTGATTCTAACATTCTCCAGTCTTTTCCGTTAACTAAAATTATATATCCTGCTCTTATTTTGTTATTTCTATCAATTAATATACTTTTACCATTGTCTATTGAAGATAACGCTTCAAAAATCGAAGTTGCATTTATTTCGATCTCTCTCTTACCGATTTGAGATACTAAAGGTCCTTTAAGAACTATTTTTATCATATCAAACCTCTTCAGTTTCTTCTAGCTTTTCTTCAGCCATAGGCAAGGTTTCTTTTTCTTTCATTATTTTATAATATCTAGTCAAGTAACCAGCTAATCTATTTCTTACTTTTTTTGATTTTACGTCAACATACCTAATTACCAATTGCTTATTAGAACTGAAATCATCCTTTATCTCATCTTTATATTTATTATACAATTCTCTTACTATTCTTTTTATATCTTTAGTATATATATTCCCCATTTAGGTCACCCTAATCTTGGGAGTCTTCTTTTGAATAAACGCTCGGTTTCACTTTGTACATATCGCTCTCCTTCTTAAATCTATTCTTTAGTTTTTCAATAACTAAAGGTAGGGTAGTATACTCCATCTCTTGAGGTTCAAGTCGATGAGGCATGAAGGGTCCATGTCTCCTCATATAATCGGTTATTAATAAGGCTGTTCTTCTGACTTCGTCAAATGCAGGATCATCAAATAGATCAGTAGGTCCAACTAATTTGCCGTTTTTAACATTAAAACCTAGTCCTATTAGCCTTGGGGGACCATCAAATCTCGTAGCTCTAGCGTCTCTTTGAGAGACTGGCATAATAGGTCCATAATGGCTACCCCTCATCCATCCGGGAACTAAGTAAGGAACTGTAAATGCTTCCAGAACCTCGCCTAACGCAGGTAAACCGTGCTGAACTCTTACAATCATTACTGGATCATCTTTACCTACATACTTACCTGCTATTAAGTTAAGTCTTTCCACAGATACCACAGAGGCTTGCAGATTATCACTTTTTCTGTAAACTCTTCTAACAATATATCTACTGGGAGTACCTATTAATGCTAATAAATCATAAGTTTCCTCTGGCGTATTAAGAATAATTGACTCACCTTCATATACGTCAAGTACCTCAAATTTGAACCCATCATGCATAGTAGGGTCTATCACTAGCCCCGCTGTATTGAATGGATCGGCAAACATTTTATATAAAGGTAGGTTATAAGCTCCAGGTTCAGTTTTATCTGCCATAAATATTGCCAAGGGTTCTGAAGGTCTTTCGTCAAACTCAATCTCAGCTATACCAGGTCCCATTCCTTTAAGATTTCCAGAAAAGGAATCAGAGAGCAAATCTTGCCCGGCAGCATAAAGTCCCAATTCTTTTGCAGTCTTAGCAGCCTCCTTAAAGGCATTCCATGCTGTTTCATGAACTTTAGAGTCCAATTCTCCTCTACTATGTGTCATTATTAGTTGTAAATCATCTCCTACATAGGTGATATAATAGTCAATGATCAATCCATTACGTTTTGCCTCAGCTAACACCTTATTAGCTACAGCTATTGTATCTGGGTGTACTACATGGTGTCCTGCAAGACTACCTATGTCTGCCTTAATTACACTTAATGTGGTTTTCATAGTTTATATTAAGATAGTCACAACTAAAAATTTTGTTGAGTACTAATAAGGACGTAAATGGAAATAAGCTAATTAGACGCGGTTGCCATAGAATAGTATTCTCCTTTCTCCTTCTGCAACCTATCAAGATAACTTCCGAGCTTGTTTATTCTAGGTCTTCCAGTGTCAGGATCTCTTCTAAATGTTATGTCTAATTCCTTAAGAAACTCATTCATTCCAAATCTTAATGTAGATGGAGATGTCGCTATACCAAATTTTTGAGGCTCACCTTTAAAAACTATTAATCTGTCGGCTATATAGTCATGTATGGATAAGTCATGGTCTATTATGAATGTGACAGCTTTTCTTTCCCTTGTTACTCTCTTTATTGCCTTAGCTACAATGTATCTTTCCTCTACGTCAAGGTAAGACGACGGTTCATCAAGGACATATAGATCTGCCTCCTTAGCTAAAGTACTAGCCACATATAGCTTCTGAAGTTCACCTCCACTTAAGTCATTTACGTTAGACTCGAATAAAGTATGCAATCTAAGCCTCTTAATAACCTCCTCAAAGTACCATGAAGAAGTTGATAAAGCATCTTTACTGACTGATTCAAGATACTGCTGAACCGTGCCATCGTAGTTTGGCAATATCCTTTGAGGTTTATAGGATAACACCATTTTCTCTGGTGTTACACTTCCGTTATCAGTCTTTAGTTCTCCAACTAATATTCTTGCAAAAGTTGTTTTGCCGATGCCATTAGGTCCTAAGATCCCAATTATTTCACCCTCTTTTGCATCACCTTTCTCTATTGACAGTTTAAATCCATCTAAGGCTTTACTCATATCGGTCCAACTAATTTTTATTTTAACATCCTTTGAGATATCTAAGTCCGAAAGTTCTTTCAACATAAATTTGATTTCATCCTTTCTTATTCTCATGTTTTCTGCTGGTAAGAAACCTTTTAAGAAATTATTAATTCCTACCCTTGCCGAATAAGCCTTCGAAACTCTGCCATAAACTCCGCTTTCTCCATAGATTATGTGAATTATATCTGTTAAATAGTCTAGAACTATTAAATCGTGGTCTACAACTATAACATATTTATTCTTAAGTAGTTCTTTTATTGTTTTAGCCATGTTAGTTCTCTCTTTAACATCTAGATATGACGAAGGTTCGTCGAAAATGTAGACATCAGCTTCTCTCAATATTGAAGCTGCTACTAATAACTTTTGTAATTCACCACCGGAAAGGAACTTTACGTCTCTTTCCCAAAACCCACTCATATTTAATAGTTCCTTTACTTCATCTTTTTTCCCTCTTTCATCTACCTTATCTAACACTTCTCTTACAATTCCCTTTAGAAATTTAGCAACATATTCGACATATTGAATTTTATGTACAACTTTAAAGTTATTATTATAAACTTTGTTAAGGTAATTATATATCTCTTTTCCTTTGAATTTTGCTAATACTTCATCTTTACCTAATTTTAAATTAGGATCACCAAAATTAGGCATAAGCTCCCCTGCAAGTATCTTTAAGATAGTAGTCTTTCCAGTCCCATTCTTACCTAATATTCCGATAATAGTATCATTCTTTGGAGTAGGTATACCAAATAGTTTAAATCCATTGATTTTATATCTATGGACTACTTCGCCCTCTAATTCATCTGGTAAGTTAACAATAGTTATAGCTTCGTATGGACATTTTTTTACACAAATTCCGCAACCAATACACGTTTCCTCATAAATTACTGGTTTACCCTTAACTATTTCTGCTAATTCTATTGCCTTTCCACCCGATCTATCTATTGGGCAGAAATTGATACACTCTAAATTGCATTTATCTGGTTTGCAGTAGTCATAGTTTATTACAGCAACTCTCATCTATAATCACCAAAAGTTTTTAAAAAGTGAATAAAACCTATGCAAGTCTAAAGTATAATTAGCCTCCCTTATATCTTTATTCTTCAAGATGATATATTATTAAGTAGAAACTTTAGTAGTCTCAGATCTGCATTATTTATAGTAGGACCCGTAGCTCAGCTAGGATAGAGCGAAGGCCTCCGGAGCCTTAGGTCCCGGGTTCAAGTCCCGGCGGGTCCGCCATTTTTATAAAAAATCATAATACTAATTCTTGTTTAAATCTGTTAGAAAAGTGATTTTGTTCAGAATATCGAAAGATATGATTAAAATAAAAGTTAACTGTTAAAAATGTTCTGCAAAATGCTTGTAGTTTGTGCTTGCACGTTAGTTGTTTATCTTTAATACTCTGTTTTTTAAAAGTTATATTATGGGGAAGCTATTCGGTACAGATGGAGTAAGAGGAGTTACGAATAGAGAATTAACATTAGAACAAGCTTTAAGACTTAGTAAGGCAATTGGAACATACTTTGGTAAGGGTTCCAGAATTTTGGTCGGAAGAGATGTAAGAGCTGGTGGAGATATGATAATGAAGGTAGTAGAAGGAGGGCTGCTGAGTACCGGTGTAGTGGTTTATGATGGAGGTATGGCTCCCACACCTACTCTTCAATACGCTGTGAAGACTTTGGGATACGATGGGGGTGTTGTAGTTACTGCTAGCCATAATCCACCTGAATATAATGGTATAAAAGTTGTTTCTCCTCATGGTATAGAAATATCTAGGGAGGAAGAAAATAAAATTGAAGATATATATTTTAATGATACATTTAATTCTGTAGAATGGAATCAATTAATTAATGATGTTAGGAGAGAAGAAAAAGTAATTGATGTGTACATAAAGGGTATATTGTCTCATGTAGATGTTAATAAGATAAGAGAAAAGAGATATAGAATTCTTATCGACCCTGCTAATAGTGTAGGAGGTATAACAACTCCCATATTGGCTAGAGAATTAGGCTGTAAAGTATTCACGGTTAACGGTAATTTAGATCCTTTATTCTCTGCTAGGATGCCAGAACCCACTTTTGAGAGTTTAGCTGAAACAGCTAGAATTTCTAAAGAGTTAAACGTTGATTTAACTGTTGCTCATGATGGAGACGCAGATAGGGCGATATTTATAGATTCAAAAGGGAGGATACAGTGGGGCGATAGAAGTGGTACACTATTGTCATATTGGGCTTCTGTGAAAGCTCCAAATTTGCCTAAAAGGGTTTTTACTGCCGTTTCAAGCTCTAGCTTAGTTGAGGAATATTTAAGTAAGTTTAACATACAAGTTAAGTGGATAAAGGTAGGAAGTGTGGATATTGCATACGCCTTATTTAGGGAAGGTGGAGTAGCTGGGTTTGAAGAAAATGGGGGTTTTATGTTTCCGCCCCATCAAGGGGTGAGAGATGGAGGGATGGCTTTCGCATTAATGTTAGATATGATGGCATCTGAGAATGAATCTTCATCTTCGCTGTTTGATAGGTTACCTACATATCATTTAATCAAAACCAAGGTAAAAATTACTGATAAAACTGATGCTCAAAATATATATCATGAACTAATAGAAAAATATGGGAAATCAAGAAACGTAATAACTATTGATGGTGTAAAAGTGATTGATAAGGACTTTTGGTTCTTGGTTAGAAAGAGTGGAACTGAACCAATAATAAGGATATTAGTAGAGGCTAAAGATGAGAATTATGCAAAAGAATTAGCAAAAGAATTGGAGAAAATAGTAGGGTCTCTAGTATGAAATATAGGTTAATGGATTTATTAGCATGCCCTATTTGTAAGCATTTCCCGCTAAGGCTATATGTATTTTCTGAGAAGAACGTAGAGAGAACCATTGAGGATAAGAAGCCTCTATGTGAGCTGTACTGTGCATTCAAAGTCTCTTATGTAAAGGAGTTAAAAGAAATACCACCTTGTGATGAATGTATTAAACACGAGATAGATAATGGATTACTTTATTGTGAGTCATGTAAGAGGTGGTATCCAATAATTGATGAGATTCCTAGAATGTTGCCAGACAAACTAAGAAAAGAGGAAGAAGAGCTTAATTTTCTTAAGCAATATAAGGACAAGATACCAAAGGAAATATTAAATAATGGATTACCGTTTCGTTTAAAATGAGCTTATTAATAAGTTTGAAGAGTATATAATATGGTGTCAATGGTGGAAAATTCATTTATAGGGAATTTAGATGAGTGGATAAAATTGCAAAAGAACCTACTAGCGACACTGAAAGATATGGAGAAAAAGGAACCAACAGAAAATATGGATAGATTAGATTTAATATTAGCTTCGAGAACTGCCTTCCAACACATGATGAGAACTTTAAAGGCCTTTGATCAATGGCTACAAGATCCTATGGTAATAAAGCATATGCCTAGAGAGATGCTTGAAGATGTTAAAAATACGAGTTGGGAGTTATTACAAAGATTACTAGAATTAGATATTAGGCATACTAGTCAGTTTAGAGAAATGATAGCAAAGATGAGTAAAGAAGGAAAATTAGATCCATTAATATGGACTAGACCAGCTGGTGAAGAATATCAAGAGAGAGAAAGAAGAGGACCATTATCTACAATTTAAATAAAAATATTAAAAATATTTTGTCATCTTCTTCTTAGTTTCATATCACTTTTTAACTTTAAGTTATATTCCTCATCGATTGCAATTATTTTTGTTTTTATCTCATTGATTGCTTGATTCAGTTTATTTTTAAATTCCTCATCTAATTGATTCTTTTCTAGTACTTCCAATCCATTATTGGAAACTGATATTTTTTTGTTAATACTATCAATTTCAATTAGTCCTAAATACAATAGTGATGTTAAATCTTCTTTAATCATAGGGCTGAATACGTTATTACCTATAATGTTGAACTGATATCCCAAATCTATCCCCTTTTGTTTTAATTCATAAAGAAGAGTTATAATCGATTTCTCAGTTAATTTACTCACTTGCTTTATAATATATAATAGTTGTAATTTTCTTTTATCCTCATTTAGCACACTGGGAGTAATAACTTGTTTAGATACTGTTTTAAGTTCTTTTGACTTTTGTTGACCAGGCTGTGACATAATTATTCCCTAAATATCATAATCCTTTACTCACTTTAATATGTTAACTATCTCTTCAACTACCCTCTTTGGATCACTACTTTTGGTAATTGCGGTACCTACAACAAATATGTTTATTGGAAGGTCTATTAGATCAGCTATTTTCTCCTTGTTTAATCCACCGGCTACCGATATTATTGTGCCTAATTTAGATACTTTTTCAATTTCATTTTTAAGATCTATTGCAGATATATTTAATGTTCTTTGAACATCTAGACCTATATGAAATCCTATAATGTCAACTCCTAAACTCTTAATTTCTTTAGCTCTATCATAAAGATTTCTCACGTTTATTAGATCAGCTTGCACAACCATATCAAGTTCCCTAGCCTTCTTAACAGTTAATTCAATAGTAGAGTTATGCATAATACCTAAAACTGTCATTATATCAGCTTTTCCTATTTTAGCTATCTCAACTTCCACATCTCCAGCATCAGCAGTCTTAGTATCTGCCAATATTATCTTATCAGGAGCCAGTTCCCTTAACTTCCTTAATCCTTCTATTCCAGCAGACTTTATTAACGGCGTACCAGCCTCAATGATAATATTTTCAATATTTTTTACTTTTTCAACTATGTTTAATGCATCATCAATTTTTATGAAGTCAAGAGCTATTTGCAAATATCTCTGTTTTTGAAGTTTTTCTAATATTATGTTCCTCATTCAAGGTAGATTTTATAGTAGGAAGTACTTAAAGTAATTGACAAAGAATTTTTATTTCATCTAGGCGAATGCAAATTACTGTGAACATTAGTGGCTAATAAGTTCATAATTGTCACAGGCGGAGTACTATCTAGTGTAGGAAAAGGAACATTAGTAGCGTCAATGGGACTATTACTTAAGAGAAGAGGATATAACGTAACTGCAGTGAAGATAGATCCTTACATTAACGTTGACGCTGGAACTATGAATCCATATATGCACGGTGAAGTTTTTGTGACAGATGATGGAGCAGAAACTGATCTAGATCTTGGACATTATGAAAGATTTATGGATATTAATGTAACTAAATTTAATAATATAACCGCAGGTAAAGTTTACTTTGAAGTAATAAAAAAGGAAAGAGAAGGAAAGTATTTAGGTCAAACTGTTCAAATAATTCCGCATGTTACTGATGAAATTAAAAATATGATAAGATATGCGGCAAATATTAACAATGCGGAAATAACATTGGTCGAGATAGGTGGAACAGTAGGTGACATTGAAAGTCTTCCGTTCCTTGAAGCAGTTAGGCAGCTAAGGTTAGAAGAGGAGGACAACGTAGTTTTTGTTCATATAGCTCTTGTTGAATATTTATCTGTAACTGGTGAACTTAAAACTAAACCGCTGCAACACAGTGTTCAAGAACTTAGGAGGATAGGTATACAACCAGATTTTATTGTAGCTAGAGCTATGTTACCCCTTGATAATGAAACTAAACGAAAAATAGCACTATTTACAAATGTTAAAATGGAAAACATCGTTTCTAGTTATGATGTTCAAACACCTTACGAGGTACCTTTAATTCTGGAAGAACAAGGTTTAATATCAAAAATTTTGAGTAAACTTAAATTAGAAGATAAAGGTGTCGATTTATCAAGTTGGCTGGATTTTGTAAATAATGTTAAGGGAGTAAACAGTAATAAAGTAGTAAATATAGCATTAATAGGGAAATACACTAAACTAAAAGATAGTTATATTAGTATAAGGGAAGCCATTTATCACGCAGCAGCTCAACTTAAGGTAAAACCAAACTTAATATGGTTAGAATCGACTGATCTAGAAAAGGCTGATAACATAGACGAGATTCTAGGGAAAGTCAACGGTATTATAGTACTGCCGGGATTTGGAAGTAGAGGAGCTGAGGGGAAGATAAGGGCAATTAAATTTGCTAGAGAGCATAATATACCATTTTTAGGAATATGTTTTGGTTTTCAATTAGCCGTAGTTGAATTTGCAAGGTCCATAGGACTAAAAGGAGCAAATTCCACAGAAGTTGATCCTTCTACTCCTCATCCAGTAATTACTTTACTGGATAATCAAAAAAATGTAACCCAGCTAGGTGGGACTATGAGATTAGGATCACAGAAAATAATAATAAAGGAAGGCACTCTTGCTCACAAGTTGTATTCATCAAATGTTACATATGAGAGGCATAGGCACAGATATGAAGTTAATCCTAACTATGTAGATATACTCGAAAAGAATGGGTTAATAATATCTGGTGTTAGTGAAAACGGTTTAATAGAAATTATAGAACTGTCAAACCATAAATTCTTTTTAGCTACTCAAGCTCACCCAGAGTTTAGAAGTAGACCTACTAAACCCTCACCAATATATCTGGGCTTTGTTAAAGCTGCTGCGGGTCTTTAAAAATTATTATAATTCTGTTATATTTAGGTTTAATTATCTTTTTAATACCTTTAATACCATTTTTATACTCTACTTCTATTAATCCTAAACTTTCAAGTTGAGACACGTGAGAGCTAACATTTCCCTTGCTCATCTTAAGTATGTTTGTAAGTTCTAATACGCTAGCAGGTTGTGTTGAAATTATCTTTAATATCTGTATTCTAGTAGGTACTGATAACGCTTTAGTTATTTCGTATATTTGTTGTGGGTCTTCAATTACTAGATCCATGTATATTATCTTAACAATAGAAGCTTTAATAAGGAATTACACGCTATACTATATAAGCTTAATAAGCAAGGGCAAAATTTAAATTTAAAAAATAAGGGGTGTTATTGTGCAAGCAAAAATAGAAAATCCGTTGAAGAGTTTAAGAACAGCAGTAAATAAGATAGTTTTAGTAAAATTGAAAGATGGCAGTGAATATATCGGAAAACTTGAACAAACAGATGGTACAATGAATTTAGTTCTAAGAGATTGTACCGAAATTAGAGAAGGTACTTCTGAGCCAGTTGCTAAATATGGTAGAGTTCTAATAAGAGGGAGTAATGTGCTATTCATTAGTGTAGATT
Organism: Sulfolobus sp. A20; assembly: GCF_001719125.1. Classification (NCBI taxonomy): domain Archaea; kingdom Thermoproteati; phylum Thermoproteota; class Thermoprotei; order Sulfolobales; family Sulfolobaceae; genus Saccharolobus; species Saccharolobus sp. A20. Next base: position 886,818 of record NZ_CP017006.1, read on the forward strand.
ATGAAACTATCTTAGCTAGTGGAAAGTAAATTTATATTCAACACAGTTTATGGTAGATTCATAATGAAGAATATAACTGTTCAATTAAATCCCTTAGCGGATATAGAGAAATTGAGAGTAGAGTTAGTAGAGAGAAAAGGGGTAGGTCATCCAGATTTTATTGCTGATGCCATATCAGAAGAGGCTAGCAGGAAATTATCACTATATTACCTGAAGAGGTATGGTATAATTCTACATCATAATTTAGATAAAACCTTAGTAGTAGGTGGCCAAGCATCTCCACGTTTCAAGGGTGGGGAAGTTATCCAACCTATATACGTAATAGTCTCAGGAAGGGCTACAACACAAGTAAAGACAGATGATGGAACTGATGAAATCCCAGTTGGTACGATTATTGTTGAGAGTGCCAAGGAATGGATAAAAGAGAACTTCAGATATCTAGAACCTGAAAAACATATCATAGTAGATTATAAGGTAGGTAAAGGATCAGCAGATTTAGTTGGATTATTTAACACTGGCAAGACGGTTCCATTGTCTAATGATACTAGTTTTGGTGTAGGATTTGCTCCTTTTACAAAGTTAGAAAGAATGGTATATGAGACAGAAAGATATCTTAATTCTAAACAATTTAAGATGAAATTGCCAGAAGTTGGTGAGGACATTAAGGTGATGGGTCTAAGAAAAGATAATGAAATAGATATTACAATAGCTATGGCAACCATCAGCCAATTAATCGAAGATATGAATCATTATATAAGTATTAAAGAGCAAGTGAAGAGCGAAATACTAGATTTAGCCTCTAAAATAGCGCCAGAATATAATATTAGAGTTCATGTTAATACTGGAGACAAAATAGATAAGGGGATTGTTTATTTAACCGTAACTGGAACATCGGCAGAACATGGAGATGATGGAATGACAGGAAGGGGAAATAGAGCTATAGGTCTAATAACTCCTATGAGACCAATGTCTTTAGAGGCTACAGCTGGTAAGAATCCAGTAAATCATGTAGGCAAGTTGTATAATGTTCTAGCTAATTTGATAGCAAAGAAAGTATCTGAGCAAGTTAAAGATGTAAGGATAGTTCAAATTCAGATACTGGGACAAATAGGCAGACCGATAAATGATCCATTAATAGCAAATGTGGATATAGTTACTCATAGCGGAAATATTACAAGCGAAACAGAAAATGAGATAAAAGGAATTGTAGATGAGATGCTAAGTTCCTTTAATAAATTAACTACATTGATTCTAGAAGATAAAGTTACACTCTTTTAAGCCTGTTGTTTCTATACTCATCTACTATCCTCTTAAGATCTATAGTTTTTGATTTTTCCAGCTGATACTCCTTAAATAGTTTCTGAATATCATGTAGAACTTGTTTATCCATTATAACTATGTTTTTATCAAAATATTCCGCTATCTCAATTGATATCTTTTCCTCCATAATGTATAAGTTATTTCCATCATACTTAATATACTCATAAGGCTCTTTATGAGATATTATTATCACTACCTCGTCATTAACTATTTTTCGTATGACCTCTTGTAGTTTTTCCATTTTATTTTCATATTCCTTAATTTTGTTCTCTAGTTTATTGATAGTATTATTTGCATTACTAAGTTGAAGAGTTAACTCATACACCTTTCTATCCCTCTCTAGATCTTTATTCACTTGTAACTTTATTTCATCAATCTTTTTAGTTAAATCTTCCTTCTCTCTGAGTAGATTATATATTATCTTCTTATAACTGGACACTTGATTTTTAAGATATAAATTTTCTTCTTTAAGCTTCCTTATTTGATTGTCATTAAATTCAATTATCTTATTATGAACATTCTTAATATTGTTATTAGTATTTATCTGCTCTTCTCCTTCTTTCTTTAATATATTATTTATTTCACTTTCTATGCACTCAGATACAGTATTGCCATATATTACACAATCATAAAGGCGATTTTCATCCACTATGTCAATATCTAATCTTCTTAAGAAGCTATCTATTTGCCTTAATTTATTTTCAATGTTATTATATGCTTTTATTGCAGCAGCTAACGAATCTCTAATGTGAGGATTATCAACTTTTATATTGTGAAAAATAGAGTACTCCTCGACAATTTTTTGCTTTTCCTCTAATGTTAGATTACGTTCAGGAATATAGAGAATAGCGTTAAACTTGCTAGCGATCTTTTTGACTGCATCTGGGATAGGATTCACGTCAGTAGCTACTATAATTGCCTTCCCTTCTTTAGATATAATCGATACTATTTCGTCCCTATCAATATTTCTTTTTGAAATCAAAAGGACGGGATTCGAATATATATCGAGTATGGATACTCCAACCTCAGTCCCAGGATCTATCCCTACTATTAGTCTTTTTTCAGATTTTTTATCTTTAAACTCTATTTTGTTTTTATATATTGGTCTTATATCTACTACCACGTTATGGCTTTTTATTTTCCTCACTACTCCGTATAAACTTTCCCTAGGTGCGTATACTATAAACACAGCCCCTTCGATACCGGCTTTAGATCTTTTAACTATTAAATCATAATCGAATCCTTTAGAATTTAGTTTTTCTTTAATATCTCTCATAACTCTTAATAGCAAGCCCCTTATATGCCTTTTATACCTATTTTGGCTCATTCCACCTGGACCTAAAGCCCTACCTCTGGAGATTATTATTTTAGTTCTTTTTTCCTCAAGTTTTATGCTAGTTCCAAAACCCCTCAAGGCTAATACAGCGTTAAGATAAGCCGTCTTTTGTGGGCTTAACTTACCTTGTATTTCATATCCTATTTCTCTCGCTAGTTCCTTGACTTCTTTAAATTCTCCATTGTTATAAGTAACTTGAACTATATTAGTATTAGGCGGCAGAAGTTTCAATACACTTATTATCGCTTTGTCATTTTCTCCTATTTCATATATATTGTCAACTGCTATTTTATCTGGTCTGTATTCCCAGCATAGCCTTATTAGTCTACTTAATGTTACATTATCGGATTTTTCCAAGATTTTTTCATTTTCATCTAATATAACTATTGAATATGAAGGAGAGCCTTTAGATGGACTGCTCATAGGCTCAATGTCAATTCCTAATACTTTCATGTTATCCCTCTTACATATTTCATAACACTTTCTACTGAGTCATTAATTCCAAATTTTCTAAAAAACGATACAATATTATATATATCATTTCTAAGCATATCTTCTGAGTCAGAATCTATCGCTTGTGGCCAGTCAATTATTCTTATTTCATTTTGGTCATTAATTAGTATGTTATAAGGACTTAGATCACCGTGAATAACCTTACATTCTGAAAATGCGATTCTCATAGTATATAAGATCTTGTCATAAATTTCCTTAGCGATATTCTCATCTAGATTATTAACTTCACGCAATTCTAAACCGTTTATGTACTCTATCGCAATAGCATTATATGCAAGTCCTAAAGGTTTTGGAACATACCCGCCATTATCACTCACACATTTTAGTGCTACATATTCTCTTTTTGCGTTTTCTACAGTTAACGATAACCAACTCTTTTCTCTTGCTTCTTTTCTTCCTTTTATCTTTTTATAACTGTTTTTACCTATTCTATGAAATTTTATTGCAATTAAATTGTTATCGAAATCATATCCACGATAAACTATACTTTCTTTTCCCTCTCCAATTACAGTACCGAGTTTATTTAGTATTTTATTGATATAAAGTATTTTTATGGCTAATATATCTAATCCAGAATATGTTAATTTGAATTCGTACTTTGTATTATTCTTATATATTAATTTTAAATTAAGTAATTTTGTTAGAGCAAGTCTTAATTCATTTTCACTCCTCCTACCTAACATGCTCTGTAGCTTAGAATATGGTATAAATTCATTTTCATCTTTTAAACTATAAATAATTTTTAGTATAGTATAGTCAAAAGGACCCACTAATGCGGCACGTTCTGCTATCGAAAGTCTCATTCTCAAATAATAATATACAGAATTGGATTATTATTTATTATGCTTATTACTATTCTTGTTAATCAGCTAGCTTTTAAAAGTTAAGTTGTCATTTGAATTTTATCGTTGTTATGTAAATTGCTCACTTTGATAATTTTGCTCTTTCCAGGCAGTTTATCCATTATTTCTTCCTTTAGTGCATACAATCCTTTAGTATTTGGAAGAAGTCTTTGAAAGATTTTAATGATCTTCTCACTAATTTTATCTTTTTCATCATCTCCAGGCGAGACAATTACGTAATAATTGGTTCTAGTCTTGACGGCTTCCTCGCTACCTACTATAACCGATATTTGATCGCTATTATTTAATATAATTCCTAACGCTAATTCTAACCTAACCTTATTTATGAAGTTCTTTTTACCATATATCATAAATGATCCTTTGCTAAGATATTCTCCAGTGGGAGGAGTCAATGAGACCTGATTTCCAAATACCCAAAAGACATCAACAGCACCTAGTCCAACTTTCCATGCCTTTGAATAGCAAGCGGCTATAATCGCGGCGTCATATAAGTCCTCATCACTAACTTGTTTACTTTCATCTAGTACCTTAATTATTGTAGCTGGAGCACCTACTATATCTGCGTGAAGAAAGATATCTTTTTCTTTCATATACTTCTTAACAATACTCTCATTTTGGCTGGCATCCTTACCTCCTATTACCAGAAGTCCATTTCTCGTTATAGTCCATCTATATTTCTCGTACCATTCTTTTTTTCTTAAACTAATTTTTAACTCTTTCTTTCTTTCTATTTCTTCATTTTCCAGTATCTTTAGTCTTTCTTCCAGCTCCTTTAACGTTTCTATTGCTCTCTCAACTTTTCTTCTATATTCTTTCATCATCTCAAAATACTTCGATGCATTCTTAGCAACTGATATTGTCGGGTCTACTTCTATCTCTATATTATCCACGTTGATCTTAATATTTCTCTTTTTCTCGTTTTTAGGTATCATTTGCTCTATTTCATATGATCTGTGAAGTAATAATTCTCCTATCCTCTTAAACATCGCTTCCTTTTGCTCATATTCACTAATACTTTTCTTTAATTGTTCTATTGAGTTCAGGATTTTTGATTTCTTTTCTAATATTTCTCTTGACTTCTTTTGTTCTAGTTCCTCTTGGGCTATAGTATAAAAGAAATCATCTAACGCGTCATTAAACTTTTCATAACTTTTACAATTATTAATCAAGAAAGGAATTACAGTTAAGTTATCTAGTATACAAGGTTTTATGTTTCCGTTTTTGATCTCTTCTTCCAATTTTCTTATCTTTTCCTTTATATCTTCTAAATTGTTTTTATTTACTTCTTTTACATCTAAGTAAATTAATACTTCCTGAGAAATCCCAAGCAATTTAGTTAAGTTCCCCTTCTTTAATAGTTTTTCCATCTCCTCATCGGATATCTGAGGTTTAGGCGGAGTAATGTATTGTTCGCCTAGAAATATTTTCCTATCTCTGAATTCTTTGTATTCTGTCGAGAATAGTATCTTGTTCTCGTTATCTGTTATTACTAGCAATCCCTTTGGTAAAAGTTCCACAATAAGTTTAATACCATTTTTCTTTAGTGTCATTACTAATATTCTTTCACTATCTACTATGTTTACCTCAGAAATTACATTACCTCTTATTAACTCTCTTAACAGTATTGCCTTACCGGAAGAAGATTTAGGATAGTTGTATCTCGTAAAGTTAATTCTTCTGCCGGGCTCTATTAATAACTCTTTATCTTTTCCATTGCAATATAATTTTATAATAAACGAGTTCTCGGCATTTTGAACTTCGTAGATATTATCTATTATGCAGTTCTCTAACTCGTTTTTATTTTCACGTAACCAAGCTAGTAGATCAAAGTAGGTCATTGAAGTCTTTTTCTGCAATTTTATATTTTCTCCCATCATACAACTACACATATGGAAGTTGGAGATAAAATATTAGTTATGAGGACTATAATAGGTATAGCGTCTGGTATAATATCAACTTTCCTCACAACACCTCTTTATGTTTTATATTGCTTATTATTAGCTTATTTGATATCAGATATTATAGCAATATTTATATTTAAGCAGAAGAAAATTTGGAATATACTTGGAAAAGGAACGGGCATATTTATTGCTGGTTGGTTCATTAGCTTAATAGTGATATATAATCTTTTGGTAAGATAATAATAAACTTAGTCTGAAGGTCTGGTGGTAAGATAAATGCAAGCTCAGAAGTTTATTGTTGATGCTATGTTAGGGAGGGTCGCGAGATGGTTAAGAATTATGGGATATGACGCTATATATAGTAATAAATATGAAGACTGGAAAATTTTAGAAATAGCTCAAAATCAGAATAGAATAATAATAACCAGAGATAGAAGTATTTACACTAAATCGTTAAGAAGACACTTAAAGTGTATATTGTTGAGTCCAGATTCTGATATCGTGAAAGATCTTGCTTATATTGCTTATAAAACTAGGATAGATCTATCGGTTAACGTAAATTATACTAGATGTACTGAATGTAACTCAGTACTAGAAAAAATTGGTGAAAATAAGTGGATATGTCCTAGATGTAAGAAAAATTATTGGAAAGGAAGGCATTGGAGAACTATAGAAGAGATAATAATTAAAGCTAATAGCGAATTATTAAAATTGGAAGAAAAACATGATATCAGAAGGGCTAGTAACAATACAAGAACTGAACTTAGAAATAGGTCGAACTCTAATACAGATAGCAAGAAGGTCAATCTACGAGAAGTTTAGTTTAGATAAATTAAAATTAGATGATTATAATAACCCAATATTAGATAAAAAAGGATTAGCTTTTGTTACTTTAGAAGAAATATATGATAATAGAACTGAATTAAGGGGTTGCATAGGCTACGTTGAAGCTGTAGCTCCGTTAAAGGAGATAGTGGCTTTAGCAGCTAAAGCTGCTGCTTTCTCTGATCCTAGGTTTAAACCATTAAGTAAAAATGAGTTAGATAAGATAATAATTGAGGTAACTGTTCTGACTAAGCCAGAAGAAATTATAGTTAATGATAGATGGCTCTTACCTAAAGAAATCACAGTTGGTAAAGACGGTTTAATAGTTGAAAAAGGTATATTACATAGCGGGCTTCTTCTGCCTCAAGTAGCCAAAGAATATTGTTGGGACTCAGAAACGTTTCTAGCAGAAACATGTATTAAAGCCTCTCTAGAACCAGATTGCTGGCTTGATAAATCCGTTAGAATAAAGAAATTTAATGGGATAATATTCAGGGAAGCTAGCCCAAATTCTGATAATATTTTAGTAATTAACCCACAAAATGTTGAATGTAAAATAAAATCTTATCTCTTAGACTAATTTACAAGTTATATAATGGATAGAAAATCGTAGTAAAAGTAGAAATACCTTTTTATTCTGCCACATTAAGGTTATATATACGGTGTTAAAGAAATGGAAGAAGAATATGCAGAGTTATTTAGTGACGAAGTAAAAAATGCTTTACAAGATGCTCTAAAGGATATGAAAAATAGTGTAGATGTATATGTTTTTATCGATAGTAGCAACGAAAATTGTCAGTATTGCAACGTAACAAAGAAATTTATGCAGTTTGTAGCTGATTCAGCTCCGAAAGATAGTGATGGTCAGTCATTATTGAAAGTCCATATTATAGATAGGGCTGATGGTGACAACAAGTCCCTTTTCGAGAAATTCAGTATAGAACGTGTTCCGACAGTAGCGTTCTACGATGGTTATATCAGGTGGACTGGTGCACCATTAGGCGAAGAAATAAGAGCACTTGTAGAAACGATAGTTAGGCTTTCACAAGGGGAAAGTGGTTTAGGTGCTGAAACTATAGAAGCTATTAAGAATAAGATAAATAATAAAGTAGTAATAGAGACTATAGTTACACCTTCTTGTCCATACTGTCCATATGCAGCATTAATGGCACACATGGTAGCTTTTGAATCATGCAAAGCAGGTAAGTGTAACGTTATCTCTAATGTAGTTGAAGCTTATGAGAACCAAGATATCGCTGAAAAATATCAAGTGATGTCTGTCCCTACTATTGCCATAAATGAATCAGTTGAATTCATTGGAGTACCTTATGAGGAGAATTTTATTAACTCAATTATTGAAAAACAAAAAGCAAGCTAAACTCTTTTATTATTCTTTGGTTCTATCTATTTATTAGGGAGTAATGAAAATCATAATGTTTAAACTTACAGATGAAGAATACAAAGAGCTGGAGGAAAGAGCACGAAGAGAAGGTTATGTATTAATTAATGATTTTATTAGATCATTGATTTTTTCGTCTCCTCAAAATTCTCAAATCAATCAATTTGATTTATCTAATCAGATAGTATCTAGATTAGAAAAAAAGATACAAGATATGATTAATCCATTTACCTCTCAAATAGAAGATATTAAAGGTAAAATTGCTAATTTAACTGAGAGAGTCGAAACTTTAGAAGATAAAATAGGTGCAAGAGAGTCTCCAAAAGATTCAGAGCCTAAAAAAGTTAAAAAAGATCTTGGTAATATCAGCAAGTCTTTGACTGCTAGCAATAGGGAGGGCACTAAGAAAACTGCTATGGACGTATTAAGGGAACAAGGAGCAATATTTGAGTCAGAATTGAAGTTAAATAATCCTGATGCCTTTTTTGATAAGTTGGAGAAACATGGTGCTATAATAATAGCTACCGATTCAGAGAGAATAGCTGTTGATCAGAATTTCATGGAAGAGTTTAAGAAAAAAATAAGCGAAATTCATACTTCAGATGAATTAGAGGCTCAAAAATATTTAACTAAGCAAGAATATAAATTATTTCAAAAGTTAAAGCAAAATAGTTTGATGTATTTCGATGCTACCACTAAATCTTGGAAGCTTCTAGTGAGTTAAATCTCGGTAGTGTCACTCCTCTTTGTTTTTGATATTTACCTTGATAAGGATTTTCAACAGGCGTTAAAGTTCTCGCAAAAATTAGGTGTAGAAATCTTACACTCTTTTTCATCTTTATTGGAATTTCTGAACCAACTACTTCTATAGTTAACTGTCCCTCAAAGCCGGCATCGACAATAGTTGGAGGAATAAATAACCCTAGTCTAGCAAAACTAGATCTTAAATTAACAAATGCCATTATGTCATTTGGAAGCTTTACATACTCTTCTGTAACTAGTAAAACATGTTCATGAGGGTTAATGATAAATTCTTCTCCAGTTTCTTTCACAAAAAGTTGCGATATATTATCATCGTCTATGTTAAAAGGTTTATCCATTTTTTTAAATCTAGCAATTTCATTTCCAACTCTTAGATCAACACCGTTCTCTCTAATGCTATCTTGCCTTAACGGATCGATAATAATCCACCCTTTTTCTAAATAATATTTTAGATCTCTATCTCCTAGTATCATATAGCTAAATTATTTTTGAGTATTTTTATAAGCTGAAAGGCATAGTAACAATCATTTTGTTAGGGAGAAAAACTAAAAATAAAAGGCGATAATCAGAATAGAAATCGTATTCATTTGCTATTTTGCCCTATAGTACTATCTAAAACGGAGCGTTTACTTTATATACCAAAAATTATACTAATCATCTTACTTAAGGGCCCGTAGCTTAGCCAGGTAGAGCGACGGGCTCTTAACCTAATGCGAGGTAGAGATACCCGTAGGTCCCGGGTTCGAATCCCGGCGGGCCCGCGCTTCATTATTAATAAAGACTTTTGTATCACATAAACTGATAATGTCTTTATCATGTGTTGCTATGATTACCCCTCTCTTATCCTCTTTAACTAGTTCCATCATTTCATAAAATGATAGTAGTGTTTCTCCATCCATTCCAACACTAGGCTCATCTAAACCTATAACGTTGTAATTAGATGAAAAAGCAGAGGCTATTAACACCTTCATTTTCTGTCCAAAGCTAAGAATAAATGGGCTCTTATCCATTAATGGTTCTAATTTAAAAATATTAGAAACTAGTTTGTTATTATTTAAAAGTTCTCTTACTGTGAAGTAAAAAAATTGCAAATCCAAATCTTGAAAAATGACAAATATTTTACTGGATAATTTCTTTAATAAAGTTGTTTTCCCTGCACCATTTTTTCCGAGAAGACAAACTATTTCACTTTCTCTTACCCTAATTTTATATCCATTGACTTCTATATCTAATAGAACCTTATCTCCTAGTTTATTGCTTATTTTAGGTAGTTTAAATCCTCTTAAACCTTCATTCTTAAGGAAATTTTCATCGAATAGTTTACTCTTATCTATTTCTCTAACTTCTCTATTTTCTTTAATCAAGTATACCCTATTAACAATATTTCTGATCTCCTCAATTCTGTGCTCTGCAATTAAACTATTTTTTGGTAGTATTTCTTTAACGATTCCTATACCCTCTTCGTCTAAATTTGCAAAAGGTTCGTCTAATAGTATGTACTTAGGGTTTGATGCTAATATAGTGGATATTACGTAACGCCTTTTATAACCGTCTGATAAAGTGTTAAAGTCCTTCTCGTAGTATTTATCCATTATTTTCTTTACTATATTCTCATTTACTATATGAAACCTTTTCATGAGCTCAATCTCCTCTTTACAATTATTAGCTAATCTTTGCGAGTTAGGGTCTTGAAACACTGCTGAAAACTTAGAGTAATCCCTCATTTTACAGAATTCTTCCCCATCTACTATTGTCAGTGATTGTTTGTCGCTTAAGCATAATGCAGATAGAATTAGTGTGGTTTTTCCACTTCCGTTTTTTCCAACTAATCCTACTATTTCATCCTTATCAATTTCTATTCTTCCACTTAAATATGTAGGATGTATGAAAAGCATAGAGAAATTACACCTAAGCCTAAAAATATAACGTCATATTTATTTGGCTTTATATTACTCTTGTAAGAATACTTACCAAACAACTTTAAAGTATATGCATAATACAAATTTTCTGCAATCTTTATAATTTCTACTATGATCGGTAGTAATATCCTTTTTATATTAAAGGGACTTATTTTTCTTATTCTTGAATAGAACATAATTTTTTGTGTAATTTCGTAAAATAATGGATAATATGATAAAGCTATTACTACTAAAACTCCTTTTGAACCTAGTAGATCCAAGATAGAGGATTTATCAGTATGATCACTTGCAATTAGGAAGAGGTTAATTAGTGTGAAAGCTCTTAACGTGTAGCTATAGATAAAAACTTTGTGAAATGTCGTCAATATTACGAAGGATAGTATCGCTACTGCTATTTCTACAAAAATTACCGATCTCCTTTTATATAATACAGCTATGGTTAATATGAATGGTATAACAAAATTATACAGTATACTTGATAAATATATGAAAATTGAAAATAAAATAATATAAAGAAATTTTGATTTCATTTAACTATCCCTGACTTTATTAAATAAGACGATATCTGATATGCTATGAATCCCATTAGAGCGCTTTCAGCGAACATTCCAATTGAGACTCCCACCCAAATATATAATGCAGTTACTACTGGTGCAGGGACTTTAATCATATATAAGGCTAGTAGAGTACTTAGTATCCCTTCAAGACCTCCTGCTATTGTAGTGTAAATTATAACTGACTTTAATGATCTATATCCCATAAATCTAGTTATGACTTCAACAATTATTGCTATAAGTAATAGTGGTATTGCTATGAACGGTAAGAAGCTAATTGTGTAAAGTACCGCGCTAATCAACCCTATAAGCAGGGGACCATATGTTCTATTAATGATTTGAATTCCCACTGAAATTATTAGCAGTGGGACTGTTAGATTTAATATAGGATCAGCAAAAATATTTACAGCGTATAGTCCACTACTTAAAGCAATCGCAGCAGCTACAGCATAAGACGCTACTGAAAATATTGCAGCGTAAACAGAAGCTTTCTTTATTGACATGGTACTTTCATGTTTTCCATTCATATTATTAATAATATATATGATACGAAATAAAGTTAATGGTTGTTTAGTAATTTTCTTGATCGCTAAATAACTGATTAAGCCTAAAAAAGATTTATATTAAATTCTAGGTAAAATAACAGATTCAAAGTCTGGATCAATTTTTACATTAATAACTTTTTTATCACTCACTAGAGCTTTTTCTAATTCTTGAACACTACTTACTGTTATGCCATCAGTTTCCTTCATTAGTTTATCAATATCAATATTTATTTCAACTTGTGATTTTGATAATGTAGGAACGTCAGATTTAGAAGTGTCTAAATAATTTCTGCCGTTATCATTAATTATTATAATTTTCCCTTTAATATTGTTTAGCTTATAATGTAATAGTGAGATTGAATTGATAAATCCTTCCAAATCAGTTACACCTAAGGCCTTGCTTTCAGAGCCAATAACTCCACCTATTGCTATACCTCTTTCAAGTAATGATTCGTTAGTATACCAGCTCTTTTTGGATTTGATAGGTAACCTTACAAAGTCAAAGGTAGTTGCACTAAGATCTATAAAGTATTTTTCAAAATTACTTGTTTTTCCTACTATATCAACTATGTCTATAGGCCATAGACTATCGTGCTTTCTTATGTTAGAAATACCTTTATTCATTTTACTTAGGGCTTCTGCTGTACCTCTATTTATCTTATCTTTAATTTTGGTCTTTAGTTGGGTTAACAGTTCTTTAAGAAACAATCCAGTATCGGCAACAACAGGCACATGAGGCATATACACCTTACCTATATCCTCTCCATCAACATTATTGTGCACTAATATTCCCTTATATTTTAGAGACCACCCTGCGGTTGAAAGTTGTGTAAATCTGGTTCCTATTGCTAAAATCACATCAGCATTCTCTAAGATATAATTAGATGCTTCTGTACCAAAAGATCCTAAACCTTCACCTGCAAATAATTTATGGTCAGCTGGAATTACTCCCTTAGCTTTAAATGTGGTGATAACGGGTATATCCAATAATTCAGCTAACTCAATCAAAGTACTTTCAGACTCACTTAATACTACTCCATAGCCAGCAATTATTACTGGTGTTTTTGAATTAAGTAGTAATTCAACTACCTTTGATACGGTATTTTTGTCAGGAGACTTCTTCTCCGGTTTCTGGCCGGAAGTGGATAATGGATAAGCCTTAGCTTTAAATAGGTCTTCTGAAATTTCAACGTATGTTGGTCTTGGTCTATTGCTCAGTGCGTCCTTGTAAGCTTTCTCTATAGTAATTGTAATTTCTTCGATGCTAATTACTCTCTCTCTCACTTTGGTTATTGGGGAGAAGATATTAGATAAGTCATCATTAGTTCTGAATTCGCCTACTCTGGCTCTCCCCACATCTTTGTGAGATCTAATACTTGATATTAGTAAAAGAGGCACTGATTCCATGTATGCTTGTGCCACTACGTTAACCGCTTCTGTTAGTTTTGAGCCTGGTATTTGAATAATGACTCCCGCTGTATTATTTTCTTGGGCATATGAATAAGCTAAAAGTGATGCATCTCTAGTGTTAAGTGAAATATCTATATTTATATTATACTTTTGTAGCATCTCTTTTACAGTATTTGGTAAAGAATAAGTTGTGAATACTTTTTTTATTCCTATATCGTTAAGCACATAAGCTATTGCTTCTTCTCCTTTCATCTCTACGCCAACAGTTTCCTCTTTCCTTTTAACTTGACTCATAACGATAATTTAGGATGATCTTATTTTTAAATTTTTAAAAGCCGGGGGCGGGATTCGAACCCGCGAAATAACGGGTTTCTACTTTTAAACCACTGCGGCCCCTAGCGCTACCGATGGGCTGGTAGTGCCGCCTTAGACCGCTCGGCCACCCCGGCGTTACTAAATATATTTTTAATAAAACCTTATTTTAAAACTATGTGAGTGCTATACCATGATACAGTTTTCTAAAATAGGGGAAATACTTCATGAATTACAATCTTTGACAGATTTTGTAATAATAGGTGACACGATATTAGATTTACAGCTTAAAAGAAAAGGAACTGACAGTGATATTGATATATTTGTTTTAGGTATAAGTGTTTTGGTTGACGATGATGCTATACGAGATTTCGCATATCAAAGAGGCTGGGATTACGGTAGAACACCTATAGACACTCCAAGGTTATTCGTACCTGTAGATGATGATCAGCTTCAAATAGATTTATATGAGAATATACAAGATTTTTTTGTACCTAAAGAAATTATAGAAAACGCAATTGATATAAAATTAGGAAATTATCAGTTTAAAACTGTAAGATTGGAAGATTATATTCTTCTTAAAGCTAATGCGTTTAGGGAAGAAGACGAGGATGAATTAAAAACTATAGTATATCTTATAGGGGAAGGGAAATTAAGTGTAGATAAAAATTATATAAGAGAACATATAAAATTATTTGAAGAAAACAGTGAAAGTATAAAGGAGAGATTATCTTACATAGGAATAAAAATTTGAAATTCAAAAAATATTACCCTTTCTTTGTTGGTAATTCTTTCTTTTTAAGTCTTAGATTTGTACTATGACACCTTCTACATTTAGTGGCTCTTATAGAGTTTAATGCACCGCATTTTCTGCATACTTTTTTCACAAAAACTCTTTGTTGAACTATCTGGAGTTTTGCAGGATCATTAAGCGGCATTTATTTAACCCGACTATAACTATATTAGCTCATATTCATAAGTATTGCGGTAAACAGAGTGAATGGAGATGAAGATTCCGCTGGATCAGGTTTGCGTTAGAAGTGGACTTCTTTGCAACAGATGTCAAGGGTTAGTTGATGAAGGAGAGGTGCTAGACTATGAGATAGAAATAATGAAAATGTTGCTGGAACTTGAAGAGACGCAGTTTAAGGAATTGAGAGAATGTGTTTATCATAAAGCATACAAAGTTGATAATTTATTAATATTATTAGTCACTAGTAGTCCAGAGATGACTCAACAAAAATGGATTAAAATAGCTAAAATATTACAAGATAAACTAAATATAAAGGTAAGAGTGTTAGAGAAAACTAATAGCATAAAGAATAGTGCAATTCAGTTACTTTCTCCAGCGAGAGTATTAGGGGTAAACACTGTGTGGATGCCTGATGGTTCTGTTCAGTATGTAATCAGAGTCTCAAAGTCTGAGCGTAAATTATTGCCGGCCGAGGCACAATTATTGGAGTCAGCTTTAACTAAAATCCACTCTACACCAGTTAGAATAAGGGTAGAGTGAAATTGTTTAGGACACACTTCATTTCGGAATTAAACGATAATTTAGATGGAAAAGAAGTAAAGCTAGCGGGATGGGTACATAATATCAGAAATTTAGGCGGAAAAGTGTTTCTGATACTAAGGGATAAAAGTGGCACTGTACAAGTTGTGGTAGAAAAAAGTAGTAAAGCATACGAAGTTCTCAATCAGTTATCATTAGAATCGGCAATCTCAATAACAGGTAGCGTTAAAAAGGATGAGCGTGCACCTAATGGAATAGAAGTTCATGCGAAAGAGATCAGTATTATTTCCGTTTCTAAGTCACCGTTACCTTTAGATGTTAGCGGAAAAGTTAAGGCCGATATAGATACAAGGTTAAGAGAGAGGTTATTAGATTTAAGGAGGCCTGAGATGCAAGCTGTATTGAAGATTCAATCTGTAGCAGTGAAATCATTTAGGGAAACTTTATATAAAAATGGTTTTATTGAAGTCTTTACACCTAAAATAATTGCAAGTGCTACTGAAGGAGGAGCCCAATTATTTCCAGTTATGTATTTTGGAAAAGATGCGTTTTTAGCTCAAAGTCCACAGCTTTACAAGGAATTATTGGCTGGCGCGATTGAAAGAGTATTTGAGATAGCTCCAGCTTGGAGGGCTGAAGAGTCAGATACTCCTTATCATCTTTCAGAGTTCATTAGTATGGATGTCGAGATGGCATTTGCTGATTACAATCAAGTAATGCAATTAATAGAACAGATTATGTATAATATGATAAACGATGTTAAACGAGAGTGCGAAAAGGAGTTGAAGGTATTGAATCATACATTACCAGACGTAGCATTACCATTGCGTAGGATAACTTATTCTGAGGCTATAGAAATTTTGCAGAATAAAGGCTTAAATATAAAATTCGGAGATGATATAGGTACTCCGGAGTTAAGGTTATTAAATGAAGAGATTAAGGAGAACTTATACTTTATTATTGATTGGCCATGGCTTAGTAGGCCATTCTATACCAAGCAGAAGAGCGATAATCCGCAACTAAGCGAGAGCTTTGATCTAATTTATAAATGGCTTGAGATCGCGTCAGGTAGCTCAAGAAATTATATTAGAGAAGTGTTAGAGAACTCACTTAAAGTTAGAGGACTTAATCCAACTAGCTTTGAATTTTTCTTGAAGTGGTTCGACTACGGTATGCCACCACACGCTGGATTCGGTATGGGATTAGCAAGAGTAATGTTAATGCTAACTGGTCTACAATCAGTGAAGGAAGTAGTGCCATTCCCAAGGGATAAGAAAAGATTAACGCCATAATTTTTTAAATTTAAAAAGTCATGTAAATTTTCTTGGGTCTCCTCTTATTATTTCTCTTAGTAATACTGTGGCATACATTCCTCTGTCTATTGAGAAAGAAATTGTTATTGAATTATCAGACACTTTTTCAATCTTAATATTTCTTATCTTCATGAATGCTTTTCTAACAAGATCTTTTAACGAAATTTTGAATTCTTTTAATTTAAAAAAATCTTTTTCTATCCCCTCAGTTAAATAAATTTCCTTGCATATTTCGTCACAATCATTATAATATATTGGTAATCTTATATATAATTTTTCCTTATCATTATATTTTTTAAGTTCATCCAATTTTCTCGAAAGATAAATGTTAAAGAGATAGCTCTGATATGCGTCAAGATATAATGATATCGGTATGAGGCTATTTTTTAATGCTAAGTAATAATTTCTAAATCTAATATAACTCTTTATTAATTTTTGCTCTTGTTTAAATTTTACTGATAACCTATTCAATGCTTCGTCAAATCTATCTTCTAAAATTAATCTTCTAAATTGCCTCATTTCTTCTGACTCCGAGAGAAAAGGATAAGATACAATCGAATAGAAAGCGTTTTTCCAATCCCTTTTTAAAAGAAACTTTCCAACTACATGAGATATAGGCCTTCTAGATCCGAATCTTTGGTAACCTATAAAAGCTGGAAGAAATGGGTCTTTAGAAATTTCTTGAATTCTCTCTTTTATTTCGTTTATATTATTTGTATTTATGGTTATTTTAAATATATTTCCTGTATGATTAAGTTTTTGAGATGCGAATCCTAAGAATTTTATTGAAAAATTCCCAGTATTATATTCTCTGATGAGTTCTATATTAACTTTTTTATTGTAAATTTCGATATAAATTAGTTGACTTGTTATCGCATTTGCGTCTTTAATCCCCAGATACTTAATTTTATTTTTCAGAATTTTTTGGAGCTCATTTATCACCAAGAAATGATCAACTGATTTTTTATTAAGTAAATATACGGCATATTTACCAGTATTTTCTCCCTTCCATTCCGTAGCAGGTTTATAATCTATCTCTTCCGTTACGGAGAAACCATCAGGCCTAGTAATGTTACCATCAAGTTCAGTCCAATTATCATAATAATATCTTTCCATTCCAATTGCTATATCTATTTCATGGGGAATTATAGTAATTTTAGGTCACCAGTGATCAAATCTATAATATCATCAGGGGCTGGACCTATTCCTAAACAAGTTATTGTGCCGGGTTCTAACTGTGTTTTACCGGCGTCTTGAATTACGGTGGCAGGTAACATATATTCCTTAGCTTTTTTGAATTTTTCCATCAGATCATTTAAACTTTCAACTTTGACAACTATTTTAGGCTGCCCTTGGTCTAACCACGAATTTAACCAATCCTTCCATCTCTCATTATTTGAATTTAGTATATTAAGTACCAAAGTTACTGCTGCATGTGCAACTTGAGCAGCAATTTTTCCCTTTCCCATTTTGATATCATTTCTAACTACGATAACCATTTTAGCCATTCAATATGGCGTCAATACCAAACACTTTTAAATTTTTGTTGAAGGTTAATAATGGGGTAAGGTTAAACATGTCAGTTAAGCTTAGTATAAGGGAAGAAGTAGAACCTCCAGTATGTTCAAGCTGTGGAAAGATAATACATCCTAGGGAAAAGGGCGTAGAATTTTACTGTCCTAATTGCGGAAAAGTGTTGATATGGAGAGATTTCATGTGTAGGAAGCAAGGTGTGGAATACACATGTCCTAACTGTGGCTTTACCGGCCCTTAATGGTGAATAAACCATGGCAGATGTTTTAGTTGTGTTAAAAGTGTTCCCAGACAGTGATGAAATTAACTTAGATAATCTATATGAAAGTATAGGAGGTAAGTTACCTAAAGAGTATAAGATAATTAGGAAAGAAACTGAACCAATAGCTTTTGGACTTAATGCATTAGTATTATATGTTCAAATGCCGGAGCAGACTGAAGGCGGAACTGACTATTTAGAAGAATTAGTAAATAATATTCAAGGAGTAAGTCATGCCGAAGTTGTAGGTATCACGCGTTTAGGATTCTAATAAACTCTTTGGTACGTTAGCTCTTATATATCCTTTTTATGTTAAAATATTATGGAGATAAAAGTTGAGCACTAGTTCTGGTGAGGAACAGAAGCCACAGAGAAAAGAGCTTATACTCAAAGTAATGGAGGCTAGACAAAAAGACGTTGGAAGAGGTAAGGTTAGGATTGATATTGATTTACTTTCTCAGATAGATGTTAGTCCAGGCGATGTTGTGGAAATAGAGGGAACAAGAAAGACTGCAGCTATAGCGTGGCCATTATCACCAGAGGACGCAGCGGGTGAGAAAGACATCATAAGAATGGATGGTATAACTAGAAAAAATGCAGGCGTTTCCATAGGAGATAAAGTTGTCGTAAGGAAAGCCATAGTTAAAGCAGCTAACATGGTTAAATTAGCCCCTTCTAATTTCTCAATTACTGTTGACCCTGGCTTCATAAGTTATGTGAAGAAGAGATTGAAGGAGTTTCCATTAGTTGAAGGCGACACAGTATTGATACCAGTTTTAGGTCAAGCTATTCCATTTACGGTTGTTCAAGTAAAACCAGCAGGTATAGTAATAGTTAATGATGAAACCATAATAAACATATCTGACAAGCCTATAGAACCTTCAAGATACCCAAGGGTCACCTATGAGGATATAGGAGGCATGAAAAACATTATAGAAAAAGTTAGAGAATTAGTAGAATTACCATTAAGACATCCAGAGCTATTCAAGAGACTAGGTATTGAGCCACCTAAAGGGATACTGCTTTATGGTCCACCTGGTGTGGGAAAAACGTTATTAGCTAAAGCAATAGCGAATGAAACTGATGCTTATTTCACGTCCATAAATGGACCAGAGATAATGAGCAAATTCTATGGAGAAAGTGAACAGAGACTAAGAGAGATATTCGAAGATGCCAAGAAACATGCTCCAGCTATAATTTTCATCGACGAGATTGATGCTATAGCGCCAAAAAGAGATGAGGTAATTGGAGAGGTAGAGAGAAGAGTAGTTGCGCAATTATTAACTTTGATGGATGGGTTAGAGAGTAGAGGGAATGTGATAGTTATAGCTGCAACTAACAGACCTAGTGCTGTTGACCCAGCTTTAAGAAGACCTGGAAGGTTTGATAGGGAGATAGAAATACCATTGCCAGATAAGCAAGGAAGGCTAGAGATTTTGCAGATACATACTAGGAATATGCCATTATCTAAAAGTGCAGATCTAGAGAAGTTAGCTGATATGACCCATGGTTATACTGGAGCTGATCTATCAGCTCTAGTTAGAGAAGCAGCTATGAATGCTTTAAGAAGGTATTTGCCTAGAATAGATCTAAATCAAGATAAAATTCCGCCAGAGATTTTAGAATCGATGGAAGTGAAAATGGAAGATTTCATAGAGGCATTTAAAGAGATAGTTCCTAGTGGATTAAGGGAAATATATATAGAGGTACCGGAAGTTAAATGGACAGACATTGGTGGGCTTGATGATATAAAGGAGGAACTTAAAGAAGTTGTAGAGTATCCATTAAAGTATTCTGAGGTTTATCAGAACTCTGGGATTGAACCTCCTAAGGGTATTTTACTATTTGGACCTCCGGGGACTGGTAAGACTATGTTAGCTAAGGCAGTTGCCACAGAAAGTGGGGCTAACTTCATAGCAGTTAGAGGACCAGAAATACTATCTAAATGGGTAGGTGAGAGTGAAAAGGCAGTAAGAGAGATCTTCAGAAAGGCTAGAATGTATGCTCCGGCTGTAATATTCTTCGATGAGATAGACGCTATAGCTCCTATAAGAGGAGTTTCTTATGATTCAGGAGTAACAGAAAGAATAGTGAATCAGTTATTAGCTGAAATGGATGGTATTGAAAAGTTAGAAAATGTAGTAGTAATCGCTGCGACGAATAGACCAGACATCTTAGATCCCGCATTATTGAGACCTGGAAGGTTTGAAAAGTTAATATATGTTCCACCCCCTGATAAGAAAGCCAGAATAGAAATACTAAAAGTTCATACTAGAAATATAGTTATAGGTGAAGATGTTAGCCTCGAGGAAATTGCAGAAAGAACAGACGGTTACACTGGTGCTGATCTAGCTGCTTTAGTCAGAGAAGCAGCCATGAGGGCGATTAGAGAAAGCATGAGGTTATGTATAGATAAGACTAATGAAGTTTGTAAATCTAATGATGCGGAATGTAGGGATAAAGCTATGAGAGAGTGTATGAAGAGTAACGGAGTTAAAGTATCTCTAAAACATTTTGATGAAGCAATGAGGAAAATTAAACCATCGATAACTCAAGATATGATTCAATTCTATCAGAATTGGCTAGATAAAGCAAGGCAACAATTACCTAAGACTGTAATAAGACCAAGTACATATGTGTGAAAAAATGTGGAGAAGTATTCCTTTAAATCATGTAGTTTTAGAAAAGTTGAAGAAACATAACACTGTCAAGGATGAGGATTTATATAAGGAGGTAAAAAATTCAATAAATTATGATATATCTTTTGATGAATTTTTAAAAGTACTAATGTCTCTTGAGATGAAGGGTTATATATCTGTTTCCTTAATTAAGGAAAATACAAGAATGATAACATACCTAGGTGATAAGGAATCGGAGTAGATTTAGCCGATCTAGTCAAAGATGTAAAGAGGAAGCTAGTGTTGTATGAGGTAAAAGGTAAAAAGGTAAGTATAGATGGGTATAATGCGTTATATCAGTTTTTAGCAGCGATAAGACAGCCTGATGGCACGCCTCTTATGGATTCTTTGGGAAGAGTAACGAGCCATTTAAGTGGTCTATTTTATAGGACGATTAATATTCTAGAAGAAGGTATAATTCCAATCTATGTATTTGATGGTAAGCCACCTGAACAAAAGAGAGAAGAAATAGAGAGGAGAAGAAAACTGAAGGAGGAGGCTGAGAAGAAATTAGAGAGGGCAAGAACAGAGGGAAGGATTGAGGAAATTAGAAAGTATTCACAAGCCATTATTAAGCTTTCTAATGAAATGGTTGAGGAAAGTAAGCTATTGTTACAAGCTATGGGAATACCTACAATTCAAGCTCCATCCGAAGGAGAAGCTGAAGCCGCTTACCTAAATTCATCTGGCTTTACTTGGGCCTCAGTAAGTCAAGATTACGATTCGATACTTTTCGGAGCTAATAGGCTGATTAGGAATCTAACTATCAGCGGTAAAAGAAAGTTACCGAATAAGGACGTTTATGTTGAAATAGAACCAGAAATAATAGAGACTGAAAATTTACTTAAGAAATTGGGAATAACTAGGGAGCAGTTGATAGATGTAGCTATTTTAATTGGAACGGATTATAATCCAGATGGTATAAAAGGAATTGGGCCAGAGAAAGCTTATAAGATAATCAAGAAATATGGGAAGATAGAAAAAGCAATAGAGTATGGGGAAATTCCAAAATCGCTTATAACTTTCGATATAAACGAGATTAGAAAACTTTTTATGAATCCTCAAGTAATTAAGCCAGATAGAGAGTTAGAACTAGCCGAACCCGATGAAGAAAAGATTATAAAAATTCTCGTGAAAGATCATAACTTTAGTGAGGATAGAGTAAAAAATGGTATTCAAAGATTAACTAAAGCAATAAAGGAGCTGAAAGGGTTATCAAGGCAAAAAGGCTTAGATCAGTGGTTTTAAGAATATTTGAAGATAAGCTTAAAGCTATTAAATCTAGTCTTTAAACTTGTGCAACTGAAGCACTATTTTCCTATTTTTGTTGATCTTTCAAACTTTAGAGTTCTAGTAGTGGGTGGCGGTAAAATTGGCAGTAAAAGAGCGTTAGAGTTTAGAAAATATGGTGCAAAAGTTGACGTTTTAAGTTTATCCTTTTCCGATGAATTGTATAACTCTGGTATAAATTTAATCAATAGCGACGCAAGGAATGTAAACTCTAATGACTTACAAAAATATGATATAATTATAACGTGTACAAGCGATTTTAATTTAAATAAAGAACTTTGTGACTTAGCTAAGAGCTTAGGGAAACTCTGTAATAACCCTACAAATGTGGAAGACTCTAATTTTATAGTTCCTATATTTTATTCTGACGAGAATTATGAAATAGCCATCACGACAAGGGGTAAATCTAGTATTTTAGCGAAAGAGATCTTATCACAAATTACAAAACAATTGAGAGAAAATATGGAAATAAAGAATTTACTAGACGCTATGTATAATGTTAAGTTAATGTTAAAAGATAACATAAAAGACTCATCAGTCAGATTTTCCTTATATCATGTTATTTATAACGATAGTATTTTTAGATCTTATGCATCTAAAGGTAATTTAGAGTATGCTTTAAAAAGAGCTGAGGAGATAATAAATGCTTACAAACAATAGTGATTTTACAGAAAAATACTGTGGTATTATTTTCTCATATAAGACCGTCGGTATGAGCAACCTTCATTTCTATTATTTCAGAGAGTCCGAGATAAAGACTTTATCGAAAATGATAAGTTCAGAGTTAACAATATTGCAAACTTGTAATAGAGTAGAAATTTATCTATATGGCGAGAAAGCTAAAGATTTAGTGAATAATTTAGTTGAATACTTAAATAAGATTCATAATAAACCAATTGGAAACGAAGGATTAGTGTTATGTGGTAGAGAAGTTATTAAGCATCTATTTCAAGTGGCAAGTGGGATTGATTCAATTTCAATTGGAGAATACGAAATTCTCTCTCAGTTGAAGTCAACTATAGAAATGTTTGAGAAGTTAGGAATTAGTGGTAAATATTTAAGAATACTTTTTGAAAGGGCTATTAAGGTTGGTCGAGAAGTTAGGGAGAAAACAAAAATTTCAAGGGGTAAGGTAGGGATATATTCTCTAGCTGTAGAAGAAGCGAAAAAGCGAATTGGAAATTTAAATGATAAGAAGGTTGGTGTGATAGGAGCTGGTGAGATGGGTAACAAGATAGTTAGAATATTATATAATGAGAGAGTAACCGATGTTACAATATTAAATAGAACGTTAGAAAAAGCTAAAATTCTTGCGTCTAAATACGGTTATAAATATGATAATTTTGACTTGGATAAGGTATTTAATTTTGATGTTGTGTTTGTTGCAATTGAAAATAACTTTGGTAACAAAATAATGCAGAACTATTCTAACACACTAATTGTAGATATTTCAGTGCCTCCTATATTTTATGGAAATAACGTTATAACTATAGAAGATCTTGAAAAAGCCTCTCATGAAAATTTGAAAATAAGGGAAGAAGAAATAAATAAGATTAATGAGATTATTGATGAGAAGGTGAATCAGTTTATATATGATTACAAGAAAGAGATATATAGTGAATTTATCTCAAAAATAATGAGAAGAGTGGAAGAAATTAGAAGAACAGAGGTCAGTAGAGCTTATAAAGAACTTCAGAATATTGGTATTAATAACGACGAAGTGTTGGAAATTTTGAATTTAATGACGAATTCAATGTTAAAGAAGGTTTTTCAACCTCTATTTGATAACGTGAGAATGATAATTTTTAATGATGAAGAATCGATTAACTACATTAACTTCTTAATTGATATATTTAAAGATGGCAACTTTTCCGGTAATAAGACCAAGAAGATTGAGGAAAAACAAGTTAATAAGGGATCTAGTAGCGGAAACTCAGCTTAGTAACACTGATCTAATATTACCTATTTTTGTTAAAGAGGGAATTAATGAACCTGAAGAAATCTCATCCATGCCAGGAGTAAGAAGATACCCCCTTAATGATAAGCTTATAAATTTTATAGAGCAGAGTTATGAAAATGGTATTAGAAGTATCATCTTATTTGGGATTCCATCTTATAAAGATCATATAGCATCTTCTGCGTATGATAAAAATGGCATAATACAGATGGCATTAAGGATGATCAAGGAGACGTTCAAAGATAATTTAATTTTAATAACAGATGAATGCACAGACGAGTATACTACGCATGGACATTGTGGTATAGTAAAGCAATGTAATTCGTCTTATATTATTGACAATGATGAAAGTTTAAAGGTTCACGCTAAGATAGCAATAAGTCAAGCGGAAGCTGGAGCAGATATAATAGCCCCTTCAAGTATGATGGATGGTGTAGTTGGGGCAATAAGAAGGGCTCTAGATGAAGCTGGTTTTTATGATACTCTAATCATGTCGTATAGCGTAAAGTATGCTTCAGTATTATATAGTCCCTTTAGGGACGCAGCTTACTCTAAACCAGCATTTGGAGATAGGAGAGGATATCAAATGGATCCAAGAAATGCATATGAGGGTCTTAAGGAAGCTAGACTAGATATTGAAGAGGGAGCTGATATTCTGATGGTAAAACCAGCCCATACCTATTTAGATGTCATCAGAATAGTAAAATCTACTTTCCCTGAATATCCCCTTGCCGCCTATCATGTAAGCGGAGAATATAGTATGATAAAAGCTGCAGCAATTAACGGTTGGATCGATGAGAAGATGGTAGTTCTTGAAATAACTACAGCTATTAAGAGAGCCGGTGCTGATTTCATAATCACCTATTACGCGAATGATATAGCTAATTGGATAAAGGAAGGTGTACCATTTTGACGACTAGTGAGGAATTATGGGATGAGGCAAATCATCTTTTTGCTGGAGGAGTTAATAGCCCAGTTAGAGCTTCAGTAAAACCTTATCCTTTCTTTGTAGATAGAGGCAAAGGTGCATTTCTTTACACTGTGGATGGAAATAAATTAATTGACTATGTATTAGGTTATGGTCCACTAATTTTAGGTCATTCTCCAGATACAATTAAACAAAAAATAATAGAGCAAGTAGAAAAAGGTTGGTTATTTGGTACCCCTTCTAAAGCAGAGATTGAATTGGCTAAAAAAATAATAAAACATATAGCTTCAGCACAAAAAGTAAGATTTGTCAATAGTGGAACAGAAGCCACGATGGCCGCAATTAGATTAGCTAGAGGTTACACAAAGAGAGATAAAATTCTAAAATTTAGCGGAAACTATCATGGAGCACATGACTATGTATTAGTTGAGGCTGGAAGTGCAGCAAGCGAGTATAATATTATTTTATCCGACGGTATTCCAAAAAATATTGCGGAAATGGTTGAAATATGTGAGTATAATGACATAGAATGTGTAGATAAGAAAATAAGGAAAGAAGATATTGCAGCTGTAATATTAGAACCTATCATGGGAAATGCTGGTGTAATATTGCCAGACATTGAATTCCTTAAAGGGATAAGAGAGTTAACTAAAGCCTATGGCTCTCTTCTTATTTTTGACGAGGTAATAACTGGGTTCAGAGTAGATATAGGGGGTGCTCAAAAATTATTTCAAGTTTATCCAGATATTACTACTCTAGGTAAGATAATTGGTGGTGGGCTTCCAATTGGTTGTATCGCAGGGAGAGAGGATATAATAGATAACTTCACTCCAGCTGGAAAGGTCTTTAATGCTGGTACATTTAACGCTAATCCTCTTTCTATGGTTGCAGGTATCGCAACTATAGAGGAGTTAGAGAAAGGGTATCCTTATAATATAGCCAATAAGGCAGTTAAAGCTATTGTAGAGGAATTAGAGACTATGATAAAAGTTAAACATAAGATAAATTATATCGCAAGTATGTTTCAAATCTTCATAGGCGTTGAAAATGTGAGGAATTATTCTGAGGCGAGAATGGCTAATAAGGAAACTTATATAAAACTCCATAATCTCCTACTGAAGGAGGGAGTATTTATACCACCTAGTCAATTTGAGACAATATTTACGTCTGCATCACATGATGATGATATTATAAATCAAACTATATATAAATTGAAAAAAATTATAAGTGAGTTAATTTGAAAAAAATAAAAATAGCTACTAGAGGATCTAGACTTAGTTTAATTCAAGTTGATATGGTAGGTCAAGCTTTAAATAAGTTAGGTATTGAGTATGATATAATCAAGGTGAAAACCAAAGCGGATCTGTTCATGAATGAGCCATTATATAAATTAGGTAAAGGTGTTTTTGAAAGAGAAGTAAATGAAGCGGTTGTTAAAGGAGAGGCTAATGTTGCGGTTCACAGTATGAAAGATTTGCCTTCAGAGCTGCATCCGGATCTTGAAATATTTGGTGTATTAAAGAGAGACTCTCCATATGATGTTCTTATTTCAAAGAAGGGCATAAGAGAGCTGCAAAGCGGTGCAATAATAGGCACTAGTAGTTTGAGACGAAAGAATTTCATTACTTTCTTGAGGGGCGATATTATTGTTAAAGATCTTAGGGGTAATGTAGATACTAGGATTAAAAAATACCTTATGGGAGAATATAATGGCATAATCTTGGCTGAAGCTTCCTTATTACGTTTAAAAATAGATGTAACATACCATAGACTTAACGTATTTGATTTTACACCAGAACCTAACCAAGGGATAGTCGCTATAATAGGTAGGAAAAAAGATATTGAGCTAAAGAAAATGTTTGATGAGATCTCTGACTACGATACTTTAGACGAGGCCTTAGCTGAGAGAGAAGCTATTAATATCGTAGGAGGAGGGTGCCATTCACCAGTTGGTGTACTTTTCAGAAAATATGGGAAAGAGCTATTTGGCATAGCCAGTTATAGTGATGGAAAAAGGAAAATCACCGTAAGTATAAGTAAATCGAACGATCCAAAATTAGTTGGGAAAGAATTAGGTAACGCCTTGAGGAGAGAGATGAAGAATGAAGGTATTGTTTTTTAGGCCCGAAAGTGATGGAGAAGATACTTATAATTTTAATACTACAATAAATGGTATAGAAATAATTAATATTCCATTGTTTAAAGTAGAATGTATACAATATAACTTACCAGAAGACGTTGAAATGTTCGATGCCTTAGCGTTTACAAGTAGGAATGCTGTACGATGTTTTAAAGATGTCAACCTAATTAAAGATCTAAAAGTTTACGCTATAGGAGATGAGACGGCTATTTCTATTAAAGAGAGATTTGGTATATGTCCAATAGTTCCTAAAAAATTTACCAGTATGGAATTGGCTGAAAAAATACTTAGGGATGGAGTTAGGACTCTTATAGCTGTAAGGAGTAAATTAGCTAATAACGATATGAGAAAGACTCTAGAGAATAAGATTAGGTATATAGAAGTTTATGATTACGATTTATCTACAATATATAATAATATAGAATTGGCTGGGAAGTTGATTAGTAATTGTGAAGTAGATGGGATTGCTATAACTAGTTCATCTATCGCAAGAGTTATTGCTAAATATATAAATAAAGAATGTATGACAAAAATATTTAGTATTGGACCGGTTACTTCACGAGTTTTGATAGAGATTGTAGGCGAGGCAAAAATAATAGAGAGTAAAACGCATTCTATATCTGGTATTTTAGAAACTATTGTTAAGGTGATGGGTAACAATGGATGACGTTAGGAGCTTAACACTTAAGGTTCTTCGTAGTATTGATCCAGATATAATCGAAGATACACTTCAAATTAAGTATTATCAAAGTTTTAAAGATAGATTTGATGTATTCGGTGAATTCCAAAATAAAATAGGGCTCTTTGAATTTGCTATAAGCTTCGATAAAAAGGGTAATCTAAAGAGAAAACATATAAATATGATAAGTCCTAAAAATTTGAGGAGTGATTTAGAGAAGAAGATTTATAAAAAATAGGTGCTTACTATTGAAGATATTATTAGCGATAGTTGATGGAATGAGTTATCATATTTTTGAACAATTCAGATATAATTTATCTGATATAAATAAATTAGTAGAAGATGGCAGTTATGGCAAATTAGAGAGTGTTTTCCCAGCAATAACGCCCGTAGCTTTAGCCTCATTATTTACTGGCAAGTTACCCAAAAATCATGGTGTTACGTCTCCGAAGATTTTTGTTAAGGGAAGTAGCCTTAGTAAGCCTTTATCAGCCTACAGTAGTTATTCGTTAAAAGCTGACCCAGTTTGGTACTTACTAGCAAAGAACGGCTATAAAGTAATAGTGCTTACTGCACCTCAAGCTCTTCCCGATAAGTGGAATATGAATAATTTAATATTATTTGATCCTTATAAAGCAAAAATCAAGGAATGCAGTAAAGGCTATATTATAAATCCTGGGGAGAATGATGTATTAGGCGTTAAGATTAGTGTAAAGATCGAAGGTAAGTATATTATAAGACTTACTGATGTCGATAATAACACTCTTGAGTTTACCTTGGAAAAGAACGAATGGACAAAGCCTATAGAGATAACAATGTTATGTAAGGATAAGAGAGTTAAAGGTAATTTTAGATTAAAAGGTTTAGATAATTATATATACATGGCGCCTCCTTCATTTCTTACTACATTGTGGTCAAATAATTACAATTTAGCTGAAGAAGTTTGGAATAATGTAGTTTCACAGTATGGTATGCTTTTGGATGGAGATTATCTCTCGTTAAAGTCTAAAGTCATTACATTTAAGGAGTACTTTGAAACATTGAGGTTCGCTTATGAATTCTTTTACAATTATTCTCTTTATTTACTTGGTAAATATGATTGGGATTTCGCTATAACTTATTTACCTATAGTAGATAACATTCAGCATCTTTTATATGGTGTGGACGATTCTAGATCATTGGATCATATTTTCGAAGTGTATAAGTTAGCAAGTAATTTTATTACTGCTCATATATCAGTGGCTGATAACATTATTATATGCTCTGATCATGGTATCAGAAAAGTAAAGAAGAGAGTGTACTTAAATAAGGTGCTTGAAAAACTTAATGTTTTGAAGGTTAATGGCGATAAAATAGATTGGAAAAGGACAAAGGCTTATTATGGAGGAGGCGGAATTGTAAGGATAAATCTTAGAAATAGAGAAAAATATGGAATAGTAAATAAAAACGAATTTAGTAAATTGGTTAAATATATAACTTACAATCTAGAGAGATTAGAAGATCAAATAACAAGAGAGAAAATCCTAACTGTAATATATTCTAATGAATCTCCGGCTGGGGATAGAGAAGGAGATATAATAATAGCTGGGGTTAACCCGCGTTACTCAATATCTACAGCTATAGAGAAGGAAGAAATATTGGAAGATGTAATACCATATTTTACTATTACGGCAGATCATGGATATTATAAGGACGAAGATATGGAAGGTATAGTCATATTTTATGGTAAGTTATTTAGAAAAGGTAAATTAACTAATGCAAAAATAATCGATGTTATGCCAACAATTTTAAAAATCTTTGGAATTAATATTAAAGCTGACGGCAGAATTTTAAACGAGGTTTTCAAAAATAGTTTTAATCATACCTAGTAAAGTATAAAGATAGAGGGTATTATACATTGAATTTGCCATTGGTTTTAAGTAAAAGACATAGAAGAATAAGAAGTATAAAGGATTGTGAACCTGGACTTCCATATACTGAAATTATATCAAATGAAGGACAAAGGATCAACTTGTGTAAATCGCTCGAGTATACCCAAGACAGTTCAAGAATTCCTTCGTTACCCATAAATAATGATGTAATTCATAGTAAACTGCTAAGGATGTTTCCGGAATTAGTAAAAATTTACTCAAAACATATAATTAATTTACCAACTAAATTTATTCTTAATGAAAATGAGGTCTCTAAAGTTGAGGAAATTCGTGTTGATTCGTTAATAATTGGTGGTGGAACGTCAGCCTTAGGAGCGCTATCCGAATTATCAGGTAAGGAAAGAGTGTTAATGATAACTGCAGAGGTACTGGGTAACTTAAGAAACGAGAATATGCCATTACCCCAAACAAATAGAGAAGATTTCATTAAAATATTAAATAGTATTATTAAGGATAATAAAGATAAAATAATTGAAGGAATTCTTCTGGGCAAGTTTGACGAAGGAATAGCTTTTAGGACAAATGGCAGGATACTTATAGTTAATTCAAACAGAGTTTTCTTAGCTACTGGTGGTAGATATATTCCTCCGATCTTCTCTGGTAATGACACGCCGGGGGTAATATCTAAGAACTTGTACTTCCGTTTAAGAGAGAAGATTAATAGAATAGAAGTAGTTGGCAATAGTGATGATGCGGTAAGAGTATTATTGAGTGTTAATGACTCTAAAAAAATATTAATAAATAATGGTATATTATTTCTATCCAAGTATTATAGAGAGTTAATTGAGAGTATTGGTATAGAAATTCTAAAAACAAAAACCTTAAGAGTACATAGAACAAGTGATGGATTACAGATTTTTACTGATGAAAAACAGTTTTATTCTGATGCTCTAGTTTATGCAGTGATTAAGCAGCCTAAAGTTGACCATGCTTATAATATCGGTCTGTCATACAGTTTTGATAAATATTTGCATATCTATATGCCTAATCACTCAATTGAGGGTAAAGCAAATGAAAATGTTTACATTATTGGAGGAATGAGGGGAATATCCGATGAATATACCTCCTTTCTAAGCGGGAAAGCTAGTGTGAATTCAAAGTATCTAGACGAATTTATAGATAATATGAAAACATATAACTATATCTTCAATTATTATGATAATAGCTTTATTGTTAATTCGTCTCCATACTTATACGGAGATAGCGGATATGTTTGTGAATGTGAAGATGTAACATATGATCAAGTAAATAGGAAGATAAAAGATGGATTTAATAGTGTAGAGGAAATAAAAAGGGTCACCGGTTTAGGTACAGGAGAATGTCAAGGCAAAATTTGTACTTATATAGTGGGTAGTATTACTAAGTCTGAAAATCTGATAACTTTTAGATCCCCGTTGTATAGATTGGTGATATAATATGACGTTCTTAATAGTAGGAGCAGGTTCTCATGGTTTAAGTCTAGCATACCATTTAGTAAAGAAAGGATTTAATAAAAATGACATTTATATCGTAGAATGGAAACGTATAGGCTACGGTTCAAGTAGTAGGAACGCTAGTAGATATAGGTATCATTTTTACAGCAAGGAGAACGTTGAATATGCTATAGATGCAATAAATTATCTAAAGAGACATTCTAAAGAATTAGTATATAATCCATTATTAGTTAGAACTGGCTATTTATGGCTAATAAAGAATGAGAGTTTATATGAACAATTTAAGAAATTAGATGCTATATGGAAAGGCTACCATATTGGAGGTAAATTCATAGAATGTGAAAAATACAGATTTATAAAATTTGACGGAATATGCTACTTAGCTCCTCAAGATGGTTCATTTCATCATGATTATATCCTATATAGCTATTATTATAGTATTAAGAATAGTGTTAATTTTATTTATGATAAGATAAGCTTAATACAAATAAATAACGGAAAGGTAAAGGGAGTTAGGCTTAGTAATGGAAAGGAGATTCATGTCGATAACGTAATAATTACTGCAGGCGCTTGGTCAAGCGAGCTACTTTCAACTGTAGGTATTAGTTTACCTATATATCCTGAGCTAAAAGAAATATATATAACAGAACCCTTAAGATACTTGATAGAGCCTCTAGTAATAGATCCTGAAAATCAGATATACTTCTCTCAGACTTTGAAAGGGGAAATAATTGGTGGATTAGAAGATAAGCGTGAATATGGCTTTCATGAATTTACAGTTTCGCTTAAAAATACAATAAAATATCTTAGATCATTGAAGGAGATCGTTTACGGAATAGAAGGAATTGGAATACTTAGAGGATGGTCTGGATATTATGAGATGACGCCAGATAGTTCTCATATTATGGGTTTCTCAAATCATTGGCCCGAGGGACTTTACATAGATGCTGGGTATAGTGGACACGGTATGATGTTTGCTCCTTTCTCCGGAAAAATTATGGCTGAGTTTTTAGCTGATAATGTTAAAAATAAATATTTGGATATTTTCTCCCCAGAAAGGTTCAATTTACATAGATTGATAAACGAGAATCTAGTAATTTAACTTTAAAGTCCCTTATTTTTACGGCATATCTATAGCAATTTTACCTAAATTTTTAGAAATATAGTCGGCTAATTCTTTAGAATGTCCTTTTCTGCCTCCATCTGTAATTATGTATTTGGCAGAAGTATTTTCCACATAATATAGTAAATCATCAAAATCAGCGTGATCGCTGTAAGGTACCAAAAATGACTTTTCATCTATTTTTTTAATTAAGGTATTAAATTCCCATCCACTTAATAGAAAGTTAAAATGGGTTTTTCTTCGTCTCTTAAACTCATTAAAGTGAGAGAACTTTATATACCAATTGTCTCGTAATATTTCTTTAGTTTCACGATTATTCTCTTCAAATACATCTGTAATTTTAAACCCGTATTTTTTAACTATATTTGTGATCTTATATATCTTTCCATTAGTTATAAAAGGAGCGTCAATACCTAACTCTCTCAATTTTATCATTATCTCTTGTATTTTTCCATGATAACCAAATATCTCAACTGGACCATGCATTAAAGCATCCCTTATATAATCAGCAAATAGTATTTCTATGTCTTCCTTAAAGGGCCTTTTGAATTCAGGTCTTCCGTACGTAGCCTCAATTATTAATATGTCTGGATTCAGTATTGGCGTCCCTTTACCTGGGTTCTTAAAATCGCCGGTATATCCTATTTGAAGACCATTTTTTAGCTCTATTAACACTTGAGCGGATCCTATAACGTGTTCAGCTCTTTTTAATGTTATATTTTCATCCTCAATGTTGAGTTTAATATCATAGTTTACTCCAAAGGTTTTTCTTGGTGGTATCGAATAATCTAAATTCAAAATTTCAAGAGTTACTGAAGTCGCAATAATCCCTTGACAAATTCTTATACTTTTCTCAAGATCTTTTATGTGATCTGCGTGAAAATGTGTAGCTACTCTGAATGGTCTATCGTGATGCCCATCTATCGTAAAATTATTTCCGACCAGTATGGCTCCATTGGGAAGAATCTTTACAAGATCTCGAATATACACATTCAGACTATTATTCATTATTAAATATTAGCGTTTTCTTCTGACTGGCTAGTATCTACCTTTTTCTTTAACTGTCTCTTATACATCTCTAAGATCTCTTCAGTTGTAGTAGCATCCTCTGGACCTTTATCTTCTCTCCATCTTATGAATCTAGGAAATCTGATTGATAATCCAGAATCTTTAGCTATCATATCTTGGCAACATGAATGTAAGGGAGAGAGTGTTATCTCGGCACCTATTATTTCCGCTACATATAATGGCTCTACCCACACGTCAGGCTCCATTTTAGAATTTACTCTAGGATGTTTGGTTTGCCTCTTTATCTCATTCAATTTCTTTTGTAAATCATCTAGTTGTTCATCAGAGAATCCACTAGCTACCTTGCATACTGAATCAAAAGTATCAGTGGATGGATTGTAAGCTGCCATCAATAATGAACTTAATTTTCCACCTCTTTTGCCTTTTCCGTAGAAACCTCCTATTACTACTAAATCTACCGTGTCAGCCATTTCACTCTGGTAGTCACGCTTTAACTTTATCCATAGCCATCCTCTAGCTCCAGCTTGATAAATCGAATCTTTACTTAAGGATTTAACCATCACCCCTTCTGTTCCATCAGATATTGCTTGATAAAAGAATTGTTTCAATACATTTACATTATCCGTCATGATATGGTTAGCTATTTTTACTTTATCATTATTTTTTACAATAGCTTCTAAAATTTTCCTTCGATCTTGCAAAGGTCTATTAGTATAATCTTCGTCGTTATATAGCATTAGGTCAAATAAAAACACGTTAACCGGGTAACTCTTAATAGCTTCATGAATATCAGATTTTCTCTTTCTATGCATTAGCTCTTGAAATGGTCTAATTTCTCCACTCTCTGGATCTATAGCTACAATCTCACCCTCAATTATGAACTTGTCTCCATCTATAAACTCACTAATGTAATCTACGACATCTGGGTACTGTGAGGTTATGTTTTCTAATCTTCTGGAAAAGATATAGATTTTATTCCCATCCTTGTGTATTTGAGCTCTTTCCCCATCATATTTATAGTCAACTAAGGCTAAACCACCAACTTTTTTCAATATTTCCTCTGGATCTGAGAGCCTTTCTGCTAACATTGGTCTAATAGGAATTCCTGCCTCAGGCTTGACAGTTTTTAATGCTTCAATGCCGTTTTCCATTAGAATTTTTGCAATGTTACCTAGGTCAGCTCTAACGTTATATGCTCTTTCTATTATTTCTGAATTATTTTGCCCACCTCCAAATGCAATAGCTAAAGCATCTATAATTGTTGCATCACCTATTCCAACTCTTAGTCTGCCTTCAACGAATCTTACTAAGAATTTAGCTTCTAGTGGATCTGCCTTTTTTAGCAATCCAGCCAGTAACCTAATTTTTAAATCTCTACTGCCTTCGCCAGTTGTTAATGCTATCTTACTTAGCGTAGAGTAAGTTTCTTCTAGACTCAATCCTTCATCAGTTTTACCAGTATTCAGAAAACTTAAAATTGAAGAGGATTGTTGTTTACTCTTTAACATTCTAGCTACTTCTCCAAGATCTCCTAACTTTTTGTTTAAACCTTCTACTTCACTCTCTTTAACATTAGTAGCTATACTGATTGCCTTAATAAGGAATTTCTCTCCAATACCTAATTCTGGATAACCCAAGAAGTCTGGCCATAATTTTCCTTGGATAATATAAATTACTTTGTCTACGTTTTCCTTGTCAGCCTTGCTTAACAGATCAGAGAGTAAGGCCGTTAATTGCAATCTTGAGGAAATTTTTTCCAATTTGTCAAAATAATCTGCGATAACTTTAAACTGCATAATACTAATTAGTTTGTGTGACTTAATAATTTTTAAATGATGATACTCGGCAATTCTGAGATGTGAAGAATCAGAGTTACGCTGAAAAATTGGATATTTTCTTGTATTTAATTTTTATTTAAAACATCTTTAACCGCTTTTCTTACTGCATCTTTAGAGGTAAGTTTTGGTTTCCAACCCAACTTTTTTATCTTAGTTATATCTAATAGCATAAACCTCACATCACCGGGCCATCCTCTACCTTCTCCTGCGTCCTCATATATAATTTTAGGATTGACGTTCATCTCACTCATAACAATATTTGCTATTTCGTCCACAGTAATCCAATCTTCATTTCCCACATTATATACATTAAAAGTATTATTATCCCTAGTTTCTAGTACGAAGAATGCTTCAATTAGATCATCTATGTAAAGGTAACTTTTTCTTTGCTTTCCATTCCCTAAGATTTTCAATACGTTAGGGTTACTCTTTAACTTATTTACGAAATCAATAATTACTCCATGCGTAACTCTGCCACCTATTATATTAGCTAATCTAGTTATAATACTTTTAATACCATATTGCCTAGCATAATAATCCACTATATTTTCGCACAGTAATTTAAATAAACCATAGTTTGAGATGGGTTTTAATTCTGCTGTTTCTGGAGTTGGTATTATATTTGACTCTCCATATACTGTAGACGAAGAAGTAAAGATTACTTTTAGCGCATCTTTTTTCCTAGCCAGTTCCATAACATTCAACGTAACTCTTACATCTCTCTCAAAATGTTCTAAAATATTTGTCATTGACGACTTGACATCAGGGTGTGCAGCAAGATGATAAAAAATTGCACCCTTTTCTATTTCGTTAAATTCATTCGTTATAGGTATCCTAAGATCATATTTCATAGTTTTAGCATCTCTATTTATATAATTTCCTAGGGAAAAGTCATCTATTACTACGACTTCTGAACCTTTTTTTATTAGATGGTCTGTTAAATGTCCTCCTATGTATCCTGCTCCTCCGAGAATAACATACAAAGTTAGATCACAGATGATTATTAGCATAATTATTTATTAAAGTAAAGGACGTGAAAGTTGTAACTTTCCAATCAGTTATTCCTATTTTTCTCTACCTTAGCTACGATATTATTAAAAATTAACTTAATTGTATAATTCTTACTTTTTATTTTCTTTACTGAAATTATAAGATTTACCTTCTTGTCCCTAGGATACTTTTTATCTTTTATTATTATTGGGTCTAATCCCAGATTTTTTGATTCAGTTAAAATATCTTCTATGGTAATTTTATACTGGATTTTTCTAACTCTTCTACCTTTAGATCTGCTGTTTGATAAGAAATATGAAGGCCAAATAACTATTCTGTTTTCATCTTTAAGATCCCTTAGACTCATCTCTAACCAACACTGCATTAATAACTCCATCTTGACCTGGTCTAGACTTAACTATTGCAATGCCTGCTTCAGTTCTTATCTTAGCCCCTCTTATAATAATTCCTCTTCTAGCCAGCTCCTTATTGGCAGGAGTTTCAATCACTTCTAATATCTTAACTTTCTTAGCAGTATTATTAGCAGGATCTATTAGGTTGGCAAAGCTTGCATACTTTAACCTCACTTTAAAATTACCACCTAATATTCTTTCTTTAACTCTCGTATCTTCAGATGAGATGGTAGTAAATGTAGGAGGGCTGCCAATTTCATATTTTCTCTTATCTCTATTTTTTCCCTTTAACCCGCCAGATATTTTTCTATTGTCTGGGCCTTGATAAAATCCCATAATTAACGCCGAGTTTAAAATCTAGATCACAAGAATAAAAACTTAAGCCCCAAAGTTACGTTTTCTTTTTTGATATGATCTAATGGCTCTCCATAAATCTATTTTTCTAAACTCTGGCCAATAAGCTTCGCAGAAGAAGAGTTCTGAGTATGCTATATGCCACAATAAGAAATTACTTATTCTAACTTCCCCTGAAGTTCTAATAACCAGATCAATGTCTCCTAGTTCACTATCATAAAAATACTTTCTAAATAACTCTTCATTTACATCTTCTTTCTTTATTTTTCCATCTTTGTAGTCTTTAATAATTTTTGTTACTGCATCTATAATTTCTTGTCGTCCACCATAACATATTGCCAAAGTTAATTTCCTTTTATAATACCTAGAGGTTTTCTCTATTATTTTATGAATGTATTGCTGCAACTCCAGTGGTAGTTTATCAAGCTTACCTATAGCATTAACTCTTATTTCATATCTATCGATTATAGGATCACTTAATAACTCCTCTAGTCCTCTCCTTATATAACTTAATACTATAGACAGTTCCTCAGTGCTTCTCTTCTCACAGTTTTCAGTTGAAAGCGCGAATACAGTTATGTTTTGAATCCCTAGATTAAGTAACCAAATTAAAACTTCTTTCAATTTCCTATATCCATAAAAGTATGCATCGCCAAGAGAAAGATTATTTAATCTAGCCCATCTTCTGTTTCCGTCTGGTATGATCCCCACATGCTTAGGTAGGGGCCCATCTTTTATTTCTCTCCATAATGTCATTTCATAAATTTTATATATCGGCCTTAAGACTAATCTTTTTAGCTTCTCTTTTGCCATAACTCTTCTATTGCTAGCATATACGTCTTTACACCTATATATATTTCATCCAAACTGATTTTTTCTTGATCTGTATGTTCTAAAGAAGAATTGCCAGGTCCATATCCTGCTATATTATAGCAGATCTTATTTAAAATGTTCATGTCACTAGTTCCTGCCTTTCTAACTAATCTAGGCTTAAGTTGTTGTTTTAATAAAGCTCTCATTAAAGATTTTACTACATCGTTATTTGTGCTTACTTTTACTGGTGGTGTTTCATCGATTACTTTAATTTCACACTCCTTAAAAATATTCTGAACTTCGTCAAGTATTCTATCTCTATTATCATTAATAGCATATCTAATATCTAAGTGTAGATACACTTTAGAGGGGGTCACGTTAAATGTATCACCTGCATTTATAACTGTTGGGACAATTGAAACTTTATCGAATTTTTCGGGTGGTTTGTATATTTCTAATATTTTTTTAGAAATATCTACTATTAAATTATTTCTTGCTGAAGATGAGTGTTCTGAGTTACCATAGCATTGAATATCAAGTTGAATGGATCCTCTATACTCTATTACTATGTCAGTAGTATTTGTTGGTTCCCCTACTATACAATGTCTATAGTTCGAGCTAAGGGAAACTAACTCTCTGGCACCTATGCTAGTGCTTTCTTCATCCGTGAGTGCAGCTACTGTAACTTTTATTCCTCTTTCATTAAGTAACCATGCAGCTAAAATCATCCCTACTAGTGGTCCCTTCGCATCAACTGCTCCTCTTCCATAGATTGTCTCACCTTCTTCCTTAGGAGGTATGAAGCCAGGTACTGTATCAACATGAGAGGCTAATAGTACATCTCCTTCGCCAAGTATAAAAGAATTTGATTTAGGTAGTATTTTTAGTTTTAAATTAAGTTGATTTGAAATCTTCTCAAAAAATGCTGTTGAAGTCCTTTCATTTTTAGAGGGCGTGTAAATAGATAAAATATCAAGAAGTAACTCTTTTGCTTTCTGTTTCACTAATTCCTTTTCTTGCAGCATCTGAAGCCCACTCCATATCTGCTTGTGTTATTAAATAAGGTGGTAAAAATCTTATAGTAGAAATTCCTGCCTTTAAGGATAAGACCTTTTCGTCTTGGATTACCTTTATTGCTTGAGAGGGATTAAATCTGAGATCAATTCCGATCATTAATCCTAACCCTCTTATTTCTCTAACTGATTTAAAGTCACGTAATTTTTCTTCGAGTAATTTCATGAATAATCTACCTTTTTCTTCTGCTTGATATGGCACGTTTTCGTTTACGAGCACTTTACAAGATGCTGTAACAGCAGCTGCTGCCAATGGATTTCCACCATAAGTCGAACCATGGTCGCCTTCTTCTAGTGCTTCACTTATCCATTCTGGTAAAAATACAACACTCACTGGAAATCCTCCACCTATTGCCTTTCCTGCCGTTAAAATATCCGGTTGGATGCCAAAGTGTTGATATGCCCATATTTTACCGGTTCTCCCAAAACCTGTTTGCACTTCATCAATTATAAGTAGTGAACCGGTCTTTTGTGTTATTTCACGTAAACTTTTCATAAACTCTTGTTTAGCTGGTATTACTCCTCCCTCTCCTTGTATTGGCTCTACGATAACCCCAGCTACCTCTTCATTTATTTGTTTTAATAAGTCTAAATTGTTATATTCCAAGAATTCGACTGGCGTTAAGAGAGGTTCAAAAGGTTCTCTATACTTCTTATTCCAAGTAACGGATAGTGCTCCTACTGTTCTTCCGTGAAAAGAGTTTTTAAACGCAATTATTTTCTTTCTTTTTGTCACCTTTCTCACTATTTTTAAAGCTAACTCTACTGCTTCAGATCCGCTATTTAGTAAAAATGCGTTATCTAGATTATCTGGCTTTACACGATCAAGTTCTTTTATCATTTCCTCTCTTATCGGAGTATCAAATGCTGGTGATAATGTTACTATTTGATTAAGCTGCTTGGTTAAATATTCTATGACGGTCTTGTTTCTATGTCCAAGAAAAGCTACACCATGTCCTGCATGCATATCTAAATATTTTGTTCCATTAATATCCCATACATATTGACCTTCTCCTTTAACTATTTTTAGACCTCTATCTTGATAAAACTTGAGAAGCTTCATTCACCTTTTCACCCATTCAGCAATTTTCTTTAATAAAAATTCTGACAAATTAAAGTTATTTACTCTTACAGTATTTTTATACTCCGGAACCCCATTCACTTCATCGACAATGTATCCTCTTTCCTTATCTTCAAATACGTCGATCCCTAGGAAAAATCCTCCTACTATTTTTTGTACTTTTAATGCAATTTCCCTAATCTCTTCATCTATTTTGAGAGGAAGTGCTTTAGCACCTAGAGCAGTGTTAGTTCTCCAGTTCCCCTCATTTACTCTATATATTCCGACAGGAACTTCGTCTCCTATTACAAAAACTCTAATATCTCTATTAGGTTTATTTATGAATTCTTGTACATAAAATATATCTTTATACTTTTGGTTTGTAAATTCTTGATATTCTAAATAACTATATAAAGTATCAGCATTATCAGCCTTAGCTACCATCCTTCCCCAACTTCCTTCAACTGGTTTTACAACAACTGGAAATCCAAGTTTCTTAGCATATTCTAACGCAGATATTCTATTAAACGCTACATAAGTTTTAGGAACGTTAATATTATGTTTTGATAATAAATAGGTTGTAAATATTTTATTTTCACATAAAATAAGATTATTATAATCATTAATCACATGGTAGCCCATCTGCTCTATTATAAAAGAAGTTACGAGGGCTCTATTATGAGAGACGTTTCTTTGCAAAAAAATATCTATATCTTCATTTAATTTTAGCTCATTAGAAAAAAACACTGTATCCTTAGTATACAATGGATATAGCTTAAAACCTAACTTTTTACTCTCCTCGACTAAGTTTTTTTCCTCCCATCGCAAAATATCATACAATAATCCTATTCTCACTCTCCCCAGTCCTCGCCAACTTCTTCCGCTAATCTAAGATTTAATCTATTATTTTGCTTGATTATTTCTAATTGAGCGCCACACTCATGCTCTACAAGCTCTCCAGGTAACGCATCATCTTCTACACTTACATCTCCACCACATACTGGACATTTTAGGATTACCATATCAAGATCAGTTAGAGAGTATATGGTTTTGTGTTGAAAAACTTTTTAGTAATAAATGGTACGTTTTTAGAACCATGTTCTAAGAATTATAGTACTATTAGTTCCTACTACACCTTGGATACTTCTAATCTCATCTATTGTTCTATTGATAGATGTGATGTTAGTTCCTCTAACTATTACTAAGATGTCATAGTCTCCAGTAGTTTCGTATACTACTTCTACTCCAGGTATTTTGGCTATTTTCTTAGATATTTCAGAAGTAGGAATTTGTGGGGTAGACTGAACCATAACCACTGCCCTTATTTCATTTTCCAATTCGTACTCAATGGTAAATCTTTTTATAATCCCCTGCCTTACTAATTTTTCAATTCTTTTCCTAACTGCTGCTTCACTAACTTTCAGCTCCTTTGCTATTAATGTATATGGCGTTCTAGCATTCTTCTTTAAGATTTCTAATATCTTTAAATCGCTATCATCTATACTAGGGCTAGGCATTTGTAATCACCGTCCCTTTTAGTTGTAAAGCATTACTAATAGGATTATCTTTCATTCCTGAAGCTATTATTACTTTTCCAATTCCATTTTCAATTGCTTCAGCACTCATTAAGAGTTTTCTATTCATGCCAGGTCCTATCTTAGATGCTAGTTCTCTAGCCTCCTCTGCCGTTAATTTATTGATCACCTTATTATCAACTAATACACCTTCTACATCTGATAGCATTACGAGAGTCTCAGGTTTAACGGCTTTACTTATAGCAAAAGCAGCTTGATCAGCATCAATATTTAGAGGTAACTTTTCCTCAATATCTAAAGCAAAAGGTGACAATATTATTGCATCAAATAACATAAGTAAATTATTTATAACATCTCCTCTAATCTCCTTAACTTTACCTGTATAGCCACCATCAATTAATCGTTTTTTGCCCCTCTCATCAATTATAACTATTTTCTTTTTTCTTTCAGCAATTAGTAGTCCACCATCAACACCAGATATACCTATAGTGTTCTTTCCTAAGCTTAACAATTTCGATACTATCTGTTTATTTATAAGGCTCATTGTCATAACATAAATATCAAGTTCTTCCCTACTCGTATACCTACTCTTGATACCCTCTGGAGAAGTTACAAATGTTGGTTCTATCCCCATTTTCTTAGAGTATTCTGTTACTATGTCTCCCCCTCCGTGTATTAGTATAAGCTTCTCCTTAATGTTTACAATATCATCTACTACTTTGTCTAGGGAATTTTTAACTACTCTACCACCTATCTTTATTACAATCATCTTAACCAGGCCTCAAGGGTGCTATTTTTAAACCTTCATCCTCTTCAAATCCCATATTAATATTAAATGCTTGTACAGCTTGTCCTGCAGCTCCTTTCATTAGGTTATCAATTGCTGAAAACATAGTCAGTCTTAATACTCTTTTTTCCACTGCAAATCCCACGTCAGCAAAGTTACTGCCAATTACATATTTAGGGTCAGGATAAGGGTGTATGTTTCCTTTAACTACTCTTATGAATTTCTTCCCTCTATAGAACTCGGCTACTTTTTTCCATATTTCAAGATCACTAATATCACTAGAGAGCCAACTGTGAGCAGAAGCCAAAGCACCTCTAACACTACTAACAGCGTGAGGAACAATACTAATCATAATACTGTCTTTAGCCAACCTAGATAGCTCTTGTTCTGCTTCAGCTGAGTGTCTGTGTCCTTCTGCTTCATAAGGTCTTATTGCATTCTGTCTCTCAGGATGATGACTTCCTTCAGAGGGCTTAGCTCCACCCTCACTGCTACTTACTTTTACATCGCTTATAAACCTTTTACTTTCAGTTAATTTAGAGGCTACTATAGGTGCTAATGCTAATATCGTAGCAGTAGCATTACAACCCGGAGAAGCGATTAGCTTGGTGTTCTTTAGTTCCTCGTAATGTAATTCAGGTAAGCCATATACAGCTTTATCTAACAGATCTGGATAAGGATGTTCGATTCCATACCACATTTTATAAGCTTGAGGATCCTTCAGCCTAAAGTCGGCACTTAAGTCCACAACAGTTAGCCCTAATTCTAAGAGTTTCGGTACATAATTCATAGATACTCCATGGGGTAGGGCTAGAAATACTACATCTGCTTTCTGAGAAATTTGATCTATATCGAAGTTAGAGAAATTTTTTGAGATTAAACCTCTTAGGTT
Organism: Sulfolobus sp. A20; assembly: GCF_001719125.1. Taxonomy (NCBI): domain Archaea; kingdom Thermoproteati; phylum Thermoproteota; class Thermoprotei; order Sulfolobales; family Sulfolobaceae; genus Saccharolobus; species Saccharolobus sp. A20. The sequence goes on from NZ_CP017006.1 coordinate 930,038, forward strand.
TGGGTGAACTAATGATATTGGTTTACCGGCATATTCCCTAGAAGTCACTAAACTTATTTCAGTTTTCGGATGAGTTACTAGTATTCTTAGTAACTCTCCTCCCGTATATCCTGAACCGCCTACTACTGCAACTCTAACTTTGTCTTTCATTACTTTATGATTAATAGTTTAGGTTATAAATAGTTTAATGCATATAGATATTTGTGATGAGTGTAAACATTGATGAGCTAAAGAAATTTTTAGAAAGTAAAATATCTGCTCTACGAAAAGAGCTTGAATTCTATGAGTACTTGTTAAGTATATTAGAGTCTGGCTATGTTACATCTATCAAAGGTAATAAAGGTAGTATTGAATATATTAAGAATAAAAGAGGTGAGGTGATAGCAGAAGTATACTATACCCCTCCAATGGCAAAATTTGTTATAAAGACTAGAATTACACTTAACAAATCCTATCTATCTGCTTTAAGTAAAATACTTGAATCCGAGAAAGATTTAAGTAAGATTGATTATACAATTGAAATGGATAAAAATGATATAAAAGAAATAGTTATAAAAAATGTTACAAGTGAAATAGTCTATAATAAAATAAAAACTGGCGTCCAAACTATTCTAGAAAGGGCTTCTCAATTATAATAAATCAAGTTTCATTAAAATTGGTCTAGGATCTCCTAAGAACCTTATCAAAGCTTCACCTTTATTCAAGTACATTAATCTATTTCCTATTAGCTCATCATCTATCGAGGTGAACCTTTTAACTTCTTCCCAGAATTTTCTATCTCCATTATTCATGAATAATGCTAGACCTACGTTGTCTAAATAAATATTAGCTAACTCTCCTAAATCCTCTATGTTTTGGGTCGCCATAATTATTGATATGCCATGACCTCTTCCTCTCTTTATCAGATCTGCTACTATTGGGTAATCTTCGTTCTCTGCCTTAAGTATAGTCCATGCTTCATCAAGTACAATAAACACCTTAGGTATATCAAATACGTTATCTAACGAAATTTTATTATATATTTCATATAAGAAAGTATAAATTATGAGCCTTCTAATTTCTTCGTTTTTTATGGTTGTTAAATCAACTACATTAATCTCCTTCTCGTTAATGCTATTAACTAGTGGTATAAGATCTAGATCATCGAGAGCTGAAAGAATGTTTACAATTTTACTAATATAATATCTTAATTGAATGTCATCTATTTCATTAAAATACTTTTCCAAATCTTTCCATCTTAATCTATATCTTAATAGTCTGTTTTCTAATAATCTATTCAGATATGTATAAATTACGGATGATTGTAATTTAGTTAATCTGAACGAATTGTACAAAATTCTCTCTATTTGTAATAATCTTGCTGTAATAGGAATTACACCTTCATATAATAATCCCAATTTATACATCAAAGGATTTATAATATTAATTGGTACTCTATATTTTAAAAGCCTATACTTAATATCGCCTTTAATATCAAATAGTATTATTGTTCTATCATAAATTATGTTTAAAAGAGTGGAAAGGCGTATTAAGAACTCAGTTTTACCTGAGCCAGTTGGCCCAGTAACTAAAATATGAGTATTTTCACTCTCTGTTAAATTCCATAAAATTAAACTATTATTATCCAAATCCTTTCCCAATAGAACTCCATGATTCATCAAAACGTGTTTAGGCTGTTTCTCTATAGAGAAAGGAGTGATATATGGTAATTGTAAAGGTAAAGCTACTTTAGTAGATAGGATCTTTTTGTCGAAAAAATTCTTCGTGAGTCCCTTTATCTCATTTATGCTGGCAAATCTACTTTTTATACCTAGACCTTCTAAACCTTGTTTGATAGTATTGGCAAGTGCTAATGCTTCCGATTTATTTTTGGCGTTGATTATAACATATAATTCATATTTAAACGGGATTTCCTCTTTTTCTACTCTAGAGATTATATTCTGTATTAGTTCCAATTTTCTTTTAGCTTTTTCATTTGAAGGGTCATTCTCTATCACTATTCTCAACGATTGAGCTCTTTGAGACAAGCTTTCTAAATAGTTATTTTTGTCTATATGCTCCTTTCTCAATAAAATAGTTACATCTTTAGCTATATCTAATATTTTGTAAAAAGATACTATTTGTGACTTAAGGTATACATCATTATAGTCTCTATAGTTAGTTAAAATATCATCTATTATGAGTACAGCATTAGCCTTTTTATCGTCATAAAAAACTCCATTATCTATCACATAATATGAAGAAGTTTGAGAGACATAACCTTTGAAAACGTAGAAAATTCTATCATGAAATTGTATTATTAGTAATATCATTAGTAAAACCACGATTAAATATAAGGCTCTGTAGATGATAATAAGACCTACTAGAAATATTATTACTAATAATATAGACAATTTTGTAACGTCAAGTCTCATGAGATGTTGTAAAACTATTAATTAGAGTGAGGTGACAGAAAATAATAAAAATAAAAGACTAACTTTTACCTTAAAAAGTATTAGTAAAAATGTGTAATTTATCTATAATTCGATATTAGCGTGAACTACTCTCAAATCTTCCTCTGTTTTCTTCAACCTTATCATTAATTCCGCTACTACCCCATCAAGAAATATTTGAACAGTATCTTCAAAAAGTGTGCCCAAAGGAGCAAGTGGCTCTGTTATCCCTAAAATTTGTCTCGCAAAATAATCTTCGTTTTGAGAGTATTTAGTTCTTCCAGGGACCTCAACTACTATATCAGCTATCTTAGAAAGTGGACTATCGTTATAACTTGTTATTGCGATTAGCTTTGCTCCAGCTTCCTTAGCAGCTTCGGCAGCCGTTAATATTAATTTAGTTCTCCCTGAACCAGAAATCGCGATAACTATATCGTTTTTACCTATAGCTGGTACAATTGTCTCACCTAATACATAAGAATTATATCCTAAGTGTAGAAGCCTCATTGCAAATGCTCTACCAACTAATCCGCTTCGCCCAGCTCCCATCACTAAAACTTTACCTGCGCGATTATTTTTATAGAAATTTTCAAGCTCAGATATCATTTTATTGACTTGCTCTGCCCTTATGGCTCTAGTAGCCCTAATAATAAATTCTGCAATATCGTACATGGTTTTAAGAGAAAGAGGATAGTCATCAAGTGATGATGACAATATTATACCGCCAAGATAATCTTCTTTCTTAAGATTATTTAAACATTTCTATCTGATGAGAGATATGTTGATACAAATCTTATCACCATTCGGAAAATATATGATACTATTAAACTTGTATAAATAATTAACAATGGTATTATATAATCGAAGGATAAAGTAACTTATTATACGCTCGTGCGATTTCTCCTAAGTAAAGCATTATATATAAGTCCTATTACTCACGAGGCCCAATAATATATATTTTATAACAATATATAACATTATAATAATGTCGTCAAGATGGTTGCCTAAATGGAAAAAATTAGACATAGAAGTCAATAGCAAGAAGATTGACGTGTGTTTTGATGAGATTACCAAACTTTATGCTTGTCCTCTATGCTCTCCGTCTTGTTTAAAGGGAGGGTTACAAGACTATAGCACGTACTTTTTTAATTTAGATGATTTAAAACGGCATATTATTTCTCACAAGGAGGCTTTCTGGCTAAAGAAGAAAAGAGTCTTAGAAGAGGAAGAAGAGGAAGGTAAAATATCAGTTGGTGAGGAGGAAAGTGAGGAAGAGTAAAATTAAAGTGCTTATAGTTGGAGGTCTCACAATAGACGAGATTAATGGTAATAATAAACCAGGTGGGTCACTTATATATTCTTCGTTAGGTGTGTTAAGAGCCGGTGGAGTTCCTAGCTTGTACGGTTTAATAGGTAAGGATTTGGATTTGAAGCAATTGAATTTTATATCTGATTTTGAAAAATATTTTCTTATAGATGATTACACAATAAAATTTAGAATCCTGCTTATGCCAAATAGTAACAAAAGTTTAGTATTATTAAGGAAGCCTAAAGTGCAAATAAGTAATCTTGGTAATATTAATGCAGACGGTGTGATAGTAAATCCGGTTTGTAAGGAAGTCGATCTAAATAATCTAAATACGAGTTTACCTGTTGCACTAGATATACAAGGTCTAATAAGGAATTGTATAGAGAACGAATATATCAAGTACGAGAGTGATGTAAAAATACCTTATAATAAAAATTATATGATAATACATCTAAATTATGAGGAGTTTACCTCAAGCAAATTGACGTTAGATTCTCTATTCAAAACTGGTTTTAAGGAGGTAATCATTTCAGATGGTTATAATGGTTTTGTAGTTTATACTAACACTGGAGAAAGCCATACCTTCAAACCTAGTAAAATAGGTAATAATAATGTAGGAAATGGAGATTTTCTTTTAGGATCTTACTTTACATTAAGGTTAAGTGGATTAAATATTAGTCAAGCTACCGAAATTGCGGGTAAATTAACAGAGGAATTCAGCAGCTCTGAATTCTCTTTATCGTTTCAATAATGCTATAATTTTTCCATTCCCCTAATCTTCCACAATTTATAATATTATTTTCTATATTATCAGGGAATTCGCCGAGTAATATAGCTTCTGAAATTAATTTAGATCTAATTATCACTATATCATTAGGATGTATTATTTGCCTCCTCTTTACATCTAATAATACCCTCTCAATATCTATCTGCTTGATCTTGTTTTCATCAAAAAACGAATAAATATAGTATGCATCATAGTTATTTATAATGTCATTAAACTTGATTATCATCGAGAACGAATCAGCGTAATCTCCCGATAAATATATGTTCCATTTACTATCGCTAGATTTCCTAGGAGTGACAGCTAAAATAACTAACGCAGATATAAATCTTAGAGAAGTTATGTTATGATTCAATGCTTTTAGCAATCTCCTTAATGATGTTGTATTATATAATATATCATATTTTAGTGTATTGCCTTTATTAGTTATAACTTTTGAATTATTTATCCTTATGGGATACTCCTTAATTATCTTAAATTTCTTTGAAATATTCTCAAATATTTCCCATAAATTTTCTATAAGATATATTTTTCTAGTTTTCTCAAACATCATAATCCAATGTGGTAATTCATTACATTTCTCACAGATTTTATCCTTATAATGTTCATATTTTCTGTAGTATATATCTAAATCGTATTCTTTAAACATTAAATTAAAATTATTCAGACTAATAGTCTCATCAACTAATGGTGGAACTAAATGAATTTTAACTCCAAATACATCTTCAAAAGAATGAGTTCCCCCAATTATTGGTTGTTCTTCAAGTATAACATCTGGTTTAATCCTTTCACTGATTAATAAACCCGTTAGACCACTTCCTATTACTATCCTCATTTTTATATATGAAAAGTATCAAATGCTCAAATTAAAACTTCTGACAGTCCGGCATTTGGAGGAGTATCCCTGTGATAGAATTGAAAAAGTTCTACTTGATTATCTTTACCTTCAATAACGTTCTTATTATTAAATATATTTTTCAAGATGTCTTGTATTTGCTCATCCGAGTATCCCTCAAGCTGTATATACTTATCCTCTATTTGTATAAGTGGATAATACGAACCATATAGTATATCAAACTCCATATCAACGCTAAACTTATACATTTTTTGAAAATCATATATTGTCTTTAAAACTCCCATATCGCCATTTGGACCAAATATCACTTTGACGTTCATTTTATGATCTCTAAAATATGACTTAGGGCTCAGAATAATATAAAATCCTTTAGAATTAGTATTACTCACGTATGAAATCTTATCTAGGTACGTTAACAGCTTTACAAGAAGCAGGAGTGTACTTTTTTACTAATGATCTTGATGAAGCTAAAGTAGCGCTTCAAGAAGCTAGTATTTTATATAAAGGCTTAAAAGTGAAAATCCTTAACTTAGCAAACACTGAAGAACGGTTAGAAATAGTGGAAATTGATCCGGATATGGCATCAGAGAAAAGTGGATATGCAGTAGTAGTAAAGGTACCAGATATGCCAGTATAAATTAGTGAGAATAAGTCTCAATTTTATATCTACGTCATTTCTAATTTTTAATTTTACATAAAATATTAAAATTATAAATCTATTGAGAACAAAATCTTTATCATAAACTAGTTCATGAGTTGGATAATGTAGATTAATAATAATAAAAGTCCACAATATGATGCTGATTCTTTATCTTTCTCTAATATCCTCAAATTGTGAGAAATTACAATTCTTGTATACTTGTATTACTAAAACTATCTCAATTTGTTCTTATAATTTGTGGTAATACAAAAATTCTTTAACACGAATTGTTAGATAAAACTACAGAGCTTACTAAGTCACTTAACATTATGCATTAAAGTTAAAAATGTAATCCGACTTATGTTTAATAAGGGCCCGTCGTCTAGCCTGGTTAGGACGCTACCCTCACACGGTAGAGATCCGGGGTTCAAATCCCCGCGGGCCCATGTGGTGTTATGGGTACCTCCTAAGACCCATTTCTATTTTTTAATTTGATGAAAGTCGAAAAGTCTGTAATCAATTTCAATCTGTCCTCTTTATCATTATGATGAATAAACACCGTCAAATTGCTGTATAACTCAAACTTTGGTAGATAATACCGTATAGATAGGCTCACCTTAGCGTTTCTCTGCTTCTCTCTTCAATCCATGATGATCTTGTTATGTCAATGAAAATCACTGGCTAATATAAGGAATAATTACAAAGATATTTCTAAAACAATGCTTATTAATATTTATAAAACTCTAAAAATGGTAAGTATTCAATACATGTGTAGTTTATAAACATCAGCTAATAATTTTCGTTACAGTATTTTATTTGCCCTACTTTAGATATGATTTGATTAAAAGATCAATTTAACAAAATTGCGCGGGCCCGCCGGGATTCGAACCCGGGACCTACGGGTTGCTTTCCGCAACCCTCGCGGTTAAAAGCCCGCCGCTCTACCTGGCTGAGCTACGGGCCCAGCTGAAAAGTAGTAGTGAGAGTTGGTTAATTAATTTTTCTTCACTTTTTGTGGGATGAAGAAGTCATAAATTAGCTTGTATTCTAATGTATTAAGGTAGGGTGTTGAACTTGCTATCACAAGTTTTTGCATTAATTATAATGATAGTCACATATGGGCTTATAATAGCAAGAGGAATTACGAAAATTCCGCCGTGGGCGTCCATGTTTTTTGGAGGTATATTAATGATAGTATTTAACGTTATAACTCCAATCGAAGCATTAGAAGCAATAAATATGGACGTAATATTATTTTTAATAACACTGTTTACTTTTGCATCTGCATTAGAGGTTTCTGGTTTTTTAAAATTTTTAGCATATAAAATTATTGAAAGATATAAGGAACCAAATAAAATCCTTTTCTATATTTTACTATACTCTGGCATATTGTCAAATCTGGTAACGAATGATGGAATATCGGCAAGCTGGACTCCAGTAATCTTAGAAGTAAGTAACATGACAGGAATTAATGAAATACCTTTTTTATACGCATTAGCAGTAGGAGTGACGATCGGAAGTGTCATAATGCCAACCGGGAATCCTCAAAATCTATTGATTGCATTAGAATCTGGAATTAAAAATCCCTTCACAACATTTGCCAAATTCCTACTAATCCCTACTATTATTAGCATTTTTATCGCTTATTTAATACTTAATCGTCTTTTCAAAAATTTCCTAAAAGATAATGGAATAAATATAACGATTATAAAAGATAGTGATATAAATTTTGATAAAAAGCTAGGATACCTCTCCTTATCATTACTTGGTATTACTGTTATTCTATTTTTTACACTAAGCTTATTTAAAATTGACATCATCTTAGGTTCTTTATTGACATCATCAATCTTAATTTTAATCTCAGCCAAAAGGCGAGAAATAGTAAGACGAATGGATTGGTCAACTATATTATTTTTTATAGGTTTATTTATGTTTACTGAAGGAATAGTAAAGTCTGGAGTAATAAATTACCTTTATAATATTCTTCCATCACCTACTAATATAGGGAATATAATGATAGTTAGCATAGTGTTAAGTCAAGTTTTAAGTAACGTGCCTCTTGTAGCAATATATATACCGCTAATGGTTTCACATGGTGCAAATTCGGTAATTGATTGGATAGCACTAGCTGCAGGAAGCACTATAGCTGGTAATTTTACACTTTTGGGTGCGGCTAGCAATGTAATAATTTCTGAAGCATCAGAAAGCAGAGGTGGAAAAGGTTTTAATTTTATCGAATTTATGAAATATACGATTCCAATTCTCATACCTAATGCTATAATTATTTATTTGTTTTTGATATTTTTTAATAGATTTATATAATCATTAAAAGGCCTACAGTGTTCTTGGACTGTAAGCAATATAAGGTTTAGCGAAGAATTTAAGTATTAGCGTGGATAATGAAATAATGAAGGGGTATCTAGTCCCTTGACTGCCCCGAAGTCGGGTTCGTATGAGAGGGACGTCCTGCCGTGATAGGAATCTATTATTATATACAAGTTTCCCTAACTTTGATAATGCTAATTCATACATCAATTCTAGATTTAAAGTATAGGGAAGTAGATCCAAAAATATGGTTATATTATGTTCCGCTTTGTGTGTTTATCGTATTTGATTATCATTATTTATTTCTTCCATTATATCTATACTCTTTCGCTATTGTAAATGTACTTTTCTACTTACTATATAGATTTTCCTTAATAGGTGGGGCTGATGTTTTCCTTAATGTCATCCTAGGTTTATCAAATTCAACAGTTTTTCCTTTAGTAAGATCTCCTCTTTCAGTAATAGGATTAGAACCTCTGCTGATAGTGCTTTACGCTTCAGTTCTTATCCTCTTAGCTAGCGTTTTCAATTTTATTAAGCAATACAAATTTACTAGAAACTTACCGTTTTTAAAGAGGATAATCTTCGCACTATCTGCTAGAAGAATAAAGGTAAGAGATTTTATTAATTCCAAATTTTTATTTCCATTAACTACTATAAACGAAAAAGGTGAAGTTACAATAAGGGATTATTTCTCCATAGAGGAAGACGATAAGTACTGGAGAGATAAATATAGAAAATTAGTAGAAGAGGGTAAGGTTTCAGAGGACGATTATATATGGGTAGCCTGGGGAATACCCGTAATTCCATTTGTTCTTTTAGGCTATTTTCTATCAATAACTGTAGGCTTTCCTATTTAAATAAAACTATAAAAGACATATTTGAAATAGTATATTGCTTTGTATGTATCAAGAATATTAGTGGAGGGGTCAAACAAAGAATTAGTTAGACAACTTAAAGAACTATTTAATGAACTAGGATATTTTATTGTAGAAAAAGAGCCGGATGTAATAATTTCAGTTGGTTCCATTTATAGAACTTTAAATAAGTATTACACAAAATATAAGGACATTATTATAATAAATGTAACGGAGGATGGCAATAACGTGATCCCAATTTCAAGAGAATTAAGCGGAGGATCTTTTATAGGAGGTATAGTAGCGGATTCTTTGGGGGCAAATCTGACCTTAACGTCCTCAACTTCTATAAGAGGCTTGTATAGTATACAAGAATTTAGTTGGTTAAATGGATTTAATATTATAAAAAAATATAATAAGCTATTAAATTATATTAACCACAAACTAATAAAAAATGGTGTTATTAATATATATTCTGAAATATCAAGCTTAAAATATGTTCTTTATGACGGCTATACAGCTGTGAAAACTAAGGAAGAGGCAGATGTTATAATATCTAATAATAATTTAAATGATTCTCAGAAGTTAATTCTAAAACCATTTAAAATTTATGTAGGTATAAAGTATATTCCATCTATCCCTTTTGAGGTGCTAGTGTACTCTGTTAAGATGACTCTTAAGTCATTATATTTGATGAGTAATAGAATAGACTATATATAGTAGTTCCATCAAAATATGATGATAACATAAAAGATTTATCCAGATACTACTTGTCTAATATAATATATCTGCAAGAGAATATCGAAACATCTTGTCAAGATTTATTGAGACAAATTGATGTTAGAGTAATATTAAAGGAAACTAGGAGAGCTTTTGGTGTACTTACATGTTTAGGGATAAGATGAAAATATATATGTATAATAGTTAAGATGTGAATATTAGTCGTATGCAAATGAAGGTATATAATCCTCTTCTAGACGACTATATTATTATCCCTAAGCCTATAAACAGAATTGTTAGTATTGATCCTGCGTCGACTGAGACGATATTTTTGCTCGGGTATGGAGATAAAATAGTAGCTACTGATGCTTTTAGCTATAGGCCAGCTGAAGCAAAAAAGAAAATAAAGATAGGAAGTTATACTCATGTCAATCTAGAACTTTTAGAATCTCTTAAGCCTGATATAATTTTCTCCACAAATGGTGCTCAAAAGATATTAACTAAGAAGTTACTAGATTTAGGATATAACGTATATCCTATACCCTTACCTACTAGTGTATCAAGTATCTTATCTAATGTTCTTCAAATAGGCAACGTATTAGGGGAGTACGAAGGATCGAGGAAACTGTATATAAGTTTACTTAACACTATGCTTTCAAACATTGTCTATAGCTCTCTTAAGAAACCTAAAATCTACGTAGAATTTGATTTAGGCGGACCTATTACTATTGGGTTCCCTACACATATAAGTGACGCTATTAGTTTATTGGGCGGTAAGAATATATTTGATGATAATTCAGAGGCTTATTTCACACCCAAGGAAGAGGAAATATTGGAAAGAGATCCCGACATAATAATATATGAACCTAAAAAGTTATCTGAGTACGAGAAGGCAAGGTTTTACGATAGTATAAGAAGTAGGGGATTATCTAGCCTATTAAAAAAGCCTATATATTTTACTGTTGGCGATTATTTGGCTCATATGGGACCTAGTTTTGTGACAGATTCCATAAAGTGGCTTAAGTCAGTTATACTATCAACAACCTAAATTCCATTTTACGTTATCTAAGATTTTGCAGTGCAGTTATAAGATATGGATTGAGTCGGAATATTCTGAGATGTTGAATAACTTGGATATTGCCATTAAACTTTGATTTTTCTATATATATATGATAGCATTATATAAGATTTATTTAATTTAATATTTTTATTATTAATATTATTTATTTAATTTTCCTTATTTAATTAAATTGGCAAAAGTAAGAATTATGCCCTATCTTCTAAAGAAACCTTTTATCGCTGAATATATAGCCAAAATAAGAGTTATAGCCATGATTATTTCGTAAACTTCTCTTAACAAATTTATTCCAGAGTAAAATGAAGATATAAAGTTATAATTGAAAATTCCATAGTCAAATTTAGTATACTGTGACATATTATTTGAGTTTACTAGAAAAACTTTATAAAATCCTGGATTTAACTTTACTCCTATATACTCTTCTTGATTTGAGATTATTCTACCATCACTACTCACTATCGTGATATTCATATTAGATGAATTTTTGACAAATGCTATTAAAGTATTATTATATTGATTTATTGTAATGTTTATAACATTAATTCCAGTGTTAGCCGGAATTACGTCACTTTTCAAGTTTTTCAAATATACGTTACTAACGTATTTATAACCTGGATAGTAGTTTGGAATTTCTAAAAACAATCCTAGTACTATTAAAAAGATTATTAAGAGTATCACACTAAAAATGAAATATGATTTATCTTTATTTCCATTAAAACTTTTAATCCTTACCACTTTTTTTCACCTATGTCCGGTGTTCAAGAAATCTGTTGAGGTACTAGATACTACATTAAGAGATGGTTCGCAGGGAGCAAATATATCCTTTACTCTTAATGATAAAATCAAGATAGCATTAGTCTTGGATGAGTTGGGTGTAGACTATATAGAAGGGGGATGGCCAGGATCTAACCCTAAAGATGAGGAATTCTTTAAAGAGATTAAAAAATATTCCTTAACTAAATCCAAGATAGCAGCTTTCGGTAGTACAAGAAGAAAGGATATTAAGGTAAATGAAGATGTGAGCCTTAATAGTATCATAAAAGCTGATGTTGACGTGGCAGTATTGTTTGGAAAGTCGTGGTCTCTACATGTTACTGAAATTCTTAAGGCTACAAAAGACGAAAACTTGGAAATAGTTTATGATAGTATAAGTTATCTTAAGTCTCATGGACTTAAAGTAATATTTGATGCTGAACACTTTTATCAAGGCTTTCTAGAAGATTCGGAGTATGCAGTAAAAGTAATCAAGACCGCGGAAGAAGCTGGCGCTGATGTTATAGCTTTAGCTGATACGAATGGTGGTACTCCTCCATATGCGATATATGAGGTAACTAAAAAAGTCAAGGAACTAATCAAAACTAAGCTAGGAATACATGCACATAATGACATAGGATGTGCTGTGGCAAACTCTATAATGGCTGTAAAAGCAGGGGCGAGACATGTTCAAGGTACTATTAATGGTATCGGTGAAAGAACCGGTAACGCTGATCTAGTACAGATAATTCCTACGTTATTGCTTAAAATGAATTTAAATGTGCTGAAAGGATATGAAAGTTTAAAGAAATTAAGATACGCCTCTAGAATTATTTACGAAATATTAGGCCTAACCCCTAACCCATATCAGCCCTATGTTGGAGATAATGCATTCGCCCATAAGGCAGGCGTTCATGTGGATGCTGTAATGAAAGTTCCGAGAGCATATGAACACGTAGACCCATCATTATTAGGTAACGAGAGAAAGTTTGTAGTATCAGAACTATCAGGTACTGCTAATCTATTATATTATTTACAAAAGTTAGGTATCGAGATAGATAAGAGAGATGAAAGGTTAAAGAAGGCACTAAATACCATAAAACAGTTAGAGGCTAAAGGTTATAGTTTCGATGTAGGGCCAGCATCAGCTACTCTCATCGCACTAAAAGAACTAGGAATGTATGAGAAATTTATTCAGTTAGATTATTGGAAGGTAATAAATGAGAGTAATGGTCTCTCAATAGGTATAGTTAAGGTTAACTCTCAATTAGAAGTTGCTGAAGGTGTAGGTCCAGTTAATGCAATAGATAAAGCACTAAGGATGGCTCTACAGAAAGTTTATCCGGAAATAAGTGAAGTAAAGTTAATCGACTATAGGGTTATATTACCGGGGGAGGTAAAGAATACTGAGAGTGTAGTTAGAGTTACTATTGAATTTTCTGATGGTAAAAACAATTGGAGAACTGAAGGCGTATCTAAGAGTGTTGTTGAAGCATCGATTATGGCTTTGATAGATGGACTAGATTACTACTTACAACTGAAGAAGAAATTAAAAATATCAAATAGTATGTTTAATATGTGAGCTGGGATCCTGGCGGTTTAAATAAAAACTCAAAGAGCAGATTTTATGTATTTATGAGATTTTTAAGAATTGAACAAGTTTTATTTAGCTTGCCCATGGCATACTTAGGAGCTTTCGTAGCTATTAAGAAAGTCCCGTCAATATCTCTTTTGGTGCTCATGTTCTTGGCATTATTCTTCCTAAGAACTGCAGGTATGACCAACGACAATTTAGCAGATTTGGATATAGATTCAAAAAATCCAAGGACTAAGAATAGGCCTTTGGTCACTGGTGCAATAAAAGTTTGGGAAGCTAAATTGTTAATAATTTTATCAATAATATTTTTCTTTTTAGTAACATATTTCATAAATATATGGGCATTGATATTTTCTCCATTTGTAGCATTAATAGTACTCTCATATCCTTATATGAAGAGATATACAGCATTCGCTAACTATCATTTAGCGTCTATTCAAGGTTTAGCAGTTTTTAGTGGGGCTGTTGCGGTATTGGGTATTTACTATCATAACATTGTCTCTATAGTTTTAAGAATACCTTGGTTTTTCGTAGTCGCAACAATATTATGGGCAGTTGGTTTCGATTTATATAATCATATACCAGATGCAAACTTTGATAAACAGATGGGTTTACATAGTTTTGCCGTATTATTAGGTAATAGAGCATTGTTATTTATAGGGCTAAATCAATTATTTTCAGTAATTTTAGATTTTCTAGGTGATATATATTATGGATTAGGAATAATGGCTATTATAGCAACCTTAATTCATGGCTTGATAATGGCTTATGCATATTATTTAGCTGCTAGGAAAGGAGATTTTGGAAAAGCTTTCATATATAACATATATTCCTCAGTAGTGCTAGGGCTAGGCGTCGATTTAGATGTAATTTTAGGGATTCCGTTTTAGCAAAAAATTAAAATCCCCTTAAAGTATAGAAAATGTAGAGGTATCCAGGGACCTTAGGAAAATGAGAGGAGCCCCTTGATCTCCCCCCGAGGTCCCTGGATATCCTAAATGTAATACAAGAATCCCATCTTACCTTTTCTTAAAATATAATATTTTTCAAGGAATCCTTTCATAAATGCTCTCAATCTAGAAAGTTTTACACTTACCAGGCTTCCGTTCCACGGCTTATTTGACCTTATATGAATTGCTTCACCCATTCCAGTATCTATAATATTTATAAATATTGGATTGAAAGAATTCCTAATTTTGCCAGACAAGTATTTTCCAACGTAGATACCTTGTCTCATTGCTAATTCTCCAAGTTTGGGATAGCCTTTTATCATGTCTCCTATTGCAAATACGCGGCTTTTGTATTCTAAATTACTTTTAACTTGTAAAAACTCGCCTAATACTTGATTCGGTTTACACGTCGGTAATATATGTTCAGCCTTTTCCTTACTCTTAATCCCGTACTTTTCCATTAAATTCTCTAAGTTACTTGAAACATTGTCACCTAACCAACTGAGATAGGAACCAGAGTAATATATTTCTTTATCTAGTTTTTTCAAGTAAAACGCTAATTGAATAGCAAGATATTCATCAAAAGGATCTTCAACTCCAAGTATTATCCTTTGTTCATGAGTAATCTTTTGGATAAAACTTATCTGCTCACTTCTATTACATCCTAATGCTAATACGAGATAATCGCCTTGATACTCTTCATTATTATTAGTTTTAACTGCTATTCTTTCTGTATCTATTTCCTTCACTCTATCAAGAAGATTAATCTTCACTCTCGTCTTATAATTAATATTCTTATTGAACAACATATTCTTTAAAAATAAAGTATAATAAATGAAATGGTCACTATCAGATATTAGTAATTTGTCCATATTTCCTTTAGTTTCATAAAACGCGTTTAGTCCAGCATAACCGGAGCCAACAATTATTACTCTTTCCATCACTGATCTATTAATTATCCCCTTTTATAAGATAAACTAAAATATCTGCTTAAATCAAATGTATAACACGTGGATCTAAGTTTAGCATACATCGATAAGAGAGAACTATCGTCCTTAAAGCCAATTATTAACAAATCCTTAAGTAAAAATTTGATACTAAATATTATAAATGTAAAAGAAGATGAGCTAAAGTTTAGATTGAATGAATTCGACCTAGCGTTTATTCCACTTCCTTTGCTTAATTTCATCCAAGGAATAAAATTAATAAGTAATGGTGCCTTTGTTATTGAAAAATTAGGGATAAAATTGCATAGAGACATTATTAACAAAATATGTGTGAAGGGTTCAAACTCAACTGAGTACTATCTATTTAAGGCATTGACAAATTTTAAACATCATATTGAAGTAGTTAAGGGGGAAGATTGTCAAGGTGCTGACGCGATGATAGATTATGATGGTTATAACATTTCTCTAGGTGAATTATGGAGACAAGAGTGTGGGGATTTACCAATTGTAATAAGCCTAATAGGATCGACAAGACTCTCAGAAGGTGAGCTTTTAAAAATCAAGGCAATCATAAGGGAATCCGCTTCAATTCAAGAGAATAATAAGGAGATTTTGTCATATAGTAAGGAACTAGGACTAAAGGGCAGAAAGGCTATAGAATGCTTCTTTCAAATTTGCGAAAATAGAGGATTATGTAAAAAGAACATAAAACCTTATATTTTATGAATTTTTCTGGAGATCTTCAATATTTTTACCATCTCTAAGAGAAATGGTAATGATAAAGCTAATAGAAAGCTCTCAATAATCTGGCTCTGAATCTTAACTATTACAATGGAAGCAAATATGATCATAACCGTTATCAATACTAAATAATACATGCCATTCATAAGGGATATTTATCCCTATCAAATATAATGTATTTGAAAATAATCTTCAATACTACCCGATTAAAAGTGATATCATTATTACCCAAGATTAAACGATATAATGCAATTAAAGGTCTGAATAATACTCTTAGCTATTTTAGTATGAGCAATATCTCTCCTTTTTCTTATTTTTTCTTATCTACTAGAACAAAGTTAGCTAAAAACTATTCTCTATATACTTACCCTCAATATTTTCCATTCTTCATTTAAAGTTTGAATAATATTATTATTCTTTACTTGAATAGAATAGTCGTTATGCTTATATGGCTATAGTTCATTCTCATAGCCACAACTAGGATAGCGATAATACCTAAAAGAGATTTCTTCCATATCTTTGCCACATTTAGAGCAATGGATATGAGAATAATTATGATCTACATAGACAACTCTCAACCTATGTTTCTTATCCTTCTATTCAGTCGAATACTACACATGATGATACTGTGTTAAGTACAATTTATCACTAAAAATAATCTCTTAAAACTTCCTTATCATGTTGTACAAATCCTCTAAGGAGATTGTTTAAACGTTAAGTGATTTGGCTATACCATAAAATTAACTTACCAATCTTCCTAGCTAAGTCTTCTAATATACTCTTAACCTTCTTGTGAAAATGCCAATCATATTCAATATCCTCTAGTCCCTTTTACCGCTTAAGTTTTCTTTTTTGAAGGGATTCGTCTAAATAATAATGCAACCATAGCCTGAGTTTGTATATTATATGGAATCACAATATCTTTTTATAATGCTGAATGTAAACGGAATGGGTAATGAGACGAATTTAAACGTTTTTTATTTATAGTTAATATTCAAATTCATTATTTTGTATATTGTGTCGTTATAAGGATATAAAAATCTTAACTAACCTATTTACGCATGGGATTTTCCTAATTTTTAAATACTCATGACTAGACTATATTTACAAATTTTATAAATTATTTTGTACCATCAAAATGGCACTATATTTTTCATTGTGGGATAATCACTATTTGTTTCAAAAACCTCTGACTAGATTTTATAGCATAACTAAGGAATGAAATTACCTAAATTTACCTTAATTCAAAAAATAGATTTACCCGGAGATGTTAACTGTAACTTCGATTATGATTCGAAGGGAAATCCAGAACTGCTATGTGATGCCATTAAACAGCCGACAATTAATATTGAAAATAATCAAATAAATCAGTCCGATGATGAATGGATAATAAAAAGAGGTAACAAAGCAATTTCATTATACAAGGGAAATGAGAATGTAGTCATAGATGAGAGTTCCAATAATGTAATAGATTATGTTTTCTTTGATAATAAGATCTATCCAATCTATTTCAAAAATGGGAAATATATATTTAATGGCAATGAATATGAAAAATATATTTTTTATAATGCTAGAAAGATATTTCTAAATAAAGATAAAGTGGAAATATATTACAAGGGTAATAGAATTGAAATAGAAAATGGGAGAAAACTCTATTTATCAAAAAACTATATTTCTATAGTAAGAGATAATTTAACTGTCATAATAGATAAATTTAGTAATATAAATAAATTAAATATCACAGGGAAGTATCTGGGATATAATGAAATTTATGGGGATATTTTTTGGGAAGAAAAAGGGATCATAAAATCAGCTAGGAAGGGTACCTTAGGTATTTGTGTTGATGAGGTCCATCTAATTGGGGAATTTCAAGGTGGCTTGTTAATTATTTGTGGAGATAAACTGAAGTATTATTATAATTATGGTTGGAGAGAACTAAATTATTATGTGGAATCAGAGTTTTTTATCGCGTTAAGCAAAAGCTACATAGGTCTATTGGATAGCAACGGTAAATTAGCTATATATGATAATAGTTTTAGTAAGTTAATTGAATTCTCCAATGTAAGCAGTTTTACTGTTGATAATAAAAAAATTTATATGATGTCAAAGAATGGAGTAATTGCATCAAGCCTATTATTAGAAAATTATAAACCATTTAGGGTCATAAACTCACATAACTCCTTCCAATCCCCGGTAACTATCAATATAGATAATGGATATTGGCAGGATATCCATATTGAAAACGGTCAGATAATTAACATCAAAGATGAAGAGGGCAGTTCAAAACTAATTTATATTGAGCCATATGAATTTAGGAAAGGAAATCTAAATCTACATCTAGGAAATTTGTTCTTTTCTACTTCCCTCATACTTAACTATTCTTCTGATGAACCACATATAGAGTTTGTAGATGGGAAAATTTTTTTGGCTACCAAAGGTGGCAAATTAATTAAGTATCCAGATAAAAATGCAATATTAGTCGGTGTTATAAGGTTTGCAATTCCAACTAAGGTTGAAGCTAATATCTCCATAAACGTAGCAGACGTAGTATATAATATTAAGTTAGAGGATGAAAAGGTAGGAGAGAAAAAGGTTGAAATCCCATTGAATTTATATCAAAGTATGGATAAATTACCGATAAAGATAAATGTCTATGTTTGGCGCAAATTAATCGACTCTTTTGAATTTTTGTTACCAATAGTAGTCATAAGCGATAATGACCATAATAAACTTGTAGAAGAAGTAAGAATTATTGATAATAGCCTATATAAGCGAGTATTGTTGAAACGAAATCAGTTTTTCGAATGGGAAGAGATATACGTGCATCCAGCTGATTATAAAGGTGTAATAGTGGAAAAAGAGGGGAATGTTATTGATCTCGATGGTAGCAAAATAGCAGTTGAAAAGGGTTATAAAATACATAAGGTTCAAAAAAATAATTATAGCAGAGAGTATTTAATATTCGGTATAGAGAATCCTATTGAGGAAATAACATTGAATTATAATAAACATTCACTACTAATTCATGCTCAAATTAAAAAGGGCGTCCCGTTTGAAATAATATATGGAGTACATTCTTATAGGGGAGTATCTGAAGGGGTTAGTAAGATATCGTTTCCAATAGAACCTACCTATAATTGTATAAAGATTAGAGCCTACTATTGGGGTTTTACATGGGAAAAAGAATACTATTTCAACTCCTTACATACTTCTTTAATCTTAGGTTATAGAATCTCTAATCACTTAAAGGAAATTTTGCGTACTTTCGGCATTCAGTGAGTCTAACTTTTATTATAACATATATCTGATGAAAATTCTTCAAGAGTACTCAGTCCTAAACGCGAAGGTAATTATATATGAGGAGAACGGTATTGGGTATTATAAAGTAATTGAGCCAAGTCTAAATGAAAATGAGATTAGATTATTACAAGAGGTAATAGATTACATTTATTCATTTCCAACAGTCTCTAGCGCAGAAGATATATTACTAAAATTCTTCAAAGAAAAGGGGGTAGATGATCAAAACGTAATAGAAAGGATAATGTACTTTATAAGAAAAAAGATAACTTATGAGGATCTCCTGGTTCCCATGTCAGACCCTTACGTCGAGGAAATTGAGTGTAAGGGTTTCTCATATCCTATAACTATAGTTCATAGAGAGGTAACACGGTTCCCAAGGCTTTATACAAACATTGTTTTTAAAACTGAAGACGAAGTCATTAGGATAATAGAGAAGTTAGCAAGTAAAGCAGATCGTTCAGTCAATATTGCTAGGCCATATTTAGAATTCTCTTTACCAGAAGGACATAGGGTTGCTGTGACCGTTTCTAGGGAAATATCCTTGCCAGGCTCAACGATAGACATAAGAAAATTCCCGTTGAAGCCTATAAGTCCTATTTCACTAGTTAAAAATAATTCTATGAGTCCACTTCTATTATCATATATATGGTTTTTACTGGACTATAAGCCTTTTATTCTAATAACAGGATCTACCGGATCTGGAAAAACTACGCTATTAAACGCAATATTAAGTATGGTTAACCCTTTTTATAAGATAATTACTATTGAAGATACACCAGAAATCAATCTGTTTCATGATAACTGGATAAGACTTTTTGCTAGACAGTCACTATTTTCACAATTTGAAGTATCATTAATGGATTTGGCTAAGCTTTCACTAAGATATAGACCGGATTATCTAGTTATAGGTGAAGTAAGAGGTAAAGAAATTGAAGCTCTAGTCCATGCTTCAGCTTCCGGCCATGGCTCACTAGCTACTTTCCATGCAGGAAGTCCTCAAGAAACCTTAACTAGGCTGACTAGCCTTCTTAATAAGGACATAACTAAACTTTTTATTCAGAATTTGTGGAATATAATAGTTCTTGGTTCAATAAGAGATGAAAATAATAACATAAGGAGGATAGTTAAGGCAGTTTATGAGTTAGAATATAATAATAACAAATTGAAATTCTTGAAAATTTTTAAGTGGTCTTATATAAATAATTCATTTATTCCTATGAATGCAGAAGAGCTGTTTAAAAGATCATACAAGTTAAAGTATATTTCTAAAGTTTATGAGATACACTCGAAAGAGATAATTAATGAGATAAGCCGTAGAGCTCAATTCATTAATAATTTAGTAAATGAAGAGGTTTTTGATTTAGAAGAATTAAATTCTTATTTGAGAAAATTCTATATAGGTGACGAGAATGAAATTGAAAATAAATAATATAAGTAAAATTTTTGATAAATTATCTATAATATATCTATATTATAATAAAATTAATCAGAATATTTTATATTATGGTGATGATATCAACAAGACTAGTAAAAATTATAGAAAGCTTCTATTCTTAATTCCACTTATCACTATAATTTCCATTTTAATTTCTATGAAAATTAGTATTTATTTTATTTTGATCAATTTTATAAATATATTTATTTATCTGTATCCAATAATCATTACCGAAGTAAAGAAGAATGAGCAAAAAAAGGCCATAGAAGACGAGCTGATAGTGTTTCTATTATTTGCATATATAAACAGCTTCTTAGGAAAAAGCTTGTATAAGACTTTTGAAGAAATAAGTAACTCAGTGGTCTTTAAAGGACTTAAAAAGGAGGCAGCACTATTAGTCAAAGAAGTAGAGGTCTTAGGCAAGTCGTCCATTTTAGCTATCGAGAGTAGGGCTAGGGTTCATAAGAACGATTCCTTAGGAAAAGTTTACTCCACATACTTAGCTGGTGAAAACATAGGAATATCATTGCAGGAAAGGATTAGGGATCTTATTGAGGAGAGTTTAGATAATCTAAAATCCTCCCTTGAAAGTTATGTTAATAGAGCTAACGACATTGTTGAAATATTATTTATGTTATATTTGGTTACTCCCATGGTATTACTAGCATTTCAATTTATATCATCATCAATTAATTTATTTATGTTGTTAATACCATTATTCTTTTCACCGGGTATTTATTTGATGATAACTTTGTCACAACCCAATGTGGGATATAACGTGGCTTTAACAACCAAGGAGAAGCTTATACTTTTGTGTCTTCCGTTAGCGATAGGTCTTCTACTCTTACGTATAAATCTACTTTATGATATTATTATAGTTTATGCATTATTTACTATATTTACATTTTTCGTGTATAATCGTATAAAAAGTAGCGATGATATACTTCATACTATGCCGAATATTTTATCTGATATTGCGGATTATGTCAAATTAGGCTATGGTGTAAGAAATTCTCTGCTTAAATTAAATGAGAAGAACTTAGACACTAAAACGACTAAATTTATTGGGAAGGTAAAGGAATTAGTAAAAAGAGATCTGCCCTTAACTCGCCTTAACACTAACAGCTGGGTTTTGAATGCCGTGCTAGAATTCTTAGATAATTTAGAAAAGAAAGGATATGCTGATAGTTTTATCTTTAAGGAGATTTCAATTCTTATAGGTAATTATATAACGTTAAGAGAGAAGATATTACGAAATCTTCAACTGTTTAATTCATTATCCATAGCTACACCATTTTTACTCTATTTTGCTTTTGACGTTTTATCTAAAATAAAGAGTGTGGGTAATCTTGATCCAATAGTTGCGATATATAGTATAGTATTAGGTATAATATATGCTAAATTATCTAGGTTTACTATATTTAATTTCCCATTATTTCTTCTCTTGGCAATATCTTTATCTATAATAATATTTTTAGGTGGTCTATTCATGAATTTTTTATAGATCGGGATTACTTCGACAATACTTTCACTTTACTGACTATAATTAATATAAAATTATAGTGTTAGGTGCAGTATAATGTATAGGAGGACTAAGACTAAAAAAGCTCTTTCCTCTATCCTAGGAACTGTAATAGTGTTAGCGATAACTCTAGTTTTAGGAAGTCTACTTTATGCATATGCTAGTGGGATGTTTAGCTCTTTGACACAAAATGCAAATCTTCAAGCACAGCTAAATATACTAGTAAATCCTAGCAATAATGAAGCTTACTTACAATAT
The DNA here is from genome assembly GCF_001719125.1 of Sulfolobus sp. A20. NCBI lineage: Archaea > Thermoproteati > Thermoproteota > Thermoprotei > Sulfolobales > Sulfolobaceae > Saccharolobus > Saccharolobus sp. A20. The sequence goes on from NZ_CP017006.1 coordinate 952,542, forward strand.
TATATAACTAATGTAGGAAATACTCAAATATATATTGAAAGTATAAGTATTATAAACGGCTCTACTAAGTTTTCTCCATCATTCGCCCCGACACTTTTGCAACCTGGTCAATCTATACAAAACGTAACCCTAATTGATGGACAAATAATAGCAGGTCAATATTATACTGTGGTTATTAGCGGGCATTTACCTAATGGTAAACCATACAGTATAGTTCAGAACGTATTGGCCTCTATTGCTTAGCAAGGTAGATTGGAAATGAAAGCTATTTCATCTATTTTTTCTACAATTATAGTCATTGTTATTACTTTATCACTTCTTTTGCCGTTATATTTGTATTTTTATAACGTATATAACATAAATAAATCAAGTATAAATGTGAATTATGGCAATCTAGTTAATGAAATACAGACTAAAATTTCAGTAATTCCATTGAACTACACTTCTAGCGGAATATTGATTTATAACTATGGCAACGTTCCAGCTATTATTACTGGTATAACTATTATGAATAGAACATATAACGTTAAATATACTGTTTATCCAGGAGAAATTGTACGGTTTTCTTCAATATTGGGATCATCTTTTTATGTAGAGCCTAATTCGACTATTATTTTGCAAATTAATGATAATTATTACTACTACCAGATATAATACACTAATAAGTTTTTTATTTTTAAAATTGGTACAACTTCGTATTGATAAAAAGTGTTTGATAGTAATGTATGCTAAAGACAGTTTTATCAAAGAATATATCATTATTATCATTGAGTGTTTAGTGTATAAATATGACTTGTAAAGCCGATTTTGTATATTATAAATTGGAACGAGAATATACAATTAAGCCGGAAGAATATATAGCGTATTATGTATGGCTTAAATATAAGGATTGTTTCAAAGTGCTTGTCTCGACTATACTTTCACAAAACTCCACTGATAAGTCTGCTCTAAAAGCCTACATGAATCTAGAAACGAACATAGGTGTTAATGTAATTAATTTAGCTGAATCTCCATTGAATTCGATAGAAGAATCAATAAAGGTTTCAGGTTTATACAAGAGCAAAGCTAAAAGGATAAAGGAGATCTCTAGCATATTATTAAATCAATATAAAGGAGATATCAATATCATTTTAGCTTCGCCTAACGCTAGAGAAGTTCTATTAAGCTTCAATGGTATAGGGGAAAAAACTGCAGATGTTGTCTTGTTGACTTGTAAAGGAGAAAGAGTTTTTCCTGTAGATACTCATATTTCTAGAGTAACTAAAAGGCTAGGTCTAGTCTCTATCAGTTCAAAATATAGAGAAATATCACAGGCCTTAATGAATTACTTCTCCAATTATGATTTTTTAAAGCTTCATCATTTGTTAATAGCTCATGGTAGAACAGTTTGTAAGGCGAAAAAACCTTTATGTCAGATATGCGTAATTAAGGAATGCTGTGAATACTACTCGAATAGAGCCAGAAAATCCGAAAAATCTAGTACCACATGAGGATGTTCTCGTCGAGAAAGTGATGAACATAACACTTAGCATACGAAAATTCAGAGTGATCAAACCAATCATCGTAGATGAGAATACTTATGTAATATTAGATGGACATCATAGGCATAAAGCGTCTCTATTAATTTCATTAAGAAGAATACCTGTAATATATGTGAAATATAATTCTCCCGGCATTAATGTAGATATTTGGTATAGAAGGTTCTCAAACCCGTCATTAGCTAAAAGCATAATTTCTTCATTAGCATCTGAAGGGAAGGTCTGCGCAAAATTTGATAATATCAGAGTGTGTGATAACTCTACTTATAAATTGTATTGGAAATTAGAATCAATAGAGAGGTTCATTTTTAATTTGGGAATAAGAACAGAAAAGGGAATATCTGGTGATTTAATACCACCTCCATTAGAGAAAGAAGAGATAATTAATATTGCTAATAAAGGATTAAGATTTCCTCCTAAGACATCAAGACATACGTATGCATTTATTATACCCCAGTTTCATCTATCTATAGATGATATTTGATATTATCATTAACGTAGTAGTACTTATAATACCGTTTTTAGTGATATTAAATCAGATTATCCTATATATTTTTGGAAGAAGCTATCCAGATCTAGGAGATATAATTAGTAATAGTGATACAAATAGTTCTGTCTCCCTACCTAAATTATCAATAATAGTACCTACGAAAGGTGAGAAGATTGATATAATACAAGGTCTTATAGACAATTTGTATAAGGCGAACTGGGATAAGAATAAACTAGAAATTATTATTGTATCCGATGATAATGAGCAATATTTTGAAGAGTTAGTTTCAAAGTTGTACGTGCCGAAAGGGCTAGAAGTCAAACTGTATAGAAGGGAAGAAAGACTTGGTTATAAGAGTGGTGCCCTTTTATATGGATTTAGAAAAAGTACTGGCGACCTAATTTTAACATTAGATGTTGATGCTAGGATAAGCGAGGACTCATTAATAAAAGCCTATTATCAGATGTTAAAGTTTGGCTGTGACGCAATAACGATGGAATGGCACGGTTATTCAGAGAATAAGAATTCTTCTTTAGCTAGAGCTTTAATGGTTTCTACGGTTATAACTAGTAAATCTATCCTCAGAGGAAGGGATAGACTTGGCTTAAAAGTTATGCCTATTGGATGCGGTACAATTTATAAGAGAAAAATTCTAGAAGACGTAGGAGGATGGGATTATAGAATGATTCAAGACGATTACGAGCTAGGAGCTAGGTTAATTAAATTAGGATGTAAAATATGTTCTTCATCCTCTCCGGTTTTTGTAGAAGTCCCCGATAATTTAATCTCATTTTATATTCAACAGACACGATGGGCTATGGGCACTATGGAGGTTCTAGTAAATAGGTTTTATCATATCATAAATAGCAAGGCTAAACTATATCAAAAAATAGAAATAATAATTTATCTATCGCAATATATTCCAATAATACTAACATTCATTGGTGGTTTAGCACTGGCTATCGCTTCTTTTACGAATTTCAACATAAATCTTAGTTTGCCTATCTTAGCAATATGGGTTTCAGCCTTAGTAGCTTATGCTTACATATTTATTAAAGCGTCGGTTAAAATGGGAATCAGTATCGTAAAAAGCCTTCAAGCATTAGGAAGACTATCTGCTTATACTGTAGGAATATCTCCGTATTTATTGGTAAGTACTATTAAAGCATTTAGCAAGTCCAGGACATACGTGGTTACGCCTAAAGGTACACGAGTTAGGAATAATAAGATAGGATTACCTATTTTATTCTTCGGAATCATATTTATATTTTCCTCCATAATATACTTCATGAGAGGAGATATAATAAACTCTATTTGGTTACTTTATTATTCTATAGGATATCTATATACGTTCATAGCATTTGTAAAGGGATTATGAAAGAAGTGTTTTTAAAGGTCCGAATGAATTTCATAACAAGTTGAGTACGACCTATTTTTATGCTGATGAAGAAATATATAAATTGCTAAGACCCTATGTAGCTGAGTGGTTCAAGAACAAATATGGTACGTTTACTCCCCCACAAAGAGCGTCAATTCCTCTAATAAAGAGTGGCTTTAATGTTTTGGTATCTAGTCCTACCGGAAGCGGAAAAACGTTAGCTGCATTCCTTGGAATTCTTGATTCTCTCTTTGAGATGGCTGAGAATAACATGCTAGAAGATAAGGTTTATGCAATTTACATTTCTCCGCTTAGAGCTCTTAATAACGATATGCAGAGAAACTTATTGGAACCGTTAAATGAGTTAAAACAACTATATCCTAATTTGCCTAATATAAGAATCGGAATAAGAACAAGTGATACAACATCCTATGAAAAACAGAAAATGCTACGTGTACCTCCTCATATATTAATTACTACTCCGGAATCTTTTGCCATTTCGATTACATCTCCTAAATTTAGCCAAAAGCTGGCAGACGTTAAATGGGTTATAGTAGATGAAATACATGAATTAGCTAATAACAAGCGAGGAGCATATCTATCTGGTATGTTGGAACTATTTAGAACGTTAATAACCAAAAAAGAGTTTATAAGAGTAGGTTTAAGTGCAACAGTCTCTCCATTAGAAGAGGTTGCACAATATCTAGTTGGTAAAAACAGAGAATGCAGAATAATAGATGCTAGATTCGTAAAGCCGGTCGATATTAAGGTTATAACACCAGTTAGAGACCTTATACACTCTTCTGAGCAGGAAGTTGAAGAAGGTATATATAAAACTTTAATAAACGAAATTAAAAAACACAGAACTACTTTAATTTTCACTAATACGAGACATGCTGCTGAAAGAGTCTCTTTTAAGCTTAGGAAAATAGCCGAAAAAGAAGGTGTTCTAGATGTTAATCAGATTGAAGCGCATCACAGTAGTTTAAGTAGAAATGTTAGACTTGAGGTAGAGGATAAGTTGAAGAGAGGGCTCTTGAAAGTAGTTGTCTCTTCTACAAGTTTAGAATTAGGTATAGACATAGGTTATATCGATCTAGTAATTTTGCTAAGTAGCCCTAAGAGTGTTAGTAGGCTTTTACAAAGGATAGGAAGGGCTGGGCACCACATTAGAAATATTAGTAAAGGTAGGATAGTGGTTGTAGATAGGGATGATCTAGTAGAGTGTACTGTGTTAACTAAACTAGCGGTTGATAGAAAGATTGATAATATTAATATACCTAAAAAACCATTAGATGTCCTTTCACAATTAATAGTAGCCTCCAGCTTGATTTCGAATATTGAGAAAGAAGAATTATATAATATCTTAAGGAATTCCTACAATTTTCAAGATCTCACAAATGAAGAATATGAGTCTGTGATTAGATACCTTAATGGTGAGCTATTTGGGCTGGAATTAAAAAATGTTTATTCTAAAATTAGACTAAAAGAGGATAAACTAATTTATCCTAAAAGAGGTAGTAGAATGATATTCTTTATGAATAGTGGTACCATACCAGACGAAGCTATGATTGAGGTTATTACAGATTATGGTAAATATGTAGGTAATTTGGAAGAAGAATTTGTAGAGATCCTATCTCCCGGGGATATTTTTGTATTAGGCGGTAGAACTTATGAGTTCCTAAGTAGTAAAGGTTCTAAGGTAGTAGTAAAAGATGCAGCTGGGCAGAGACCTACAGTGCCCAGTTGGTTTTCAGAGATGTTGCCATTATCCTACGAATCAGCCCTTGAAATTGGAAAGTTTAGAAGAACTGTTGCAGAGATGTTGAGTAAAGGAAATAATAAAGAAGAAATAATAGAGTGGATTTCAAAAGAGTATAGTATTTCGAAATCTGCTTCATCAACAATTTACAATTATATATTGGAACAATATTTATTTACAAATGGAATAATACCATCAGATAAATTAATAATGATCGAAATTTATGACGATGAGGAAGGCATTAGAAACTATATATTTCATGCACTTTTTGGCAGAAGAGCACTCGATGCTTTATCTAGAGCTTTAGCTTATGCTTTAAGTGAGGATCTAAATATAGATGTGAAGATATCAGTTACAGATAATGGTTTCTCTCTAAGTGTTAGTAAGGTTTCTAATTTGGATAGCTATAATGTTTTGAGACTATTCGATAAGGTTAAATCATCAAATATTTATGATATATTGAGCAAAGCGATTATGAGGACTGAAATGTTAAAAAGGAGGTTTAGACATTGTGCGGAGAGATCGTTTATGATATTAAGAAGATACAAGGGAAGAGAAACCAATTTAGAGAGAAGAGAACTTAACTCAGAAATACTTTTAAATTCTATAAAGGAGTTTCCAGACTTCCCAGTTCTCAAAGAGACAATAAGGGAAATATTAGAAGATCATATGGACGTAATTAGAGCTAAAGAGATACTGAAGAAAATAGAAGGTAGTGAAATAAGGCTGGTTATATTTGGTCCTACTACTATTCCAAGTCCGTTTTCCCATAGTATTATAATTAAGGGACATTCAGATGTAGTTCTAGCTGAAGATAAGAGAGAATTAATGAAGAAGCTTCACGATAAGGTCATAGACTTCTTGAGGCAAAAGGGAGTTAATATCGACCTCGCTTATACTTCCGTTTAATTTTCTAAATGCTTTTATACAACTATTTGAAACAATTATCCAAGTCACGTTCCATATTTCCATGGAAATTAAGTCTCTAGAGCTAGGGAAACAATCTAACATATGTGTATGAACTATTGCTTTAACGTCTCCTCCACATTTAATTAGTATCCTATACAATGCTTCAGCATTACAAGTAAATTCCATCGTCGAGTTACTAGAGTTTTCAATTTCATAGAACTTATCGTTGCATATGATTCCGCATCTTTCTCTCAAGTTACCCATAGACCTTCAAGACCAGCAATAGATCTTAAAATGTCAGTTCTAGTAACAATTCCTATTGCCTTGCTGTCAGAGTCAATAACTAATAGTCTTCCTACATTATATATTATCATTTTCCTTATAGCTTCCAAAATATCATCATTTTCTTTAATAGTTATTACATTTGTCTTCATGTAGTCAGTTACTTTAGCATCATAGTTTCCTTCAAAGAAAGCTTTTATAATATCAGCAGTAGTTAAGATCCCAATTACTTTTTCATCATGATCTATTACTGGAGCTCCTCTTATAGATTCTTTGTAAAATATCATTGATGCTTCTCTGAGGCTAGTCTCTGGTTTTAGGGCAATCAGTTTCTTTGATATCAAGTTTCTAACTTTTTCTTTAGGGATACTTATCATTCTTTTCACGTCTACAACCACCTCCTTACTAGCTTCATCTAGATGTAATATTAGTCCTTCTATAACTAATCTACTATATGGCGTTGGTCCTAGTCTGACTGGGTCTCCTACTTTTAATTTTCTTAAGTCACCCTCTACTTTAAGAAGAACACGATTAGCGGAAGGATTAGTTATGTCTATAATTTCTATATTCTCTATCTTGATATCTGTTTCTATCATACCTTTATATAGACTTAACTTGTCGAGAATAGGGGTTATTGTTGGATTGTTTATAATTTCGTAAGCTTTTAAAGTAGGTATGTAACCACCATTAGGACCTGGTTTAGATTCAATTAGACCTAGCACTTTTAAACTTAAGATTATGTTCCTTACTGTACCTTCATCCTTATTTATAACGTCAGCTACTTCCTTGCTTTTTATCATCCTTTTATGCTTATTATATAAATCTGTAAGTGCAAGTAATATTTCCCTTTGGGTGGGTGAAAGATTCTGCATACTCTAAATTATAATTTAAAATTAGTAGTTAAAAATATCTATGCTTTTATAACTTAGAACCTAGGACTCTTGTTAAGATTTTTTTATTTAGGTTAAATACCTCTTTCGCTATTAGATCAACATAACTAAGCTTAGGCAGTGGATAATCTATCCCAATAGATATTGCTATCGATTTTTTCATTGCTATATAAGTTAACTTATCCCGTATGCTCCCTTCGGCTATTCCCTCAGCTAGCTTAAAAGCAGTGTAAAATCTGGAAAAGCTTTTAGCAGTGTGCTTGATCTGATCATTATCAGATGCGTTCAAGTTTCTAAGTGATCTGTATAATTTTTCATCCGGTTCAAAGGAGAATATTACTTCAGTAAATGTCATCCTTAAAGCTTTAGCTAAATTATCCTTACTGCTTTCAGCAAGATCAAATGCTTCTCTTACCTTTCCATCTAGGATTAGATTAGATATATACTCATACTTCTCTTCCTTATCTAACAATTTGTCGAAAATATTCTTATTTTCATCAAAAAGACCTAAACCATGCTTTCCTATAACGTATAAGCTAACTAATTCCTTTTCATATAAGTTATTAGCGTTAAATCCCCTGAAAGGCTTTATATTTCTCTTTATGTATGCGTTTTTCAGTATTTCTACTAGATCATCTCTAGTGATAGAATCCCAGCTGGCCGTGATTAGCCCCCATATTTCAGTAAGTACCTTAACCCTTTCCTTGTATATTTCCTTTACCATCCTTGCTTACCTCTTAAGTTTATGTGTCAATTTCTTTTTAAGACATACTAGATTAAGTACTTTATCATGAGTACTTCTATAGAGGAAAACTTAAAGCCAAATATAGTTGTACTCTCCACATCAGATCTAGAGGAAGAAATAAAAGGGATTGTTGAAGAGTTCAAGAAATATAAGTTGGATAACGAAGAAGAGCACAAGAAAATAGGTGAAGTTCTATCAACAATAGTTAAGTTAACTAGTTGGATAAATCTTGCGAAATCTCAAGGAGTATGGAAATCTAAGACATGCAAGCACTCAATTAATTTTGTTTGTGAAGCTTGGAACATAAGCGATCCGGAAAAACTTGGAATTCCATTAGACGCTATAAGCACGACTCAAGATGGTAATAAAAAAGTAATAGTAGGCAAGTTCCCAGATATATGCATAGTATGTCCTTTATACGAAGGTAGAAGAAGTTGAATATTCTTGATTATATATTTTGTTAAGATAATTATACAGCTTTTTTAATGACTCGTTTTGTAAGATATATTCAGCATCTATATCATTTATTAATTCTTCAACTGCACTTGATAAGTCTGAAATTATTATATCTATTATTTGTTTATATTCTTCTTCATTTGAAATTTCGATACATTTCTTAATGATCTCATCGCTCGGATGAGTAATTCCCTTTAAGTATTTGGTTATTAATGCGGGTGATACTTCTAACTCATCAGCAAGCTCCTTCTTGCTTCTGTTTTGGAGTAAAATGTAAATGATACTAAGTCTAGACTCTTTACCTAAATCATGAATATATCTAACCACGATTATTTACTTTAAGATTGTAAACTTTAATAAGGTATAGGTATATGTCCTTAACGTGAAGGGAATAATATTTAATCTAGGTATTACCAAGGCTGAATTATCAGAAAGAGAATTAAATAAAGACTTCGTAGCCCTCACCCCGTTCAGAGTATTAATTGATGGGATAGAGAACGCTATATACGTAGGATTATTGTGGGTAGAGCCGGGGAGAATCTTGGGCTCAATAGGGCTAGGAAGAATAACGAATGTAGGTTTGGATATTGATAAATCGCTAGAGGGAAAACTTGTCCTAGTATTACCTTATTCTCAAACATACGGAGGAATTGGCACAGAGATAGATGGAGTGTTATGCGAAAAAGCGAATGTTCCATTTGATAGTATAGTTGTAATTCCGCAATCAGAATTTAATGAAAAATTTTTATTATATCCTTATGTTAGCTTCGCTCTTCAATTACCTGCTATAATAACCAGTGGAAGTACATTGATCGTAGGGGGAGGACTTTATGGAACAATTTCCGCTCTATATCTGAAAAATTATGTAAGTAAAGTAAGTATTTATAGAGAAGATGGAATAAATCCTAAGTTAATAGGAGTAGAGGAGGTTAAGGAATTATCGAATGATTGGGACAACGTTATAATAGCTACATATAGGTCATGGATTAGAGCTTTTATAGACGTTTTTTCTAAATCTAACACAAAAATAGTAATGCCTAGGATATTAAATACATGGCCTATAATTTCTTCTCATAAGGTTCATTATATACAGCCAAAGGAAATGGATGGAGTGCTAGATTTTATAAAAACAAAAATTTCAAATAAACTCTTTGAAGAGCTAATAAGTTTCTCAGATAATATAGAAACTTCCCTTCCAGTACCAAAAGCTGGTGTAATTATAAATACTGAAAAACTTTTTAAACATTGAGTTCTTGTTTTATCGTTTCACCTAACCTCTTTATTCCCTCTACTAGCTGTTCTTTACTTGGATAGCTGAAATTAAGTCTCATAGTGTTCTTACCACTATAATCCGCATAGAAGCTTGAACCAGGCACATATGCAACACCTTTTTGTAAAGCTTTTTCTAACATTTTCGTAGTATCAATTTTCTCTGGCAGCCAAGCAAATACAAACATTCCGCCAATCGGCTTACTCCATCTAGCGTCTTTGGGGAAGTATTCTTGAATAGCCTCTAACATTACGTTCCTCTTTTCCTTGTATATTCTTCTTATTTTAGGTAAATTATTCTGTATCACTCCCCTTCTTATCGCTTCCATTGCAATAAATTGTGACAATGACGGAGTATGTAAATCGATGTTTTGCTTATATAGTTCTAGTTCTCTAATTACATCTTCATGAGCTACTACCCATCCTAACCTAAGTCCCGGTGTTAAGATTTTGCTAAATGTCCCAGTATATATTACTCTTCCTTCCTTATCCAACGCCTTTATAGCCGGTGGACTATCTCCCTCAAATACAAGAAAACCATAAGCATCATCTTCCACTACTAAGAAGTCATACTTACTTGCAATTTCCAAGAGTCTTTTCCTATTGTCCAAGTTCATGGTAGTTCCAGCGGGATTCTGTGCTGTGGGAATCACATAAATTAATTTAATCTTCTTACCATCGCTTACTTTTTCTCTCACCTTTTTTTCTAGCTCGTCTAGATCTGGTCCATTATCGTTTACATTAATTGAGTTAAAATTAGGTCTTCTTGTTCTCATTACATTTAGTGCAGCTAAATATGTAGGTGCCTCTACTATAACTTCATCTCCGGGATCTACTAGAATGTTAAAGAGCATAAATAGTGCTTCTTGGCTTCCAACGGTAACGAATATATTTTTTTCACTAATGTTAGATATTCCTCTTAGTCTCGATAGATTTACCAGTTCTTTTCTAAATTCGAAAATTCCCGCTGTAGTACTATATTGAAGTGCTCTATCATAATAGTTAGTTAAAATATCGTTTACTATCTTTTTAATCTCCTCTACTGGAAAAGTTTGAGGATCTGGCAAACCTCCTGCTAAGCTAATTACATCTCTACCCTCAGTAAGCTTTAATAGATCTCGTATTTCAGAAGTTCTCAAATAACTAGTTTCTTTCGAAAAGAACTTTTCGAGCATAAGGGGTCAAGTTTTATTTTCGAGTTAATAGTTAATATGTTTATGGATTACTGGTTTGCTGAAATAATAACTATCGGAAACGAGATATTAAGCGGAAAAACCGTAAATACTAATGCTTCGCACATAGGAAGAAGACTCACTTCATTAGGTTTTACAGTGAGAAGAATTACTGTAGTCATGGACGAGATAAATGAGATTGCTAATGCCTTTAAGGATGCTATTAACCGTAGACCGAAAGTTATTATTTCCTCTGGTGGGTTAGGTCCAACATGGGATGATAGAACTGCAGAAGGTTTAGCCAAAGCATTAGGAGTTGAACTAGAACTAAATAATTCTGCGTTTGAAATGATAGTTAATAAATATAACAAGATGAATATACCTTTAACTGAAGAAAGGAAAAAAATGGCATTTTTACCCAATGGGGCATATCCTGTTGAAAACTATGAGGGCATTGCCCCAGGAATATACATTTATTATCAGAATATTGATATACTAGCTACTCCAGGTGTTCCTAGAGAAATGGAAAACGTATTAGAAAATTTTGTAACGAGATATTTGAGAAATAGACCTAATTTAAGATACTACGAAGAGTATTTATATACTCAAGGTGTTATGGAATCAGCTATTGCCCCTTACATAAAGACGTTAGTCAAGAAATATGATGTTTACATTAAGACACACCCCAAGAGTTATGAATTAACAAATCCGATTCTAGAAATACAGATAGCCACTAGTGGAACTAATGAGGAAGAGGTTAAAAATAAAGTCAAGGGCGTAAAGGCTGAACTAGAAAATATAGTAAGAAGTTTGAATGGCATCATAAAAAGTTCTTTATGAACTTCACTAGTGTCTCTGGATCCTCAAAATTTGGAAAATGTCCACAATCATCTATGATTTTTGTTTCAATATCTTTCATATTATTCTTAAATACTGACAAATTCGAAATCAATCCATCATTGTTTCCATAAATTAATAGCGTTTTACTGCTTATCTTTTTAAGATCTTCAGAGTAGTCTTTTGCCATTAGAAGTCCTTCCACAGCGTATTTATATCCTAAGACATTGGTTTCTTCATATACTTCTAATAATGAATTCCAAGCTGTATAATTATTTATTAATTTTTCTGAAAATTCTTTATAAATTCTTCTATATTCAGCTAGTGCCCTCATGCCAAAATTTTGTGCTACCCTTAAATACTTTTCATATGCTTGTGCTGATGGCGATTTATATAAAGCTCCAATCAGAATAAGTTTCTCTGTATTATACTTTAAAGCGTAGTCTATTGCAACTAAAGATCCAATAGAATGTCCTACTAAAATTGGACTTTCCAATCTCAATTGTAAAATTAGTGACCGTAAATCTTGAGAGTGATCTTCTATATAGTATGGTCCAAAAGGTATTGAAGATCTACCATGACCTCTGAGATCATAGACTAATATTAGGTTTTCCTCAGCTAATTTAGGCGAAACAAATTTCCAACTCTTATAACTTCCAGCTAGATGATGAATTAATACTATCGGTTTTCCACTACCTGCCATATTGAAAAAAAGTCCTATATTACCATTCACGTATTTAAAAGGCATACAAGATCTAATTATATTTCCTTTAATTTTTATTTATTTTTTACCTACACAATAAGATTTATCACCTCTAGGTATTTCCTTTAGTACTTATCAAGAAAACTGAATAGATTTAGGAAACATGATTACAATTATACTGTAGTTGATGTTGAATATATTATAATTTTTAATTACTTTAATTCTTATTGAGCTAAAGCTAGTAAGGTATAAATCTATAAATCTTTTTATGAAAGCAATAACTATAGTAAAAACATAATTAATTTTATTATTAAATATTTTTATATTATACCATTTTTCCTTACTTTTTGATAATAAGATCATTATTATTCTTTTAATTCTTTAATATATTTATACTAAGATAGGAGATAAACAAGTAATGTATTATATATTTTATAAGGGTATGAAGTATAATGACTCAAATATTTAATAAACCTTGTAAGATTCTGAGCTCAACTCTATGAATAAATTCTTACTTACAATAAAATGGTATATATTAAAAACTCTATATGAATAAAAATCAAAATAATCAGTATTTTAATCTCCTAAGATACACTTCGCCTAGAACTACGGGGTATTCTATCTTAAATTTATTTAATACTAAGGGATTAACTTCACCTAATATTCCAATTACTTTATTCATATGTTTTATTTGTGCTACTCTTCCTTCCATAAATATATTATCAGTAACCTCTTCATAAATAGGCTCTATACCCAACGTCTTTAGTATGTAATGTAATGGAGATTGCAGTTCTTCAAAACTTACTCTGCTATCCATTATTGCATATCCTATTCTCTTATCATTAGTGTAACCAACGTCCGTATCGTTAGACCTAATTACAACATCTCCTATTTCAAAGACTCTCACAGGGAATCTAGCGTGTTGATTCCTCGAGAGGAAATCTAACAAGACTGGCAATAGCGAGTTTCTGATAGCATTGTACTCAACTGAGATAGGATTAACTATTTTAACATAGTCGTTCTCTAATAATTTACTATCCTTAATTAGTACAAAATTAAACACTTCTGTGAAATTAGCACCAATACTTAAATCCCTAATTTTTCTCTCTAATAGGCTCAATTCATCATATTCTCCATAACTCGTTGCAGAATATTTGGGTATTCCAAGATTGTTATAGCCAATTCCCATTGCAACATCCTCAACTAGATCGATCTCCTTCTTTACGTCAATTCTGTATGGTGGTGTGAGTACCTTAATAACCTTACCATCATCTTCACAATTCATTCTCATCCTCATAATTTGAGGACAGATCTCGGTATTAAAGCCCAATATATTACTGATGTAATCCTTGTTTGTTTGAACCAGATTATGAATTAATAATGGCGAGGATATGACATTTTCGCCTATCTTAGTTTCAACTATTCCTATAGTTCCACCGGCTTCAGCTAAGTTAGTTACGATAAGGTCTAACGTTTGAGCAACAGCATCAAACGATGTTCCAGTTACGTCAATGAATAAGTTTTTAGTCTTTTCAGTAAGTTTAGTTTTCTCGCTATTTATTATAGGTGGTAAACTTAATATTTGACCATCATTTTGAATTATAGCGGGAGATCTTTCGTCTAAAATTGATATTTCTCCATAGAGTTTACCCTGCTCAGTTTTTATGATTACGTCTTTTACGCTCATCTCTTCAGAGTAATTTAGGGGCACAAATTTGTGATTTAAGCTTACGTATTTATACAATATTTCTTTGCTATCAATTTTATCTAGATTATGTATACCTATCGCAACCTTCTTTCTTTTCCTGCCAATAGTCGAATGTAATTTCTCTTGGAACTGAATTAATTCTTGTAAATCAAGATTTTCTAAACCATAGACTATAGCACCTAGTGCATAAGGTCTAGATTTCACATCATTAACAATCAATTTATAATCTGTCTTAACTACCTTATATTTGGATTCTCCAACTTCTATATTTAATAGACCTTTAATTGCTCTTATAATCCCAGCGGAATGCAATAAATCCAATCTATCCGCATTTATTTCTATTTCAACACTGTTTTCGTCTAATGGTTTCATTTCTGATTTCAAATTAAATAATAACTCTTCTAATTCACTTTCAGATATCTTTAATGGGTTTAGTAATTTATACTTATTTAGTACTATTGTTACCATACTACTCACTTTCTTTCATTTCTCTTATATATTCAATATTATTCGAATAAAGTAATCTAATATCATTTATATTTAAGAAATGCATGGCTATTCTTTCTAATCCCATTCCCCAAGCTCCGGCTCTACTTTTAATGTTTACGGCTTCAAGAATTTCCGGTCTTAATAGCCCAGCTCCACACATTTCTACCCAACCTAATTTTCCTAAATATCCATAAACTTCTACACTTGGTTCTGTAAAGGGGAAATAAGCTGGCTTAAACTTTACTTCTTTTATATTTAATCTGTAAAAGATTTCTTTTAGCACCCCCAATAGATCTCTAAAAGTAAAATTATCATCAATAATTAGACCATCCAATTGATGAAATTCTATTAGATGTGTAGCATCTATTGAGTCTGGTCTGAATACTTTACCTATTGTGAAGGATTTAAGAGGAGCCTTGGGCCTTGATGCGAGCACCCTTGCAGTAGTTGCAGTAGCTTGGCTTCTTAGCATTAATCTTAATGATATTTCTTGGCTCCACGTATAATTCCATGACTGTTCATGAATTCTCTTGACGTTTTCTAATAGTTCTTTATCAGTTAATTTACCTTTGCCTTCAACGGAAAAACTATCATGTATTTCTCTAGCGGGATGATCTTGTGGCTGAAATAGAAGATCAAAATTATAAAATTCCATTTCTATATAATTTGTGTTAACCTCCTTAAATCCTAAACTAATCATTACATCCTTTACTTTTTCAAGAAATTCCTTGAAGTAATGTTTTTTAGCTAATGGATAAAATGGAGGAAAAGCTCTAACATTGTATTTCCTAAACTTATATTTCGTCCAATCACCTGTTACTAATAATTCATGTGTGAGATAAGTAATTCCTATATCATTCGCTTGGGGCTCTCTAATTAGTTCAACTTGTAGTATGGCTCTTTGCTTTCTTATAATTAGCCCCCTCCTTTCCAACAACGCTAATGTCTCCTTATCGGCATTTTCTAAGCTAATTAAAGCTTCGAATTCCTTAGATCTATATTCATTAAATTTAGGTATTACTTTACCTTGTTCTATCTTAATGAGTCCCTTTCTCCTAGCCCAACTGATTGCTATGTTATAATCGTCCCGCAATAGTTCTTTTATCTCATCTAGACTTTTCTCCTTACCTTTCAAAATATTTATGAGTATATCCTCTGGTAATCCCTCTTCTTTTCTTTTCTTTCCTTCTTCTGTCAATTCATATTGCTCTACGTTAATTCTCTCTATCCTAACATAACCCTTGCTAGCTAGAAGTTCTAATAGGCTAAGAACAGAATTTGTTTCCAGACCTGTTCGTTTAGCTATCTCATCAGAATTAGATTTTTTAACACTTTTTAAAAACTCAAGTATCTTTAATTCATTTTCACTTAACATTTAAATCACAACTCGATTGACTGTCCAGGCTTCAGTAATATCGGATTATATCCCTTACTCCTCACCAGTTTCACAAACTCGTTTTCATCAACCTTTATTAAATCCCATGTGTTGAAATGAATTGGAATAGCTCCTTTCTTGGGCTTTAAGTATTCGACAGCTATAGATGCTTGATAAGGATCCATTGTAAATCTTCCACCTATTGGTAATAAAACATAATCTGGCTTGAAGACTTCTCCTATTATTTTCATATCCTCAAATAAACCAGTATCACCTGCATGATATATTGTGATTCCATCAGCAGATACTATGGCCCCAGTAGGATCACTGTGAGTACTAGAATGTACAGCTTTAGTTAACGCTAAATTAACGTTGTCTACTTTTATTAATCCTCCTACGTTAGCAGGGATAACGTTATCCCATGGGATCTTATAGGTTTCTGCTAGATATGCTTCCAGATCATAAGTTGCAAATAACAGTGCTTTAGGATTTTCTTTGATCAGTTGTACTGCATCCCCTAGATGGTCATAGTGGTCATGTGTTACTATTATTATGTCTAAGTTGTTTTTGAAGTAGTCTAACTTAAAAGGACACGAGGGATTATCTTTAATGAACGGATCTATTATAATATTTTTTCCACCTATTTGCAGTAATGTTGCCGCGTGACCTAACCATCTTAGTTGAGCCATATACAACATTTTAGTAGGAAAAAATTAAAGCTTACATATCACTAGATTACATTCATGAATGAAGATGAAGTTGAAAAATTGCTATTAGCTGGAAGAATCGCAGCTAAGGCTAGAGATGAAGCCTCAAAAGATATTAAACCCAATACAAAAGTAATAGATATTTGTGAGGAAGTTGAAAATATTATTATAGAAAATAAAGCGTTTCCGGCATTTCCTTGTAATTTATCCATAAACTTTGAAGCAGCTCATTATAGCCCTACTATAAATGACGAAAAAAGAATACCTGAAGGTGGAGTAGTTAAATTAGATTTAGGTGCTCATATTGATGGATATATAAGTGATACTGCAGTGACAGTAAGTTTGGACAATAAGTTTCAGCGTCTTTTAGATGCTTCTAGAATAGCGTTAGAGGCTGCTATAGCTAACTTAAGAGTTGGAGAAAGTATAGGTGAGATAGGTAAGATAATTGAAAGAAACATTAAATCTCAAGGGTATAAGCCTATTAGAAACCTAGGCGGTCACTTAATTAGGAGATATGAGTTGCATGCTGGAGTATTTATTCCTAACATTTATGAAAGAGGTCTAGGCGTAATTCAATCTAATTCAGTTTATGCCATAGAACCCTTTGCAACAGATGGTGGAGGAGAAGTTATTGAAGGAAAAGATATAACGATATACTCATTAAGAAATTACAGTATTAAGAACCTTTCTGATAAGGAGAAAGATTTATTAAACTATATTTATAATCATTTCAATTACTTGCCATTTTCTGAGCGATGGCTTAAGGAGTTTACTTCGAATATTGATGAACTAAGAAATATTATGAGAGCGTTAGTAAAAAAAGGTAATTTGAGAGCTTATCCTATATTAATCGAGGTAAAAAAGGGCATAGTTTCCCAATTTGAGCATACGGTTATTGTTAAAGACAATTCTATTATGGTCACAACAAAATCTGCTTAAAAAAAGTTTAATTAATTCTGATCATATAAGGTTATCGGAGAATATGAGTTTAATTGCTATTGCCCAAACGAGTGCAAATCAGATTAACTCCTTATATTACATATTATACACTGTAATCTTCTTTGTCTTGCTGTTCCTTCTATACTTGCCGGGCGTTAATACAAGATTAACAGTTTCCATGTTATCTAGAGGTATTGAGGCGCAGCTAGGAATGATTGAAAAGTATTTAAACGATTCCAAAGCTAAGATGGAACAATTGCTTAAAGAGAGAGGAGTACAAGATCCTAAGCCTTTAATAGATAGGATTTCCGAAATGTTCATCATTGACCCTGTGAGTGTAGAACCTACCGATATAATAGGTAGAATGAGACTATTATTAAGGACTGGAGAGGATAAAATTAGAGATTTAATAACTTTAGCTGTGCCTAATATAGATGCGGTAAATAGAAGTAAAATTGAGGTAGCAGCGGAAGTTGTTAATTCTCTAAATCTTATCTATAAGGTTATAAGGCATTACTTAATAATGGCAAAGAAATTGAATAGTGTTATATTATTATATCAGTTACAATTTATAGTCC
The DNA here is from genome assembly GCF_001719125.1 of Sulfolobus sp. A20. NCBI lineage: Archaea > Thermoproteati > Thermoproteota > Thermoprotei > Sulfolobales > Sulfolobaceae > Saccharolobus > Saccharolobus sp. A20. Next base: position 970,772 of record NZ_CP017006.1, read on the forward strand.
CTCAACTTGTTAAGATATCTGAAGCTTATTCCAAAGCTGTTAATACTTTTGTGAGAGGAATACCTGTAGGAGACTCCTTAGGTCCTCTAGTAGCTTCCTATTTATTCATGAAGGCTGATAAGAAATGGAATCCAAGTAGAGACACTATTGCAGGCGAATTAGATTTTGAAGGAAGAAAAATAATTGTAGTAAAAGCTGAGGGTCCAATGGCTACTGTAGGTAGACCTGGTGAGGCCGTAAGCAACGTTATTGAGGAGTATAAGGGGAAAGTATCTAGAATAATAACTATTGATGCAGCGTTAAAGCTTGAGGGCGAAAAAACCGGCTCGATTGCTGAAGGTACGGGAGTAGCTATGGGAGATCCTGGTCCAGAAAAGATAAGTATAGAAAGGGTTGCTGTAAAGTATAATATACCGATAGATGCTGTAATTGTTAAGATGAGTATGGAAGAAGCTATAACAGAAATGAGAAAAGAAATATATCAATCTGCCTCAAAAGCTTTAGAATTAGTAAAGAAGATTATTCTAGAAAGAACTAAGGCCGGAGATATAGTAGTTGTAGTAGGCGTTGGAAATACTGTAGGGGTGGCACAATAATGTCTTCAACTCAACAGCAGCAACAAAACGTTAGTGTATATACTGTGATAAAATGTGCAAATAATGATTACGAAGTGGAGAGGACATTTCAAGAGGGAGATTACGTACTTAAAGTAGTAGGGACTTGTCCCAAAGATGGAGGAACCTTGTATATAGCTGGAATATATGCCGTAGTACCTACGTCAGAAAAAGAGGGTTAACTTTTTATACGATAATCTGCCATTTTATTATGTCCACCCGGCCATAGTGGGCGGGAAACACCCGGACTCGTTTCGAACCCGGAAGTTAAGCCGCCCACGTTAGGAGGGCAGTGGACACCGAGAGGGTCCGCAGCCCTCCTAAGCTGGGATGGACTTTATATTCTTCTTTTTCCATATTTATTGCCTAGTTGAAGTCCATGAAGAAAATTTATGATGAAATTTATGGCTATATTAACTTAAGCGATAAGGAAGTTAAAATAGTAGATCTACCAGAATTTCAAAGGCTAAGGAGAATAAAGCAAACCAGTTTAGCCTACTTAGTATACCCTGATGCTATGCATACTAGATTTAGTCATTCATTAGGTACTTTTCATTTATCGAGTATTATAGGTGAGAAGTTCGTCCAAATGGGTGTAATAACATCAGAGGAATTAAAATATTTGAAATTAGCCTCTTTACTACATGATATAGGGCAATTTCCCTTTACACATAGTTTAGAGCCATTATACATTAGGCATGGTATATCCACTAGGGATTTACGTAGAATGATAATTCTCAAGTCACCCAATTTTCAAGAGATTTTCGATGAAGAATCAATAGATAAAGAGAAAATTTTGGATATTTTAGATGGAAGATCTATAATTTCCTCGATAATTGATAGTGATGCTGACGTCGATAGAATGGATTACTTAGTCAGAGACTCTAGGCATACAGGGGTCCAACTAGGTAATATCGATCTTTATAGACTGTTAGATACAATCTTTTATGGGAGTAATGGTGAAATCGTTATTCAAAATAAAGGAATTTACAGCCTAGAGAATTTTTATATTTCTAGATTGCACATGTATCAAGCCGTTTACTATCACAAAACTATAATAGGATATGAGTTGTTATTAAGAGAGATACTTAGGTTAATATCGGAATGTTGTGATTATTCTATATTAGATCCAAAAGTTATAAAAGAATTAGTTAATAGTGGTAGTATAGCATATTGGGATGATAATTGGGCCTTTAGTGTACTTTATGACTATCTTTATTCTACGAACTCACCTGAACACTTAAGGCTAAAGATAAAAAGTTTCTTGGATAGAAAAGGTCCTAAGGTGGTTTACGAAAAAATAGTATATGGTCATGAGGAAAGAGATAATAAACTAGAAGATATTAGAATTTTATTAGAAAAATCTCAAATACCACCAGATTCTATTTACCCATTAGAGGAGAAGATTAGAATAATAGATAAAGCTAAAATAAAGATTTTAGATGAAAATAGAGAAAAGAGCATTAAGGATTTTGAATCAACATTGATTTCTAATGTACCGGAAATTTTAACTATAAGAAGGGTCTATATTGACTACGAATACGTTAAGAGAGCTAGAGAGGTTTTAGCATGATAAGACTCTTATTATTAGATTTAGACGGTACTCTTACAGAAGATAGAAATGTAACCAATTTGGACATACATGCTATAGAATCTATACGGGAACTTCAGAAAACAGGAATAAAAGTAGGTCTAGTTAGCGGAAATTCTTATCCTGTACTTAGAGGACTTTATACCTACTTAGGCTTAAATGGAGGTCTAGTGGCCGAAAACGGTTGTATCGTTTTCTTCAAAGGAGAAAAACATATACTTTGTAGGAAATTAGAGGCAGATATTATACAACAATTTAAAATAACTTTTGGTGTTAAAGACACTTGGCAGAATGAATTTAGATATTGCGATTTCGGCTTTACTCCACCTAAACTCACTGAGGAAATGGTTAAATGGGCAAAGGATAGGGGATTATATATTAAAAGCAGTGGATACGCTGTACATATAGCTTTCGAACCGGCAGGGAAGGGAATTGGTGTAAAAAAATTAATAGAATTTCATAACGTTGATAGGAAAGAGGTTGCTGCTATAGGTGATTCTTCTACGGATATAGAATTATTTAATGAAGTTGGACTTAAGATAGCAGTAGGCAATGCAGATGAAGAGTTGAAAAAAATCGCGGATTACATCACACACGATAAAAGTGGGAAAGGTGTAAAGGAGTTTATAACAAAACTACTTGAGGGGGTTAGATTAAGATGAGTGAGGAGGAAGTATATAACTTAATTTATAAATACGCATTACAGAACGCATATAGATACAACGGTAAAGCTGATGCAAAAGCAGTAGTAGGGAAGATTTTTGCAGAGAGACCAGATCTAAGAGGAAATAAGAATATACTTGAATTAGTTAAGCAGATTGTTGAGAAAGTAAATTCTATGACATTTGAAGATCAGAAGAAGGAGATAAGTCAGAAGTTCCCTGAATTATTAGTGGAAAGAAAAACTGAGCAGGCTAAGAAAACCCTTAAAGTGGATAGTAAAGGAGAAATCGTAACACGTTTCGCTCCGAATCCAGATGGTCCTTTACATCTAGGGAATGCTAGGGCTGCCATATTATCTTATGAATATGCGAGAAATGGCAAGTTTATTCTAAGGTTTGATGACACTGACCCCAAAGTTAAAAAACCTATAAAGGAGGCTTATGAGTGGATTAAGGAAGACTTAAGATGGTTAGGTATAAAGTGGGACGCGGAAATATACGCTTCAGATAGATTAGAAATATACTATAATTATGCTAGGCATTTACTTAGTAAAGGTTATGCATACGTTGATACTTGCAGGAATGAGGATTTTAAAAAATTTAGAGATAGTAAAGGTAAGATTAAAGAACCGGAATGTTTACATCGTAACTCCCCCATAGAGAAGAATTTGGAATTGTTTGATAGTATGTTAAGCGGTAAGTTTAGGGAAGGTGAAGCGGTAGTAAGGATAAAAACTGATCTAAGTAGCGAGGATCCTTCTCAAATAGATTGGGTCATGCTTAGGATAATTAATACTGAGAAGAATCCTCACCCTAGAGTTGGAAGTAAATATATTGTATGGCCTACTTACAATTTTGCTAGTGCCATAGATGATCATGAGCTTGGAATTACTCATGTTTTGAGAGCTAAAGAACATATGACAAACACTGAAAAACAAAAATGGATTTATAATTACTTTGGTTGGGAATTACCTAAAGTTCTACAATTCGGCAGATTAAAATTAGAAGGTTTTATGATGAGTAAGTCTAAAATCAGAGGAATTATAGAGAAAGGTTCTACTATAGACGATCCTAGACTACCTACGTTAGCAGCTCTCAGAAGGAGAGGAATATTACCAGAAACTGTTAAAGAAATTATTTTAGATGTAGGAATTAAAATGAATGATGCTACCATAAGCTTTGATAATATTGCAGCTATAAATAGGAAAAAGTTAGATCCAATAGCTAAAAGGTTAATGTTTGTTCATGATTGGGAAGAGTTTATCATCGAATTACCATATACGATCACAGCAAAGATTCCCTTAATACCATCAAAGGATTTGTATAGAGAAATAATCGTAAATCCTGGTGATAAAATCTTACTGGAGAAGAACGATGTAAGAGGTGGAGATGTAGTAAGATTGTTAGAGTTATGTAACGTTAAAATAGAAGGTCAAAAACTAATATTTCACAGTAAGGAAATATCTGAGGCTAGAAGGGTTAACGCAAGAATAATCCATTGGGTTAAATATGATGATAAGGTCAAAGTAAAAGTACTGAAAGCTGAAGGAGACAAGCTAGAGAAAATTGAGGGTTATGGAGAAAAAATAGTACGAGAATTGAAAGAAGGCGAAATAGTACAATTTATGAGGTTTGGGTTTGTAAGAATTGATAAGATAGATAATGAAGAAATCGACGCGGTTTTTTCGCATGAGTAAACTTTTTAGCTGAGTTAACTCTTAGTCAAATGCGGGACGAAGATAAGAGAGGAGGATGAACGCTATGTCTAAACCAGTTTATGTAAAATTTGAAGTACCTCAAGATTTAGCAGATAAGGTTCTAGATTTAATAAGAAAGGCTAAAGATTCGGGGAAAATAAAGAAGGGAACTAACGAGGTTACAAAAGCTGTAGAAAGAGGTCAAGCTAAATTAGTTGCAATTGCTGAGGATGTTCAGCCGGAGGAGATAGTAGCACATTTACCAGCGTTGTGTGATGAGAAGAAAGTTCCTTATGTTTACGTCTCCTCCAAGAAAGCACTTGGTGAAGCTGCTGGTCTTCAAGTAGCTGCTGCTTCTGTTGCAATAATTGAGCCAGGCGAGGCTAAAGAAATATTGGATGAAGTTATAAAGAGAGTAAACGAAATAAGAGGAAAAGCTACATCAAGTTAATTCTAATGCCTTTTTTATACATTAAATTTATTTTCTTTCCAGTTCTAAATTAAACCGTGGGCCCGTAGCTTAGCAAGGTAGAGTGCTGGGCTCCAGATATGTGCTATACATTGGGTCAGCCGACCTTTCCTAGGGATGAGGTATATCTGGAGAGGAGAGACCCAGTGGTCCGGGGTTCAAGTCCCCGCGGGCCCATACATTTTGATGGTCGTTAATTTTTAACTATTTGACTTTTCGGTATATAATTTTTAACATAATCCTAGACTAAGCGATTAGCTCAAAATCATTTTTAACCGTTTATTCCTTAAAAAGGGTTATTGGTGATGATCTTCAATGTAAAAGTGATAATAAAAGTTAATGGCTTCAAATAAGGTTATTCATCTTGTAAGAGAAGACAGACTTTAATTTTCGTAAAGTAATTTATTGCCGATGAATTGGGACGAAAGGAGAGTAAAAATCATTGAAGAACTTAGAAAATTGGGTATAGAGCCTTATCCAGCTAAATATGAGATTACACATACTATTAAGGATATAAAAAATCTTGCCCTTTCTTACGATTCAAAGTCACATGAACCATTCGTGTTTAACATCTCTACCGCTGGAAGAGTGGCTAATATAAGGAGACACGGTAAAGCTTCCTTTGTAGATATTTTTGATGAAGGAGAGAAACTACAATTATATCTAAGAGTAAATGAGCTTAATGAAAAGTATGAAGATTTCTTTAAGTATATAGATAGAGGGGATATAATAGGAGTTAAAGGCGATGTGTTTTATACCATGAAAGGAGAGTTAAGCCTACTTGTAAAAGATTATAAATTATTGTCGAAGGCATTAGTAGAACCGCCGGACTGGTCTAAACTATCCCCAGAATTCAGATATGCTCATCGTTATGTCGATTTCCTATATAATGATAACGCCAGAAGAGCAATGGAGATAAGGTATAGTGCAATTAGAAGCATTAGGGAATACTTATATTCTAAGGGCTTCATTGAGGTAGAGACTCCAGTGGTTCAACCAGTATATGGTGGAGCTTTAGCTAGACCTTTTAGAACTCATGTTAATTATCTAAATGAGGATTGGTACCTAAGAATAGCGCTTGAATTATATCTTAAAAGGTATATTATTGGAGGATTTAATAAAGTATTTGAAATTGGAAAAGTTTTTAGAAATGAAGATATAGATGTGACTCATAATCCGGAGTTTACTTTACTCGAGCTATATTGGGCTTACGCTGACTATAATGATATCATGAATCTAACTGAAGATTTAATAAGAACAGTCGCTAAAAGAGTTCTCAACACCACAAAAATCACTTATAGTAAATATGAAATAGACTTAGAGAAACCATTCAGAAGAGTTTCCATGTTTGAGGCTTTATCAGAAGCTTTAGGAAAGAACGTAGAAGGTATGACCGATGAAGAGTTAACAGAATTAATGAAGAAGTATGGTCTTATTCCTAGAGGGAATAAGTACATAAGAGGACTAATGATAGAGAAACTCTTTGATAAGTTAGTAGTGCCTAATATTGTAGATCCTACATTTATAACTGACTATCCTATAGAGACTACTCCATTATGCAAACCTCATAGAAGTAAACAAGGATTAGTAGAGAGATTTGAGCTATTTATTGCAGGAATGGAGTTTGCTAATGCGTATACGGAGCTTAATGATCCGATACTTCAAGATAAATTATTTAAAGAGGAGCAAGAGATGTTCAAGCGTGGGGATGAGGAGGCACATCCATATGATAAAGACTTTATAAGGGCGTTAAGTTATGGGATGCCTCCTACTGGGGGTTTAGGAATAGGAATTGATAGATTAATAATGTTGTTAACTAATAATTATAGTATAAAAGAAGTAATTCCATTTCCTATGATAAGTAGTAAAGTTATCCTGGAGGACGATTAGAAACAAATATTGCAAATATAAAAGTTAACAAGAATATTGACTGCAAGTAAAAGGACACTTTTTCACCGTTTTCCCCTAGAAATCTCTTTAAAGCTTCAGTTAATAGTTTCCCTCCATCGGTAATTATTAAAGGCGCTGCGTTGAAAAGTGATAGGCTGAAATTTACTATGAACATCCAAGTGAAAAATGTTAATATTGATATTAAAGGTCCCGGTATATAATATGTAACGTAAACACCTAACAAATGGTTGGGAATGTAAACTGATATATTATGAAAAGTATGATTAGGCAACAACAATGTTATTGAAACGTTAGTGTAGTTAGTGAGGAATTCATGCAACTGTTGAAAAGTAGTAATAGGATGACCGTTTATGGCATATATTATATCTCCTGCAGTTATTGAAGAATTATAAGCTACGCTATTTTTTAGCACACCCACTATCTGTATACCATGAGATAATGCGCTTGGTAAATATGGTAGTTCAAAGGATAGTGGTAATGCAATAAGTGCTAATATTAAATTTATCACTATACCAGCACTTATTATCTTTATCTTACTAGTTGTTGATGAAGAGTTAAACTCGTTATCGTCTGGCTCTACAAATGCACCTGGGAATATTGCCAATAGCAAAATTCCACCATTTTTTACTCTAACATTATTTGAAGTAGCTGATAGCGCATGAAAAATTTCGTGTACTGCAACCGAGATTCCGATAGCTAGTAAGAGGTATGGAACTTGTGACAATCCTATAGTAACGCCAGGGATGATCGGTTTAAGTGCAATAGAAGGTGTTTGATTAGGTTTTATTGTAAACATTTCAACTATTATATAAAATATTAGTGATATTCCCCCAATCATTAATATAAAGCCTAGAAACATTGATATTCTCTCATAGATTTTGTATATTTTGGATTTAGAAACTCTAGGAAACCAATATTCCCTAGATTTTTTTCTCCACATTATAAAGAAAGGATAAACAGTTATATTGTATTTTTTAAGTTTATCTTTTAATAAATAAATTATTATCCAAGATGCTAGAAATGTCACTAATGTTAAGTAAATAATATCCATAAGTCTAAATACAGTGATAGTGAATATAAAAACTATGCAAGTAGAGTATACAGATGCTCATTGGAGACTATTAACAAAGAAAAGGAAAATGGCTTTAGACCTTTTATATAACTTAAAAAAATTAGGGCTTATAGGCTTTGTTTATGGATCAGTAGCTAGGGGGGATGTAAATGAGAAAAGTGATATAGATATCGTAATTTTTGAACCTAACTATATTTTGTTAGATACGTTGAACGTTCATCATAAATATATTATTCAGCCTACACCTTGGTCAACACCAAAAGCTTATTTATCGCTAGATGAGGACGAGAAAGTAGTAATCTCATTTCCTCTTGGAAAGCTAAAGCGAGATGAAGTTGAATTCTATAACTTTGGAGGGTTAGTGGGTATAGAGGATCTAGAGAATAATAAGAGAGTGCCCGGAGTAAACAAGAAATTGTACATAATTGAACCTACAGATTACGGACATATGGAAATCTCTCTGCAGGGAAATGAGGACTACGCGTCTAAACTATTAAAGATTTCAGTTAATACTATAAGGGAAAGAGAAGCGTTATTAATGAAAAGGAAAGAAAGTGGTCACTCTGGTATATACCTTAGATATGATATTAGTGGAGATGATACTATTTATGATGTAATAAATAAGTTATATAAGACCAATAAATATTTTAGGAGAATGATAAATGTTTAACATAGACAATTTATATTTAGATAAAAACTTGAAATTAAATGTAATAAATGTAAAACGCTCTCATATAAAGGAGTTAATAACTTTTGATTTAATGCTAGGGACTCAGATTATTGGTAGGTGCAATTATTTTGAGGGCAGAGAGTATTATACTCCTTGGTTAGAAATTGATTATTATCCAGTTTTAAGATATATGTCAGAAAAGCTTGAAGTAAATTTATTTAAACGCATCTACAACTTATTGTGTCCTGCATCTAAGTTGTTTGTTACTTATATCAGAGATAAGGAGACTATGGAAATGCTATATAAAGGTCAGCATCCAGCTGAAACCCCCTTAGGTTTCTCGATTCTTTCAGCTGGTTTTACGTGGTTTAAGAATTGGTATTTTCCTGAAGGTGGTAATGAAGGTTTCCCTAAACTCCAAGCTAATAAACCTCTTAATTTATCTGATGCTATAAGGCAACTGACAGAATTAAAGAGAGAAGTTAAAAGTGAAAAAGTGAGAGATAAAGTGGAGGAATTAATTGACCATTATAGGAAATCCGGAGATAAGCTTATACAATGGGAAATTACCTAAAGGATGTGAACTCTGCAGATTAGGAAGCAAGTTAGTATTATACATAACTGGATATTGTGATGATAACTGTTATTATTGCCCCGTTAGTGAGGAACGTTTTAATAAGGATAGAATTTTTGCCAATGAGATGGAAGTTGTTGCAGATCTCTTTAACATAATCTATGAGGCTTATAGAATGAAGGCATTAGGTGCCGGGATTACCGGAGGAGACCCCATTCTTAAAATTGATAGAGTAGTTGAAGCAATAAGGTTACTTAAGGACGAGTTTGGTCAAAGTTTTCACGTTCACTTGTATACAACTGGTCGTTATGTAAATGATGATGTGATGATAGAGTTGGTCAATGCTGGATTGGATGAAATTAGATTTCATCCAGTTAAGGAGATATATTTAAATGCGATAAAGACGGCATTGAAATATGATATAGATGTAGGTATGGAAATACCAGCAGTTCCTAATGATAATGAGAAAGTAGAGAAGCTAATAAAGTGGGCAATAGAAAACAACGTTAAGTTTATAAATTTAAATGAATTAGAATTAAATTCAAGAAATTATACAAATCTTAATAGTAAAGGGTTTCGCGTAGGTCATGGTATAACTGGCGTATCGGGTAGTTTTGAAACTGCATACGATATTATCAAGAAATTTGAGAATGAGAAGAGGTTGACCTTACATTATTGCAGTTCAGTTTATAAGGACGTTGTTGAGACTAGAACTAGGTTCTTTAGAACAATAAAATATAGTGCTAAAGCCTATGAAGATTATACCAATGAGGGAACTGTTGTAAGAGCAATAATAAGGACCGAGAAACCTATTTACGAGATGGAAGATTTCGGTGAGAGAATAAGTGAAAATGAGTATTCAATTTCTCCAACTGTAGTTGAGAATCTTAAGAAAAAATATATGGGAGTAATAAAGGAAATATACATCGTTGAAGAGCATCCCGATTTCAGAAGATTAAGGGTAAACCAAAATTTAATTTATACTAAATCTTAAAATTCCTAGTATTCCAGTAAGGCTCTTAAGTTGGTAATAAATAGGAGATTCCTTAGGTACTAATATAACTTCTCCGCGCTTATTCTCGACATCCTCGAGAATTTTTTCTATCTCTATCCTTTTCTCCTCGTCAGTATTTGATATCATATCTTCTATAACTAAGATTATATCTATTGCCCCCATCTCAGAGGCATTCTTTACATGTTCCACACCGTAAACTACTAAATTGGGTTGTTTTGTTAATAACTCTAAAGCCTTTTCCATGTATTTTATTCCCTTTGATATCTCATAGTCACTCATTATCTTGTCTATTATATCTCTTCTGAGTATTTCATTTAATCCAGCTCTGGTAGCTGAGGATACGCTATCAATATAGATGTTAACGTTTTTTAAATTAAGCTTTTTAGCTATAATTTCTTTAAAAAATCCAGGTCCAGCTATCAAAATTGCGTTAGGGTGATATTGATCTGTGAAAGATTGGATCTCATTAACTACTTCCTCTGCGTTTCTTTCAACTGTAATTTCATCGTCACTTATTGATTTTAAGTTTTTTTCAGAAAGTATTTTTATCCCTTGTTCGTACGGTATAGCAATTATATACTCATCAAAATCTACGATAACTATTAAAATATTGTTTTTACTCTTAGCTTGTTTGTATATTCTATCAACTGCATATTTAGACCAATGATCTTTTATTATAACTATTTCGTCCCCTATATCCAGATTAACAGTGTGATGAGCTCCTTTTATACCAAATCTCTCTGGTGCATCTTCTATTATTCCATGAATTCGTAATCTATTTGTAAATTCTTGAAATTCTGTATGCTCTACCTTAAGTATTATCGTCATCGGTATACGTCTACTCTCTTTCCCTAATCCTACGTCTCTTGAAGTACGCGCGATTATTTTATCTCCATTTTGTAAAATTATATGTAAAGTCCAAAGATCGTCTTCTGTCTCCACGTGTAACCTCATTAACTGTCTTTTCTCGTCAAACTCTAATATTCTCACATCTCATATATTACTCAAGGATGATACTTATATCTGATGCATCAGAGAATGATCTAGATGAGATATATCGAATAGAAGTTAATAGTTTTGAAAAGCCTTATCCTTATTCTCTTTTACGGGCATATTTAGTTTTAGCAGATGGCTTATATCTCACTGCTAAGTACGATGGAAAAATAATTGGATACGTTATTGGGATAATTCAGAACGGATACAGAGGTCATATAGTATCGATAGCCGTAGATAAGGCATACAGAAAGAGGGGAATAGGCTCTATTCTTCTAAAATCAATTGAAGAAAAATTTAAGATGAAAAATGCTAAATATTCTTATCTAGAAGTAGATCTAAGGAATCGTGAAGCTATTTCTCTATATTGGAAAAATGGATATATTTCTACATATTTGCGAAAAAATTACTATGGTAGAGGTAAGCATGCATTAATCATGGTGAAAAATTTATATAATATCAATATTGATTAATTTTCAAAAATTCTAAATAGGTTCAAAAGCCCGAATATCTTACTAAATATCATGATTAGGAATTTCTTTATACTTGACGTATCATATGAGGTAAAGAACAACTCACCATTAATTTATATCTGGGGCATAGACCAAAATAATGAAAGAGTACTATTAATAGAGAAGAGTTTCAAGCCTTATTTCTATGCATCCTTCGAGGGTAACAAAGAGAAAATTATAGAAGAAATAAGAGCTATAAGTAGACAAGAATCGCCAATAGAGAGCATTGAGACTGTCATGAGAAAAGCTCCAAATAACATGAATATTGACGTCTTATTAATTAAAACCAGAATCCCTACCTACGTAAGGATTTATAGAAATCTAGTCACCAAGATAAAAGGTATTAAGGAGGTTTATGAAGCTGACATAAGGTTTTCTATGCGATATCTAATCGATAATGATCTAAAACCTTTTTCTTGGATAGAGGCTGAGGTAGAGGAAATAGGCTCTAACGAAGGTATTAGAGTTAATAAAATATATGAGTTAAAAAAGATTATTTCGAGATATGAGGATAAAAGACCAGATTTAAGAACTTTAGCATTTGACATAGAGGTCTACACAAGATACGGATATCCAAACCCAAGACGAGATCCTCTTATACTTATAGGGTTGTGGACAAATCAAGGAGGTTTCCAAATTAGTTCAGATGATGAATTAAAAGTTTTCAGAAGTTTTGTGGACTTCATACTAAAGTATGACCCTGATATAATAGTGGGATATAACAGCAATGAGTTCGCTTGGCCCTATATGTTAGAAAGGGCTAAGACGCTTGGGGTAAGGATTGAAATAGGCAGAAAGCCAGAGGTAGAGGTTTCACAAGGAACTTATGGCCATTATTCTATATCTGGAAGACTTAACGTTGATCTAGAGGGTACTCTAAAACTTCTTTCTAGAAATTATATAGAAGATATTTGTAAATCTGCAGAATATTTTAATTTATCTGAATGTAAAAATAAAATGTTAAAATGGTATGAAATTCGAAAATATTGGGATAATGTTAAGGAAAAAGATCTTGTCAAAGAATATAATATGGAGAAAGTAAAACTGATTTATTTATTAAGCCAAAAAATTCTTCCAATAAGTGAACAAATATCAGAGATAACTGGCTTTCCCTTAGACCATTTGCCAGCAGCTAATATTACTAGTAGTGTTGAATGGTTGCTAATTAGAGAGGCATATAAAATGCAGCATTTGGTACCGAATAAGCGTGATCAAGATAAGGAAAAGAATAGGAGTGATGTTGTAGTACCTCCTATGCCCGGTATACATGAAAATGTATATGTTTTAGACATAACACCTATATTTATTTCAAAAATCTTAGAATATAATATATCACCAGATACTTTAGTGAATGAGGAATGTGAAGTTTGTAAACAGGTCTTCAATTATCGATTTAGAACCGAGCCAAAAGGTATTTACCCAAGTGTATTAAGTAGGTTACTAGGGCTAAGTGATAGGGATAGAGCTATCAGTATTATTTTACGCACATTTCTTCTTTATCTAAGACGGATGGGTTCTAGGTGGTATAATAAGGAAATTAATGAACTAATAGATACTCTGGGCAAGGACATAGTAAGTAATATTATGAAGATGCTTGAAGGAACTGATGTAAAGGTGATTTATGCAGATCTTACGTCCGTCTTCTTAAAGGGTAAAGCAGAAAATGTAAGCGAATTAGTAAGAAATATTAATCAATTATACAGATCTAATATAAATATTGAGAAAAACTATAGGAAAATAATATTTTTGGAAAACAATAACGCATTTATAGGTTTATTGGAAAATGGAAAGATAGAAATATTTGGGCTGAAAAGATTTCGTGAAAATTTATGCAATTTGGCTAGAGATTTACAAGATCAAGTTATCAATTCTATATTCTATTCCAACAATATTAAGGAGGTTATAAAACTTATCAGAACATCCATAGCTAAGCTTAAAAGAGGTGAGTATAAAGTTGAAGATCTAGCCATTTGGGGAGTCGTCGATTCATTTTCTAATCCTAAGCCACCTCAAGTAGTAGCTGCAGAAAAAGCTAACAAGTCAGGTTACTTGGTCGCAAAAGGAGATAAGATAGGTTATGTAATTATTAAAGGTTCAAGTAATGTTTCCAATAGAGCTGAGCCATTTTTCATGGTTAAGGAAAAGAATAAGATAGATGTTGAATACTATCTTAACAACCAAATTATTCCCTCGTTGATGATAGTACTAAAATATTTTGGAATAAAAGAAAAAGACTTAAAGATGCTTGGAGCCGATATTCTTGACCTATTTTAGGAAGTGATTAAGTCTGAAAAAGTCAGTATGTCTACGTTTTGTGGCCTCTTTCCAATTCCTCCTATTCTCGCTCCTATTATCATTTTAATATTTTTTTGTGAAGCAAGGTCAAGTAATCTCTGTGTTATTACTCCATCAAATACTATATATGTTACTTTGTTTTCTTGATAATTTTCTAATTTAGGTATAATGTCTCTCACTTGCACTCTTTCAATTATGTTCCAATTTTCATCATAAAGTATTCCTTCTAGAGTGCCGGGAAGCTTTTTGACCTCTTCCACAATGTTTTGGGGTAATGCTATTTGAACGGCTCTTTCTTGAACTTGTTTTACTTCAGCTTGAGCTGGTTTTTCTACAATTGCCATAGCGTTTTCAGCTATGATTTGCTGGGTCTCTTGTAACTTCTTGAGATACTGTGATAAGGGTATCATATTGGACAAAGCCTTGGCTATTTCCTTGTTTGTTAATTCCTCTACTTCTCTTCCAACGGGAGCTCTTGCCACAAAGTCTATTTTAACATTATTGTTCAGCAATTCTTTAAGTATTAGATCTCCTCCGTGGTCTCCATCTACAAAGGCAATAACTGTTTTCTTCTTCTTAGATAAGTTAACTATTGAATCTGGTATCTTTGACGTAGCTCCCTCAATAGCTATTACGTTCTTATAACCATATCTTAATAAATTCAATACATCGGCTCTTCCCTCAACTATTATCAGATTAGGATCTTTTTCTACATCTGGACCCGCCGGCAATCTCTCCTCTCCGTATTCGATTATCTCTGCAGTTTTTACTGCGCTACTAATCTCATATATTACTTCCTTTATATCCAAGGCTCTTTCTTTATTCCAGTTAGTTAGTATTCCTTTAGCCCTCTCAATTATTTTCTTTAATTTCTCTGCCCTTATATCTTCTATTTCAACTAGTTCAAATTTGGAATTATAAGGACCTACTTTATCAACGCTTTCAATCATTGCTGCAATTAACGCTGTTTCAATCCTGTCTAGGTTTGACGGAATTATTACCTCTCCTTCACTCCTATTCGACTTAGTCTTAATTTCAACTATAATTCTTCCTAATCTTCCCTTATCTTGTAATTCTCTTAGGTCAAATTCATCCCCAAATAAGTTTTCAGTCTGACCGAATATTGCACCTATAACGTCAGTCTTCTCTACTATTCCGTCTACCTCAAACCTTATCCTAACATTGTATTTCATTTATTTCACCTGTTTTATCTAGATACACTTTTACTTATGATTTGAATTAAATCTTTATATTCCGATTTTTTATCTAGACCTCTTCTTATAGGATCTAATATTTCATTTAATTTTTTTGCTGTCGCCTTCTTTAAATCCATCGGATGTATTTTGCCATCTATGTACATCTTCTCTAGCTCCTCATAGCTCTTAAATTCTATGTCTCCTCCATATTTTATATCTCTCTCTATTTTAAAACTATTATATTTAGTAAAGATTATATATTTAATTATCTGAATAATTGGATTATTTTCTACAACTCCCTTGGGACAATAAGCACCCATTATTTTTCTTTCAACGTCTTCTGGAGGATCATTCACGAACACGGCAGACTCGGGTTTCGACTTACTCATTTTTATCTCTGCTTGTATGTCGTCTTCTTCTAAACCTTCTATCGTATTCATTCTCTGCCCTCCTTGTAATCCTACAAGCAACGGAGTGTGAATAGATATGACCTTCTTTTTGCCTAATTTTTCAGCTACGTCTCTAGCTAACATATGCGCTTTTCTTTGGTCAGTTCCGCCAAGTGCTAGATCTAAATCTAAATAGAATATATCACTTACCTGCATTGCGGGATATATCAATTTAGAGGCATCAATCTCAGCCTCTTCAGCCTTTCTACCCATAATCGTCAAAGCTCTCTTTATTCTGGCTAAGCTTGCGCTTTTAGCTACCTTTAAAACTAGGCTCCAATAATTCTTATCCTCAACTAATTCTTCGGCATCTATTACTTTTAATTTAGTGGTGTCTATTCCAAAATTCCTTAAGACTTCTATTGTATAATCAGCTGCCAGCTTTATTAAATTCATATCTCCTCCTAACTTATCGTTTATCCATGCGTGCCATGTTGCTCTCAATATACTCATTTCCACTCCAGCATCGATCAAGTCTTTAAGCTTTTGAGCCCATATTAGCCATCCAATATGAAATAGACCACTAGGTTCGAATCCTATATAACCCTTTAACTGTTGATTACTATCTAATTTATCCTTTAACTCATCTATAGTTATTACTTCTGCTACATTACGTGTTATAAGCTGTAATCGATGATTGCTCATTATCAGTTTCCCCAAAGATAAAAAAGAAGTTTGAGTAAAAAAGTGCTAATCATCTCTAAATTGTTTTAGAAAGAGAACTACTGGATGCAGAGGACCTAGTCTTTTTTCCAAATCATTAATTACGTATTCGAAATCTATATCGATATCTATGATTCTTCTTAGCAAGACTTTAATAAACAAATAAGTGTTAAGTATGAATTTTTCATCTAGGATAGACTTATCTTCATCTATTTCTTCTCTAACTAATTTAAATGGGCTGGTAGTGTTTCCTTTCATTAACTCGTTTAGATAATCATCAACTAGCCTCTGAACGCAGTACTCATTTTCACAATCATATAGTTTATCAAAAGAAGCCTTAATATTAGGTGGCAATTCAGACCCTATATTCACTATTTTCAAGTGGTAAAAAAGTTATAGTATTTTTACAATTTTACGGTAAATCGCTCTCATTTACGTTTATAAATCTTTTTTGAGTTTCTGAAATAATTACTGTAATCTTTTTACAATGCATACAAACAAGCTTATTATTTATAAATATTATTTCTATGGTAAAGATGGACCTAGAGGGTATTGTACGTAAACTATATCCTGACTTAGAAAGAGCTAGAGAAAAACTCATTGAAGAACTAAGATTTTACAAAGGAGTTAATTACAATGCTGAGGAAGTGAGTAAGATAATTATACGTGAGGTTATTAACTCGCTTAAAGCCGACAAGTTGTACTCGTTTCCTAAAACTGGTATAACAGCTGGAGAAGCTGGTTTAGGTTCGAGAGGAGTGGGGGATAATTTAATTCATTTGAAATTATTTGAACTAACTGGTAAGAAAAAAGAGGAATTCGACGATGCTGGAGTTAAAGACAATATTGTAATAGCAGTCGACGGTATACATTCTAGATTATCATATTTCCCTTTTTTAGCGGGTTTTTATGCAACTAAAGCAACGCTTAGAGATATATTAGTAAAGGGAGCTTATCCGATAGGTTTACTAGTTGACATACATCTTTCAGATGATAGCGATGTTGGAATGCTGATTGACTTCGAAGCAGGAGTAAATACTGTAAGTTTAGCATTAAACGTACCAATTCTTGCAGGAAGTACATTAAGAATAGGAGGGGATTTAGTAATAGGGGAAAGAATAAGTGGCGGAGTTGGTGCTGTAGGAATATTAAAATCCCGCGATTTCTCTAGGAAGAATATAAGGAAAGGCATGAAGATAATTATGACTGAAGGAAATGGGGGAGGAACTATCGCAACAACAGCAATATTTAACGGTATTCCTGAAGTTGTTACAGAAACATTTAGTTTCTCTGACCTCTTGACATGTAGTTTAGTTAGAGATAGTCTAGCCGATTACGTTTACTCTATGACTGATGTGACAAACGGAGGGATAAGGGGAGATGCTTTGGAAATCTCTAGAATGAATAATCTAAGTCTAGTAATAGACGATAAAAAATTCATTTCACTAATAAATTCAAGAGTATATGATATGTTAAAAATGCTTGATATTGATCCATTTGGAATTTCAATAGATTCTATTTTAATTTTTACTTATAAAGAAGATATTGTAATCGATAAGCTAAGAGAACATGGAATAAGAAGTGATGTAATAGGATATGTAGATGATCTTAAAAAATACCCTATAATAACTATTGATGGAAGAGAACTAAATCCCCAATTCAGAGAAAGTCCTTATACTCCTATAAAGAAATATATTGGAAATAATACGAAGTTTTCAGTTGAAGAAATCTCTAAAAGGCTAGACTACGCGATAGAAGAAGCTAAAAGGAAAATAGATGATATATTGAAAAACTTAAAAGCCAGTTTTACATAGACCATACAAGTTGATAGTTAATGAGTCAGCAGTTTAAATACGTTGTTAGAATTTTCGGTCAAGACGTAGATGGTACTATGAAACTGCCTTATGCCTTAGCAATGGTAAAGGGTATAGGATATAATACGGCAAAAGCTATAATATATAAGCTGGGATTAGATCAAAACGCGAGACTAGGTGAACTCTCTGATGCTGATTTGAAGAAGATTGAGAGTGCTTATGCTGAACACTTAATAAAGGGTTTACCAAGCTGGATATATAATAGAAGAAGGGATTATGATACTGGCATTGATCTACATTTAGTTACCTCAGACTTGATATTCTACGTTAGGAATGATATTGAAAGAGAGAAAAGAAATAAGAGTTGGAGAGGAGTGAGACATTCACTAGGATTAAAAGTTAGAGGACAGAGAACTAGAACTACAGGTAGAACCGGAATGACAATAGGAGTAAGCAAAAAGAAAACCGCGCAACCACAACAACAGTCCAAATCACAACAAGGGTGAAAATAAATGGGAGATCCTAAAAAGAGCAGGAAGAAATGGGAAACTCCCGGTCATCCTTGGATTAAAGATAGATTAAGGCATGAGCAAGAATTACTTGGAAGATATGGATTAAGAAACAAGCGTGAAATTTGGATTGCCCAAACTATAATAAGGAATTTTAGGCATCAAGCTAGATCTTTACTTGCATTACCTCCGGCAGAGAGACTAGTTAGGGAGAAGCAATTAGTAGGTAAGTTAGCTAAAATTGGACTGCTTAAAGGTGAAAACTCTACTGTTGATGATATTCTAAGTTTAACCGAAGAGAATCTCTTAGAGAGAAGATTACAAACATTAGTTTACAAAAAGGGTTTAGCTAATACTGTATATCAAGCAAGGCAATTGATAGTTCATGGTCATATAGCGATAGGGGGAAAGAGAGTAACATCTCCGGGTTATATTGTTAGTGTAGATGAGGAAGATTTAATAGATTATTACGCAACTTCTCCATTCAAGTCAAATCCACCCGTAACTCAGAAACAGATTGGTGAGGCAAATGTCGAGCAGGCGTGAAATTAGATGGGGCGTAGCTCACATCTACGCTTCTCAAAATAACACGATAATATCTATAACTGACATTAGTGGAGCTGAAATGATAGCTAAGGCAAGTGGTGGAATGGTAGTAAAGGCTGATAGAGAAAAACCATCTCCCTACGCAGCAATGCTAGCTGCAAATAAGGCTGCTAGTGAAGCACTAGAAAGAGGTATAATGGCACTTCACATAAAGGTAAGAGCTCCGGGAGGATATGGGAGTAAGACCCCTGGGCCTGGTGCTCAACCAGCTATAAGGGCATTAGCTAGGGCAGGATTCATAATTGGTAGGATAGAAGATGTTACACCTATACCTCATGACAGCATTAGAAGACCTGGAGGAAGAAGAGGAAGAAGAGTCTAAAGGGGAATTGTTTTTATGCCAATAAAATTAGTTTATAAGGATGATAGAAGAGTTCATTTAATATTTGAAAAATATCCTTTAGAATTCGTTAATGCATTAAGAAGAGCTTCTATGTTATATGTGCCTGTAATGGCTGTTGATGAGGTGTATTTCATAGAGAACACGAGTCCTTTATATGATGAAATTTTAGCCCATAGACTTGGGCTAATTCCTTTCAACTCTAATGAGGCAATAGATCATTATAGACCACCAGAGGAATGCATAGAATGTACTGAAAATTGTGAAAACTGTTATGCAAAGATATACATTGAAGTAGAGGCTACGAATGGTCCATTAATGTTATATACTAAGGATATAAAGACGGAAGACCCTAGTGTTACGCCAATTTCTAATGAAATTCCAATAGTCCTTCTAGGGCCTAACCAAAAGATCTCACTAGAGGCGAGATTAAGATTAGGTTACGGAAGAGAACATGCAAAGTTTATACCAGTAAGCCAAGCTGTTTCTAGGTATTATCCAAAAGTAGAAATAATAGGTAATTGTGAGGAAGCAGTAAAGGTTTGCCCAGAAGGAGTCTTTGAAATGAAAGAAGGCAAATTAGAAGTAAAGAACGAAATGGCTTGTACCCTATGTGAAGAATGTATAAAACGTTGTAACGGTCAAATTAGAATTTCAGCAGTAGAAGATAAGTATATTTTGGAAATTGAGAGTGTGGGATCGCTTAAACCAGAGAGAATTTTAATAGAGGCTGGCAAAAGCATTATTAAAAAGATTGAAGAATTTGAGAGGAAGTTCAAAGAGGTGGTTAAGTGATGAATAAAACTGGAAGTACTAATATTACGATCAGAAAGCTTGTTAGTAAGCTAAAAAAGGAGAAGAAAGCAATTTGGAGAAAGGTAGCTGAGGAGTTATCCCTGCCTTCGAGAAAGAGACCTTATATAAATATATATAAAATAAATAAGTATACTAAGCCCAATGAGATAGTTGTTGTTCCAGGTAAGGTTTTAGGTATAGGAAAGCTGGACCATCCAGTAACTGTTATAGCATTAGATTTCTCCTCTTCTGCTTTAAGGAAAATTAAGGAAGCTGGAGGACAAGTTATGAGTTTTAATAAAGCATTAGAAACTTTTAAAGACTTTAAGGGTAAGAGTGTGAGGTTGATGAAACAATGAGCCAAACGCAAGTGCAACACCAAAATGATATTGTGATTATAAATGCGGAAGGGCAGATATTAGGTAGGATGGCTAGTATGATTGTGAGGTTATTAAAGGATGGAAAGAAAGTGGTTATTGTTAATACAGAAAAAGCGATTATAAGTGGAGAAAAAACCCGAGTAGTTGAATCCTATAGGTTACTCTTTAACGTAAGAACGTTATTTAATCCATATAAAAACGGGATAAGAAGACCTAGATCACCTATAAACATTGTTAAGAGAACTATTAGGGGAATGTTGCCTAAAAGTGGCAAAGGTCGTAGAATGTTGAAGAATGTTAAGGCTTATATTGGAGTGCCAAGAGAATTTGAGGGGAAGCAGTTTATTAAATTCCCTGAAGCAGATATAAGTAGACTTAAAGGTAAGTATGTCACAGTAGAGGTTGTGGCAAAAGAATTAGGGTGGTCTGGATGAGTCAACAAGAGCAAGTGATTATAACGAGCGCTAGAAGGAAGATGGCCAGAGCTACATGTTATTTATATCCCGGCAAAGGTAGGGTGTACGTAAATAAGACTCCTATAGAATTAGTTCCAATAGAGATGGTTAGATTAAAAATAATGGAGCCGTTACTACTCGCTGGTGAAAACGTTAGATCTAAAATTGATTGCTGGATATTTACTAGCGGAGGAGGAATCATGGGTCAAGCGGATGCTGCTAGAATGGCACTAGCTAGGGCAATTCTTAAGTATACAAATAGTGATGAATTAGCTAAAATTTATAGATCATATGATAGGACTATGTTAGCCGGAGATCCAAGACAAACAGAATCAGAGAAGTGGATGAGATACAGTGCAAGAAGGTGGAGGCAAAAGTCATATAGGTGATATGGTATGATCATACCTATAAGATGTTTTACATGTGGTTCGTTAATAGCAGATAAGTGGGAAATCTTTATCAATAGAGTGAATACGGGAGAAGATCCCGGGAAAGTTTTAGACGATCTAGGCGTTAAAAGATATTGTTGTAGGAGGATGTTCCTCTCACATGTAGATATAATACACGAAATCATACACTATACTAGACCTATTTAGGGGGAGATGAGTTGGCTGAAAAGGAAGAAAAAGAAGGAGAATTGACAGAAGCTGAAAAAGAAGAACTTAGAAAGTCAGAGAAAGGAGCCATAATTGAATTATTAGTTCCAGTAGATACTTACCTATCAGCTGGAGTTCATATAGGTACTCATAGTTGTACTAAAAATATGGAAAAATTCATTTATAGGGTAAGACCGGAAGGACTATATGTACTAGATGTAAGGAAGATAGATGAACGTATTAGGGTAGCGGGTAGGTTCTTGGCTAGGTATGAGCCTCAAGACGTAGTTGCTGTAGCAGCTAGACCTTATGCTTATAGACCAGTTCAGAAATTTGCGGAAGTAATTGGAGGTAAGGCATTAGTAGGCAGAGTAATACCTGGTACGTTTACAAACCCCTATTTATCGACGTACTTAGAACCTAAGGTATTATTAGTCTCTGATCCAAGAACAGATGTTCAAGCAATAAAGGAGGCGTCAAAAGTAGGAATACCTATAGTAGCCTTTGCCGATACTGATGCTAAAGTTGACTTTGTAGATTTAATAATCCCGGCTAATAACAAAGGAAGAAAGTCATTAGCCTTACTGTATTGGCTTTTAGCTAGACAAGTACTTAGAGAAAGAAGAGTT
Source organism: Sulfolobus sp. A20 (assembly GCF_001719125.1). Classification (NCBI taxonomy): domain Archaea; kingdom Thermoproteati; phylum Thermoproteota; class Thermoprotei; order Sulfolobales; family Sulfolobaceae; genus Saccharolobus; species Saccharolobus sp. A20. The sequence continues at coordinate 993,279 of NZ_CP017006.1, forward strand.
ATCCCGCCAGATGGAGATCTGGCCGTACAAGTGAATGAGTTCGAGATGAGGTTATCTGAATGAAAAGATTACCGGCAGTTGCTGGCTCGTTCTATGAGGCTGACCCAGTTAAGTTAAAAGCACAAATAGAGTGGTCTTTTAAGCATCAAGTTGGACCAGGATACTTACCTAAAATACCACAAAAAAAGGGACCTAGAGATAATTTATTTTTTGTTGTTCCTCACGCGGGTTATATTTATAGTGGGCCAGTAGCTGCTTATTCATATTATCATTTAGCATCAGAAGGAAAGCCAGATACTGTGATAATTTTAGGCCCTAATCATTCTGGTCTAGGTTCTTACGTTTCTGCTTGGCCTAAGGGAGAATGGATAACTCCTTTAGGTAATGTAACGATCGATGAAGACATATTGCTTCAGTTAGTTAAGGAGTCTGAAGTAATAGATTTGGAGGAGGAAGCTCATATATACGAACATTCCATAGAAGTTCAAATACCGTTCTTGCAATACTTTTTTGGAGATCAATTTAAAATTGTTCCTATTGCGATACTAATGCAAACTCCAGAGATATCAGAAATGCTAGCTCAAGCAATTTATAATGTAATGACCAAAAACAACGATAAAGATATAGTAGTTTTGGCAAGTAGTGACATGAATCACTATGATCCTCATGAGGTGACTTTAAAGAAAGATGAGCATGCAATTGAGAAGATAAAAGATCTTGATTACAAGGGACTTTATGAGGTTGTAGAGGAGAAGGATGTTACATTATGTGGATATGGACCCATAATGACTGTGATGATCTTAGCTAAGAAGTTCGGTAAGAAACCATACATCTTAAAGCACGCAACATCTGGAGATACTTCAGGTCCTAAGGACTCTGTCGTGGGATATCTTGCAGTCCGTTTTGGAAGTTAACATACCATTCCTTGGGATACCTATAAAGGGTATAAACAATCCAATACTAGTTATAAAAGCGCTTATTGCTGTGGATGAGGAAAAGGTAATTGAGACTGATATTTTTAATAAATTCGCAAAAGAGTTCAATGATGCTACTGGCTTTGATTGCGCTAAAGGCTATGAATATTGGAATTATTCCTTCCCATTCTCCTCATATTATGTGTATATAACCGAAAAAATCACCACAGAAGCTATAGGCAAATGTGATATCCCAATAAATCATGATGAAAAGTATGAAATTATTCAATTAATAGATGAAGCACTATTTCCGGAAAATTCAGTAATTAAAGCACTTAGAATATCAAGAAGATTAGGAAAACAAATATTATTTAGAAGCGGAGAAGAACCAATTGAGGTTAATACTAAAAGCCTCAAAGTAAAGGTTTTATATTCATTTCCATTAGAGCTTAGCCCAAACTATATTGACAATTCACTAATTCATCTATTAGGAGTTATTCCTATAGAGTTTGTAGAAACGAACATGCTAAACCTTATACAGTTTGAGAACGGGCTCTGGAGCGCAATTTACTCTCTATCTTTTCCACAAGTTAAAAATTGGAAGTGGATATGGGATGCTAATTGGGTAACACTTATAGAGTTCTCAAACTTGGAGGAAGTCTAATAACTTGTAAGGATATTCCGAGATGCGTTAGGCTTAATGTATTAGACATAATAAGTGACGATATAATTAGATTCCTCAATGAAAATCCTAACGTTAAACTCATCTTATTGCATGGTGGTGGTAGCTTTGGTCATTACGAAGCTTCAATAAACGATAATTATAAAATTTCAAGAACTTCTGAAGCTATGCAAGAATTGAACTACATAATTATTAAGAGGTTTTTTGCTAAGAATTTGAGAAATGTTGTTTCTATACCGGGTAAATTTTATTTATTTAAAATAGTTATAGATGTAATTGATAAAGGGCTAATTCCACTAGTCTACGGCGATATTAGATTTGATGGTACTATAATTTCCGCTGATGATATGAGTATAGACATAGCAAAGAAGCTTAAAACAGAAGTCCTCTATGCTATTGATAAGGATGGGATAATAGGTAAAGAAAATAGAGTTTTAAGCGAAATTAAAAGTTTAAACGATATTAAGCTTATTGAGCTTAATAATTATGATGTCACTGGAGGCATATTATCAAAAGTTTCAAAAGTCCTTGAAAATAAGTTAAACGCAAGAGTATTTAATGGGTCAGTAGCGGGAAATATATATTTAGCGTTAAAGGGATATAGAATAGGTACTTTAATAAGAGGTGACAATCATGCCTGACATAATAAGTAGGAAACTTGAACATGTTGAAATAGCATCCTTTGAAGATATAGAAGGATTTACGACGACTCTTTTGGAAGACGTTAGACTTGTTCATCAAGCTTTTCCTGGAATATCATTTGACGAAGTAAATACGAAAACCTACTTCTTAAAAAAAGAAATAAACGCTCCTATTATGATCACTGGAATGACAGGTGGAAAGCCTGAGTTAGGTAAAATTAACAAAATCATAGCTGAAGTAGCTGAAAAGTTCAGAATTCCTATGGGGGTAGGTAGTCAAAGAATAGCGATTGAGAGAACTGATGCTAGAGAGAGCTTTTCTGTGGTAAGGAAAGTAGCCCCCACTATACCAATAGTAGCAAATCTAGGAATACCACAGATATCAAAAGGATATGGCTTAAAGGAGTTTGAAGAAGCTGTCCAAATGTTGGAAGCTGATGCTATAGCAGTTCATCTAAACCCAGCCCAAGAAGTATTTCAGCCTGAAGGAGAACCAGATTATAACTTTTCTGCCTTAGAAAAACTTAAGGATATTTCTAAATCTCTATCAGTCCCTGTAATCATCAAGGAAACTGGCACCGGTATCTCCATGGAAACAGCGAGAATATTGTATAAGTATGGTTTCAAAAATATAGATGTTTCTGGGCAAGGTGGTACCAGTTGGATAGCTGTAGAGATGGTGAGGGATCAAAGAATAGGAAACTGGAAGGCTGAAAGCGCAAAACTTTTCAGAGATTGGGGAATACCAACTGGAGCATCTATAGTAGAAGTTAGATATGCGTTACCGGATGCTTTCATAATTGGAAGTGGAGGAATAAGAAATGGCTTAGAAGTGGCTAAAGTAATAAGTTTAGGTGCAGATATAGCTGGGATGGCTTTGCCAGTTCTAAAAAGAGCAATTGAAGGTAAGGATAGTTTAGAAGCTTTCTTTAACAGAGTAATTTTTGAATTAAAAGTTTCAATGATGCTTACTGGTTCAAAGGATATTGCTAATATGAAGAAGGCAAGTATAGTCATACTAGGGCAGTTAAGGCAATGGCTCGAATACAGAGGAATAGATTTTTCTACCTACGAGAAAATTAGAAGGAGAGAATTTAACCATGAATGAACTGGATAGATATTTCGAAGATATAATATACAACGTGGATTTGGAAATAAATAAGTTCGTAAAAAGTGATGTAAAAACCCTTGAGGAAGCATCTATTTATTTATTTAAGGCCGGAGGAAAAAGGCTCAGACCAATCATACTGGTTTCATCCTCAGATTTGGTGGGGGGAAATAGGGATAGAGCATATAAAGCAGCCTCTGCGGTAGAAATAATGCACAATTTTACATTAATTCATGATGATATAATGGATAGGGACTATTTAAGAAGAGGAATACCTACAGTTCACGTCAAATGGGGAGAACCAATGGCAATACTCGCTGGAGACTTCTTGCATGCTAAATCGTTCGAGGCTTTAAATGAGGCTCTAAGGGGTTTAAGTTCTGAAACCTATTATAAGGCTTTTTCACTTTTCGTTAAATCTATAGAAATAGTCTCCGAAGGTCAAGCAATGGATATGATATTTGAAAATCTTAGTGACGTTTCGGAAGAGCAGTACTTAGAAATGATCAAGAGAAAAACTGCAATGCTATTTTCATGTTCTTCAGCCTTAGGTGGTATAATAAATGAGGCAGACGATAATACAGTAAGCAATCTAGCCGAATATGGAATGAGCTTGGGGTTATCGTTTCAGATCATAGATGATATACTAGGTATAACCGCCGATGAAAAAGAATTAGGTAAACCAGTTTACAGTGATATCAGAGAAGGTAAAAAAACCATATTAGTAATCAAAGCTCTTAATGAAGCTAAAGAGGAAGAAAGGAAATTAATTATTTCTAATTTGGGAAATAAGAACGCATCAAGAGATGAACTAGAAAGAGTTGCGAATATAATAAAGTACTATTCTCTAGATTACGCATATAATTTGGCTGAAATGTATTCAAAAAAAGCTATTGAAAGCATTTCACGAATTAAATCGAGAAATCAGACTGCTGAAAAGGCTTTAAAATATTTAGCAGAGTTTACCATTAAAAGGAGAAAGTAAATGAATGTCATAACGATAGTTGTTTCGTCTTTAATCTCTTTTATAGTTGGTTATTTTTCAACTGTGTGGATCTCTAAGCAAGCTAAGAAGAGAGGATTTATTGGTAAGGATATTAACAAGATTAATAAGCCAGAAGTTCCACTAATGGGAGGAGTAGGGGTTATATCGGGATTTGTAGCAGGTGCATTTACTCTCTTACTGACTGATATTAGAAGCGAGAGAGTAATACCAGCCGTCATTTTATCCTCTCTTCTCATAGCGTTTTTAGGTCTTCTAGATGACATTCTAGATATAAGACAATCAGTCAGAGCACTTTTACCGATATTTGCGTCAATACCGTTGATAGTTTATAGTGTAGGTCACTCAGTAATATCCATACCGTTTGTAGGACCAGTAAATTTCGGAATATTTTATTATATCATCATTATACCGGTAGCGTTAACTATTACAGCTAATGCATTTAACATGTTGGAAGGCCTAAACGGCTTAGGAGCTGGAATGGGAATAATAATGCTATCAGCATTAGCTTACATTGGTTTAACTAGGAAAGGACCAAGTTATGAGGCAGGTCTACTTGCATTGGTAAGTATATTCTCGCTCTTTGCATTCCTTCTCCTCAATAAGTATCCAGCCAAGATATTCCCGGGTAATGTAGGGACGTATTTCATTGGAGCTCTAGTTGGAGCTATAGGCATAGCAGGGTTTATGTATACAGCATTAGTTATACTTTATATACCATATGTAATAGAGTTTGTACTTAAAGCTAGAACTAAGTTTAAGGGAATATCATTTGGGAAAGTTGATAATAATGGTAGATTGTATTGGGATGAGTTTCCGAACTCTTTAACTCATGTAGTAATGAAAATTGGGAGATTTAAAGAATACCAAATAGTCCTTATTCTGTGGTTAATTGAAGCTATTTTTGCCGTGATCGCAGTATATTTACAAACAACTATAATTGTCTTTTAACAGTTTCAGGTATTTGAGTAGCCGAGACTAAAACTAAAAATGAAGATATGATAGTAGAAATAGCTAGATCTCTCCCTAAGCCAAAAGGCATCAGAAGTACTAATGTTACTCCAAATCCTCCACCTATTAATCTTCCTAGAAAGAGCGTAATATTAGTTCCAGTGGCTTTGAAATTAACTGGATAAACCTCACTCATCCAAACTCCAAAATAAGCAAAAAATGAAGACCCAATCATTAGTACTATAAAAGAGATAATCAACAAAATTGAATCAAAAAGCATAGCGCCTACGAAGAGAATAATAGAAGAGATTATACTAATTATACCAAATATATAACTCGCTAGTCTCCTACCAATCTTATCTGAAACCCTTCCAGATATCATGAAGCCTATCATTCCTAGTATGAATGCCGAAAAGATCACAACATAAAGCCTAGAACCCAGAAAGGAAAATAAAGTAAAACTTAAGGAAACTAATGGAACTAAAAACAAAAACGAGCCTATAGAGAACAGTGATCCAAATATCGTTACCTTGATCAAGTCCTTTGGTAATTTAAAAGAAAAATTTCCCCTCCACTTTGACTCTGGAATAAATATCCATAAAGGTATGCTAATTAACGATAAAATAGATATTATTAAAAAGTAGATGAAGATATTACCCCTAACCACGAATGAGATAAGAAGACCTAAGATTGCTCCCAAAAAATAGAAGCCTTGCATAATACTTCCTATGAATCCCCTAGTTTTAGTAGGTGCCAATTCCGCGACGTAGACATAACTTATACCGTTTACAGCATTAACCCCAAATCCGATCAGAAACCAAATTATATAAAAGAATACAATATTAGGTTCAATCAGATTTGCCAATATAGGTAATGCGAAAAGTATAATTGAAATTAATAAGGCGTACCTCTTACTCCTAATATCCCCAAAAATACCCATAACTAAACCTCCTATTCCCCCTCCTATCCAACTCAAAGCTATTGAAAATGCTACAGCTTCACCATATTTCGCTATAAGACTCGGTAATACAAAGCTTATAGAGTAGATAGCTAAAGCCGAAAATAAGAATATGATAAGCAAAGAAGTTAGGGCTAGATATTTATTATCTTCTCCCATAAAATCAATTATAATCAATAATAATAAATAGGTTTGTTAGATAGCTTACTATTTAATCTATAGCTAACAAAATAAGGAAAGTCTTCAAGGCGAAGATAGCAAGGTATCTAAACTGCCTTTTTCCTAACATCAACATGAATGAGAGGGATTATCTGATTCTCTTTGTTCGCTCTTAAATGAAAATTGATAAGGTAAACCTTGAATGGGGAGAGGCAGACTAATTACGCGATACTTTTATTTTGACAGAAGACTATACAATAGTGGGGTCAGGTAGGGTGGGGAGGCTCGCCACCTCCTGTGACCTGCTTGGCGTAATGCAGGCACCAGTAACCCCTATTCCATGGTTACTCCTGCCTAAAGGTCCTGACGGATCGATGAAGCCCGCCCAGTGGGGCTTGATGGATGTGGGCTTTCCTTCCGGAGGGAGGGAAAGTACCACATTAGCCGGGGGAACCGACGAGGCCCGGAAGGGAGCAGTCGTGCCCGGACATCAGCGTTCACTGGTCTACGGGCTGAGTGAGGTCAGGGTTTACCCTTTAGGCAGGCAGGCCATGGAGTAGGGGAGCTGACCCCGTAAAGAATATAAATCCTTACTTTATAAAATATAACAGTGCCGAGGTCGCCTAGCCAGGTAGGGCGGCGGCCTGCTAATTTAACGCGGGCAGCCGCTGGGGTTAATCCCCGCGTGGGTTCAAATCCCACCCTCGGCGCATATCATCGAGAACTTATTAAATGCTCTTACGAAATTTACATATATGGCAAAAAGATCTATAATCAGCCTTTATGTGCCTTTCTAGAATTAGAGGAGGTTGCTTAGAAGTCTAGTAAAGCTAGAAAGGCTTTATCAAAAATATTTCCATACTTCATTGCGTTTGGAGCTTCAATATCAATAAGCTGGGCGGAAGTAAGTTATGAAGAAGGTTATAATATGGTTAAGAAGAAGGCAGAGGAACTAGAAGAGATGTATAATAGGTTATTACAAGAACTTGTTGGAAATCCACCACTAGTTACTAATAGATATGCCTACGATTTGTGGTATCAATATAAAGCTAAAGTTGAATCTTGTGCACAAGAAACTATTGCATATCACCCAGATTATGACTATGATCTACTAAAGGAAGTAGTAAAAAGTTGTGCCCAATCAAGCTAGTGTTTAATCAAGATTGTCACTAATTGTGTCATGACTTTATAGAAAATTAAGGAAAAAAGTAAAGAACTAGCGCCGGAGGGAGGACTCGAACCTCCGACCACCCGGTTTCTATGCGCCCTTAACAGCCGGGCGCTCTGCCGACTGAGCTACTCCGGCGTTATAACTATTTTCTTACGATCCTAAAAAGTTTTCCTTTAATTCTTAGTGTGTGAGCGTGATGCCGTTATATGGGTAAAAATCCACGAGTATATCAGTTATATTTGTCGTGGACTTTCCTAAATTTGAATCATCATAATGACATTCAAGTGTGTGAGTAAGTTGCCGTTATTAAAGTACAAATTATGGTCATAGTCAAATTTCAAGCGTGTATAGTGCATAATCAAATGTTTCCATTTAATGCCTTTGATGCTCTCTTAAGTCTAACTGACAAGTTATTATTCTCGTTTACGAAATGAGGAAAGTCTTGTCTTCAAGATGGCAAAAGTTTTTGAGTTTAAAAGCCGATTCTGGAGATGGACGGGAGGGATCTCCTAACCCTCTCGACTGCCTCTAGAACGAGAATCGATGATTGGAACCTATGAACCGCCAAAGGAATCCTAGTCCTTTAGGGCGGGGAGGAAGTCAGAAAAGAGAAGAAAAGTTCTATTCTCGTCCTAATAACTAACTAAAAACTTTTCCAGATAAAGAAAATTCAATTTATATTAAAATAACAAAATTGTTATCAGCACGTAAGTTTTACTTAAAAATATTTATAACAATTAGCTACAAGTTTCTTATAATTATGATAGAGTTTTCCATTGAGAAGAAGATAGATTGTGATCCTAGGAAGGTTTGGGATATTGTTAAAGACTTAAGTTCATTTACTAAGTATTGGCATGGAACTAGAGAGCTTAATTTAAGAGAGGTTGAGAAAAACGTTTATGAGGGAGAATTGAGGTTTGCGTTTCCCGCTAAAGGTAGGGTTAAAATTAGTATATTAGAAAATGATAGAAAAGTAATTATAAATTATTTGAAAGGTCCCTTTATAGGTACTATGTCGATCACAGTTTATGATGATAAGATAGTTTCCACATGGAGAGTGGAGATGAAGGGTATTTATAAACTATTTGAAAAGTGGAATGAGAAACATTTTAAAGAAGGTACCATTCATGCTCTCGAAAGAATTGAACAAACTTTACAAATAAGGGAATATTAATTAAGCTTCGTTACTGTCTTTAACATAGAATCCTTCGATAGCTCTTTCCGTTTAAGTGTTTCATGATGTTTATTCTATTGCTAAATTAAAGTAGAGTAGTTTCAAGTAAATAAAACCAGATTAAGTTATTAATTTCCATACATGCTTAAAATAAATATCTATCAAACTAATAATACCCTTTGGTAAATCTTGAATAGACTGTTTTGTTGGCGTAAATATAACTCTCTGGATTCATGTTTTATCCACAGCGGGTTCGCTTCTATTTACACTACGAATTTACTAATTTAATAGAACTAATATCTTTTAAAATACTAAATTAGTGAGAGAGATAACTCTCCTTCTAAAATACGTGAAATTGGCTTTAAGTGAAAAGATAAAGCCATTTAATACATCATTAATTAATGTGAGTAGTAGAAAAGAAATTGCTTTGAGACATCTATCACAAGTTATTAAGAGGATAAGAATAGCTATACTTTTTTTAAGCGCTCACCACATAGACGAGGCTAGTAAGGAGGCTCAGAAATCGTGGAGATATCTACTATCTACTCTCCTTCTAATTAATTTGTATGAAGAGGGAAGTGCAGTTAACTATTACACGGTTCCTAGGTCTAAAATATTTACGTTTTCAAAATCTCTAGAAGATAGGGGTTATAAGGATTTAGTGAAATTGTCTGCAATATATTTTGTGTTGATTCAGGATATCCCGCGTTCTGAGAAGAAGATATTAACTGAAGTACTAATAAGGGAGGAGTTAAATTACATTAAGGAGTGGTTTTCAAATATATGGTCAGACGATTTTGAAAAGGAACTTAATGAGGCTTTTAATGAATTTACAAAATTAGAAAAACAGTCTAACAAGTCATAAAATCTTTAAAGTAGATTTGAAATAGATGTCTTATCGTCTGTTTAATTATATTATTATCATATGGCTGTAAAAAAATAGATCGCTTGTATCCGGGTTATTCATGTACTAGATTTGTCTAAATTTCCCTCATGACACAGCTATATTTACAAAGTTATGAAAGCTTTGCAGGGCGGGGATGAAAAGTATATAAACCCATTTCTCTTCAGCTGCAAGTAGGAGGGCTAATAAGAAGGGTGGGTTAGGAATTAAGGCTACTATTAGCCTTATGATTCCCTTATTCCTCTCCTACTCAGCCTTGTTGGAAGATGTGAAAAAGGGTTTAAAATATGTCATTAATTGGTTGAGGGAAAGTTAACTTGAGAAGAACTTAATTAAGGAAGTTCATAAGGCAAATTATGAATTTTTTGAAGGAAAAGTTTAGCCTTCATCCAAAAGTTAGCCCAAGATTGTTATAGGTATACAATAGCTATATACAAGGGTTGGTTAAAGAATCCTAAGAAAGGTGAGTGTCCTAGGGTTCATAAAGTATCAGTTTGGTTGACTCCCATAAGTTAGATCTTGAAAATATGGAGTTTTGGATTAAGCAAGTTAGTGAGTTACCAATACTAGGTTATTTATCATTTTACAAGGATTGGGAAGTGAGAGAGGTTAGTCTTGAGGGATGGTAAGGCATTTTTGAAGGTGTCTCTTTTAAAGAGTTATAGTGAGTCCTTAGCTAAAGATGGTGTTGAGATTAATATGGCTGATGTTGTGGTTGGTAAAGATGATAAACAGTACGTTAGGATGCTAACTCGTTTGGATGGTGCTCATCATTATAAGAGTTTAGCTGAAAATTTGCAAATGATAAGGGATGGAAGGAGAATGACAGGATTTTAAACAGAATTAAGGCTTTCCACAAGAAGGCTAAGAACATATTGGAGGATTCTGTTAGGAAAGTTGGGAAATGGATTGTTGATATGGCTACGTCATTTAACGTTTCAGCAATTTTTTAGAGGATTTAAATAATATGATTAAGAGTGTTAAGAGTTTGTCAATAGAATTTAGGGATAAGCTATATTTGATGTAGTATCGTAGGGTAACAATATTGAATTGAATGGGAGGCTAAAAAGTATGGTCTTAAAGTTGTTTATGTTATCCCTAATTTTTCCTCTACCATTGTCCTAAATGTGGCAAGGATATGAAAGAGGTCGCTTATAGGTATTTGCGTTGCTCAAAATGTTGCTATGAGAACGATAGGGACGTAATTGCAACTATGAATTTATATAGTCCTCTGGGCCTCCCAATATATGAGAGGTGTAAACACGAATTGATGATGGGAGCCCTGCATGGTGGGAAGGAAGTCAGTTCATCTTCCTAACAGTTAACCATATAAAGCATTAAAGAATAGTAGTTATGTGGGGCCGTAGTCTAGCCTGGACTAGGACGCCAGGCTTGGGCCCTGGTGATCAGGGGTTCAAATCCCCTCGGCCCCATTTACTATATTATTAGATCTTTGTTTTTGTTAAATACAAAATTTTAATCTATATTCTGCTGTAAATACCAATAAATTCTGAGACAAGGAGGTTTTAAATTATCTTCTACTAATCTAATCTTAGCGTTTTTGTTATATACTTTGAGTTTAGCGTTATAACTTCTGAGCAGATTTGGTCATTCGAAGTCACTTTTAAAAGATGTCTCGGATATATTCTAGGCGAATAGCTTACGCTACCATCTTAACTATAGCGTTCTCGTTTATTATGCGTTTAAGTATAGGTTATTATAGATCATTTTGACATAGATCATTTTGACTATGTGTAACATATTTCGATATCTTTCAGTTGGTTTTCTTAATCTAATTTTGTTAACGTTATATTTCGAATAATTCCATTTTCCATATTATATAGAATAAACTAAATTAGCAAAAAATATTGACTATTTTATTAACAGCGTTAATTTAAACTAATAAAGAGTTTATAAGAAAAATATTTAAAGTACGATTATCTTTATTTATTTTGGTGCAAGTGATATGGGACTTAAAGAAGTAATTATTGATCTTTTCCAGCTAGACAAAGATTGGACTACAAGAATGGTCATGGCTATGTTAGTTTTAGGTGTGGTATGGGGATTATTAGGAGTTATAGATTCTCTTATGGTTAGGACTGTAGAAGCATCATGGGGTTTGGGGGCTAATTTGGTTTTAACTCCTCAAGAATATTATGCTGGGATAACTTTACATGCGGAAAGAGATCTGTTTGGTTTCGCGCAGCAGGTAATTTATGCGATATTTATTTATTTTACTATAAAACTATTGAACATTCAACCAAGGGCTAAATGGTTGTTAGGACTAGGCTTCATCTTGATTAACATTTCAATGATGTTTATGGAAGGACCTATACTAATAATACCAGCTTCTGGTTTTGACAATTATTTTTCAGCAACCATATGGTATTATTTATCTCCTCTTGGGATACCAGGCTATTCAATGTATGTTGCAAGTCCGCTATTCTTCTGGGGATGGATATTCTTAGATGCTTTTACATATATTGATGGTTTCTGGATAGTCTACCATTATTACTTAGCTAGTAAGAATATGAAGGAGAAGTTACCAGTCCCCTTAGTATACTTCTTGATGGTTACATTAATGTTTATGATAGGCTATTCTGGGGTTACGGCAGCTGATGTTTGGGATATCTTAGCTTTCTATCATGTGATTGGATTAGATCCTATAGCGAATCAAATAGCATTCTGGATATTTGGGCATTCAATAGTTTACATGGCGTGGGTTCCTGCAGTAGGCGCGTTATACCTTTTCATACCGTTACTTGCAAATAGGCCATTATATAGTGATAGAATGGCTAGGGTCTCTGCTTTATTATACTTGATATTCTCTAATAACGTTCCTATACATCACTTATATATGGTTAACTTACCAGTTGAATTAAAGATATTACAAGAAATTCTAACGTACTCAGTCGTTGTTCCTAGTATGATGACTTTCTTCAACTTGTGGGCAACTGCCAGAGGGGCTAATGTAAACTTTAATGTGTTAACAGCCTGGATAGTTACATCCTTTGCTGGAGCTATTGGTGCAGGTGTGACGGGAATATCTAATGCTACTGTAAGCTTTGACGCTATAATTCACAATACAGACTGGGTTGTAGGTCACTTCCACGCTATGATATTATGGTCTATAGTTCCAGCAGCTTTTGCAGTATTATATGTTATGATTTCGATGATGAGCGGTAAATTATGGTTCTCTAGAGGATTAGCCTGGTTGCATTACATTGGTTACATGATAGGAACTGCTCTTCTAATAGTAGGTTTTGAACTAATTGGGTTTTATGGTATAGTTAGGAGAGCGATGATTTATCCCAGAGTGCCGGGGTTAGTCGATGCTGAAGTTATGGCTACTGCAGGAGCCTTAATAGCAGATATAGCTACTTTAGCATGGGCTCTAAATCTTGTATTGACTTTAGTTAGAGGTAGGAATGCTAGGCTAGAAGGGTTATCCTTACCTCAGATAGCAGGAGTAGTTGCGATGAGTTTAGAATGGCCATCAAATATCTCTTTACCTATTACATCTGAATTAGTTAAAATAGCTAGAAAAGCTATGTCTCCAATGATAGGCATGTCCATATTTGGTGCTATACTAATAGTGATCAGTGCTTTTATTTTGGCACTTGCTGGAAACATTTATACTCCTCAAGCATGGCTTTGGATTGGTATGCTTACAATAGGTATAATATTAGCTGCAATAGGTTCTCTCAAGGGGATGAAGTCAATATGATTTTTACACAAAACCCGTGGTATAGGGTGATCTAATTGGATAAGAAAGAAAAATATGAGTTATATTGGGTAATATTTGTGATTTTCTTGTTTGTAATAGTTATTGGAAGTACAGTTCCATTAGTTTTTACTGTGGGAGGCAATCCTACTTCTGTCCAGCCTGGTAGTTTAATACCTATAGCTGCTGTAGATCAGAACAAAGTGATACAAGCTACCTTATATGCTTATCAGTATTACTTTGCAGTTAGTGAAAATGGAGGGGGTATTAAGTCCAATGAGTTAGGAAATTCGTATTATGATAACGTTATGGTTGCTCATCCCGGTGAGTATATAAACTTGACGATGTATGCTGGTCCACATAGTGCAACTACTAATTTCTACTTTCCAGATTATGCGACACATGTTGATGACGTTCAGATAGTGCCGGGTTTAGTCCAATACGCTCCAGTAGTAGTTCCTAATATTTCTGGAGTATTCGCCTTCCTAAATGGTGAGTATAATGGTCCATGGTTTAGTAATCAAGTTGGATTATTGCTTGTGTTACCTCAGCAAGGTTATATTTCTCAGTCAGATATTAATGAATATATTCAACAGACACATTCAGCTCAAACTTCTACGCTGGTTGGAGATCCATATAATCCTCCAATAGTAATTTATAATTCTTCAACACCTACAATATATTTGGTAGCAGATAAGTATGCCGTATTTAATAATTCTGTTCCTGGCCCCACCTTAGTGGTTCCTGTAAATTCTACAATGACCATAAAGATGTATATTCCAATACCTAATAATGATGATAATTTCCTTTATAACTATTCTGCGAGTGGACAGCCTTATCCAGTAACTAATGTAGATATAGGAGTTTATGCCGTATGGTGGAATGGTAGTATTACTCTTGTTAAACAAGTTCCTATACAGTACAATACTACTGTAACTTTTACTGTAAAAGCAGAAGCACCAGCCTATTTATATGGTCTAATAACTCCGGTATTTTATAATTATAACTTCATGAATATGTCAAATGATCTGACGGGTGAGCAATATGGTTATGTTATGGGATTATGGGGAGCTATATTAGTTGAGGGGTGATAAAAATGGTTAGTTTCTTCAAGTTGTTGGGTATAGGTTACATACTAGCTATAATGTTACTGGTATGGGAAATAGCTATGGAGACTTTTCATAAAGCCGCTACCAGCTATACTTTAGTTTTTATGATAACAGCCTTCATTGGATTTATAGCGTTTTTCTTATTTGTATACTTTGCTCCAAAGGAGTGAGAAATAAGTATTAAGCTATTTTCCTTTTTTTAATTATTTTTGATTTTTCTCTAATTCAGTTAAGCTTTTTAACCTAAATTACTTAATTAAATATAGGGATTAGGGAATGAAGATTCAAAGTATACCAATGTTCATGAGCGGATTGGTAATTCTTATACTCTCAGTTATAATGATGTCGTTCGCTATATTTCAGTCTTCAATGTTAGCTTGGCTAGCTCCTGAGCCAAGATATTATATTCCTACTATTGGTTTAATACTTTCAATGTTCTTATTAGCTTGTTGTTATTCTTCTCCCTCTGAGGAGAGATGAGAAATTATTAACAACTTTTTCTTTAACTTCATCTTCACTTAGATTTTTCAGTTTGCTTAACTCTTCTATTACTATTTTAACGTTGCAAGGCTTGTTTCTAACCATTTTCTCAGCAGACATAAATGGTGAATCTGTCTCTGTTAGTATATAATCTAGTGGTATCTCTTGAGCAACTCTTTGCCTATATTTGTCTCTTTTGATTATTGGTGGGAAAGATATCATGCCTCCTAGTTCTATTATTTGATTAGCTGTTTTAGTATTACCCTCGTAAGCATGTACTACAAATTTAACTTTATATGAACTAATTATGTTCAAGAAATCGTTCATTCCTCCTCGTATATGAATGATTACAGGTTTCGATTGTTTTTCTGCTTTTTCCAAAAATTTTTGTAATACTTCTACTTGCTTTCTCTTGTATTCGTTCTCCTTTATCCAGAAATAATCCAAACCTACTTCACTAATTATTTCACCATGATCAGTTAATTCTAAGCACTTATCTACTTCATGGTATTTTTCTTTTATGAATTCGGGATGAAAACCTATTGCTGGGACTACATTTTTATACATTTTAGATAACTCCAATGTCTTTACGTTACTTTGAAAATCTACTCCAGCATTAACAATGATTATTTCACATTCATTAACTATTTCGTTTCTATCTTGGTCAAATTCACTAACATCTATATGGGCGTGAGAATCAATTAGCATTAAATAAAAAAACTTGTAAGATAAATAAAAAACTACTTCCAAGGTTCCTTTAATAGCTGTATTTTAACTACTCCTTCGTTTTCATCATACAATACTTTAACTAAGTCTCCTTCCTTTATTTGGAATTTTTGTCTAACCTTTGCGGGTATTGTGACTTGATAGTTTCTGGACACTTTTACTATTTCTTCTACTGCCAATATATTCACCAAATGACACTTTTACTATTCTAATATTTAAATCTTTCTCACTATCTGTAATTAATAGTTAGTAGGATATAAGTGAGAATGATGTAGTAAGCTTTTATATCTAAAGAGTGTTAGTAATACTTTAGGCTAAATTATTTTGTATAAAACATGCAGATGAAGTTTAAAGATTCAATACTTTCCTTACTGTGGGTGGAAAAAATTTTTATATGAGAGGATTTAGATTCTTTATTAGTGAGATAAATGTCTGAAACACAATTAAGTGAAGGTACAAGAATAAAGTTACCATCTGGAAAGGATGCCGGTTTAGTAGATATTCTGTCATTCTGCTATGGATTGTCAGAAACAGATGTTACGGTGTTATTGGCGTTAATGAAGGGTGATGCCAGAGGTACAGAAGAGTTAGAAAGTGATCTTAAGTTGTCTAAGGCTTCAATTAATAGAAGTCTAAACAAATTATTGGAGATGGGTTTAGTTATGAGAATTAAAGAGCCAGGTAATAAAGCAGGAAGACCAAGGTATTTATATAAAGCAAGAGATTACGCGGAACTAAAATCTAAGATGCTAGGCGATATAAAGGATTGTGCTGATAAAATGGCTCAGTTAGTGGAGAAAGAATTTAGACCCATTTAAAATATTCCTATTTTTTATCCACTGTTTTTTAATTAAAGTCTGAAGGACTATAGTATTTTTGACAATTCTTCTATAACTCTCTTTAACTTATTTTTATCATCCATAGAAAGCTTCTCGTAATTTTCTATTAGATATCTTGCTGAGAACTCTAATTGAGAAATAGCTTCCTTTACCTTATCCTCTTCTTCCACTACCCCAATAACTTTCCTACCCTCTGGTGTTAGCTCATAATATTTTTTCCATTTTTCAACTTTACTAATTCTTATTAAACCTTCCGACTCTAACGCATCTAATGCTGGATATACTGAGCCGGGAGATGGTCTCCACATTCCGTAACTCATCTTTTCTATCTCATCCATTATCTGTGCTCCGGTCATTGGTCCCTTTGACAAAATGTATAGAATCAACCATCTAAGTCCCCTTTTATGATGCCAATACACAAATTTCACCCTAACTGTTTATGAATAATCAATTCTTAGCATGTCTTATATATTCTGCTACTATTTAAGTAAGTTAATAAGAATTTTGTCCTAATACATATTTTTTGTCTTAAAGCTCCGTGCATAAACAAAATATTTGTAAAAGTGATTTTACGTCCTTCCCCTTTTATACTCGCTATTAAGCTTTATATTGTCTTAGTTATAAATATTCTCTATGATTGAAGTTGAGGAATATAATAGTTACTATTTACTTAAGTTTTACTCTAAAGATCAAAAATACAATCTATTCAATATTAATTTTATGACTCAGTTTATTGACGTTCTTCATAATTTGAGTTATGATAAAACAAGAAAGTTTCTAATTTTAAGAGGAGAGGATAATTTTGGTGCAGGAGCCGATTTAAAGGAATTATTAAGGGCTACAACTAATAATGAGTTCGCTTCAACCTTCTTCAATTACATGAGGGAGATCTATCATCTTCTAATGGATATAAATAAGATTGTTATTTCTCAAGTCAAAAAGATTGCATATGGAGCATCATTAGAGATCTTACTTCTCTCGGATTACGTAATAGCAGAGACTAATACTAGGTTTGCAGCTCCTGCAGTGAGATTAGGACTTTTCCCGCCCGTACTCTCTTCAATTGGTTCATTTATTATAGGATATAATAATGTAAAAAGATTAGTTTACAGGGGAGATATTCTAGATGCCGAAGAGGCAAAATCTATAGGACTAGTTAACGTTGTCACTAATGATATAGAAAAAGAAACGGAGGAAATATTAAAAGAATATAGTAAAATGTCTATCTCAGCTATCCTATTAGCTAAGAGAAATATGATAAGACCGTTTAGGCAGTATATTGACAAGGCCTTCGAGGACCTTATACTCCAAGTAGCAACTGACGAAGCTAGGGAAGGAATCTTGAGTTATATAAATAAGACAGATCCTCCTTGGCTAATCGATTTCTCTAAGTCTTAATAATTTATATGAACTAATGTATAGTAGAACGAGAGCCAGAATTAATATAACGATAATTTCTAATAGGTTTGGTAAAGTATTGTATATGGTCAGATCTCTAATATCTGTTATTATTATCGATAATGGTTGATATTCAATAAAAACTCTAGCTATAGGCGGATATACGTACGATGGAAAGAAGGCGTTACTTAAGAACATTAGTGGGAACACTAGAACGTTCGCTACAACTTCTGATAGGAAAATTTTATCTTTGGGAGTTAGACCGTATATGACGGTACCAAGGCTACTAAAGAATAATGTAGATATTACTAGAACTAGGATAAACGTTAGGCTTATTAATGGAATAAATCCATAGATTATACCGAGAATTATTATAACTAGCATGGAAATTATAGTTATTATAATGACGTAAATTACTAAAGATAATACCCACTCATAACTTTTAAGAGGAGATGTAGCCAATCTCTCTATTAATCTGTCCCTATAATAACCAGCTGAAACACCTATAACACCCAATATTCCATTAGACAGTGTAATAATTCCGAGCATTCCAGATATTAAGTAGTCATAGTATGTGAAATTTGATACTTTCACTACATTAAATTCTACATTACTTGATAGGCTTTGATGTAGATACTCATTAATTATTGCCTCAAGAGATGGTATGAATATTTCATTCTGTTGGCTAGTATATAAAGTGAAATTATTATTGTTAACATTAACATATATATAGTTATGTTGTAATGCATATTCAAAAGGTATACTTGTGACACCTTCGAATATTCTGGTAGTGTTTAGAAATTTTGCTAATTCATCATTACCATTAACAACTACTACAACATGGAAATAACTACTAAACCCTCCAAATACTAAGGAAAATAGTAGTGTAAGTAATAATGGGAATATAATGATCCAAAATATTACAAACCTATTTCTTAGGTTGTCTTTAATTAACGCGGATACCGTTAACAATATTCTATTTGCCATTTTCTTCCTCCAGTGAATTTATTAATTCCAAATAAGCATCCTCCAAGTTTTGAGTCTTGAATTCTTCCAATAATTGTTCTGGAGTAGAAATTTTCACTAAATTACCCTTATATAATATACCTACTCTATCAGCTAATTTTTGTGCCTCATCTAAATAATGTGTAGTTAATAGTATTGTTACTCCTGAACTCTTTATTCTCTTAAGTAATTCCCAGAATTCTCTTCTTGCCTTAGGATCTAGTCCTACAGTTGGCTCATCTAAAAATAAAATTCCTTGATTACCGGCAAATGCAGAAGCTAATCCAACCCTTCTTCTATAACCTCCGGATAAGTTTCGCATTTTTTCGTTGCTCACCTCATCTAGTTTGAACATGGATATTAGTTCATTTACCTTATTCTCTTTGCCGTTATAGAGTTTCACAAAATATTCTATATTTTCCCTTACAGTCAGATCCATAAAGCCTTGATAATCTTGCGGCATAACTCCTATATTTTCCCTTACTTTCTTGCAGTCCTCAGGAACTTTATAATCAAAGACCGATATATAGCCCTCAGAAGGTTTTAAGACGCAAGATAATACTTTTACAGTAGTAGTTTTTCCAGCTCCGTTTGGACCTAGTAAAGAGAATATCTCCCCCTTGTAAACGTTAAACGTAATTCCCTTCAGTACTTCCTTACCCTTAAAGCTCTTATGTAAGTCTCTAACTTGAATAACTATACCATTATTCATATATCCTAAAATAATTAATAATAGTTAATGTGAGTTTCGGTAAAATTCCAGTAAACAAGTTTATTAATAAATTACCCATAGGAGATTGTGAAATATGCCCTTCGATAGGCGAAGATGCTGGAGTTATAGAGCTAAATGAGAAGTATCTGATTATTCACTCAGACCCTATAACAGAAACTAGAGAAGACGCTGGATTTCTGTCAGTAGCTGTTGCCTGCAATGATATAAATATGAAAGGAGTTAAGTGTAAATGGGTTATTAACACTATACTTCTCTCTCATGTTACTCATCTGGAGAAAATAATAACTGGTATTTCAGAAGCGTGTAATATTATTGGTTGTAAGATATTAGGTGGGCATACTGAAGTTACTGATGGGATAAGCAAAGATATTGTAGTAACTACAGCATTGTCAACTAGTAACAGTTTTCTAAGCTACAACAGTGTAAAGGAGGGAATGAAAGTGATATTAGTTGGTAATCCGGGAATAGAAGGTACGTGGATTTTAGCTAAAGACTACGAGGATTTATTAATCTTAAAAGGAGTTGATAAGAAAATTATTGAGAATGCTAAAAAGTTTAGAAATGATATCATTATACAAGATAAAGCCTTGAAAGTAAAGGATTATGTAGCTGTGATGCACGATGCTACCGAAGGTGGAATCTTGCAAGCCTTATTGGAAATAGCTAAAGCTTCAAACCATAAAGTAGTAGTCGATTTAGGAAAAATTAAGCTAAGAGAGGAGACGAGAGTAATCTCTTCAGCTTTAAATATTGATCCATTAAAGTTAATATCTTCTGGCGCATTTATAGCTATTTCTGATAAGCCTGATCTGATCATAAATTCGGTGAGCGATGCTTATATAATTGGTGAAGTGTTAAATGGTGATCCGATACTTCATGTAAAAGGAGTAGGAGAATTTAATGAAGATTTTGAAGAGGAGTTAGTTAAATTTGAAAGCCGTTATAATGGCTGGAGGAAAGGGTAAGAGGATTTCTATCTATAAGCCTTTTCTTAATGTTTGTGGCAAGCCTTTAGTATCGTGGGTTTATGATGCAGCAAGTAGTATTACCAGTGAAGTTTATTTAGCAATTAGTAATCGCCATCCGCTGTTTCCTATTTTTGAGCATTCTGTCTTTAAAATATTAAATACCTATGATAATGATTACGTTGAGGATTTGATGTTAATTATCAACAAGTTAGGATTTCCACTTTTAGTATTACCTATTGATGTGGCATTCCTCACTACTGATGTTTTGCGTTACTTAATAAACTCTTGCCACGCTGATATATGCTCGCTGATATATGAGGACGATTTTTTAGGCATATCTTATTGGAGGGGAAACGATTTCAACAACTATATGAATGTTCACTTTAAAGGAAAAAAGATATATAATGTCAATACATGGGATAAGTATATTAAGGCTAATCATGAGTGTAATAAGCAGTGAAGAGGATAATAGTTCTTTCTCCATTTAGGGGTTTTTTTAGAACTATAGTATACTTCTTACTAGGTTTAATTATGGCGTTAGTCTCAGCAGGATATTTTTCTCAATTGCTAAGTACTATAGGTATAAATAGAGACGTTGCAATACTAGTTGCATTACTAATATCCTTTGTTAGTTTATTCACGAGCCCCTTAAACTTAATATTGAAGGAGGTGAAGAGAGAAGCTGAAGTTATAGAACAAGATGTTATATTCTTCTTTGGTTATCCTATATTTATACCTAGGATAACTAAGATAAGTGCTAATACGTTAATAGCGGTAAATTTTGGTGGTGCATTAATTCCCGCTACAGTTTCTATTTTTTTAGTCTATGAACTGAGGGCTTATTTATATCTTTTATTAATAAATGTGATTCTAGTCGCTCTTTTATCAAAGTTATTTTCAAGAGTAATAAGAGGAGTAGGTGTAGTAATGCATCCGCTAATTCCTAGCTTATTTTCTGTCATATTTAGTTATATTCTATTTTATAAGTTACACATACTTATTCCGCTTTCCGCCTACGTGGGAAGTGTTTTAGGGACACTTATAGGGGCTGATCTATTGAACCTTAAAAGGATAATTGATGATGCTAGACCCCAGATAATTAGTATAGGAGGCATGGGAACTTTTGATGGAATTTTTGTGTCTGGGATTATAGCCATATTCATAAGCGAGCTGTTATTATTGTAAGACTTTTTACTTAATGTTTTATTTGAAATTTGATATGAGCGAGATTTCTGAGAGGGAATTTATCTTGAAGAGATTAAAAGAAGCTGTAGATAAATTTGTGTTTAATGAAAAAACATATCTGCTAATCCCAGAAGTTAGAACCAATATAGGCTATGCCTTATCTAACGCTAAGACAATTAATGATGTTGCCGCTATACCTGGTAGGTTAACCGTAGCTTTTAATAGAGTTATCTATTGCATGCTTCCCGCATTCGGGGCATCAGATCACATTGCAAGAGTTATCTTGTCGACTATGAAATATGATAAAAATATGAGAAGTGCTATAAATTTGAAATATTATGATACTATAAGAAATAATCTCGATAAATCTAATTTATTTATTTTTGATAGGTCAACTGAGCCACATGAGGTTAAGAATAAGGAAGGAGGAAGTATGCAATTTATGATTAGTAAAGCTTTTGAGGCACTAGGTAAAGTTCCAAATTATATAATAGATTTAGGGGATTATGGTAAAGAACCCTCAGTTTTTGTAATAGATAAAGATCCTATAGAGGTTGTTGATAAATCGCTGAAATTGCTAGATTATATTAATGCATAAATTTGATGGCGTAAAATATTTAATTTTCAACAATTCCAATATTTTCTTGTTCATTATGCAACGAATATTATGCTTGTCGAATAGTTATTGTCTACTTCCCAAGCCTCAAAGTATAACATGTTAAGTAAGTATTTTCTTAAGTTCCTCCCTGCATTCACTAAGTTTATCTAGAATTTTTTGCGAATTTGATTCATTTATTTTAGTTTTATTTTCATACAAGAAGAACGCTGTTTTTAGTAACTCCTCTAATATTGGTCTAATTAAATTAGGCTTACCGCCAAATAGTAGCTCTGATTTATTCTTAACCAACTCTTCAAAATGTTTCTTGCCACTGTCTGTAATTTTGTACATTTTTTTTCCATCTCTAATTTCTACTTGTATGTAACCTGAGTCTAATAAATTTTTTAATATTGGATAAATTGATCCAGTGCTAGGTCTATAATAGCCTTGGAACTTATTTTCTATAACCTTTATTATTTCGTACGCATGCATAGGTTTTTCATTTAAACACTCCAAAACTAAGTACTTTAGAGCTCCTTTTCTTAACCTCTGAAAGTTTAACTTTGATATCACGATATAAATATAACGTATCAAAAAATTAATAATTATCTAGGAATTAGACGAGTGAACTATTCTTGCTTATGCTGTGATTGTCGTATTAAACGGATAGTATAAATTACTATTAATCATAATGAGGAAAGGTGCGTTGTAATTTATGTTTAACGTTATTGGCCTGAAGCCTATAAAGTTTACATAGTAGTACACAACCCATGTATTGTAATAGAGATCCCATATAGGGTTTGTAGTAAAATAGTCTACAAGTGGATATTCTAATTGTAAATAACCACTACTAGAAGGCAAAAATCCAGTTACAATTTGCGGATTAGTATAGTTGTTACCTACTCTCATAGCAAATCGGGATAAAGTATAGTATATATACGAGTCACTAGGATTAATTATGGTTGAATTAATTAAGTCTAATGACAAGCTTATTTGAGAATTAGGACTAATGTATACGATTATAGAACTTACTACGTTTAAGCTAACGTTAAAATACCATACATATGAATAATTAAGCAGATTTGATACAATATTTCCACTAGTGTTATAGTCTAAATTTCCTCCACTTATCATCATAACTAGCTCAGTTGATCGTGTTTCGCTTATACTTGTAATATTTATATATTCTGTAGAATTTATTTCCGTAACTTGTAGATATGGAGCAAAATATGGATAGCCAGAGGAAATTATACTAGCCTTATAGGTCGAAAATAATTCACCATTAGCCAAAGAATAATTATTATACCCGGGCAAAGCAATATTAATCAGATTTGGTCCTACACCAGTTCCTAATTCTCCTAATTCAGCTGAGCCATATTCCATATTTGTAGCTACTATATTTCCTAAGTAGGTATAATTTATAAGCTGTATAAAATCGCCTTGGTTTCCGTAATATAACACTCCATTATGTCTTGTTAAGAAGTATATCATATTATATGTTACATAACTTAATTCAATACAATAAGTTTCATACACTTTATAACCTGAGGAATATATTCCTACTTTCAAAGTAACGTTATATAACGGCACTGTGTAGTAATTTTTCTCATTAATATTAAATTCTAATGGTAAATAATATGAATATGGCACTGAGGTTCCTGCATAAACTTCTCCATTATAAGGTATCGCGATGTCAAAATAGTTAAAGGTTGTCGTCTGGTTTATTTTCAATGGAACACGCACTACTCCTTGATTTTCGCTAGTCTCCACTATGGCATTCGTTATACCATAAGGAGTATATGATGATAAACTATTTGATATCAATGTCCATTGGGAAGGATTGATATCATTACCATAAATTGCAGGTTTCACTCCAGGGCTAAGTTTACCATCTTGATTCACAATTGAAGAATATACATTGAATACTCTATAGTCTGCGATATTAGGGATAACTATTCTTTGATCGGAAATATTATACCATTGTCCATTGTTTAATACAATAATCACCCAAGGATATCCATTAAAGTTAATATAAGTTCCATCAGACGGGATAGGAAGGTTAGTACTCGTGATAGCACCGTTTGGATAAATGATATATTTAATCGAAATGGGATATGCGGTAGAAGAGAGTATTTTAGGACCATTGATTGTAGGTAATACAGTAATTGGAGCATTTTGTAGTTCACTCATCATTTGTGTATATTCTGCGTCATATATTTTAGTATTCAATGAAGTAAAATAAAGAATTAGAGCTAATGATAACGCAACTATCTGAATAACAACTATAGCTCCTAAAATTGACGAAATGCCTTTTTTCCTATTCATGCTAGTATAGTTGGTAAAAATATTGGGACAGACTACTCCGAAAATTGTGTCTCTAACTTATGTAAGATCAATATAAGGGATTGTCCGTGCAAAGAGCGTTTCTTATTGATGTTATATAATCTAATAAATCTTTAAGTTGAAAGTAAGCCTTAACCACATTTCTCTTATCTTTTCCGATTATCATAAAATGTTTATTTCCTAAACAATACATGAGTTGAGTAGAGAGGTAATTCCCGCATATTTTTGAGTAATGTTCCTTAATGTCTTTTATACTTATATCTTTAATTAGGATATCTTCTATGTATATGGATGTTTTCTGATTCTTGAAAAAAAGTCTAGATTCTTTTATTCTCCCTAGGGAGACTAAAATAGAGGATATTCTATAATCACCATTATAAGGGATAATAATGCTTTTATATAAAATAGTATTTTTTAATACTTTGAAATTTAATTCAAAACAATTGTCTAGGACTTGATTTCCAGTCTCTATAGTCTTAAGCTTCCAGTTTAGAGTTAAACCATCTAGACTGACGATCTCACAATTCCCACATAATTTCATTTTTCTAATTTCAATTCCATTACAATAAAAAGTTTATCCCTCCAAATGTTCTTATTAAGTTACTTGTAAATCTAGTTATAATAAAAATTTTTACCTTCAATTATTAATCCGTCCAATTTTTATACAGAAATCAACAAAATAGATTCTCTCTATTTTCAATAAATGTTTATGTGATAAGGAGTTACATCTTATTTTTAAAATTTATTTGTAATACATCCTAGTATTATTACTAGGTTTTACTGTTTATTTTCCGATGATAATTTTTCCGCAACTTCAAATAAATCTGGATACATTTCTTTTAACCCCTTTTCTAAAGCCTCTTTAGCTACTCTACTCATTTTAAAACCTGGAACCGTATGGTAAAGATATTGTAGCACGAGAAACGCGGGATAACTCCACACTCCTATTTTTGGATCTTTGTTAATGTATTTCATCATTTCTACTTTAATCTTATCTTTTTCATTAAAGTTTTCAACTTTATTTTCTGTAGATTCTTTGTTCTCACCTAAGATAGGTTGAGTCTCAACGTTATTGCTCTTTCTCTTTTTCAGAATAAAGTCTAACTCGCTCATTCCTCTAACACCTTAGATAGTTGTTGAAAATACGTTACTAATTTTGGTCTCTTCACTCTAACCTCTTCATATCTCAAGGCTGGAACTCCGAGTCTAGAGGCTTCTATGAATAATCTGGACGGAGGGACGGCTATATCAGTACATTTAATTGAAATTAAATTATCTACCTTTATAGGTTTCTTAGAGAAATTAGTAATTGAGTAAGCAGTTTTTTCTAGATTTTTCAGTCTAGAGTCTAAATTTTTCATCGCCTCTAAAGATAAGGGTTGCGGTGTGACTGGTGATACTATCTTATTAGCAGTGATCATTGCAGATATGGCTAGAGTTCCTAAATTAGGAGGTGTATCTATTACTAGATAATCGAACTGATCTCCTATTTTCTTTATTTTGTTACTTATCTCGTCTACATCTCCACTTAATTCCATCTTTAATAATCCAATGTTTGCCGGGAATACTTCAACGTTAAATATGTTTACGCTTTTAGATCCTAAATCTAGTTCCTTCATTTCCCTTTTCATGCCATAAGAGACTGTAGCTCCTCCCTCAGGATCTAGATCCAGTAATGCGGTTTTTTTAACTTTACTAAGATAATAAGCTAAATTGACGGAAGTAGTGGTTTTTCCTACTCCTCCTTTTTGGTTTATTATCGTGATAATCATGTCTAGACTATTCAGTTAGTATGATTTAAAAATGAAAGTAGATGTAATACGACATCATATCTTAGCTTAGCCTCCTCTAAAACTATAATGATAATATTTATAGGTATGTTTTTTAAAAAGTATAAGCATGTACATTGAACTCTTTAATGCCATAATTTATGCGGAGGAATTCAAAAAATTGTTACTAAATCAAGATTTAGATGATCTGGAAACGGCTGCGGGTTATATTGCGTATCTTTATCCTAATATTCCGATAATAGGTAAGAATTTATGTGCTGGTTTCGTTAGAGCAGGTCTAAATGCTATTTTCAATGTGACTAATAATGGTGAGGTTATATTTCCTAAGTATAAACTATTCAAGATACCTCGGGGAGATGGTATTTGTGTAGGATGTAATAACTCACGTATAGTAATTAAGGTATCTGAAGAAGGATACGAACCCGATGATCTTCTAGAGTCTATGTCCCTTTACTCTAGAGTATTCATTAAGAGAGGATTTAAGCTGAAGAGTATGGAGAATATAAAGGAGAGACTAGATATTGAGTCTATTAGGAATAAAGCTAAAAAGGAAATACTAACCTTAATGATCAGCGCCGGTGGTACTCTTCATCACCTCTGAAAAGAGCGCGCTCATCATGATGACTAAGCCCCAGTCTGAAAGATGATGTGAAAACTTAGCCGGCTCTGATTCTTCACTCTCGTTAACTATTTTAAACTTAACTAAAATATTATGCTAAAATGAGTTCTCTTAACATATTGTCCGCCTATAACCAGCTAGATACTCTAGTCGATATAGCAAAAAAGTATTCTACCGAAATGAATCTAGTACCCGTAATTCATGCTTACTTGGAGGATAAAATAATATCAAATGTAGTAAAGAGTCTAGAAACTGTGGTAAGAAATTTATATGAGCAGTATAAATTTGAAAGAACTACGTTTATTAAGAATGCACTTAAGTCGTTAAACTTCCCTGATGAGAACTTGCCATTTTATCCATACTACACCATACCTATAAGTGAGGAAACAATAGTAAAATTTATTGATAACTCAAGTATACCACCTAAGGCCATAATTATACAAGGCGAAGTAAGATTTACATTCATGTTATATAGTTCATTTTCAGAGCTCGAAGAACATGTAAGAAACAGGCAAGATGAAGACATAATAGTTAAGTTTGAAGATGGTAAAGTGATAAAATATGATAGAAGGAGGAACATTTTTACTGATGCTAATGTTGTAAATAAGATCGTGTACTCTAAGAGCCAAGTAGCTGTGAATTTAACGTTACCAAAAAAATATTACCTAGTACCTTCCTTACTTGCGATGAATGTTATCCCTCATGGTAACAAGGTAATAATAAGAAGAAAAAATGAGGACTTAAATTTTGAGATAGTTGATGGTAAAGTGTCTGGTGAAAAAGTCATGAGCGGAGAAACTCTTAATCCCAAGTTTAAATTGGAGATATATTATGATTATAAATCAAAAAGATTGTTGAGTAAGGAAGATATAATAAAGGGTTTAATATCTAAAATAATATGACTATAGCTGTTTTATGGTGAATTTTACAACCTCATTTAACCTATTTTTCCTAAGTTGAATGAATCTAAGTGGGTCAACGTTCACAACTAAATAATTTTCCTCATTTCCAAGTTCACCAAGTATTTTTGGTAATACGATGCCAGTGTTATTATCCTTTTCTGGTACTATTACTATACTATTTCCTGTGAACTCAGGTGGGTTATATGCATTAGCGTTTACTATTCCTATTCTATTTTCAAGTACCCTTATCCTAAGATAATCTTTCCAAATTTGAATTCCCGTGCTCCTAACCTTTGATGGGACTAATACTATTTCTACTCCATTAAGGAACATCTCCCTTATAAATTCTGGAAAATCTACGTCATAACATATAGAAATTCCAAACTTAATTCCCCTATATGTAAACATTACTCCTTCATTTCCCGGGAATAATCTAGTCTTCTCTTCTTCAAATAGGTGAACTTTCTTAGAAATTCCTTTCAAATTACCTGTATCATCTATTATAGGTGAAACTACTGAGACACCATCCTCAAATGCTCCAGGTATAATGTATGCCGTATATTTTCTAGCTAAATTTTGAAATTCTGAAAGTGGTACTTCATCCAGACTTTTAGTCCATTTCTCTGGCAAAAGAACTAATTCTGCTCCTTCTTCTAATGCTTTTTCCGTTAGATTTAACGCTGATCTCGCATTAGAAGGTTGGATTACTCCAATTTTCAAGCCTCTTCTGCCTTTACTCCCTTTTTACTCTCTTCTATCTTCCTCAATTTTCTTAATATTCTTTTCTCTATCTTTTCTACAGCGTTCTTAATTGCAACTGTTGGTTCCCAATCAGTATCTTTAGCTATATAATCTCCAATTTTCGTCGTTACCTTAACGGTTGCTGTATACAATTTTTTATCGCTTTTGCTACTGCTCATTTCTTCCTTGAAAGAGACTTTAAATCCTATTACATCCGTAAGTCTTTCTATCTTACTTAAATACCTCTCTAGAATACCATCTATGTTTGCCTTAAAATCAAGGTTAGATTTTAAGGTTTGTGGAATTTTTGCCTCTATTGGTATACTCAATTGCATCTTTTCAGTAACAGCTTTGATTACATCTAAACCACTTATAACTCCGCTTACCATTTCCCCTTCCATCACTGGTAAACCTGATATATTAAATTTCAGTATTTTTGTTACTACATCTTGTAAACTATCATTACCGTTTATCGTAATTACCGGATACTTCATAATTTCTTTAATGGGCATTGCCATAACTCTTTCCTCATCTTTCATGATAGATTCTCTTTTTCTTCCACTAAAACTGTAAAGAGCGTCAACAATATCTCTGGCAGTAACTATTCCAGTCAATTTTTTCTCCTTCATTACTGGCAACCTACTAATATTGTCCCTTATCATAATCCATCTAGCTCTAGCTACAGAATCGTCTTCATTAATCACAGTAGGAGGAGACGACATATACTCTCTAGCTTTTTTATTAGGTATTTGATTTGACTTCATTAAGTAAGATAAAAGGGACTCTCTCGTAATTAACCCAAGAAATTCCCTTTTATCATTTACCACTGGTATTACCCTAGCCTTGCTTGTGTAAAATTTTGTAATTATTTTATCTATACTATCATTTATATTTACTGAAATAATCGGGTTCATTATGTTTATTACTTTAGTCTCTAGACTCACTCTTCTAGACAGAAGATCTTTATAAGAAATTAATCCTAACAATTTCTTATCCTTTACCACCGGGATAGTCCACATCTTAGTTTCCTTCATTTTAGAGATGATATCGTTTAATTTATCCATAGCATGAGCAATATATTCAGGTCTTATAATCAAAGAATCTTCTATCATACTAGATAAGTATTTTAAATTGAAAAATAAAAAAGTATTGATAGCGATTGCATAGGACAGCCTTTGTTTGGAGTGATGATTATTATAAATATTCATTTCCGGACGATCATCCGTTTAAATCGCTGAGGGAAAGTATGGCTAAAAGGTATTTAGAGGACAGAGGAGCATTTCATTATATAGACATAGTGAGTCCGCAATTGGTCTCAGATGATATATTACAGATAGTACACTCTAGAGAATATATAGAATTCGTTAGAAAGAAGAGTCTAGAGGGAATAGGGTATTTAGACGAGGGAGATACTCCCGCGTTTAAAGGTATATATGAAGCATCATTAGTTAGGATAAGTGGAAGCGTTACAGCACTTAATCTCTTGCTTAATGGAGAATATGAGCACACTATAAATATTGGAGGGGGATTTCATCATGCAAAGAGAAATAAAGCAGGAGGGTTTTGTGTATTTAACGATGTTGCGTTAGTAGCTAAATTAGCGGAGAACAAACTCTCTAAGATAGCTATAGTAGATATTGATGGACATCATGGCGATGGCACTCAAGAGCTACTTTATGATGACGATAAGGTATTAAAAATTTCTTTACATATGTATCATCCTAATTTTTTCCCTGGAAGCGGAAGTGTCAATGAGATAGGGACGGGAAAGGCTAGTGGATATACTGTAAATGTCCCTTTACCTCCAGGTACTGGTGATGACGGATATCTTCTAGCTTTTAATGAGGTAGTCGTGCCTATATTAGAAAGATATAAGCCAGAAGTGATAATTCTCATGGAAGGGGGGGATTCACATTTTGATGATCCCCTAGTAGAGTTAAAATTATCTACATACGGATATCTCGATGTGGTTACTAAGGTTCACAATATAGCTCATAGATATGCTGGAGGAAAATTATTAATGTTAGGAGGAGGTGGCTATAACTATGACGCAACTGCCAGAACCTGGGTTTTATCTATAGCTCAAATAGCTGATATTTATGACGCTGAGTATGAACTTTTGCATGATCAATACCATACTAAATCATCATCTTTTGTAATGGATAGAATCAAAGATATAATAAGCCAATTAAAGAAAATCCATTCACTTGATTAATATTATTGAAGAGGCTTTTCTAACTTTCTCTAATGCGTCTTCTACACTATTCCCAGTAGCTAAAACCAGACCCATTCTTCTCTTATCATAAGTCACAGGTTTTCCAAATAGTCTTATTTGAACACCAGAAATCTCTAACGCTTTCTCTACATTTATGTATTTTGGACCCCATATATCGTCACGTGGAGCTAAGATGACATGGGCTGCAGCTGGAGATACTAATTTTACATCTGGTGTAGGTAATCCAAGAGCACTTCTAATATGTATCTGAAATTCATTAATATCGCTACTGGCAAGCGTGACTAAACCAGTATCATGAGGTCTAGGAGCTACTTCACTGAATAGTACTCTATCCTCTGTCACGATTATTTCTACCCCGTATATTCCGAAACCTCCTAATTCTTCAACTATTTTATACGCAATTTCTCTCGATTTTTCCTTAACATTCTGAGGAACGGTAGAAGGATGCCATGATTCGACGTAATAATAACTAGGTCTCTTATGCTCTATTGGTTCTATGGTTTTAGTTACTATATTACCAGATGAGGAATAATATCTATACGTTAATACAGTAAGCTCTGTGTTTATCTTAACGTATTCCTCTACTATTACTTTTCTACTTTTACCTCTTGCATGTGAAATGGATTCCTTGTAAGCTTTTTCTACATCTTCTTCTCGCTCTACTAAAACATGACCGTGACCACTGGAGCTCATTTCAGGTTTAATAAGACAAGGAAATCCAATATCCTTACACGCCTTTTTAACCTCTTCTTCATTCTCTGCGAAAGCATACTTAGTGGTAGGTAATTTTAGTTTTTCTGAAGCTAACCTTCTAAGTTCTATTCTATTCATACATACTTTAACTGCATTTGCGTTAGGAGCCACTTTATAACCAGAGTTCTCTAGTTCAATTAGAGCATCAGTGTTAATTGCCTCTATTTCAGCTATTATCGCATCAGGCTCTTCTCTCTTGACTATTGCTTTTATTGCATTAGGATTCAACATGTCGATGACGTATTTTCTATGTGCTACATGCATTGCTGGAGCTAAACCATATCTATCGACTGCAATAGTCTCTATTCCCATTCTTTGCGCCTCTATTACCATTTCCTTTCCTAACTCTCCGCTTCCTAAAAGTAGAACCTTCTTAGCCCCTTCAAATAATGGAGTCCCTATTTCCATATGGCATTTATTTTGAGCTAGATAATAAACTTTCCAGAACCAAATAGAACCTCTGTTTCTCCTTAAGAAGATTAAAGAAACACAGCCAATTCCTCGGAACTCTACACTCTCCAGTAAATGGGAATACGACTATTCCTTTCTTGAAATACTTCGAATAATCTAGAGTCTGTTGATAGTTGTTTTTACTCACCTTAGCCTCTACTACTACCTTATTTTCTACTATAAAGTCTGGCCTATTTGACCATCTAGTAAATGTAAAGCTATATAATGTAGGGTAGAGTTCTTTTTGTCTAGTAACTTTATACTTACTAGAAAGTAGAGTATAGACATAATCTTCGAAAATTTTTCCCATTAGTTTATTTAACATCAGTATCCTTTGGTTAAAGTTGGGGTAAGCTAAGATAGTTCTCTCATCGATATTCATTCCCACTAAATTAGCTAAGTATCTTAGTTTATCGAGAAGCTTACCCTCATCTTTCAAATATTTAAATTTTACATCTTTCAGTTCATTTCCCTTATCGTCATATATCATTATTAAATTGTTCTCTAAAAATATTGTAATATTGCCATTTTCATCTGGAACTAGATAACCATCGCTTAGCTTGTACTTGTAAATTCTCATTATTCAAAAAATGCTGGGTTAATTTTTAAATACTTACCCAACATCTATCTAAGATGATAATTAGTATTAAAGATATCATTTGGGGAATCGTACTGACTTTATGGGTAGCTTTCGTAACACTTTATATATCTAAACTGATTTCTAAAAAATTTGGGGTTTATGTTACAAGAAAGGTAATTCATATGTTAGGGGGCGGAGTAGTAGCTGCTCTTTCACCTATAGTGTTTAATTCACCTATAGTACCTATAATCACCTCATACCTGCTAATGCTATACCTAATCCTAATAAGGATTAGGAGGAGGGAGATGAGGTGGTTCATGGAAAAGGAGAATCTAGGAGAAATATACTTTACTTTCTCTTTTGGAACAATTTTATTAATAATGTTTATATTAGATCACAATTACTGGCAAAATAACTCCGTTTACATAGCAATACTTCCTTTACTTTTCATGTCCTTTGGTGATGGAATAACTGGTATAATAAGGAATGCTGTATATAAAAGGAGAGTTAAAG
Organism: Sulfolobus sp. A20; assembly: GCF_001719125.1. NCBI lineage: Archaea > Thermoproteati > Thermoproteota > Thermoprotei > Sulfolobales > Sulfolobaceae > Saccharolobus > Saccharolobus sp. A20. The sequence continues at coordinate 1,026,636 of NZ_CP017006.1, forward strand.
GTTTATGGGGTTCATTAGGTATGCTAGTTTTCTGCTCGGTCCTAGGCTATTTAGTTTTCGGGATAATAGGTATAATAGCCGGAGTAATAGCAACGATCATGGAAATAGTTCCTATAGTTGACGATAATATTTCGGTTCCTTTTGCCTCTTTTATTTTTCTCTACTTATTTATAAAGATCATTTAATTTCATGTATTCTCTTATATCCAATATTCTTACTTTTAAGTCACTTACATTTATTATCATAATTCCGTCTAATTTAACGTCTTTAACTTGAATATCGTTTATATCAATTACTTTATTATTTTTTCTCGCCATAGTAATCAACGCTTTTATTCTCTTTTCTTGGTCTAATTCAAATAACTCCTTAGGTATAGGAGGTAGGTAAAAAGATGGAACTGCTATATAAAATTTAGAGGTAAAATTGCTATATCTTAGTATTTTTAAAGCTAATTTATTTCTTAGATATTCTTCCGGATTAAGCGCGATCGAATTAGGGACATAACCATATTCCACTTCTATACCGATTTCATCATCCTTCACCGCATAAACGTCAAATAATCTATTTCGCTTTTCATATTCAACGAAGACCCTATACCCTAGACTCTTTAAGTAAGCTGAAAGTATCATCTGAATACTCGAATTATTTATATTAGTCAGACCTAGCTCATAATATTGAATTAGTCTGTTTTTTATATCGTTAAGACTGATATTACTATAATTTTTCATTAATCTACTTTCTAATATTTCAATATCTTTTATGAAAAATTCTTTACTATTTGACTTCATCTCAATCAACCTCAGTGAGGGGAATGGTCTTCACAACTCAGTAAACCGTCACTTCATCATACTTAGATAGATTAATTATCTCAATAATAAAAATTCTAATTATGCTCTCATGGCTAATAGGTTCACCATCTCCTCCTTGGACTGACTTAGATGAAATTTTTGAAGATTATCGTAATGTAGCGATATACGTTGACGAACAAGAAATTATACAACTAGTAAAAGTTAGTGATATAGATGATTTTTATTCTCAATTTTCAGTTTTAATACATCCTAAATATTTTAAAAAATATAAATTATATTATTTAAAAATGGAAAAATATGTAGCGTTTCCTACGATGTCAGAAAATATAATAAAGTTTCTAGTTAATTTGAAAGGCTGGAGAGGAATTAGATATTACTATAATGATGAGTTCTTAGGTGGGTGGATTTTATATGATTGTGAAAGATGTAAAGAGAAACAAAGAATTCATTTGAGTTTTAAAGAAGAAGAACACTCTGTCAGCGAGGTGATTAATTTTCATTTAAAAATCTATAATTCATGAGGTTCTTTACCTATTTCGAAATCATCATTAAATTTGCTGAATCTATCTATTCGATACTCTTTATAATTATCTACCTCCTTGTTAGTCAATATCTCTTCGCTTAAAACAGTAGCCAACCCCGGTCCTACTTCAGCACCATATCCATTAAATCCACCGATATAGTATACGTTTTCAGCAACTTTGCCATAAGCAGGTCTCATGTCAATAGTGGCTTCGCAGAAATTACCACTTGTATATAGCTCTTTCACAAATCCTAACCTGTTTGAAATCTTTTGGAGAACCTCTTCTTTATCTGTTATACAAACCTTATTGTATGGTGGTGATTCGATAATTTTCCCATCACCCGCTATAGCGAAGGGAAGCCCTAAGCCGATTATAGGTCTAGAATAGAAATAATTAACATAATCGTATATAATAAACTTTCCAACCTGCCTTTTATTAGATATTATTGACATAGCCCAACAATAGTATGTCTTGACAGGTAAACTAACATTTATTATATACTTACTCCATGCACCTGCAGCTAAAATTATAATATCAGCTTCATGTGTTGAGTTTCCTATCTTCAAAAAGCCTTTATTATTCTTTACTTCTATACGAGGATTAGTGATTATCCTTTCAGTTAGGTTAATTAGTCCGCTTATCGAAACTAGTCTATCGCCTCCTATAGCCTCAATGGCATTAGTATTTAGCCAGTCAACATATTTCTCATTTAACTCAACGCCAACTGAGTTCCATAGATTCAAGAGTCTAGAGTCTACCTTACCTATAGTATAAGATATAAAATCTCTATATGATATCTTAAATTTTCTATAGAAATCTAGAGACAATTTAGCTAACTCTACATCCTTATCCTTTAATAACAATGAATGAATTAAGGTTGGAAAAGGTCTCCTTTTAACGTTAGAGTCAATTAAGATGACGTTAAAACCGTTTTTCTTTAAAATAAGGTAAAGCGAACTGCCAGTAATTCCACCACCTACTATTATAATCCTCAAAGCAAGTTAGTCATAAATTTGTAGTTTTTATTAAAATTAACTATGAAGCAAATAGTGGAAGGGTATTTTTTAAAGTATGGAAACGCCATTTGGGCTGTTAAAGGTTGTTTTCACCCTGATGGGTATGCCGTAGCATTACCTAGAATGTATAACGGAATAAAAATTAAGAGGTTGAACGACGCTTTAGAACTAGCTAAGAAAAATTTCCCTCACTTAATTAGATATGTAAAAGAACTAGGTTTTGAAGTACCTCTTGTTCCCTTAAAGGACAGTGAAATTCTCGATCCCTTTTCCGTTAGTGTTAATGACAACATTTTATTGGAATTTATGAAATATTTTGACGAAAAGTTAGGGGTGACTGGTAGTTACTTGTACCAAAGAAAAGGGAAAGATTTAGACTTTCTAAGTTTTAACAAATCTCATTACTTAACGTTAAAGATACTTAGGGAAAGGAACATTACAAAACCTTTAAACTTCGTTGAAGAGTCTGAAGTAGAGAGTCTGGACTATAATAGCTTCAAAATTTTGAAAAATAAAAGAGTATTGGAAGGTATTTTTATTGATAAACAGTACACTTTTAAGATTGTTGAATGTGAAGACTTTGGCTCTGTAATTGATTCTAGGAGTTTTAAGGGAAGAGTGAAGATAATGAAAAGTGTTAAACCTTATTCGATTCCAGTTAAGTATTTAGGCAAAGATGAAAACGGTAATGAGTATATACTAACTAGTTTTAGAATAAGATTCACTGAAATTCCTGAGAGCACAGTTTTATACATTAATGGTAGTGTCCTAATAAGGGATAACTTTCTAGATTTAGATTTGGACATCGCTAAAGAAGTACATTTACTTTAATATCCTTAGATTTCTGACTTCCTCTCCCGCCATAAATATCCAAGCTTTCCTCATTTTGTAAGATTTTAAAAGGTTTTATTATAGCTGATTAATTTAAAATTAATCTGTTAGAGTTTCTTATGTACGGATAAAATTTTAGTTAGCAAAATTATTATAAATATCAAATATAATTTATAAATCTAATATAAATCACCACGGATAATCATCATGATATGATAAAATATCCAATCATTTACACAGTATTTATATTACTTTTACCTAAAATGTGATTATATGACAGCCCATAAGGAACATAGGTTACATGCTCCGAAGAACATAAATTTCTACGTGATCACTATAAGTACTTCTAGGTATGAAAAATTGATAAGAAAAGAGCCAGTTGTTGATGAGTCTGGAGACATAATAAAACAACTAATTATAAGTTCTGGATATACTGTGGTTGGATACGATTTGATACCCGACGATAAGATTAAAATACTTAAGGCATTTGTTTTAGCTCTTGAAAACCCACAAGTGGATGTGATTATTTCAACCGGTGGTACTGGTTATTCATTAACTGATGTCACAGTAGAGACTATTAGACCATTATTTGATAGAGAAATTGAGGGCTTTTCCGATATATTTAGGTTGGTAAGTTATAATGATCCAGAAGTCAAGTCTGCCTCTTATCTGACTAAAGCTACTGCTGGCATAATCGGCGATAAAATACTGTATCTACTACCAGGATCACCAGACGCTGTAAAGTTGGCAATGAAAGAATTAATATTACCCGAAATCGGTCATTTAATTTACATAGCTAGGAGAAAATAATCTTCTCTATCTCACTTACTATAATTTTTTTCAGATTTTCATCTATATTATCTAATTTTTGTGCAAAGAAGTAAAATGTAATCAGATTCTCAAAACTCTCATCCTTTATCACACTATTAACTATTGATGAGTATAAATTCTCGTAAATCATATTATCTATCCCACTATACCAATTTATATCCTCTAAAACATCACCTACATCATTTATAGACTGTTTAATCCTATCGAGAATTTTGTTTGCTATATTGTGATCTGAATTGTAATTTAATATGTCTAATGGTGTAGGAATTCCAAGCTCCTTGCCAGTTAATGGACACAATGTAATTTTATTTTTAATTTCCTTGTTGATGTTATCTTTTCCATTTAATAAATTCAAAAATGCATTACTACAAACGATTTTATTTGTTTTTACGTCAGATCTTAATAGGCAAGGAACGTGAACATCATCTATATTTATATTAAGTTCTTCCAAGATTAATGTTTGTATATTATAAATATCTACTATATTCTTTGCCAATAATCTCTTCAAGTAAAAATATTCTTCTGGTGAGATCACGTAAATCTCTTTCACTCCTTCCAATTCCTTAAGGTTTATCTCGTTTTTAACTATTTTAGAAAAATTATAGGGCAAATAAATTATTCCTATCTTCTTTCCTTTTCTTACTAGATATATTATCGACTTTATTATTAAGTCGTAAAAGCCTTCACTAATTGGTGTAATTACCAAGACAGACGACTTAGGTTTAATGACACTAATTATATAGTTAGGATTTATTTCTCTTAAGCTAGAATTTTTTCTTAATTCTGAGGTTATATCTAGTTTCATTGGGCAAACTTCTTCACATAAACCGCATAGGTGGCAATTGGCTATGTCTCCAACTTGGTTAAAATATGAAAATGAATAAAATCCAAGCGGAGTGTAAAAAATGTCATTATTTTGCTTACCGTAAGGGCAGACGGTAATACAGTTTCCGCAAAGTATGCATCCCTTAAATAGATTTTCGTTCTCTAGAGTCGAGTAATCTAGACTCTTTTCTAAACCTACTATTGGTTTATCAGAATAGATGGAGTAAGCTATTTTATTTTTTCTAAATCGAATTATTGAGAATTTTGATTCATAAATCTTTTTAATAATTTCATCAAATTTAATAAAATCTAGATATCCAAAATACCAAAATTTATACGCCAAACTATCATATTCGATTTTATTGATATCATTAAAATCATTAATAAAATTTTTTACTAATCCTTCTCTTATTTTCGGATAAGAAACTGACAAATAAATTTCCTCATCTTTTTTTATTATGCTAACATCTCTAAAAGGAGGAATTCCACCGGCGTACCATTTTCTAACTATATCGAATAAATTTTCCAATTTAGTATCATATTTTACCTTATGCGCTATTTCCCTAATCTCTTTCCTAATATATACATTTATGATTATTCCTCCGTTGTATTTTCCGAGGTAAGGATTTTGATTGCCAATCGCATCAACTTCTACTTTGTCCCTTATTTCTCCAAATTCATTAAAACCAAATATCGGGTCATTAAAATATACTGAGCCAGCTACACTAAAATCAAGGTTAGACCATAATTCAACGTTATACTTTATTATATCTCTCCATCTTGTTCCACCCTTGACCTTAACCTTATCTCCTAAATCCTCTACACCTACATAGTCGGTAAAGTCCACAACGTACTCTCCTTCTACACCCCTAAAATATTCATATCGCGGAACACTCTTACTTGTAATATTAATTCCGTCCCTATACTTTATTACATTTTTTATCTCCGTATTACCTACTTTAGTTGGTTTTAGTATTCTATAAAAGTTCTCATGCAATTGGACTTCCCTCCACGCTTTCTGATCTTTTATTTAATTTCCCTTCTATCACATCATTTATTAATCTAAATGATTTTCTTCTAGATAAAAATTTATTATTATTACCACAATATGGGCTATAAACGCAATTAGGGCAACCATCTTCACAGCTGCAACTTTTTACAATATCTAAAGAAATCTCGTAAGCTTGTTCTAATCTTTCAAAAAGTAGTTTTGCAACCCCAGTACCACCAATTGCTGAGTCATAAATAACTACATGGCCACTAGGAAAACTAATTCCGCCTAAATCAGTTAGCGAAGCCCCGGCAACAACTCTAGCTGAGGATATTAAAACATGTTCAGTAGCATGATAAGCTTCCATGTGATCAATTAAATTAAAATCATCAACTAAGGGATGGTGAATCATTAGCCCTTTAGTTACATAAGTAAAATTAATAGGTTCATTATAGGTATATTCGTTTTTAGTTTTCTCCTTTCTTGTAGAATAGATATCATAAGTCAAATAGCCTAAAACTGACATGAGGAGTTTCATATCACCGTATTCCACCTTGACACCATAGACTTCTCTTTCGTCTTTTTTATGAAATTCTAACAAATCCATAGTGTAAAGTGGCTTAGTATAATAGGGCAAATCGTTATTCATTCTCTTTACTTTAGCAATTAACGAATTTAAATTTAATTCTTCTACAAGATAAGTTTTCTTAGATATTAAATATATTGCATTAGGATATAGATCATGTAAAGCTTGAGGTAACTCTCTCTCACCTATTTTCTTATCTTTTTCATAGATTCTAATTATAGGACCAATACTTCTTAATGACGTTGATGATACGAATTTTCTCGTATTATGAGTAGCGTAAACGTAAGAATTTATTATTTTAGCCATACCTTCTTCATTAAGTACCTTATAAGCCCTTCTCCATAGTTCCGGTAACTTATCCAAATTCACTCTGAATTTTTCAGCCAGATAAGCAGCAGCATGAATCTTTAGCACTTCCAAATTAGTACGGTCAAAAGTAAGAGAGTTTATTTGTCTTTCAAAGAATTCTTTCGGATGTCTTAAATAATAACTATCTATAGGATCTTCCCCTAGTATTGTAAATATCAACGCTACTTTATTTCTCCTCCCTGCTCTACCCGCTCTTTGAAGATATTTAGTGAAGTTGGGCGGATTCTCAGCCATTATTACTGCATCAATTGCACCTATATCTAAGCCTAATTCCAGCGTAGGAGTGGCTACCACACCATCTATTTTTCCAGATCTCAATTTCTCCTCAGTGCTTATTCTCTCCTCAACATTTAGTCCAGCTCTATGAACCTCTAGATTTATCCCAAATTTATCAGCTATTTTAGCGACCAGCTCAGACATCTGCTGAGAATCTGTAAATATGAGCACCTTTAGCCCCTTTTTAATTAAAATAGCAGATAGGAAAGCAGACAATGTCCACCTACTAGCCCCTTTACTATTTATTAGTGAGTGTATTGCTACACCCCTTCTTCGTTTACTACCTTCTATTATATCTCCTTCCACTCCAAATAATTCTTCTAATAAATATTTTGTAGCCTTAATCGTGGCACTGGATCCAACTATATGGATCTCTTTATTAAACTCTCTTATCCTATCAACTAGATTCCTTAGGTGTGAACCTAAGACTCCCTCATAAACATGGATTTCATCGAATACAAAATGATCAGCCGTTCTAAGTAGGAACTTAAATCTTTCACTTAACGCTAAACCAATATGTATCATATCTGGATTAGTAATTAAGATATGAGGAGGATCACGATATAGTCTCTCTCTTTCTTTCTCTGGAGTATCGCCATCAAATATTCCTACATTTAATCCAAGTTCTTTCACTAAAGAGTATATTCTGTTAAGTTGATCTCTTGCTAAGGCTTTAGTTGGGTAAACCAAAACAGTTCTTTCTCCTTTAATCGCTAAATCAATAATAGGTATGAGAAAAGCTTCAGTTTTACCAGTTCCGGTTCCAGATATTATTAGGACGTTCTCTCTATTTTTTATTTTCTTATATGCATCGTATTGATATTTATACAATTTTTTTATCCCATATTGTAAAATGGCTCTCTTTAATTTCTCATCGATGTCTAGTTCATTAATATCAGGTCCTAATTCTGGGTCTAACGCTGTTTCAGTGTATACGTGAGCTATCTCGGCGTTAAAAAGTTTTAGCCTTTCATTAATCTCATCTAGAATTTCCACAATTTTATTAACTATGTTACTGGGATTAAAAGTATGGCGGACGTGCTAGTAAATGAAAAGGAAGTAGAACGATATTTAAATATACAAAAGAATAAGAGTAAAAAAGGAGATATTATAGATATTATAGTAGCTGAAGATTTATTAGAAAAATTACCTTCAATTGTAAATAAATATGGCTTTTCGATAGTTGATGGAGATAATATAGAGGCAAGACTAGTCAGAATTGTACTTGAGTTTAGACAGCTTTTTTAATGCCAAGATTTTCACTATGAAATAATGTGCAGTGTATCCGGTATCCTTATACTAAATCCAAAAAATTATGATAAAGTAGAAAGGAAATTTGCCAATATTCTTAAGAAGGCTGAAGATAGAGGAAGGGACAGTTTTGGTATCGTTGTTATTCAAAAGGACGGGAGTTTAAAAGTGAGAAAATCTCTAGGAAGACCCTCTGAGAAGGAAGAATTATTGTATGGTATCCTTGACGAAGACTCTAGAGTAGTGATAGCCAATAACAGAGCCGAACCTACAACTGAATACGTTAGACAGAAGACTCTAGATGACATTCAACCGTTTGTAGGGGAAAGATATATTATTACACATAACGGTATAATTGCGAATGATATAGAATTAGAAAAGAAATATGAGTTATCTAGAAAAACTAGAATCGATAGCGCGATACTTCCTCCCATGCTAGATAAAATGTGGAATGGCAGTATAGAAGATTTAAGAGATATAATTAATCAGATCAGGGGAAGTTATGCTTTAGTGATAGGAGATAAATTATATCCTGATAGAATATTTCTAGTAAATAACTTTAAACCTCTCTATATGGCTTACGATTACCACTTGGATGCAGTGTTTTTCTCATCTCTTGACGATTATTTTGAAGTTAAGCCTTTTGATCCCGTGAACGTAACTAAGCTGGAGCCATATTCAATAACTATGGTAAATCTAAAGAAGGAGATCTATAGTGTACCTTTAATTGAAAAAAAGAATAACAAGAGGGTTTTGGTTATAGCAAGCGGTGGTCTAGACTCTACCGTAGCAGCTACTAAATTAATAAGAGAAGGTTATGAGGTAGCATTACTTCACTTCAATTATCATCATAAGGCAGAAGAAAAGGAAAGAGAAGCCATTAAGAAAATCTCAGAATATCTGAATGTTCCGTTGATAGAAATAAGTACTGATTTATTCAAAATGATAGGACATACCACCTTATTGAAAGGAGGGGGTGAAATAGTTAAAGATAGAAAAGGAGAAGAGGGAGCTGAATTCGCACATGAGTGGGTTCCGGCTAGGAATTTAATATTCATGTCAGTTGCCTTAGCAATAGCTGAGGCTTATAACTATGATGCAATTGCATCTGGTATAAATCTGGAAGAAGCTGGAGCTTACCCTGATAATGAAATGGAATTCATTAGAATGTTACAAAAACTAAGCCCATATGCTACTGGACCTAACAAAAAGATCGATGTATTAATGCCAGTAGGTAATTTGGTAAAGCATGAAATAGTAAAGCTTGGTTTGAAAATGGGAGCTCCATTGCATTTAACGTGGAGCTGTTATGAAGGTGGAGATAAGCATTGTGGAAAATGCGGACCTTGTTATATGAGGAAAACTGCCTTCAAAATAAATGGTGTTAAGGACCCTGTCGAATATGAGAATGAGTAGTTTTAAAAATGACAGAATTTATATCTATGTATGTTACCTCCATTAGAATTTTTTATAGCAATCGTTCTAATAAGTGCATTAAGTGGTATATTAGGCTCATTAACAGGGTTAGGAGGAGCAACCTTTCTAGTTCCAATCTATACACTGTATTTAGGAATTCCAATAGTGTACGCGTCAGGGGCTAGTCTAATATCAACAATAGCTACGTCTAGTGGTGCTGCTAGTGCATATATCAAGGATAGAATTACAAACGTTAGAATAGGAATGGGCTTAGAGATAGCCACTACAACTGGCTCTATAGCTGGCGCATTAACTGTAGCCTATATTTATTCTCATCATTTACAATTTATAGTTTACATTGTTTTTGGAATTGTTTTACTGTCTCAAGTATACGTTCAATTAACTAGATCTAGGTTTGAGCTTCCAAAACCTATAAAACCTGATTGGACTACTAAGATATTTCAGCTTTATGGCAAATATTATGATGCAGCATTAAACCAAGAGGTTGAATATTACGGAATAAGGTGGTGGTTAGGTGAAATAATAATGTTTTTTGCGGGTTATATCTCCGGGTTATTAGGCATAGGTTCTGGAGCTTTAAAGGTGTTAGGCATGGATTGGGCAATGAATTTACCAATGAAGGTAAGCACGACAACTAGTAATTTTATGATAGGAGTTACTGCAGCCACAGGAAGCTCAATATACTGGCTTTTTGGCTACATTGAGCCATTCTTAGCTGCGGGAACGGCTATAGGTGTACTAATTGGAGCTTACATTGGCACCAAAATACTAGTTAGGATAACTAACAAAACAATAAGATATATCTTTACGGCAATTTTAGTATTTTTAGGTATACAGATGATTATGAGGGGACTGGGGTATGGATTTTAACGATATAATTGGTTATGCGCTCAGAATAGGGGTAATAATTAGCGCAATAATAATATTATTAGGAGTAGGAATACTGTTTCTCCATGATTCATCTAATGGATTTACTATCTCCCAGATAGCTGCTCCTAATTCTATAGTTAATAGTTCATTATTTAAGCCAAATGAAGTGTTCAGCGGTATACCTAAGCTAGATGCTTTAGACTTCATATATTTAGGATTGATGGTTCTAATAGCTACTCCTGTGATCAGAGTATTGTTAGGTATTGTACAGTTTGCTAGCGAGAGAAACAAATTGTATACTATAATAACAGCCATAGTATTCTTCAATCTAATGTTTGCTATATTTATATTACCAATAATTATTGGTAAATAGTATTTTTTATACTTTCCAATATACTTGCTCGTTTTTCCAATAATCTTAGTGATAGATCAAAATATTCTTCAGCAACTTGCCCAGTGAAAAGTTTACAAAAATTAGCCTCTTGAACTTCGGAGAAACTTTCCCTTAGTAGTTCCTTAATTGTCTTATTATCTATAGATTTAACTAATTCTATTCCTTCAGAAAAATCTTCTTCTTCAGCCCATAAATTAAACCTAGTGACTCTTTTATCTATAATTTGAGCGATATAGTATAACGGTTTCCACGCTGAGATTGCATGTCCATGATCAATAATATATCCCTTATTTTCCTTAGCTAACACGTGCTCCTCTTTTAAGTCTATATTTAGTATCCACTCTTCAAATGCCAAACTCTTCCTAATTTCTGCAATGTTGCTTATTCTTTGGTCAGCTTTCTCTGGTAAGTAGTCCATGAGTAATCCCATTGAATTCTTGAACTTAGTTAGAGTTACATCAAGTATAGGTAGATTGAGAATTTTTGCTATCTTTGATGCAAATAATTCGGACACGATCTCTAACGCTATATGGATGTTTTTTTCGTTCTTAACAGGTTTAAAGTATACTAGCAATGCGTTTAGAGAAGGATAGTATGCGAATTTAAAGTTATATTTAGATTTTGGTCTTATTATATTATTTTCTCTCTGTAGATGAATATGAATCGTTTACTCTAATGTATACTAAAATAAATATCTAAGAGTTTTTTTGGAAAATTCTGATCTAATGATTTAAATAATTCTATCATAGTATTAAATATAAGTATATATAAGATTTATGTCTTTTTCCAAGATTAATATTTACTAAAATTATTCATAAGGAGTATAACTAACTATGTAAAATTTATTTATTTGAAAAGAATCTAACGGTTCATAATAAATATCTGTTAATAAGCATTTAAATAATTTAGGGCTTATATATGGTTAGGTCGCATTTATAAACCTTGTTATTCATTAGAACTTTTTTAACACAAAACTTATTTTTATATTTGTACTATAATATACTAATGGAAGACATAAAACATTCAGTAGAAAGAATATTAAAAGATAGAGAATGGGCTACATTTAATGATATACTTAAATATGTGCCATATCCAGCTCCCGAAGTGTACTCGGCTTTATCTGAATTGATAAAAGAGAACAAAGTAGGAAGAAGAGGAAGGTACTTTTATTATATCAAGAAATAGTATTATTAATCATTTATTAGTTCAAAGAAATGTTTCAACACCCTATAACTCCTATTCAACTCGTCAAAACTTACAAACTCATTATAGTTATGGGCTACACCTAGTTCACCTGGACCATAAACTATTACCGGTACACCTTTATATCTAAAGAATCTACCATCTGTAGCCCCAGTTATTATTATCTTCTTAGCCTTTACACCAATTACTTCTTTAATAGCTTTGTCGAATATTTTCACATAGTTGTCATTAGGTGAGGTATAATTAGGGTCAGAAAGATCGATAGGTTCCACTATTGTTTCCTTAATTACGTTATTTTTTACATAATCTAGAAGACTATTCGAGCTTATACCTGGGGGTATTCTCATGTCAATTTCTATCTCACAATAATCTGGCACAACGTTTGTTTTAACTCCTCCTTTAATTACTGAGGGATTAAATGAGATCTTAAATACCTCAGGTAAATTATATATAGTCTCTGTGTCCTTAATAATTTCCTCTAAGTCGGAAGGAAGATCTATGTTTATCTTATTTATTTCAGTGTTCAGTCTTTCTAAATCTCTCATGACTTTGAGAATAGCATTATCCCCCAAAGAGGGGAGGCTACCATGAGCCAGTCTACCAAATCCTTTTAGCTTTAATTGGAATAGACCCTTTTCAGCTAGAGTCATTGAGGTTGAGCCAGACGGTTCTCCAATCACAACTAAATTTGAATCATAGATTTGAGCTAGTTTCAAAGATCCATGCAATCCTCCTATCTCCTCATCGGGTACTGCAGAAAACACTATCTTATATTTCTTGGTATCTATCTCTGAAAACACTTTCATTAAGACTGCTAATCCTCCTTTCATGTCTGTTGCACCTCTCCCAAACACCTTATTGTCCTTGATATATCCACTAAATGGGTCTGTGTCCCATTTCTTTAAATCGCCTGGCGGTACTACATCATAATGACCGTTCAAGATAATTATATTATCTCCATCCCCCTTTTCAGCAACTACAGTATACCATCCGGGATCAAACTCATTGACTTTAGCTTTAACCCCTGCATAATCGTTTAACCAATCTTTAATAAATTCAGATATTTCCTTTTGATTACTTCCGCTTATGCTAGGAATTTTAATTAGTTCTGAGGTTAATTTTATGATGTCATTCATATTTTTCTCACTTTCAGTAAATTCTCAAATAACTTAATAAATATTGATATAATGACTAAAAATCCAATAACAATAATTATAGATAACGAGAATAATATTGCGGTCTCTGAGTAAATTGGTCTAAAAAACACAAGAAGAAGTATAAGTGCTCTTATCATCATTTTAAAAAAGGACTATTTCCTTTTATTTCTTGCTCTCAAAAATACTATTGCTACTACTATTATTACTATGATAATTATAGCGATTAATGCATATCCAACTGGAGAGCTAAATAGATGTTCATAGAATGGAGCCGAAATGGTCACATAGAACGTATCTGCTTGCTCAAATGGGAATAACGATCCAGTTTGGTTCCAAACAAGTGCTATAGCTAACGGATATGTACCTGGGGACGCTCCACCACTAATATCTACAACGAAAGTAACGTTAACTTCTTGTCCAGGATTTATATCACCAATGAATACTTCAGACGCAGTCAATGCTTGTAATGGGTTAGAAGAGCTGACATGAGGATAGATGACATCCGAGGTACCTAACCTTACGATAACGTTCTTGGCTGTAGCGTTTCCAGTATTCTTTAACGTTACTGTAATGGGTACCTTTGAATAACCGGGGTTTAGTGTTGGATAATAGACATTAGCTACAATAATGTTTGCTTTAGGATAAATATTTAACGCATATTGATATTCAATTTTTCCTCCATCATATGATATACTAAAGTTGATTATATACGTCTTTGGAGATGTATCATTTGGAATATTTATTAGGAAAGTGGTATTAATTGGAATACCTGCAGGTAGTGCACCTAAGTGAACTATAGGTGAGGAAACTACTTGAAAAGGTGATTGTATACTTACATTAGTATTCTCAGCTATTCCGCTGCCGTAATTTGTCAATATTACTAAAAGCCTTACGTCATAATAACTGGGGAAGACTTGTGGTGGTATAGTAACTACATTGACCGAAATATTTGGCGAATATATAACAACGGGTACTGATATCGTAGTAATATGGTTGAAGTAATTCAAGGTAGCTGGTATATAATAAACTCCAGGGGTAGCATTGGGGAATACACTAACAGTAACAGTTCCGTAATTCTCCTCTCCCGCTGGTATTATACCTACTTGAGCTGTAGTCTGATGGAATATTAAGGGATATTCTATGGGCTGGAAGGTTAAAGTAGCATTCAGAATATTTACATCTCCAGTGTTTCTTAAAACAACAGTTAGAGGTACTTGGCTCTCTCCTGGAGATACAGTAATAGGTGAGCTTATACTACCCCACAGAGATTGCGCTTGTATTGTAATATATCCCAGTATTTGAACGGTAGCCATCACGGTTTCTTTGTATCCGTTGTATATTTGTACTGTTATTGGTATGTAGTATACTCCTGGTGTTGCGTTTGAGTATACGTTTGCTATTACTGTTGCGTAGTTGTAACTTCCTGCTGGGACGAAGCCTACTGTTGCGTTGTTTTGTAGGAATTGTATTGGGTAGTGTGATTGTAGCATAAGCGTTACATTAGATAACAAATTCTCACCAAGATTCTTAACAACTAAAGTTAAAGGTACGTTATTTTCACCCGGTGCAACAACTTCTGGATTGGACAATGAGCCCCATATGCCCTCTAGCGAAATCTCATTGTTAGACTGTATGTAAATAGGCACTTTAATTATTTGTTTTACTCCATTATAATATACTATTTTCAAGTGAATATAATACACTCCAGTAGTGCTTATGTTAGGATACACGTTAGCTAGTACCGTTACTGGTATCGGCTGTCCTACTGGTATATTTCCTACGCTAACATTACTTTGTAAAAACTCAACTGGATATTGTGATTGTAATATCAGTGTAGCATTTGTCACTGTAGCTATCCCCGTATCTTGTAGTATTATTGTTAGTGGTACGTTATTTTCTCCTGGTCCTACTACCATTGGACTTGAAGTTGTTCCCCAGACTGATGATGCTGAGAAATTAACATAACCCAGAATGTATACTGGCATTCTGAAAACTTGCCTGTATCCGTTGTATATTTGTACTGTTATTGGTATGTAGTATACTCCTGGTGTTGCGTTTGAGTATACGTTTGCTATTACTGTTGCGTAGTTGTAACTTCCTGCTGGGACGAAGCCTACTGTTGCGTTGTTTTGTAGGAATTGTATTGGGTAGTGTGATTGTAGCATAAGCGTTACATTAGATAACAAATTCTCACCAAGATTCTCGACATATATGGTTAATGGCAGTAGCGTTTCTCCAGGAGCTGCTATTTGTGGATCAGATGGAGTTCCCCAAGCGTCTACTAATGACACTTGATTAGATGCTCCAATATCTACTGGTAATAGAACGTATTGTGTATCGTTGTGATAATAAATTATTTTTAGTTTAATATAATAAAGTCCCTCTGTAGCATTTGGATATACTGAAGCCATTACTGTAACTTCTCCATAATATCCAGGTTCAATGGCTGAAATACTGGCATTACTTTGTAAGAATCTAACTGGGAATTGTGAGTTAAGATCTAATGTTATATTAGTAACTAAGCTATTTCCAAGATTTTGTAGTATTATTGTTAGTGGTACGTTATTTTCTCCTGGTCCTACTACCATTGGACTTGAAGTTGTTCCCCAGACTGATGATGCTGAGAAATTAACATAACCCAAGACTGGTACAGCAACTAGTACTGTCGTATCAATTGTTTGTCCAAACTGACCGATCCCTTGTATAGCTATAGCTTCAGAATATACGCCATCTTTAGCAGTGTTAGAGATATTGAATAAGAACGTGACATTTATCGTTTGGCCTACATTCCATAAAGGTACGTGGATAATCTTTGTTGAGTTGTAGTAGTTATAAACATAGAATGGATAAGTGTTAGTTGCAATAATTGATACATCTGTCAGATTAAATGGGCCCAAGTTAGTTAAATGAAATGTTATAGGAACTTCTATCTCACCGGGCGAAATAGGTTCTAGCGTTGATGAATATCCTTGGAAGTAGTTTGTAGCTGAAGTGGTTGTTAATATAAACAAGGGTGATAATAAAAATATTACAATCATTAAGTAAGTCAGAAATACTTTCCTATTCATACTTCACCACACTACAAAAAGATATATCTAAATATTTAAGTGTTTTTATCAGTTAAACCTTTTATCTGGCACTAATGTGCATTTATGGCATTTTTGAAGTATAGAGGGAGCCTTTTGGGTACGTACTGTTTAATATCTTATAATAATAACATATAATAAAATAAAGGAATTTCTTTAAGGTTTAATAGTTTATATGATAAACAGTTCCTTATCTAATGAGTTTAATACCTTACTTGTACCATAATGTATCAGTATTTCATCCTCTATTCTTATTCCAAATTTGTTAGGTAGGTATATTCCGGGTTCTATTGTAAATATTTCACCATTCTCTATCTTCTCATTGTTATCTGATGAGATATAAGGGGCTTCATGAACGTCTATTCCAATTCCATGCCCTGTCCTGTGTATAAAGAACTTTCCGTACCCATTAATCTCTATGATTTTCCTAGCTTCTAAGTCAATTTCACTTGCAAGTACTCCCTTTCTCGCAAACCTTTCCGCTGCTTCGTTAGCCTCCTTTACAATTTCAAATATCTTCTTGACATCAAGATCACTTGGATTTCCCAAAGAGACAACTCTCGTCGTATCAGTAGAGTATCCCTTATACTTTATTCCAAAATCAAAGATAATAACGTCTCCCTTCTTTACTTTTCTTTCTGTGCATTTAAGGTGAGGCATGGAGGTATTTGGACCAGAAGTAAGTATAGGTTCAAAAGATATTTCACCTGCATTCTCTATTATATAACTCTTGAATTTTCTTTGTATTTCGCATTCTGTTAATCCTTCTGTTAAGGTCTGTATAAAGCGAAGGAACAATTCCTCTGCTATCCTTACTCCTTCCGACATTCTCGAAATTTCATCTTCATCTTTTACCATACGTAATTTGTCCAGTATTGTCGAAGCCCTATAAACGCGTCTAGATTTTATTGTACTAAGAATTTCTATCGTAAATAGTGAATACAATTTGTCATCTATAAGTAAACTTGAATTCTCCTTAAGATTAAGTTTGGAATACGGGTTTTCTCCATCACTATAAACTATCAAAGGAAATTTTGATAGTTGTTCTTCATATAATTTTGGAGCAAGAATATAATAATCGTCTTGTGAAATTATCAGCAACAGAGGTCTTTCCATCTGTTCCTCTATGAAATCAATTAAGTATTGCATGTTACTAGTAGGTCCTATGATAGCGTAATCAATATTGTTTTTTACAAGCTCCTCTTGCAATCTCTTAACTCTATTATTCATAAAAATAAATTGGTCGTATGTACTATAAATTAATATGGACGAACTACACGTAATTTATGATGAAATATATAAGTCCCATTATCCGAGAAGCTTTCATGTAGAGAACCCTGAAAGGTTGACCAAAGCGTTATCT
Source organism: Sulfolobus sp. A20 (assembly GCF_001719125.1). Taxonomy (NCBI): domain Archaea; kingdom Thermoproteati; phylum Thermoproteota; class Thermoprotei; order Sulfolobales; family Sulfolobaceae; genus Saccharolobus; species Saccharolobus sp. A20. The sequence goes on from NZ_CP017006.1 coordinate 1,044,455, forward strand.
ATCTTAAGAGAGTTCAAGGTAAAGTCTGAGAAACCCGTGAAAGTTGAAGATCCTCAGATTGTGCATTCTGAAGACTATATTAATTTAGTTTCCAAATCGTCTAGCCTAGAAGAGAATTTAGACGTTGACACTTACGTAAATAAAAACACTTATGAAGTGGCGTTACATGCTCTTGGTGGATCCTTAAGAGCATTTGAATTAAATGGTTTAGCATTATTAAGACCACCTGGTCATCATGCAGGAATTAATGGTAGAGCTTTTAACGCCCCTACATTAGGTTTCTGTATCTTTAATAATATAGCTTATCCCGTGAAAAAGCTTAATTTAAGGAAAGTCGTTGTAATTGATTTTGACGTACATTATGGCAATGGTACTCAAGAAATCTTTTATGATAATCCAGAGGTGTTGCACATTGACATTCATCAGGATCCTAGGACTCTATATCCTGGTACTGGCTTCCCAGATATGGTTGGAGAAGGAGAAGCTGAGGGGACTAAAGTTAACTTATTGATACCTCCATTAGGAGGTGATGATCTTTATGAGGAGTTATTCCCCATAATCGAGTCAATTTTAGATGATTTTGAACCGGTAATTATGGCTATTTCAGCTGGCTTTGATGCATTTAAGGATGATGGATTAGCAAACGTTAATGCCACTGAACGTACTTTTTATAACTTTGGAAGGTTGAGCAGGAGGTTTAGTAAACGATTTGCAGTACTAGAGGGGGGATATAGTGTAGGTTTGCAAAGAGGTTTAAAGTCGTTTTTAGAGGGATTTTTGAATATAGAAAAGGAATACCCTATATTTCGTTCTTCTGATGCTGTAAGAACTAGATTTTTGAATTATCTGAGTGATGAAAAGAGTATATTGAGAAAATACTGGAGTATCTAAGTATATATCTGATTCAAAATACCTATAGAATTGTAAGTCTTCTATTAGTAATTGTGTTAAATAGTATACGGGATTAGGTATTGAGAAACGATTAGCATGTATAATAACATTTTAGGGCGATATTAAATGCAGCGTTAAAATCTCTATCAGCTTTGTATCCGCAAGAGGGACATACGAAAATAGACCCCATTACCTCTCCCTTTTTATATCCACATTTTGAACAAATTTTAGAAGTATTATAAGGATCCACTTTCTTATATTTTATACCCCTTTTCCTTAATTCAGACTCTAACATTGATTGTAAAGCTCTCAAACCTTTACCTGCCTTAGTCTCAAATGAGTTAAGATCTTCTAGAGCAACTACGTTTGGCTCTAGATTTTCAATGAAGTTTATAGCTTCATATACTATTTTTTTAGATTTATTTTTGAATTCCTCTAACATTAGAACTCCTTGCTCGTCTCCTAAATAATTTAGGAAATATTCCATTAGCTTTGGCTCATCAAAAAATCTTACTTTCCATAATTTATTTTCTTTCAAACTTACTATCGTAATCAAGTGTCTTATCCCAAGATCAATTCCTGCTATTATTGGTTTCTCCCTATATGCTAAGTAAACTTTTATACCATCGTCCCTATATTCCACTACGGCATACAAAGGCGTTTCATTTATTTCCTTAGATTCAATCAATGCGTTATAGCCCTTTATCTTGAATATATTTTTTCTAATTATATCGAGTTGTAAGGGTCCATCTCTAGGTATACCTCCGCTCATCATAGAGGATATTATGGGTTTAGGAATATTGGGGGGAGGATTGACTTTCTCTTTAACTCCGCTTTTCCTTAAAGACTCTATATATAATTTATAGTAGATAATGTCTTTATGTATATCTTTCAGCTTTCCATAATCTATAATTTTCGCCTCTATAAGACTCTCTTTCATAAAACTATAATATGAAAAACTGACTTATGAGTTTATACCCAATAATTAAAAACACTAGCTAAAGATTAATAAATAGTTCATAGTTCAACAATATTACCCAACTCTAGTTCCTTGCTCTCCCGCTCATTTAAGTAGTATTTGACAGTTGAAGGAATAATATAGTTCTCTTCATTTATGTATAGTTTATAGTACTCCTCTGAAACACTGCTCGTTACTCTACTTACATTATAATAATACGCAACTAATAAAGTAGGTCCGTTATTCTTATCAAAGTAAATTAATGAAGAATTTAAACTGGTTGCATAATCTTTCAGTCTTTGAATTGTAGAAAAGTAAGCTTCTAATGGTACTTGATTATCGCTTTCAATTAAGGTTTTGATTTCCTCCAAAATCAAGTAGCTATCAGTATAAGGTCTATAGGGATCTCTGAAAGCTTTTCTCATAACTGAACCGTTATGTGCGAAGTATAAGTCATAAGGGCCAGCCCTTAGAAAATATGGATGACAATGAGTTAACCCTACTAAGAATTTCTTGGATGATCTTCTAGCGTGTACAATTCCGACTATTTCATCTCCTCTTATTGATTCTAGAAATTGTAATCCATTTTCATCTTGATAAATAGGTTCTTCAGATCTATAATACCACACTCTCCACTTTTGGCTTAATTTAACAAATATTACATAACCCCATCCATCAGAATGAGATCTATATTTCGAAAAAACGTCATTATAGCTGGCTTTTAAAAGTCCATCTAAGTATTTCTTCTTTATTTCTCCTTTTGTATGAAATGCAATAAATCTACACATCTATAGACAACCCATCAAAGGCTATTATCACCTTACCTTCACCTAATTTTTTTATTTCTTCTTCTTCATGTATTGGGATATGTGTTATTATCACTTTTCTCTTCCTATCAAACAAGTTTATTATTTGATTGATCGAAGTGTGTCCCCATGCGCTACAATCGTTAACGCAGGTAGTTTCATGTATTATTAAATCTGAATCTTTAGCCTCCTCTAAAATATTATCACAAGGCTCTAACGTATCACCAGTATAAATTACCTTTCTACTCTTATCTCTAACTACATAGCTTACGGCATAGATCGAATGGCAAGCTTTAACAGAGTAAACTTCTAAATCGTCTATTTTTCCTCTAGGTAATTGTGACTCGTATATTTTGGTTGATATTTTATTGCCTACAGTAACGTAAGACTCAAGAATTTTTTCTATCCCTTGCGGGGAGTAAATTTCCAAATCCTTAATGCCTCTAATTTTCCTTTGAACTAAATAGTCAAATAATCCATTAAAGTGATCTACATGAAGATGGGTAATAAATAAAGCCTTAGGTTTATCATAAATTTTAAGATCTTCCAATTTGAGATCAGCCCCAGGACCTAAATCGAATAATATAGACTCGTTTACTAAAATACTTGATTTAACTCTTTTAGTACCTATGCTTGAACCAGCTCCAGTGCCTATGAAAGTTATTCTCATATATCATCACGTTGAGTTATATCGACTAGATCACAAAATCCACCTACACATGGTTGATTTATTTTAACTTTTTTCCTCCTCACTGATTTCCTCAAGGAACTTATTCACCTCATCTAATTTAGGTCCTAACGCACCTATCTTAGTAACTGAAAGTGCAGCCACCTTATTAGCGTATTCTACTGCACTTTCTAAGTCATAATTCTTCTCCAAGTAGACTGCTAATGCAGCATTAAATACATCACCTGCACCTGTTTCATCTACCACATTAACCTTAGGTGCTCTAATTATTACCTTTTTTCCGTCTTTTGTGGCTAGTAAGGCACCTCTTTCCCCTAAAGTTACTATGACAGCTTTTCTTACTCTTTTAAGGAGCATTTCTAATCCATATTCGAAATCATCTGTATTAACTATTTCTTTAAATTCTATCTCGTTTGGTGTTATTATATCTGTTAACTTAATAATTTCTTGGTCACTGAGAACTGCAGGAGCAGGGTTTAATATTTTTATCCCCGGGAATTCTCTTAGAGCCTTCTTCACAACGCTTTCCTTTATCTCTAACTGGGTTAATAGAATATCTCCGCGTAATCCATCATCTAAATCATCTTCAGTTAAATAATAATTGGCACCTCTGTTAACTGCAATTACGTTTCTCCCTTTCTTATCCACAAGGATGTAAGCAGCTCCAGTACTTATGTCTTTCATCTTAACGTAGTCGACATCTATTTTTTCATTTTTCCAGAAATTTATGGCATTGTATCCGTAAACGTCTTTGCCTACAGCAGCTATTATTCTTACATTGCTTCCTAGTCTTGATGCAGAGACAGCTTGGTTAGAACCTTTACCGCCATGACTCGTATATGTTTCCTCTGCAATAACGGTTTCTCCAACTTCTGGAAGCTTATTAACTTTTAATATTATATCTACGTTATAACTCCCAACTACTGTTATCAACTCTTGATTACCTCACTTAGCTTCTTAATTAAGTCATTCTTATCACTCGCAGTAATCAGCACTACGTTAGCTTGTAGTAGAGTGTCTCCATCTAAACCGCTCGTAGTAAGTTTAATAATTCCCTTTTCAGCCGCGTTAAGAATCTTTTGAGATAGCGGTATCAATACACCTACCTTTCCATCTATTTTTTTCATTAGGCTAGTTATATCATTATCAATATTATTCAGTATAGGGCCATCAATTTTTATCTTATTCAAATATTTTATAAAACCTCCAGCTAGGCTTAGTATATCGTTGTACTTAGTTTTATAGGCTATGTTAGCTTTGAAACTATCAGTTAGTAATTGAAGCGTAATATTTACATTATTTTCAATATACCACATAATATCTTCTATAACTTTTCTTCCCTCTTCTCTCTCCACTATAGATTCTGGATATGCAAAAGGGTCAATTGGTCCATATCCTTCTCCAAGATCTAAATTGAATCTTATTGAAAATGTAGTAAATTCTTTAGCCTTTATCACGGCTTCCCTTAACTTATAGCCTAGAGCTAAATATGATGTTATAGCTGCGGAGAATACATCACCACTACCGTGAGTATTTTTTGTATTTATTGTATTTCCCTTTAATTCAATATCCTCACCATCTATTATTGCGTAATCTTCACCATTAAATCCTTTAACTACCACATTCCCGTAATTGGCATATAGAAGCTTTGCAACTCTCTTAACATCTTCTTGATTGGATATTTTAGTGCCGGAGAGTAATTCAGCCTCATACCTATTGGGAGTTGAAATTATAGCTTCTTTCATCGCACTTCTTAATTTCTCCGAGATATCTTCTATTACAAGTAACGAACCTGACTTAGCTATCATTACCGGATCTAAAACCAGAGTTACGCTGTATTCCTTAATCTTCCTTATCACCAAGTCGATAATTTTATTCGAACCTAACATACCAGTTTTAGCATACTTTGGTTTTAGGTCGGGAAAAACAGCGTCAAATTGTGCTTCAATGAAATCTAAGGGTAACTCATGAACTTTTATTACCCCTTTAGTGTTTTGCGCAGTTAAACCAGTTACAATCGTAGTTCCGAAAACCCCTAAGGACGTGAATGTCTTTAAATCAGCCTGTAATCCTGCCCCTCCCCCACTATCACTGCCAGCAATTGTGGCAACAACTGGTCTCCTATACATCAAATAAGCTTTTACTCAGATAAAAATAATTAAGCTTTCTTTGATGGGCAAATTATAGAAAAAATACAATATCTACACTCCCAATCAAATCTAGGAACTCCTCTCATAGTAATAGTATCCTCAATCAATCTAATAATTGTTGATTCATCTAATGGATCATTAACCTCATATTCAGTTATTCTATCTGGAGTAATGTAAGTTAATATACCTTTTTTAGCTTCAAATAGCCATAAATAAATTTGTAGCTGCATCTTGTGATGCAAGCGTGGTAACCCTCTATCACTTCGTGCTGACTTAATTTCTATCACTACTTTTTGGTCGTTAATGTTAACTATTGCATCAGCTCTTCCCTTGATTTTATATGCCTTTCCCGATACTTGCAATTCTTTCTCGTTTTCAACTTCAACTTCAGCGTTAAGATTAGTCTTTATGAAACTCTCTAGCCCAGCGTGAACCAGATCTCCTAATAAAGTCGATGGTTCATAAACTTGTGATATCGCAAGTTCTTTATATTCTTCTTCATATTTAATCTTCTTTGGGCACCTTATTAGATCTGTCACGTATAATGTATTTGTCTCTTTTGAATGGCTTAAATATTCCTCAAGTTTTTTCTTTAGAAGAAGTTCTGTTATCAAGCCATTACATCTCCTGCAATTTTTCCACTTCTTTCAGTTTTTACCCAAGTCCGTTGTGCTCTTAGCATCTCTAAGAGAATAGCCGTAAAATTTAAGGCTACAATGAAATTCATGTACATAAAAGAAGGTATCATGTAGAAGTACTCGATCATATGTCTTCTTTGAATGAATATGATTAGGATTAACGATAGTAGTGACGCCGTGGATATGAGTCCTACTGTAATCATGTATAACGAAGGAGAATATACTAATACTACGAAGTAATTAACGATATTTAGTACCATGAAAACCGGCGTGAGTACTATTAACATACCATCTATTAATCTCCAATCTATTTTCCTTATCTTTCCTAATGAGACTTCTAGATGTCCTCTATACCATCTTAACCTCTGCTTAATCAATACCTTAAGACTTATTGGAACTTCTCTCCAACTCACTACTGTAGGGGAGTAAACTATTTTATAACCTTTGCTTGTTAACTTTAAACTAAGATCAAGATCCTCCGTAAGTGAAAACTCGTTCCAACCTCCTACTTCCTCAATTGTACTTTTTCTGATGAAAGTACAAGTACCCTCTATGGGTACAAATAATCCTATCCGAGCTCTTCCTGCTATTGAATACTCATATATTAATTCTTCAATTGAGGCTAATCTACTTATTGGGCTTTCTCTTATATTTATAGGAATTAGTTTACCTTGAACTGCAGCCACATACTCATCTTTAAATTTTGGTTCAACATATTCTAATATATCTAACCGAGGTACAGTGTCAGCATCGAATATGCCAATAATTTCTCCTTTACTTATTTTTAATGCGAAGTTTAATGCTCTACTTTTACCGTTGGGCACGTTCGAAGGAGGTAAACTATAGCATTTTATTGTATTTACATACTTTTCTTCATATTCCTTGCAAATATTTAATGTATTATCAGTTGATCCGTCTTCTATAACTATTACTTCATATTTAGACTTATCATATTCCAGATTAACGAGTCTATCTAGTAATCTGCCTAATACTTTTTCCTCATTCTTTGCTGGTATGATCAAGGAAAACGTCTTACCACTGATATCCTTTCTCTCTATAGGTCTCCACGTTATCCCTAATAACGATATACTACCATTATAGATAGTCCAGCTAGAAACAAGCGTACTTAACGTCACTATTATAAGATCAAGCATTAGTGATATTATGAATAATTGATAATTTATTTTTTGTCTATCGTCATACCTTCTTGTTGGGTATACATCTTTTAATCCAAATTAGGCAATAGAAATGATATGGTAAGAGATCTTTTGGGGGATTACGAACCGAGGGGAAGAGTAATTCAAGGTGTAGGAAGATTTATAGCATTTGGACTTGATGATCCATTTCATATAACTACGGTATCTGGTCTAACTATATATGCTATAGGAAAGTTTGTCGAGAAAAGAAGCACTAGATATGGAATAAGAATGGCTAAAATAGATATGGAGAAGATTAGAAAGGATATAAGGGAGCTAACACTGGATATTAGTGGTATCCATTTTTAAATATCAAAGCTAAAGATTAATCTAATGATAATAACACCACTAGCATTTGAAAGCTTAGGAGTCAGGTCACAAGCTACGCTGATAGAAACCAGTAGTCTAAGAATATTAATTGATCCTGCAGTTTCCTTAGCACCTCGAAGATATGGCTTACCTCCCCATGAGTTAGAGGTAGAAAAACTAACGGAATTGGCTAAAAAAATAGTAGAAGTATCTAAGGATGTTGACGTAATAATTGTTTCACATTATCATTATGATCATCATGATCCAGGGTACGTGATACCAACTACGATATACAAAGATAAGATAGTTTTCATTAAAGATCCCCAAAATATGATAAACAATAGTCAGAAATATAGAAGGGCCCCTCGGTTTCTAAGAGCTATAAAAGATAAGCCTACGAGAATTGAAGTAGCAGATGGTAAATCGTTTAAATTTGGTGAAACCACTATAACTTTTTCCCCTGCTGTTCCTCATGGAGCTGATGAGAAACTCGGATATGTTGTGCAAGTAGCAATAAACGATAAAGATTCAACAATAGTTTTTACTTCAGATATTGAAGGGGCACCTAAAGATTTACATATAAAATTTACCGAACGGATCAAACCCAATTTCATTGTAATAGATGGACCTCTAAGTTATCTTCTTGGAAGAGCTTTAAGTGAAGAAGATCTCGATAAATCTTTAAAAAATATAGAAAATATTGTAAAAAATGGATTAGAAACGTTAATCATAGATCATCACGTTTTAAGGGATATTAACTATAAGCAAATATTGAAACCAGTTTATGACATTGCAAAAGATTTAGGAGTTAGAGTGATTAGTGCCGCAGAATATCTTAATTTAGAGCCTACCTTGTTAGAAGCATATAGAAGGCAGTTATTTGAAAAAGAATATAAACCAGCTAAAATACCACGAGGATTATCAGAGCTATTAAGAGCCGGCGATGGTTAAGTAGTAAATTTAGGCTCAAGTATTTATTCAGTATTAAGATTTCCGGATTTTTTAATATTAAATTTCTGGAATATTCGATCTTAAGCTCTCGTGCGCAATATTTTCTAGATTTCAATGTGAACGCTTAGTTTATTTATCTAAGTTATTGTAAATAATTGTTTTTCCCATTTCACTAAATTTTTTTAAATATAGTTTAACAACTAAATCGTAGTAGCTCCTCTAGTTTAAAATAAGAGAGTTAATTGGATTTTTAAGAAAGACTTGATAACTTCTTAAATTACAAAAATACTCTTAAGGGATAAGAAGGTAGGACTTTATCGGTTAATTCAAAATAATCATGGTAGGAACGTCGCAGGTATAAAGTGTGCTAAGAGTATACCTGCAATATAACTGCCTACTAATGCTATCAAACCTGTTCCAATTTGTTCTAATGCTCCTTTATGTTTTGTGAGTCCGGTATATTTAGTTCCGATTATTCCAAATATTCCCAAAGTTATTATTATTAATGTCATAGCTGAGGCTACTGCAAGGCTAAATTGAAATTGCCTAATTAAATATGATATTATAAATGGAACCATAGGTATTATTCCTCCAACTATTAGGTATAAGGACATTAAGAATCCTAATTTTACTGGACTCTCAAACTCTTCGGGGAAAACTTTTAGCTCATGCATTAGCATTTCTTCTAACGCTACGTTTTCATTTTTTAATAAGAAATCAGCAATCTTTTCTGAGGTTTCCTTACTGAATCCCTTCTTAATATAAAACTGTACTAACTCTTCTTTTTCCATTTCTGGATATTTTTGTAGTTGGTACTTTTCCTTCTTTATTTCGTTATTGATTATTTGCATCCTTACTCTTGTACTTATATATTCTCCTATTCCCATTGAGAAAGCTTGCCCTATAGTTGCGAGTAATCCCGCTACGATAACGGCTAAAGTATCATGTGAAAATCCTGCTGCACCTAAAATTATAGAGCCTACACCAATTAGTCCATCTTGAATACCAAATACTCTTGTTCTAAAACTGTCAGCTTCATTAATGTAATGAACTAATTCCTCACCTTTTTCCTTTTCCATACTTGTTAAGTTGTTTAATTTTACTTAAATACCTCTCTAGCATTACGCTAAGTCGTAACTACTAAAAATTTCTCCCCCTCCTTCTTTAGAAGTCCAGAATAAACTCCCCATTCAACTAAAGTAATTTGTAAATCGTACAATCCTTCTGGACTGTTATAAAGCTGAATCCCCTTTTTTTGTAAAACATTTTTTAATTGCTCGATAGTGAATTCTTTTAATTCTATAGCTGTTTTGAAGGGTTCTATTCTCCTTAAGGAATCTCGAATCATCTCTTTCCTCTTTTTTATGTTGGACTTAAGAAATTCAAGTCCTTTATCCGTAATGATTATATCTCCTTCTCCTACCGTAATGAAGCCTAGCGTATTAGCTGAATGGACAATAGGCATGAGGTCATCTAGGTCTACTTCCATTTCTTTTTCTAGCATATATAAGTCCGTTTTTCCATTAAATGTAGTTTCTAGGGAGTATAATAATCCTACAAGATCAGCTACTCTTGCATGAGGATCTAGAACTTCCACAAGAGTATATTATTAGTATCTTCTCCTTTTTAAATTTTCCCTAATAAAGGATAAAATGTATAGTATTGGTCCCACATAAAATCCCAAAATCATCAAAATATCCAAAACTGTAATATACTCTGAACTTCCAATTTCCTCTAACGCATTCAAGTGAGCGGTAGAGACTGAAGATGAAATAATAGCTAGCAAGGCTAGAAGCAATAAAATGTATTTAACGATTGCAAATCTATCAAGAAGGATTAAGAGTATTAGAAGTAGAAAGACTATAGAGTATGTACCTATAGATAGAATAATCGGTACTTTTCCAAGTAAAAGTAATCCTCCAAATATCAATGAAATTATCGATAATATTATTGAATAATGAGCAAGTTTCATAATGTAAGATAGCAGATAGAGATTTTATATGTTATGGACTACCGTTAGATAATTCTTAGTTATAATTTAAATTTAACCGATATTATCAATGATCTTCTTAAGTATTCTTCAAATTTAGTGTCGATCCAAAACCTTCTTCATCTTCTATAGGTTTATAACTAATATTAGGAGTTATATGAACGTAATAGTGTGATAACTAGCTTTTAAAATAATACTTTATATATTATACTGATGTGGAGGCATTAGATTTAAGCAAAAGAAATTTTTACTCATATTTAATATCTATATCAAAGTTCTATTACGAAGAAAGTAATTCGTCAAATTCTTTGCAGAATATATGTGAAAAATTATATGAATCAATAAGTGCTGGTCTAAGAGTATTATCTTATTATTTCTCGCTTCAAGATAAGTCAAGAAGTGAAGCCGTAAGGGATCTAGCCAACATTCTAGGAGACTGGGTAGAGGATTATTGGAATTTAGGTTTATCACTACATTACGATTGTTATTTAGGTGGAAACGTAGATGAAGAGTATTTGCCATTATACTCTAAACAAGTAAAGAACTTCATATCTAGAGTGGAAGAAGTCATATTTGATTAATATTTTCCTAATACGAAGCAAATTTATATTTCAATTGCTTATTATTTTCCTATTTTGATATATTTATTTATATTTACGTAAATATAATTAAATTTGACACTTAAAGATTGTAGTGAAATATTTTGAGGTACAAATTAAGAATAACATTTTACACAGATTTAGAATGTAGGAGAATATTGATATCGATATTTATACTGTTATTATTAGTTTGTTGAATCGTAAAGTTTGTATTGCTAAATGTCATTTATAATTTCTAAACTCCTTAATAAAGTAAATCAAAGCTTTCAAGTGTTAACGTCATATTGGCTTATACGATGCCATAATGAAGTTGGTGAGAGGTTAAGGAAGATATCCAAGAAGCTTCTAATGTTATCTTAGGGAGTTCAACTCTTATAGGTGTCGTGAGGAGAAAATATGAGGTCGAGAATTGATACCAAGTATCATGAGATCCTATGGAAGACTGATCTATCTCTCATCTAGCTAAAATATCACTGAGTATTTTTACTCCCTCAACTATTTGCTCCGGCGAAGCTACCGAAATGCTCAGTCTGGCCATCGTTTCGCCTCCTCTAATAAAGAAAGGTTTTGCTGGTACGAAGCTTAGTCCTTTTTCAACTGCCTTGTAAAATACATCCCAACTGTTTTTGTTTAAATTGAGTAAAAGGAAGAAGCCACATTTTGGGGGGTCAAACTCGTTAAGTCCATTTTCCCTTAAAGAGTCTATTAATATCTTCATCTTCTCACCATAATATCTAAATAACTCTTTAGATCTCTCCTCAATCATCCCTTTTCTTATTAACCTTGCTACTACGTATTGATTTATTGTAGAAGTAGAGAAATCTAATTGCTCTAAAAGGCTTATCTTTTCCGAGATTTGCTCATTAGCTATTATGAAGCCGATCCTTAATCCTGGAGCTATAATTTTACTAAAACTACTAACATAAATCACTCTTCCACTCGTGTCAAAGTTCTTTATTGGTGGTGGAACTTCTCCGGCTATAGGTCTATAAGGATCATCTTCAATAATATAGAAGTCATATTTTTCAGCTAATTCAACAAGTCTTTTTCTTCTACACTCTGATATATTAACTCCAGCTGGATTATGGCAGTTTGGAATAGTATATAACAGTTTTATTTTAACTATCTTTAGTATGTCCTCCAGTTCATCAACATTCAATCCATCGTAGTCTAAAGATATTGGAACAATTGAAGAGCTTCTTAATTTTAATGAATTAAACGTCTCGATAAACGTTGGATTTTCAACTGCTATTACGTCATTTTCTAGAAAATATTTTCCTATTAGCTCTAATGCGTGTTGAGCCCCACTGGTTATTACAATTTTTTCATCTTTTCTTTTTGTAATTCCTAATAAGTTAAGAAATTTTTTATCAATTTCTTGTATTAATTCCTCTTGCCCTCCAGCACCAGGATAAAACAAAACTTTTGCCCCATATTCTTCTATAACTTCTGTATAAGCTTCTCTTATATCATTCAACGGAATTTTCTTAGGATCTGGAGTACCACTTGCTAAATTGATTTTTACCTTTTTAGCAATCTGTGAAGCTAACTCTACGGGGGAAATCTCTATTTCCTTTCCAATTCTCGATACCAAATGCCCTTTACCTCTATTTCATTACCAATACCTTTGCTTAAAGCTTTTTCATAAATTAATTTTCCAACTGCAAGATCTTCAAGTCCTATACCAACGGACTTAAACAACGTTATTCCCTCTTTCGGTATCGTAACTTTCTTCGATATTACGCTGGACAATGTGACGAGTTTGCTCTCATCTAACATGTTCATCTTCTTTGCTATAACCAACTCTCCAGCTTCTTGTAATGTCTGTATAAAGTCTTCGACCACTATTATTTTCGAGGCCTTCACTACTTCTGGATATACTTCTATTTTTTCGGGAATGTTTGAACCCATGGCATTGATATGCTTTCTTTTAGAACTAACGTAATCTAACTTGATAAATGGATCTTTTGCTTTTGTTATGCTAACTATCACCTCACTATCTTCACAAATTTTTTTGATTGAGTCACTAACGTTAACACTTATTCCTTCACTTCCTAGAACGGAAATAGCTTTTTCCAATCTGCTCTTTGACTGCGTGAAAACGTTTATCTTGATACCTTTCTTTATCTCATTTATCACCTCCACATGAGCAATGCCTTGTTTCCCTAACCCTATTATTCCGATACTGCTATAGTCTCCATAAATAAAATCTGACGCTATTACTGATAGAATTGCTGTTCTAATCTGAGTTAGCCTATCTGATTCTATAATGCTAAGAAGTTCCCCTGAAATGTTGTATAGGAATATTAGGAAGTTGCCGCTAATGAACGTCTTATAACCTATATAATCTTCCATAGCAGCAGCTTGAAATGTTAGAGTTGCTCCCTTGAAAGAAATTCTGCTCCTCTGTAGGTTAATTGCTAGTTTATTCTCAAATAATTCAAATGCATTTACTAGTGAATTGTATATTTCTCTGTAATCTATTAAATTCGTCACTTCACTCTCCTTGATTAAGAGTGTCAAATCTATCTTTCTCTCATATGTCTTTACATTTAAAAGATATTCTCTAATAAGCTATAATATATGGAACTTACTCCAAGGCTTCAAGATATAATAAATATTGTAAAGTCAAGAGGTAATGTAAACATTAAGGATTTAGCTTTAGAAATAAAAGTTTCACCGAAGACAGCTAAAGGCTATGCTAGAGAATTACAAAGGTTAGGTCTGATAGAGGTAGATCAAGATGGGAATATTAAGCTGAAGAATGAAGAGGATCCACAACAAAAGATTATAAAGACACTTGAAGCACACGAGAGTGAGATATCAGCACTTAAGAAGGAAATAGAAGCTTTAAAGGAGGAATTGCAAAGGATTAAGAAGAAAGGGAAAGTTTAAGAATATAAACAAACCAACTTATTATTTCAGTTATGTTCAACTTACTCTTACCTATTTTTCTGTCTCTAAATATTATTGGGTACTCTGCAACTTTAAGCCCAGATTTTATGATTTTATAGACTGAGCATATCTGGAATTCATAACCATTAGTCGTCTCACACTCTAATGCCTTCATGGCACCTAATCTAGAATAAACTCTATAGTTAGATGTATTATCCTTAAGGGGAGAGTGGGATACCATTCTAAATAAATAGTTAGCCCCCTTACTTATAATCCTCCTACTAAATGACCAGTTCTCTATTCCTCCACCCTTAACGTAACGTGAGCCAATTACCAGATCATAATTACCGTTAATTGCTAGCTGAATCATATTAGGCAAATATCTGGGATCATGACTCAAATCAGCGTCCATAGTGGCAATGTAATCAGAGTCCAGAAGCTCTTTTAAACCAAATCTAATTGCTGAACCTAAACCCCTTTCATTCTCTCTAACATGGATTAACAAATTTGCTAATTGCAACCCCCTTAACACTTGAGGAGTACCATCTGGACTATTATCATCAACTATCAAAATCTTAGCCGATGGTAAAATTCTATTTAGCTCTAAAACTAAGGGGACAACATTATCTTTCTCGTTGTAGGTAGGTATTGCTATGGAAATTTTAGCCATTGCACATCTCCCAAAGTTTATCCCCTACGTGATGTAAGTTTTCTGCAAATTTGCCCCTCTTCTCAGCTAAAGCCTTTTCTTTAGAGATTAACACTTTTAATATAGCTACTGGTAGATTGGTTTTAGTTTTAGCAAGTATAATGTCTCCTTCCTTACATTCACAATTATACTCTACTATGCCAGGGACGAACAAGTCAGCGCCAGTGCTTACGGCTTTTACTGCACCCTCATCAATCACTACATATGGTAAACTTATCTTTAGTTTAATAACTCCACATAACGTAGGGATTAAATCATCAAAAAATGCTAACGTGTTATCAACGAAATACCAAACACTCTTTTTCTCTTTTCCTATTTCTAATTTAGCATTTGATAGATCTAATCCATACTTCTCCTTTATACTTTTTAAAAAAGCCTTTGTGTCTTTAGATGACATTATGTGCCTTTGCATAATTTATAATACCTCTTCAGCTCTAACTGGCATTTTAACTATTCTTCGCCCTATACATTTCTCAATAGCGTTTACTATAGCAGGGGTTGAGGCTATTGCTCCAGCCTCTCCTATTCCCTTACTCATTGTTGGATGATTAGAAAATCCCTTTTCGATATAATTCCACTCAACTCTTGGCGATTCTACAGCGGTAGGAACTCCGTAATCGTTAAGGTTCGAGTTTAACAACACTCCTTCGCTACTATATACTGTCCCTTCATATATCGCTTGTCCCATTCCTTGAACAACTCCACCTATAATTTGACCCTCAGCTAATAACGGGTTTATCACTCTCCCTACATCATCAATCGCGACATATTTCTTTACTTTGACTAACCCTGTCTCCTTATCTATGCTAATCAAGGCTAAGTGTACGCCATACGGAACAGTATAACCTGGTTTTTGGACACTATAAACGTAAGTCACATCTAGTGAATAGCCCAACGAGTATGCTTTTTCCATTATTTCTTTAATTCCAACACTCTTTCCATTCTTTTTGTGCTTTACATTACCGTTCTTATACTCAACCTCCTCTATGTCTGCTTCTAATAATTTTGCTCCAACTTCTACTATTCTCTTTTTAAGTTCCTCAGATGCCTTATAGATTGCAGAACCGCCTACAGTCACAGTTCTGCTTCCCCACGTTCCAATACCATCCTCTATAATATCTGTGTCTCCCCATCTAACCTCAATATTCTCTAATGGTATTTCTAAGATATCAGCAGCTATTTGAGCGAAAGCAGTCCCGTCTCCTTGACCATGTGGACCACTTCCGGTTACGATTACCACTTTCCCATCACTTTTTGCAAATACCCTAGCTGTTTCCCAGGGACCAAAACCGGAAATTTCAACGTACATACTAGATCCAACACATTCATTAGGTTTAGCCTCAGCCCTCAATTTATCATACAACTCTTTCCCTTTACTTAAGATTTGTAAATAATCTCCACTATCATATGTTATTCCAAATGCATTTTTATATGGTAACTCTCTTACTATATTTTTTTCCCTGATTTCGAACTCATCTCTATTTAGTTCTTTAGCAACTATATTTATTATTCTCTCTATAAAGTATGTAGCTTCGGGTCTCCCTGCTCCCCTATATGACTGTGTAGGAGCTTTATTTGTATTTACAGCGTAGTGGTCTATTAGCATATTAGATACCTTATATGCTCCAGGTAACATTCTTACAGTACTGTGAACATTTCCTATTTCGTCATCGTTAGCATCAGGATATGGAGCTCCTAAATCAGCTATTAAAGTACCTTTAATTCCTAAAATAGTACCATCGTTTTTCACAGCTACTGAGAACTTTAACTTTTTGTCTCTACCATGACCTGCTGACTGCATTTCTTCAGTTCTGGTGGGAACCCATTTAAGTGGTTTCCTTAATATCAAGGCAAGCTTAGCTAAAGCATATTCCTCTGGGTGTGCTATGATCTTACTACCAAAAGCTCCACCAACATCGGGCTGTATTACATGAATGTTATTAATCCCTAAGAAATTAATCAGGTTTCTCCTCAAATAATGTGCTGATTGTGTAGATGACCAAATATTTAATCTATATCCGTCGTAATATGCTAAAGTTCCCCTAGTCTCTATTGGACTTGCTATCACTCTCTGATTGTAGAGTTCACCTTCGATTATCTTATCTGCACTTTTAAAGCTCTCATTCACGTTTCCAGCTTGCCATGTTTTATGTTCATAAATGTTTGTGTTATTCTTAGAATAAACCTTTATTTTGTCATTTAACGCAATTTCTGGATCTATAACATAATCCAAGTCCTCATACTCTACTTCTATACTTTCAACCAAGTCATAGGCCTCATATCTATCTTTTGCTACTACAGTAGCTATTGGCTGACCAACGTATGTTACCTCATCAGTAGGTATAGGGAAATCTTTACCAGGATTTATATCTATTCCGGTGAATATGTTGCTACTAGACTTTTTTATCTTGATTTTTGCATGTGGCTTAGTCGATCTTAGAAATGCTACAAACAGAGTACCCGGTAATTCAATGTCGTCAACGTAAGATGAACCACCAGTTATAAACTTTATATCCTCAATCCGTTTTACGGGTTGACCTACGTACACAATTTATTTTATTCTATTTATATTTTTAAGTCTTACTTGAATGTTTGGATGTGTTGATAAAAAAGTACTTGTTTTGTCATTATATTTCATTATTAGATCTATTAATAAATCTTTGTTTATTATCTTTGTGGCGAAATTATCCGCATTAAGTTCAAATCTTCTCAATAAATACCTCTGTGAAATGAAAACTACCATTATGAAAGGTAAAATAAGCAAAGGATACCTAATTATAAAAAAAGTAAATAAGATAACTATCAAAACAATTATTCCTAACATCTTTAAATGGTGATTAGATTCTAGATGTCCTACCTCATGAGCTAACGCTGCATTAATATGTTTCTCATCTTCTCTATCTATTAATTCCTTAGTTACTACAATAAATTTTCCCCATATGGAAAATATAGAGAAAGCGTTTATTTCATCAGAGTTCAATAGATATACTGGATATTTGTAAAATTGAGAGAATTTCTTAGCTCTTTTAAGTATTATTGCTGGTACTACTACGAGTTGAAGTAAAATAACCAGAGAGACTATAATGAAAGTAATAATTATTTCCATATAATTAATAAGGTAAGTATTACCATATAACTATTCTTTTAAGCTTTAATATTTGGGCTTTAATGATTCATTGTGAAAAGTGTCGTATTGGAGAATGGTAGGGCAGTAATAAAAGAGTTACCTATACCTAAACTTCAAGAAGGTGATATCTTAGTAGAGATGAAGGCATGTGGCTTGTGTGGTACGGATATAGAGAAGATTTGTGGGCAATACACTGCTTCTCAGCCTATTATTGGACATGAACCGGCTGGGATTATAAAAGAATCTACCGTAGATTGGCTTAAGGTAGGGGATAGAGTATTCGCTCATCATCATGTACCTTGTTACGAGTGCTATTATTGTAAGAAAGGTAGCCCAACAATGTGTCCATATTATCGAAAGACTAACTTAGACCCTGGTGGATTTTCCGAGTATTTTAGAGTTCCAAGTTGGAACGTGAAAAGAGGTGGAGTACTTAAACTCCCAGATAACGTAACCTTTGAAGAAGCTTCGTTTATAGAACCCTTAGCTACAGTAATTAGAGCGCAAAAAAGAGTGAAGATTATGGAGGGTGATTCAGTTTTCATAGTAGGTTCCGGACCAATGGGATTACTTCATGCAATGATGGCAAAAGTTAACAAGGCAGGTACTGTAATTATCTCAGATATAAGTGAGTTCAGAGTAGAATACGCCAGTAAAATTCCCCAAGTAGATCACTCTATAAATTCAAAGAAAATGAATGTAGTAGATGAAGTAAAAAAATTGACCGATGGAAGGGGGGCGGATATAAGTATTATTGCCTCAGGTTCACCATCTGCAATATTATCTGGACTTTATGCTACAAGAAAGGGAGGTAGGGTGTTACTATTTGGAGTACCGTATAAGGGAACTACTTTAAATTACGATATAAGCGACCTACTGAATAATGAGATATCAGTAATTTCTAGCAATGCTGCTGTAGAGGAAGATACTAATGAGGCGCTGAAAGTAATCGCCTCTAAATCTATTGATGTTAATAGTCTTATAACACATCGTTTTCCCTTAGATGAATTTAATGAGGCCGTAAGGGTTGCTAAAGAGGGTAAGTCCATAAAGGTAATAATCTACGACTAAAATTACCGAAAAGAATAACACTAGTGTAAGTTTGAATAGTTTTAATGCCATAATTACATCTTTTTCAGTTGGTAATTCACCAAATCCTACCCTATAACTTCCAATTTTCTCTAAGGAAACGTTTAATAGTCCAGCGGCGATCGCTATGGGATATTTAGCATTGATACTTTCCATCTTAGCTTTTTTTAAGGATTTCATTCCTTGTTTAACGTTAAGTCCTAAAAAGAAGCCAGCAAGTAGCATAAATAAAGCAGTAAGCCTAGCTGGGATATAATTTAATATTGTATCAACCTTAGCTGAGAACCAACCCTCCTTGATTAGTTCTTTAGTTTTATATCCGACCATGCTATCCATCGTGTTGGCTAATCTCTGTAGCATAGCACCCGATAAACCTAGAAATAAATACCAAAAAATTGGGGAAGTAATACCGTCTACCATACTCTCAAATAATGACTCAATTAGCGCTGAGGCTATATGATTTTTATCGCTATTACTTAAGTCCCTTCTAACTATCTGTTGGGCGTAAAATCTAGAGCTTTCATCTAGTTTTGAGCCTTTGTTTACGATACTATATAACATCCGTATTGAAAAAGTAGTTTTAAGGGAGAAAATTAGTATAATTATCTTGATATAAATATTGATATTGAGCATTATAGGTAATATACTGAAAATAAATAAGACCGGAAATACTGATACTATCCATATAAAAATTCCATATATATGACCTTTATAAGGCCTTATCAATTTCTCTGATATTTTTCCCGTCCATACTACTGGATGAATATATATAGGGGGTTCTGACAAAAGCAAATCCCATAGTATCGCGAGTAACAGTATTAGGAGCATTTATAATAACATGGACAGAACTGAGTAATTTAAATGAGTAACCTCATTAACTAAAAGAAAAATGGAGAAAGATATAGTTATTGCTGCTCCCGCGATATCTCCTGAGGATCCTCCTAACGATTTACAAATTTTATGGAATATAATATATAATATCAAGAACATTATAACGTTATATAAAGAGATAAATGGTACAATTTCTATGAGCAAGAAAGCAATTTTATTTTTTAGATATTGATTAAATAGTTTACCTAGATTACTCTCGTTCATTGGCTCTATAGAAGCTAGAACAAATAAACTAAAACTTCTGGATATAATATCTGCTGAGACTATGTTGAGTAATGTCATTATTGAGTATCCTTCTAACTTCAGCATAGCAACGGTCTGAAATGATAAATATACTACCAGTAATCCTATACCACCAGAGCCGATTTGAACGTCCTTTAACGCTTTTATCTTACGTTCTCTGTCACCCTTTACCATTAGTGCATCTCCCAAATCTAACAGACCATCCAGATGATTAAATCCCCTTAATAGCTCAATGATACCTATTAGTAAGATTCCAGCTATTGTACCTAGTATGAAATGTAGTAATGTGTAAGATGAGAACTCAATTATGGCTAATATGGGACCCACTATTATTGGAGCTAGAAATGAATATTTTGCTATGTCTTCTATGCTAACATTGGATCTTATTGGTAACGACGAGAAGAAGGCAATCTGTCCAACGATTCCCATCTTGCTCATATCTAATCATAAGTTTATTTACTAAAATATGTGATATGATTTGTGTCAATAATAGTAGCGTCGACAATGAGTGATTCTGGTAAATCCTTTATTACAGCGGGTTTAGTAAAAATCTTGAATTCTAAGCCATTAAAAGTACAGAACATGTCATTAAATAGTATATCTACGCATGATGGAGGAGAAATTGCATTTATTCAAGCATATCAGGCTATTGGTAGTCGTATCACTCCAGAAAGATTCATGAATCCAATACTTTTGAAACCAATGGGAAACGGCATAGAAGTAGTATATATGGGAGAATCCTTGGGTATAATGAAAGGCGAGGAGTATTATGACTTAGCTAACAATAAGCTTTGGTTAAAAATATCAGAATATTTAAAAAGAAATGATTTAGTTATTGAAGCGGCTGGAGGGTTAGGGGAACCTAATTTCATACATAAAGATATTACGGCAATAAAGGTTATGAAAGAGCTAAAGATTCCCGCTATATTAGTTTTAGACATTGATAGAGGTGGGGCATTCTCCTCGGCTTATGGAACATTTATGATGTTGCCAGATTCTATAAGAAGTAATCTAAAAGGTTTCATAATTAACAAATTCAGAGGAGATGAAAGATTTCTTTTTGATGCGATAAAGTGGCTCGAGGAGAAGACTGGAATGAAGTATCTAGGTTATATTCCATATCTTGAAGAAAGTCCAATTATGCCAGAGGATTCTATGAATATATATGATATAGGTGATGGGGATAAGGAAGTTGCTATCATAGCTTATCCTTATATGAGTAACTTTAATGAATTCTACGCTTTTAAGAAATCTAATGCTCACGTGTACTTCGCTAAGAAACCAAAAGAAATTGTAAAGGCTGATCTTGTAATATTACCCGGTAGTAGAAACACGTTAGAGTCTTTAAATTGGTTAGTTAGTAAAGGATTTATTGATTATATCAAGAATAAGAGAGTTTTAGGTATATGTGGCGGATTTCAGATTTTAGGTAGAAAAATTCTTGATCCCTATGGAATAGAGTCTGGCAAGCCATCGGAGTATAATGGCTTAGGTATATTTGATTTTAATGTATATTATGATAAAAGGAAAATTGTTTCTATGACTAAAGCTATTTCTAATTTTGGTGAAATAGAAGGCTATGAAATTAGGAGAGGGATAATTAGGTATCAAGATGAGAAACCGATAATAGAAATAGTTTCGAGAAATAATATGAAAGTAAGTGTATTTGATGGCGCTTATAATAATAATTTCATTGGACTTAGTATTCATGGTAGCTTGTTCTCGGAGGGAGGAAAGAAGTTATTAAAGGAATTGTCGGATATTGAAGTTTATTCATCATCTATGAATCAAGAAATTCAAAGTCAAGTATCTTTAATAGAGACTTTATTAAACAAGTATTTACATTTAGATGAGATAATGGAGATTTATAAGGCATAGCATAGAAAATAAGTTAAAATGTTTGATCCTTCTTCATTCATCGAGGAAATATCGCCTCAACTAAAAGAGAAAGTAGGTAACGAGAAAGTCCTAGCCGCTGTAAGTGGTGGAGTAGATAGCACTACGGCAGCAGTATTAGGCTATAGAATTTTAGGAGAAAGAATAGTACCGGTTTTGATAGATACCGGGTTCTTAAGAAAAGATGAAGCTAAGAGGGTTAAAAATTATCTGAAAGATGTTTTACCAAATTTGGAAGTAATTGATGAAAGCGATAAATTTATATCATCTCTTGAAGGCACTTCAGATGCTGAGGAGAAGAGGAGGAAGTTTAGAGATTTATTTTATTCAACTATTTCTTCTCTTATGAGAAAATATGATGCAAAGCTCCTAATGCAAGGAACAATAGCCGCAGATTGGGTTGAAACTCAAGGAGGAATTAAAACTCAGCACAATGTTTTAGTTCAGATAGGAATAAATACAGAGAAAACTTGGGGATTTACGGTAATTGAACCATTGGCGGACTTATACAAAAATGAGGTTAGGGAATTAGCTAGATACTTAAAATTGCCAAGGGAAATTTCTGAAAGGCAACCGTTCCCTGGTCCCGGTTTACTAGTAAGAACAGTTGGGAAGTTTACTAAGGAGAAGCTATCCATTGTTAGAGAAGCTAACGAGATCGTCGAGAGTTACTTAAACAGCTTTGGCTATTCGCAATACTTTGCGGTGATTTTTGAGAGCGATGGAGTTGATACTACGTTAAACGGACTTAATGTTTATAAATATCTCGTAAAAGCTACTGGAGTAAAGGGAGATGTAAGATCCTACGGTAATATAATTAAGCTTAGCTGTAAGGATATAACAAATATTAAGGAGATAATCGATAAGCTTCAAAAATACGACGTAACTCACGTGTTATGCAGAGTAAGGGAGAAACAAGTGGGAAAATATTCTATAGGAATTAGAGCAGTTTTAACTGAAGACTTCATGACCGCAGACTACGCAAAAATACCGATTCCGATATTAGATAGAATAGCTGAGGAAATTGTGAATAAGTTTCCAGAAGTAAAAGAAGTGTTATACGATGTAACATCTAAACCTCCAGCCACAATAGAATTTGAATAATATATAATATAAATTTCCTAAAAAGATGTTTTGTTACACAATAAAAATATTTACTTATTTATCTTTTCTAATAGTTGAATTCTTTTAGCTGGATGAGGATGATCCATTAATATATCAGCATACCATGGCACTTTACTATTTTTCCATATTTCTACTAGTTCCCTAGCATTCCATGCAGGAACTTCTTCAATCCCATTAGTGAAGAACAGCATACTCGTTAATTGGTTGGTAGTATTTCTTTTCTTGAATTTATCTAATGCTTCTGGATCCATGGATAAGGTTAATTTAGCTAAGGCTAACTGTAAGTTCTCTTTCCCTCCCGGAACTGTTAACGCAGAATTAACATCAGCATATGCCTCTCTCATTCTGTTAAGGAATAATACGAATAGTTGGAACACAAAACTGACTGCCATCATCGCTATTCCTACTAAGAATATAAGTCCCCCGTTATTTCTTCCATTTCCTCCACCGCTAAATAATCCACCCCAGAACAGCCACCATCCCAAATAATATATTAATGAAGGTATTAATCCAACAGCCATGAGTAGTTCAACATCTCTATGCTTCAAATGTCCAATCTCATGTCCAGCTACTGCTTTTAACTCCTCTTTATTAAGTAATTTCAAGATAGGTAAAGTAAATGCTATTCTCTTTCCAGCTATAGGACTACCATATGCAAATGCATTAGGGAAAGGCACATCAGCTATATAAACTTTAGGAACTTCTTTGAAACCATTATATCTCGCAACTTCTGCTACAAGATTATATAGCCAACCATATACTGGATCATTAGGACTTACTTCTACTGTTCTGTAAGCCCAGTTTATTAAATAAGGTCCAAAAAGCCACTGAATTATATCAAAGAAGAAAAGGAAAATCAATATTGAAATTATTAACCCTAAGCCAAATGTTGCACCAAACGCATAGTCAGCTACAGCTAATGCTAGGGCAAATCCAAGTAATAAGATTCCAATTGTAGCCAATATCATATTTACTCTTAATTTTACTACAGCTAGATTCATATGATAGTATTCATAGCTAGGGTTTAAATTAGTTTTCCACATAATAATGAATATGATGAAAGAAGAATTAGTAAGTGATTACATGAAAACCCAAGTTTTGACAGTAGATAGAAATACAAGTCTTAAAGAGATTGCTATAATAATGACTAAAAATAATATTGGATCAGTAATTGTTGTTGATAGAGATAAGCCTGTTGGGATTATAACTGAGAGAGATATAGTAAAAGCAATAGGTAATGGAAAAGATTTGTCAGCTAGGGCAGAAGAAATTATGACAACTAATTTGATTATGGTTAGGCAAGACTCACCTATTACTGGAGCATTAAGTTTAATGAGATCGTACAATATAAGACATTTACCAGTGGTAGATGATCAAGGGAATCTAAAAGGTATAATTTCTATAAGGGACGTGGCGAGAGCCATAGATGATATGATTGAAGGTTAAACTTTATACCTAATTACCGAAATAATTTAAAGTAATATGGTCAAAATAAAGATTGTCAGAGAATGGTACGAAATTCTCAGAAGGATAGCTCAAAATCGAAAAATTAGTATAAGTGAAATTATAATTGAGATCATGACAAAGGAGGAGGAATGCCTTAATTTACCCTTTGTATCTTCAACCTCTTTTAAGGAGATAAATGTAAGCATAAATAATAAATATAGTAAGGCTGAGATCGAAGATAAGATACGATATTTTCTATTTTGTAGGTGAATATTTTGGAAAGGGGAAAGAGAAGAGAAGGAGTGACAAGGATCGGATTATATAACGTTTTATTTAGAATTTCCGTCGCTCCATTATCTTTCATATTCACGTTTCTCGTAGCTAGATACCTATCTAACCCACCTTACGGCACGACATATTTCGCTACTTGGCAGACTCTGTACGTTTTTACTGTTGGTTATTTTACAATTCCTGCGGATCTGTTTTCTTTGATAACTTCGAGATACTCTGCGGAGAAAAAAGACGTGGGTGGAATCGTTATAGTAAACTTACTGTCTGGAGCCCTCTCTGGTATAATTTTTGCTTTATTAGTACCATACTATGTATCTTTAACTAAGCTTGACATTCCATTGTATTTTTACTCAGCGATCTCGTTAATAGTACTTACTTATCTGCTAAAAGTAACTAACGCTATAGCTCAAGGTAGAACTCCAAAAATAGTAGGGATATCTGCAGTAGTATTTCAAGCTTTACGACTTATCTTCGGTTTGTTTTTTATGTTTGTTCTTAATCTTTCAATTCTTGCTGTAATACTAGCGTACGATATAGGCTATATCGCTCAAATACTTTTCAATATCTTTTTCATTAGGGCTAATCTTAAGTTAGATTTTAATATAGCTAAAGCAGCAGTTCGTAAGTCGTTGGTCTACATAGCTAATTATCTTCAATATATTTTAGAAGCATCTATTGTATGGATAGCTTTGGGGATTACCAATTCTGATCTAGTGGTTGCATATTTTGAGTCAGCCATAATTGTAAGTAATATTCAGATATGGACACAAGCCTCATATACTGGGTTAATGGCAAAGCTAGCAGAAGATAAGGACCCCTCGCTTATCCCCGTCTCTATTAAATTATACTCTATAATTGGTAGTTTATTCTTAACCCTAATTTATTTAGATGGTTACGGTTTGTTATTTAAGCTAAGACCAGATTATATACAAGCCATATTTGCATTATACGTTTTAACTTTCTCTAATTATCTAAGGGGTTTATATGGGATTTTTTATCAAGCAATTACAATGGCTGATCCCACTCTTTCCCCTAACTCACAAAACGAGTTTAAGGGTTATGTATTTAGCTTAACTAGGAATAACCTAGTTTTCTCTCTAGTTGGGTTAGGAGCATCTTCATTATTGATATATCTCTTCTCTTCTTATCCTTCATACATAGTAGCTATGTTAATGACTATAGGATTACTCATCAACTCTCTCGTAATGCTTTTTACGTCCTTTAAGTTGTCATCAAGGATATACAAATTCTCATTTCCACTAAAAGAGTTCTTAATTCCCTTACTCTTATCGTTCATTTCTCTTCCTATATCCATGAGATTTAAGCCAATTACCTTCTTGCAAATGATAGAATATTCTATAATTTGGATAATCGTGTTTTCTTCTTTCAATGTTATTTTAAATCCTTATGGTAAGCAGTTATTTACGTTAATTATAAGAGAATTTAAGCAAAGATATTATAAGTGATAGGTGTGAGTGGGTTAGAAATCCGCATAAATAAGCTATTCGAGAAAGGTAGGGCTTTTGTAGTAGCCTTAGATCATGGATTAGTAATGGGTCCCCTAAAGGGCATAGAAAACCCTGTCGAGGTAGTTAGTAAGATTGCCAAAAATGGTCCAGATGCGTTACAAATGACTCCAGCTATGGTGAAGTTGGTGAAGGAGAACTTCTTCTCAAGGAGTTCACCTATGTTAATTGCTAGACTGGATACTGCAAATGTTTGGAGACAGAAGTATAAGGAGTATGACTCTGGTTATTACTCGTTAATATACAGACTTAAGGACGCTATAAATGTTGGGGCAGATGCCGTAGTAACTTACTTAGTAGTAGGATATGGTGATGATAGGGTTGAGGGGTATAATTTAGAGGCTTTAGCGTCAGTGAGAAGAGAGGCTAATGATTACGGAATTCCGTTCATCATAGAACCATTATTTGTGAATAAAGGAAATCAAGACTCCGTGAAAGATAACGAGTTAGTGAAATATGTAACTAGGCTAGCATCTGAAATAGGTGCGGACATTTTGAAGGTTGATTACACTGGTAATAAGGAGATGTTTAAAGAGGTTGTTAACGTCGCCTTTGCTCCAATATTAATAAGAGGAGGACCTAAGACTAGTAATGATGAAGAATTTTTGCAAATGCTAAGGGATGCTTTACAAGCTGGAGCAAAAGGAGTTACCGTTGGACGTAATTTATGGCAAGCCAAGGAGCCAGATAGACTAGCAAAGGCAATTTCAAAAATTGTACATGAAAACGCTGATGTTGGAGAAGTTTTAAAAACCTTTAAATAAATCGTTTTTTATGCAATTTAATAATAAGTGGATTGATTATTTCTTTTACATTGCCCTAATTAGCTTATTAATAGTTTATACTTATGAGACAGTGATTACGTTTGCACCAATCAATGGATATATCGGAGACGAGGTTTGGTATCCTACAGCTGCTTACAACCTTTTAAAATATGTGTTTCATGTTACACCTCCACCTATGTCGACTATTGGGTATCCTAATGAGCAAAATATTCAAACTTATTTGAATCCGGAACATCCGCCTTTAGCTAAATATATCATGGCTGTATTTATATATCTATTGGGCTATAATCCAGTAGCATGGAGATTACCAAGTTGGATTTTAGGCGATTTAACTATACTAGTTGCGTTTTTCTTGTCTAAGAAGATAGTTGGTAATGGATATTTAGGTAATATAGCAGGGTTGTTATCAGCTTTACTTATAGCGTTAGATCCTAACTTTTGGGTACTTCATGGTATAGGTCTCTTGGACATATATGTATCTTTCTTTGGAATATTATCATTATATTTTCTTTTAAGGGGGAATATACTCTTGTCATCTATTACTTTGGCTTTAGCTATGTTATCAAAAGAACCTGCTTATGTATTAATTTTCCCCTTCTTATTTTATCTAGGTGAATTGACTAACAGTATTAAGAGAAGAGCAATTTATGGCTTGGGTTTACCCATATTTATTTATGTATTATTCTCTATACCGCTGATAGCATATTATGGTGGTGTAACCTCTTGGTTAGATGCTACAGTAATACATAGAGCAATTTGGGACGTAACTAATGGACATATTACATTGACTGCAACTTCCCAGATATCTACACCATGGGACTGGTTTCTTGATATACATCCATTCTATTTAGGTTATAACTTATATGCTAGTACAAACCCATACGTATTAATATTATGGATAATTACTACTCCCATTGCTTTTATTTTTAAGGACATAAAACTAATAGTCACCACAATGTGGGCATGGACTGAGTGGATAGGCTTTGTAATAGTTTATTTCTTAGGAAATCACACATTATTTAGTTTCTATGTCACAGATTTCATGCCGGTAGTTGACGTGTATGTAGTGATGTCATTATTTAAATTAGTTCAAAAGATAAATATTCTTAAGTAATTTTTTACTGTAAATTCAAAGAGAGTTTAAATACTGAACAGATTAATCTATTCTTCGAATGTCTAAACCATCAATTAATGAGCAACAAAAAACGCGAGAACCAGAGAGGCATTTAAGCTTCCTTGATATCGTGTTCCTCTCAATGGGTGGACAATCTCCATTTTTAAGCATATTAACATATGGTCTAGCAGCTTTCTTATATGCTGGCTTATTTGGTCCTATAGCTATTATACTAGGTACTTTATTAGTCTTAATAAATGGTCTCGTAGTATATGAGCTTTCTAAGAGATTCACAAAAGAAGGGGGATATTATACATACGCCTTTTATTCACTCACCAAGAGGCTAGGCTTCGAGACTGGATGGTTGTACGTATTTTATTCACTGACATATGGTGTGGCATACATTTTAGGTGCAACATATGTAATTTACCATGTACTGGGAATAAGTCCATGGATTGTAGGATTAGGTATAGTAGGAATAACCTCCATATTTGCTATATTAGGCATTAGGGTAAGTACTAAATATGCAATAGTTGCAGCGTCTCTCGAAATTGCAGTAATGACTACTTTAGCTTTTTTGTTTATTCAATCCACGCACTTTTACTTTTATAATCCTTTCTCTGTGCATATAAATTTTAGTAAGTTAGCCTTCGCTATTCTATTCGGCTCTTCCATTCCTACAGGTTACGGTTCTATTACTCCAATATCTGGTGAGGCTAAGAATGCAAGAAAAACTATAAGTAGAGCTATCATAACCGTT
The DNA here is from genome assembly GCF_001719125.1 of Sulfolobus sp. A20. Classification (NCBI taxonomy): domain Archaea; kingdom Thermoproteati; phylum Thermoproteota; class Thermoprotei; order Sulfolobales; family Sulfolobaceae; genus Saccharolobus; species Saccharolobus sp. A20. Next base: position 1,073,528 of record NZ_CP017006.1, read on the forward strand.
ATCTTATTAGGTGGTCTTCTAGCTGCCTTTGACGTATACGCAATTGGTGACCATTTAGTATATTTCCATCTTATATCCAATGTCACAAAGATAGATATACTAAACCTAATAAAAGATAGGTTGGGTATTGTGACACTAGTGTTTGTTCTCTTTGCGTCAATCAATGATGGTATATTAGGTGCGTTAGCCTTTCTAACGGCAACATCTAGAACAATTTTTGCAATGTCCTCAGTAGGATTTTTACCTAAGTTTCTTAGTAAATTTGAAAATCATAAAGGTCCAACACGAGCTGTTGCCTTATCTTCAATTCTGTATATAATGTTGACTGCGTTGATGCTGTATATTGTTAAAGCTCCTTTTCTAGCTTTTGAAATACTTGGAGCAATAGCTGTGTTATCAAGCTTATTCGTACACTTGTCTTCTAACTTTTCACTAGTCAGAATATCTTTAAAGAAGATAAATAAGAGAAAATTGCAAATTAGTATAGGTTTAATCGCCTCAGTATTTAGCTTCTTTATCCTTATATACTCTATGGAACAAGCTTCGCCAATTGAGGTTTATGTCTTTATGACATGGATAATTATTGGATTTTTGTTAGCTGAGATCTTTAGTATGATAGAGGAAGAAAATGAAGAAGAGGATTAAGAATATCTATTCATTAAATTTATTACTCATGCTTTATTCAATAACTATAACATGTTAAGAAAGGCAATAATTACTTCTGCGGGTAGAGGAAGCAGAATGAAGCATATTACTACTTTTCTTCCTAAAGCATTGTTACCGCTTTTTGTGACGGAAAATGGGGGTAAAGTTACCAGACCGATCATAGATCTAATACTTGATTCACTAAAGAACATAGGAATAGAAAAATTCTGTATAGTAGTAGGCAAGAATGGCATGTTATTAATGCAATATCTATTTGAAAGGACTCCGACATTCGTTTTTCAAGAAACTCCAAAAGGATTTGGAGATGCCGTATTAAGGGCAGAAGACTTTTCCGGAAACGAACCATTTTTTGTTCATGCCGATGACGGAGTTCTAACTAAAGGCTATGATTCCTTAAAATCTTTATATGAAGAAATATCTCCAGATGCCTTACTTCTAGTAAGGCGAGTTCAAAATCCTAAGAGATATGGAGTAGTCGAAGTTGTTGACAAGGGCTATTATGATAATCATAAAATGTATAAGGTGACTGATGCAGAGGAAAAACCTCAATTTCCTAAATCTAACCTGGGATTAGTAGCTGTTTACATATTTAAACCATCGATATTTGACGCCTTAAAAAGAGTTAAAGTCGAGGAAAATAGGGAATTAGAATTGACTTATGGTATAAAAAACTTGATTTTGGATAATAGAGAAGTTTATGCGTTAGAAATGAAAGAAAGTGAAACTTGGTTAAACGTTGGAGATCCCAAGAGTTACTTAGATTCTTTAAACTATTCATTTAAATTGCTCTAATGACATAATATAATTTTGTATGATACTTGTTGGAGTGGACGGAGGAGGAACCAAAACATCAGCTATAGCGTATACTTGCAGCGGAAATTTAATAGGCAAAGGATTAGGAGGCCCCGGTAACTTCCATAACGTAGGTGTGGAGGAGGCTGTGAAAAACATCAGAAAAGCTATAATGTCTGCTACTAAAGGCATGAAACCAGATGTAGCTTATATAGGATTAGCTGGTATAGATTCTAAGTATGATTATGATATAATGAGCGAGGCATTAAGAAATGTATCTAATTCGACTTATGTGGATCATGACGGTTTTGTCGCACTTTATGCTGAGACTAGAGGTGATCCAGGCGTTATTACGATAGCAGGAACTGGTAGCGTAATAGTAGGGTTTAACGGTAAGGAAAGATTTAGATATGGGGGATTAGGTTGGTTAATAGCCGATGAAGGTTCAGCTTATTGGATAGGAAGAGAAGCCTTAAGGGCTTTAGGAAAAATGTTAGACGCGAGAATTCCTAAGACTATTTTGGCTGATAAAATAATGGGCCTTCTAGAAATAAATTCTCTGGATGATTTAATTAAATGGGCATACCATGAAGGTCATAAAGTAAAAGAAATTGCCTCGTTAGCTACTGCAGTGAGTGAAGCTGCTAAGGAGGGAGATCAAGTTGCATATAATATTTTAAAGACTGCTGCATACGAATTAGCATCTTATTCAATTCAAATGGCCGTAAAGATTGGTGTGAGCAGAATATATCTAAAGGGAGGGATGTTTAATTCTGAAATCTATTATAATCTATTCAAAGAATATTTAGATAATAACAACATAAAAGGAGTTATATCTTCTCGTGATCCAGAATATGGAGCATTATTGTTGGCGTTTAAATATAGCGGATGTGATGGCGAGGCTCTATTTAGATAGGTAGCGCTACTCCTTCGCTTCTAATATCAGCTACTCCAATATACTTACCTTTTTTATATTTTAATGCTTGAACAACACCTACTTCTGGAGAATAGTAATCAGTTTGAGTTGCCGTTATTCCAAGCCTTTTTTCTGCTATAACCTTATTCCCTAAGTACATAAACCTTGGTGCATATACGGCTTCGTCAATCTCCATCTTATAGTCCACATAATACTCTAATACTTCTGCGTGAATTTGTGGTCTTAAATCTCCACCTGCACACCCTATTATTAATCTCTCATTATCGTTCTCAGCTAGTAATACCGAAAGAGTGTGTAAAGGCCTTTTTCTAGGCTCTGGTTTGTTAATTCCTTCAGTAAAACCTGCTCCTCTATTATTAAAAGGTATTTCTTCTACAACGATACCGGAACCGAATGGATAGAATAAACTTTGAATAAATCCAACTTCGTTCTCCCCGTCAGTTACAGTAAAGAAGGTTGTATCACCGTGAGAGCTTACCTTAACCTCAATTCCGTATTCTGATAATTTATTTGATATGTAGCTTTCTGAGAGTAGTTTTTCGACTGGAACGCTTGCAAAACGTGGATCAGCAACATATTTGTTTCTATCTTCATAAGCTAAAGCACTTAATCTAACGTGCTCGTTTATCCTTCCTATATCGTTATATGGCATTTTATTAATATCAGTTAACTCTATCATTTTCAGCAATTCTAGCGTTGTTAATCCTTGACTATTTGGAGGTAATTCATAAAGGGTATATCCTTTATACGTTGACTTCAAAGGAGTTACCTTTTCTCCATGAAATTCTTTAAAATCTTCATAGCTTACTGGTACTCCCCTTTCTCTTAATCCTTTAACTAAATCTTCAGCTATTTTTCCATCATAAAATTCTCTAGGGTCTCTGGAAATATGCTTCAATATTCGAGCCATTCTATTTAACCTAATTTCGTCACTAAATCTCTTGTTTCCATAAACTTTCTGCCAATCCTCAGACAATTTAAACGAACTTACAATAGCGTGATGTAAACTTCTCCCTACCATAAATCCATTAGATGCTATAGAAATCGCTGGATTTAATAACTCTTGTAAAGGTTTAGAAGCATAATTTTCATGGATAAACTGCCATAGATCTACTAATCCCGGTACCATTACTGTAAAAGGGCTTCTGTAATCTGGAATTTTTTCTACACTAAGTTCCTTTGATGCCCAACCAGATGCGTTATAAGCTATAATACCCTCTGGTGTTTTAGCTAGTAGAAATCCGTCTCCCCCTAACCCGCTAGTGTGTGGCATTACAACCGAGAGAACTGCACTAACTGCTATTGATGCATCGAATGCATTACCTCCGTTCTCTAATATCTTAGCTCCAACATAACTTGCCACATAATTTTGCGACGACACGACTCTTTTTCCTGAAGCAGATGGCATAATTATTTAATAGATTATTTTAACATAAATACTTATCAGTATTATGGAAATACCTAAGGATGTGAAAGATAAGTTAGAGGATGGAGTTTGCATGGCTTGTTGTATAAATGACGTTATCTGTATGACTAATGATTATCCTAGATCATCTAATGTAGATGTATTATTTGAGATAGATAGAAAAGGTAGGGAAATAATTTTTAGACATATCATTATGGATGATCCCTCAAACCCTTTAACTGTAGAATACATGGTTGATTCGAATTTCATTAATAACGTAATAAACTCTCGAATGATCGATGTGTTTTTCGTTAATAATACCTTTAAAGAAGAGATGAAGATACGAATATTATTTTCTGAAGATGAAATTAAGTTAATGAAGAGGGAAATAGGACTTGGAACTTAAGCAAATACAAGATAAAATGAAGGAAATGTATTATGCGAAGGATTCTGAAAGAGGAATTTATGCTACATTTACTTGGCTGGTTGAAGAAGTAGGAGAACTAGCTGAAGCATTATTATCAGATAATACTGAGTCTATTCAAGAGGAGTTAGCTGATGTCTTAGCCTGGACATTATCAATTGCGAATTTAAAGGGCATTGATATGGAAGAAGCTATAAAGAAGAAATATAAATTGTAAGCTATGGTTAATGAAGATCAGTTCTTTGAGGTATTGAAGAAATCCCTAATCGATGGTGAAGCAAGGTATTATCGTAACTTAGTATATATAGAAAAAAGTAATTATTTTGATTTAGTGAAAAAAATTATAGAACTATTTTTGAGCTTTAAAAAGGATCCTTCAGTTGCTTATGGTTTTGTTCCTTGGGCTGAGGGCTCAAAGGATAGGATGAAGGAAATAAAGGGATATTTCCAAAAGTTCGATGATATTGATTACGCTAATGCCGAATATAAGCTAGGAAACACTTATGACCTAGTAATTCTTGATACAGTTGATAATTTCCAACCAATTAATATAGGTAGGCTTGTGGATCTAGCGAGAGGTGGTGGTCTGGTAATTATCTATACTGATAATCTTATAAAGGACAAGATGGTATTTAGATCTTCTATAATAAGAAATAACAAAATATATGATATATATGAAAGAAGATTTAAGAAAAAATTGCAAGAGCATGAGGGTATATTTACGATTATTGGTGATCAATTTGAAGTAAGACCCTTTTCTGGTGATATTAAACCTAAGCCAGAAAAGAAGGTTCCATCAAAACCTATAATGCCTAAAGAGATTCATGAATTGTCATTAAGCGAAGACGAGAATAGAGTAATCGAATCTTTTTCTTTTATGCTTAGCGGTGGAAGGAGGGTTCTAGTATTAACCGCGCCAAGAGGAAGGGGAAAGAGTTCTGTGACCGGTTTATCAATTGCTAGTTTAGTAGCTAAGTATAAGAGTAAGAGAGAGAGAAACGCGAAAATCGTAGTTACTGCTCCTTCAATAGTTAGTGCATCTCAAGTCATGCTCTTTGTAAAAAATGCGATGGAGAGATTAGGTGAAAACGTCTGGGTTAAGATGAGTGATACGGGGCACGTAAAAATAATAAAAGGTAGTGATTTCAAGGTAGAATATGTCCCACATGATGCTGCTTTAGAGGATGAGGGCGATTTATTAGTTATAGATGAAGCAGCATCACTTGGAGTGAATTACATAGACTTAGCATTAAGGATGTGGAGAAAAGTAGTTCTGGTAACCACAGTCCACGGATATGAAGGATCGAGCAAAGCCTTCTTAAGGTATTTAAGGAGGTTAATCGAAAGTAGGAGAATTAAGGTAAAATGGGTAAATATGGAGCAACCATTACGTTATGCTGAAGGTGATCCTATAGAGAAATGGTTGTATGATGCCTTATTACTGGATGCTGAGCCAGAGGAGCCTAAATCAGAGATAAATCTAATTAACTATGAAGACATTGATAAGGCTGAGCTAATTGACGATGATAAGAAATTAAGATCACTATACGGAATAATGGTTACAGCTCACTATAGGAATAATCCTGATGATTTAATGATTATGTTAGATGGTGCCCATCACTTAATCAAGGCATTGTATTCTGATAATAACTCTTACATAGCGGCTTGTCAGATAGCCGAAGAGGGCGAACTGCCGGATAACTTAATTGACATGGCGTTAAAGGGTGGCACTTTTGATGGTGATCTAATTCCAGATAGAATAATAAAGCATGTAAGAATAAGGGATTTTGGAAAACTAAAAGGTTGGAGAATAGTTAGAATAGCTGTTTTACAAGAATTACAAGATAAGGGCTTTGGGAGTGAAATGCTTAACATTATCTTCAACGAGGCAAAAGAAAAGGGAATAGATTGGTTAGGTTCTTCATTTATGTCTGATCCCAAAGTTTTGAATTTCTGGATCAAAAATGGTTTCGTTCCAGTTCACATATCTCCTAAGAAAAATGAGAAACTCGGGGACTATCCCGTTGTGGTTATGAAACCTATAAGTGATATAGCAAAGAAAATAACAGAAATATCAGCTTACATATTAAAGGAAAAACTTCTAAATACACTCCACGATGTGTACTTTAATATTAATCCGGAAGTTGCTAGATTACTTTTGACAGGAGCTAGAGCAAACAAAACTGTTAACATAAATGACATTCTAATTGATAAAGTAGTATCATTTTTGCAAGGAATCAGTCCTTATGAGTCTTCTGCAGATGGGATACACATGTTAGCAATTAAGTATTTCTGGGACTCTAAAAGGGACTGGGCTTTATCAAGGGAAGAGGAGCTAGTGCTGATAGCCAAAGTAATTCAAGGAAAACCTTGGAATTACGTATCCTCCCTCTTAGAATCTAATAGATCGCATGTTTATGAGTTAATATATGATTCAATATCAAAGTTAATGAAAAAATATTATAACTTGTCTGCTGAATCAACTGTTGGTTTAACCCTAGATCAAGTGATGAAATCACAACACTATGAAAAGTGATATAATGCACCTCAACTGATACTATTCAATATTATAGCAACTACTACGAGAATTGAGAATAGTTGATGCAAGCCTACAGATATCCCAGGCTTAAGAGAGTTTCTATTACTTGAGTCCCACACCCACAATCCTACAACCAGTTCAATTGCTGTAAATGCTAAAGTAAGCCAATAATGAAGTAATACCAATGCAATAATAAATATTAGTGCAGCTATTCCATGAATCACCCAGGCTATTTGAAGCCAAATATTTCTTTCTTGACTCTTTTCCCATACCTTCCCTATTTTTAACCTCATTCTTCTGGTCCCAGTTACCACTCCTCCCATGAAAATTACGAAATACAGAAAGTGTGGTGGTATTATTGCATCAATCAAGAATGAAAGAATACTTAACTTGAATATATTCAAACCTTGTAACATTAATAAGAAGTATGTAACAAAGGTTGTGTATGCAGCTATATCGTGAAACCCTTGAAATATTGAAGGTAACTTTCCAGCCAATACATATAGTGTAGCCATTCCTAATAACGCAGTGAAGACTACTGCGACAAACCCGATAATTGATATAAGAGAAGGATGGATGATTAGGATAGCTAAAGAGAGTATTCCAACTAATGTGGCTAGTATTCTATGTATTGCCTCTGGATCTCTTTTAGCTGCTACTTGTAACATGTCCTTTGTGTATGGCCAATTAGTACCTAAAGATAATCCATACCCATATCCTTCAACTACTCCTCCAAAAACTATTGTCGTTCCTGCTAGCAGAGATTCAATTCCCGCAAGGTAAGTAATAATCATACTCTAACATAGCTCTCATAGACTTAAAAATTTCTTTTGATGAGTTTTAACAAATGGGTAAGTTAGATTATTTTTCAATAACACGGTTGATTTGGGTAAAACTATTTTTATAATTTATAAAAATATTGAGAAATTGTAAAAAGGTGAGATCATGGCAGAAGGGAAAATTAGTGCAGTAAATTTGTCAGTTAGGTGGATAGGTGCCATATTATCAGCCTTATGGGCTGGAGTACATCTAGTGCTAACACATGCTGTTTTGCCTAATCCTAATGCTACGATGATATACGATATCTTTTTTGGATTTACTGCCTCACTAGCCATATTAGCAGCAATAATTATGATAATTGGATTAAGATATGCTTATCCATTAATTACAGCCTTTTATACCATAGATTTGGCACTATTGGCAGAAACCAGGTTAGGGCCAGCATTATTTGTGGGTAAGAGATTGCCGTTTAATCCTTACGTATATATCTCGCTATACCTAGACATAGTTCTAATTGCTATATCTATATTGCTGATAGTTATTGATAAAAAATAGTAATAATAATAGATAAAAGTTAAAGTTTTTCTATTTCCTCCTTCATTATTTTAGTTCCTTTTATTGCTAAATCTTCCGGAATTATAAGTGGAGGTTCTATTCTAACAACTGATTCTCCAGCGCCTATAGCTAATACTCCTCTTAAAAAGGTATTATAAAGTACTTTTTCTAGTCCTTCTACATAAGGTTTATTATCCTTTCTAAGCTCAACTCCTATCAATAATCCTAACCCCCTAACCTCATAAACGTATGGTGATCTAGTATCTTTCAACTCCTCTACTATCTTTTTGCCTAAGCTACTCACGTGGTCCAATAACCTGGGTACCTCATCTAATACTACCTCGGCAGCAGCTAGAGCTAATGGATTACCTCCAAAAGTATTAGCGTGCGATCCAGCTGGTAAATTCATCACCTCTTTTCTACCTACTACGGCACCTAATGGTATACCACCTCCAATAGCTTTTGCAATACAAATCATATCAGGCGTTACGTTAAAGTGTTCGAAAGCGAACATTTTACCGGTTCTACCAATACCAGTTTGAACTTCATCAAGAATTAACAAAATACCATATTTTTTCAGAATACTATTAAGTTTATAAAAGAAATCATATGGCGGTACGATTACTCCTCCCTCTCCTTGTATTGGTTCAGCAATAAAAGCAGCTATTTCGCTAGGATCTACGATCTTTTTGAACAGCCAATCCTCTATAAATGATAATAGATTATCAGTACAGTCTTCTTTACATAGAGGATTTCTCTTATCGGGATAGGGAATTAAATATGTTGATGATAATAATGGTGAAAACGATTTTCTTTGTACGGATTTACTAGATGTAAATGCTAAGGAACCCATTGTTCTGCCGTGGAATGAATTCATAAATCCTATGATCCACTGCCTTCCAGTATTCCCCCTAGCTATTTTTATAGCAGCTTCAACACTTTCTGTACCGCTGTTAGTGTAAAACACCTTTGCAGGATAAGGCATAAATGAGACCAATTTCTTAGCCACTCTTATAGCTAATTCATAGTAGAAATCAGTTAAACTATAATGGAAAAACTTGTGCATTTGTTGGCTGACTGCATTAATAATCTTTTCATTTGCATGCCCTAAGGCTAATACTCCTATACCAGCATTAAAATCAATATACTCTTTTCCTTGGACGTCATATACCAAAGCACCACTTCCACGACTTATGACGAATGGGTACCATCTTTTGAAGGATTGCATTAAATAGTTTTCATCCTCTTTTATGATGCCATTTATTATTTCGTTCATAGTTTAATTTTCGAACATAACATATAAGAGTTTTTCCATTAATTTGTAAAAGACATACGTCAGAAGAATAAAGATCGAAAATTTAAAAATAACATAATTAGATATTAAAAACTATTAATTTAACCTATATGAAAAACAATGTTTTATATCAGAAAGGCAATTAGGTTATATGAATGGTGGTAAAGCTTTCTTATCTTTATTGAAAGAATTTAAAGTAGATAGAATATTTTTAGTCTCTGGAACCGATTATCCTGCATTTATTGAAGCCAAAGTTGAAGACCCAAACTTGCCGGAATTAGAAGTTGTCCCTCATGAGATCACTGCAGTTTCAGCTGCTATAGGTTATTCCTTAGGGGGAAAGATAGGCGTAGTTGGAGTTCATACCACGCCAGGAACTGCAAATGCATTAGGAGGAATAATGAACGCTTATACCTCCAGAATCCCTCTCCTAGTTATAGCTGGAAGAAGTCCGTACTTGGAGAAGGGTAATACCGCAAGCAGAAATTTAAGGATACACTGGACTCAAGAAGCTAGAGATCAAGGGGAGATAGTTAGGCAGTACGTTAAATATGATTTTGAGGTGAGAAGAGTAGAGCAAATACCAATAGTAGTTTCTAGGGCTTTTCAGATAATGCTTAGTGAACCTAGAGGTCCAGTTTATCTCGTAGTCCCAAGGGAAGTAAGTGTTGATGAGATAAAGGAAATTAAGAAGATCCCTATGGACTATTATGAACCAGCTCCGCCAGCAGATAAATTAAATAAAGCTAAGGAGATGTTGGAAAAAGCAGAAAATCCGGTAATAGTAACTTGGAGGGCAGGTAGAAGAAAAAGCTGGTTCGAATCACTTAAGAGATTCGCTGAAAAATATAACATTCCTATCTTGAATTACGTCGGTGAGGTATTAAATTATCCGTCTAACGGGGCCATGGCTTTAGATAAGTTTGACTTAAAGAGGGCAGATTTACTCCTCGTTATTGAGGCAGAAGTGCCATACTTTCCTAAAAAACTTGATCTTGACATACCTATTATTAAAGTAGACGTCGAGCCTTCATATTCCTATATTCCTTATTATGGATTTAGATGTGATCTTTGTATTCAGTCTACGCCAGATAACTTCTTGGACTATATTTCTCTTAGGCCTAAGAATGCTGAGGTGATTAAGGAATTAAAAGCAAAGCAGGATGAGGAAAAGAGAAGATTGATTGAAAGCTTAATGGATAGAAAGCCAATACATCCTAAATATTTATCTCATGAAATTGGTGAGATCGCGCATGAATATGATTTAGCTATCTTTAATGAATACCAATTTGATCCCAGATATGCCAGATTAAATGAATTCGGCTCTTATTTCGCCGACTTATCAATAGGGTATCTAGGTTTCTCTTTAGGAGCAGCTGTAGGTTATAAGATGGCAACTAATAAAGATGTAATAGTTACTACTGGGGATGGTTCTTTCATTTTTGGAGTTCCTGAGGCGTTTTATTACATTGGATATAGATATCCAGTCATGGTAGTAATTTATGATAATGCTGGCTGGTTAGCCTCTGCTGAAGCTGTAAATGAGGTCTTCCCAGAAGGATTAGCAAGGATTAAGAAATACTATCCTGGAGCTGACTTCAGTAGATTTGAAATTGGCAAAACTGTTGAAGCTTTTCACGGGTATTATGAATTAGTGGAGGAGCCATCAGAGATTAAACCAGCCTTGTTAAGAGGGTTAGACAAGTTAAGAAGAGAGAATAAAATAGTTGTGATCCAAGTTATTGTGGATAAGGTGAGATAATTGAAAATATGCGAAAAGGAAGTTTCACAGATAGGTTTTGGTACTTGGAAGTTGGGGGGAGGCTTTTGGTCGCCAGATTACTCCAGAGATAAGGAGAGTGTAGAGGTAATAGAGTACGCAATTAGTAGAGGTATAAATTTGATAGATACTGCAGAAATGTATGGTGGAGGTCACGCAGAAGAACTAGTAGGAGAGGCTATCAAGCGATTTAATAGGGACGATTTAATAATTGTCACAAAGGTCTGGCCTAATCATTTGATGTATGAGGATGTTATAAAGTCGGCAAAGAACAGTTTAAGGAGATTAAACAGTAAATATATAGACTTATATTTAATTCATTGGCCAAATTCCTCGGTTCCCCTTGAGGAGACTATAAGGGCTATGGAGAAATTAATCGATGATGGTATAGTTAGATGCATAGGAGTTAGTAATTTTGACGTTAATTTACTTCAACAAGCTATACATTTAACTAAAAAATACGAGATAGTGGCCAACGAGATAGAATATAACGTTAATAATAAAAGTGCTGAAAAAGATGTTATACCATTTTGCGAGAAAAATAATATAAAAGTTATAGCCTACTCGCCCTTGGCTAGAGGAAGTGTTAAGGATAATGAGATTTTAGAAGAGATTGGCAAAAAATATGGCAAGACACCTGTTCAAGTTGCCTTAAATTACGTTAAAAGACGTTCAATTCCTATACCTAAAGCATCTAGCAAGAAACATGTAGATGAAATACTAGGTTCTATGGGTTGGGATTTAAGTGAAGAAGATTATGAGAGAATTAAGAATCTTTGACTTATATAGTTAAAAATATTGCAATATTGAATTTATTTAATCATAAATTAATTTTTGTATAGATCTGATACTTAAATAATACCTTATACAAGGTATTACTGTGATACAAGACAAATTAAGACAAGTTTATGGCTTAGATAAATATGGTAGCAAGATACCTGAATGGACAGAGGATTTGAAATATGAATTTGTAAAAGAAGTTATAGGTAATAAGATATATGAAGCCAGAGAATGGATAAATAATATGAATAAAATATTAGAAGAATTGAAAGATAAAGTGAATGTGAAAGGTTGGATATTTAGTAGAGAAATGACCAGCTTTATAAAAGACCCTTATAGGCATTTAGTCAAAAAACTGTTTATTTATTTCCATGATTTATTAAGGGGGAGGATTACAGTCGAAGAATTCATCACTAAGGGTAAACAAGCTATAAATAGTTCATTCAGTTCCAACATGAGGTCTATATATCAAATATGGGGATTCTCGTCAATAATACTTCTTTTAGGGGATTATGGATTCAACGTCGTATATCCCGAACATAAATATCTGAACTTTGACAGAAGCGGAAAGCAAAAGCTAGGGATAATTCCCCCTAATGTCGTGTTACAAAGATTGTCGAGTGCATTTAGCTTCTTTCTTGAAGCTCCTAGACCAATAGCTTGGGAAGATGGTTCTGATCTGGAAAGAGTGTGGAGACTGTACTCTACCTTGCGACCAGATATGATGATATATAGGGGATTTCAAATAGACATATTAGATTTAGAGAACTCAGATATTCCTATTAAGAGACCCTCATATATTCTAGAATTCAAGGAACTAGATAATTGGTGGAAAAGGTGGAGGTATTTAAAAGAATATAAGCCGTTATCCGGCAATGAGTGGAGAGCTAGATGGATAAAGGGACTCTATAATGGATTGGTTGAGGTCCTAAATAAGTTACCGGAAGATTTGCCAGATTTTAAGGACAGCAAAAGTAAGAGAATAAGGGAGTATGAAATTATTTACCTATATAATAATATTTATAAACCAAAGGATAAGGGAGTGCTAGCAAGTAGAGTGACAGTGAGCGAAGAGATAAAGACTAAGATAAATAACGAGATCATGGTTATTGATAATATAGCCTTTAATTACAATAAGTTTGAAGATCTGGTAGACGATATGTTAAGGGGTAATGTTGTAGGTAAAGGCGAAGTCGATGTTACAAGACTAGCGTACAAGTTTGCGTTGGAAAGAAAAGACGAATTTTTGAAATGGTTAAAAAACCAAGGGATAGATAATATTGACCTTTCGAACGATTTTAACTATTAAAAAGCGGGCTCAGTATTACTAGATTATGCCTTTAAAACATATATGACAATGAACTAACTTAATGTGCAATTAGTATTACAGATAAATGATGATAGATATTTAATTATCGACGATCTAGTGAGAACCTTTGATGGGAAGATAAAAACTAAGGAAAGTGTTATAGGTTATAGGATTGTATATGACGCAGGTAAAGTAAAGATACTAAATGATTTCAAAGTGTATAAGATAACTGACGATACATTGCTTCAAAATGCTATTCTAAGAAAAAACGTAGAAAAATTGGGTATTTATATATTTGAGAGTGGAAACGATGTGTACGTTTACTTCGGAAATATAAGAAATCCAAAGTATGATTCTCCATATATTATTCTTTATGGGAGACCAATTTTCCTAGGATCAAAAAATGAACTTATTGATGCAGTAAGAGAAGATTTTAGAATAGCCCTTTATAGCCTTGAGAATTTTAAGAACGATATAAATGTGATCAATCATGCTATCGTTTCCCTTGTGAAGTCTGATAAATGTAATGAAGCAATTAAATATTTTAGGGAATATAAGATTTCTGATCCGGAAGTTTCGTTAGCTGTAGCCCAATGTATGGAAAAACTAGGGTATGATTTAGAGGCTTTAAAAATCTATTCTTTCTTTTCCGAGGAGAAGTATAGAGAGTTAGAAAGTAAGATTAGGGAAAAGATTAACAAAATAATAGATGAGTATAGAAAAGAAAACAATCTAAAACTTTTATTAGAAGCTGTTAAGATGTTACCGACTTACGATGCTCCATTAATTGAACTAGGATGGTATTATGCAAATAAGAGAAAGTTTAGTGAAGCTATAAGGTATTTTGACGAAGCAGTTAAGAGAGTTCCTTCGTTAAACAACATGCTAATGTATGCTTGGGCTTTAATAGAGAACCAAGAATATAAGAAAGCGTTAGAGGTTATCGAGAAAGCTGAGAAGGTTAAGAGAAATGCTGGTTTAGCTTATATAAAAGGCTTAGCATTTGAGGGTCTTAACGCTCCTTCTCAAGCCGAAAAAGAATTTCTCTTTGCGTGCAGAGAGGGAATAATTGACGCGTGCATGAAAATAAGAGCTTATAGATTATTCGTACCAGAGCCATTCGATCCGTCAGTTTGGTTGGGCTACGTTATGTATGGTTATGAGGTTAAGCAAGTGATTGGAAACGGAGGAATGGGGTATGTCCTACTAGTTGAAAGAAACGGTAGAAAGTACGCTATGAAGGTCATGAAGAAGGATTACACGTTCATCGAGATGTTATATGAGGTTGCTAAAATGCAAGAAATCTCTAAAAGATCGGAGTATCTAGTAAAAGTCTTTGCTAGCTTCTTGGACGAGAATTGGACAGATTATTTCAGTTCGCCTCCTGCAATAGTTATGGAGTATATGGAAGGTGGGGATTTAAGATCAATATTGGTTGATCCAGAGTACTCGGCATTGAGACACTCTATTAAATGGCCTCAAGTCGTAGCGTACATTTTTTCAAAAGTTGCAAAGGGAGTAATGGAAATACATAAGGAGGGATACGTTCATTGTGACATAAAACCATCAAATATACTGTTTAACAAGAAGCTACCTAGATATGGAGAGGATGCATTAAACTCTTTGATCAACTCTGAGGTAATTCCAAAACTATCTGATCTCGGTTCTTCGGTTAAGATAGGTACTCCTGTCATGCATTATACACCTTATTATGCCCATCCATTGCAGAGATTTGGAAATAAAGCTGAAGTCATGTTTGACGTTTATTCCTTTGTCGTTTCTCTTTATGTGACCTTGACAAATAACTTTCCTTTTCCAGAATGGTTAGAAAATGAAATTGAGGAAGCCGTCAGAAATAAGGAAATTAGAGGATCTGTTCTAGATGATTTCCACAACGCCTCTCCAAGGTTAGATTACGTTCCTTTAGAATTTAGGGATATTATAGTTAGTGGTTTAAGAGGAGATATCTCAATGTTAGAGATAAATAAAAGATTAGAAGAAATTCTGGTTGAAGAATATAACATAGACATAAATAATTTGAAGCAAGAAACAGAAAAGCTTATAAATGTTTAACAACAGTTATATAAAATAAAAGGCAAAAAAGGTGAGATATATGAGTGGTACAGAGACCTTCAAGAAAGTTTTCGAGGGATTAGCGTACACGATAATAGAGGACGATGAGGCAACTATTGTTTTTTTAGAAGGTAAGCCTATTCAAGTAAGCTGTATAGAGCATGGAAATCATGAACTCTTTGACTTAAATTGTGCACATGCGGAAAAGCTATTGAAAAAGATTTTTTCCTAAGTCTTTTGAGCTATTAAAGCAATTTCTATTAATGCATCCCTAGGTAATCTTGAAACTTCCACGGTTACCCTAGCTGGCGGTTTTTCTGTAAAATATTTTGAATATATATCGTTAAACTTACTAAAGTCTTTCATATCTTTTAAAAATACGAAAGTCATGACAACGTCATTTAAGGTATAACCAGATTTTTCTAACACTGACTTAATGTTTTCCAATACACGAGTAGTTTGTTCCTCTATATTCTTTCCTACTATCTCATTAGTTTTTGGGTCGATTGGTATTTGACCGGATATATAAAGTGTATCCCCAACTTTAACTGCTTGTGAATAAGGACCTATTGGTTTAGGAGCTTTTTCAGAATATATAACCTCTTTCATAGCGGGTTAGTATAATAAGTTAAAGTATTTATGTATATTCTTATTTGTCGCAACATAATCTTCTGCATCTTATTAATTTTTATGATTTGAAATATTATATTTAAGGTTAAGATAACTTTTTTAATCTATCTAATAATAAAATATGATGTAATGCTATTAAAAGATCTCTTTCAGTCACTATACCTCTTACTGTATTATTGTTATTTAGTATCAGAAGTGAGCCGATTCTTCTTACAATCATTTCCATTGCAGCCTTATTGATAGACATCATCTCGTCTATTGTGTATACATTTCTTGTCATGATATCCTTAACCGGTTTTCCATAAAAATAATCTGGGTCTAATTTTTCTACAGCCTTAGCTAGTTGTTTCAATGCGTTAACAGCAGTAATTATCCCAATAACTTTATTATCATCATCTACCACGGGAAGCCTTCTGAACCCTCTTTTAATCATCACTTTAACCGCCTGCTCTAATCTGACCTCTTTGTATATAGTTTGAACTTTTGTTGTCATAAACGCCTTTACTGGAAACTTTTCATCAAGGTCCTTATAAACTAGCAAAAATTCTCTCTCAGTAACTATACCTACAGGCTTCTGATTGATATTAACAACTGGTAATGAGCCAAAATTTCTTGTTACCATTGTATTAATAGCAGTAAAAATGTCTTCATCTTCGTAAACCGTTACTGGATTATTTGTCATCTTATCGGCAACGTTTATAGTAGACATCTTATAAAGATCTCCTTGAGTACAAACGTTTCCACAATATTCTAAGGATAAACCTAAAAGATCTCTGGTAGTTAAGAGCCCCTCTATTTTCTCGTTAGCCACAATAATCCTGCCTATTCCTCCCTCATTTATTTTCTTAAACACGATACCTAACTTGTCTTCTCTGCTCACAATCGGGGGATTTACTACCATTAAAGTCTTAATATTCACAATTAGTATCTTACAATATTCCCTATTAAATATATTCATTACAGAGATAAATCAAATTCAGCTATCTACTTTATTTAACTTAAAACTAATAAGTTAGAGTTAGGATGTTAACTTGTATCTCTATAGTCCAAAAAGGAAATCAAGTGTTATTAATATATAAGAAGAGAGGATTCGGTAAAGGACTTTATAATTTCCCCGGAGGTAAGTTTGAGGCAAATGAAAATGGAGAGGAATGCGCGATAAGGGAATTACGGGAAGAAACTGGTATAGTTGCGAAAAAGGCCGTGTATAAGGGGAGAATTACTTTCGTCCTAGACAGTGAGATAGCCCAACTTATGGAAGTCTATGTAATAAATGATTTCGAAGGACAGATAAGGGAAACTGATGAGGCTGTACCATTATGGATTGACGTTAATCGGATTCCATATGATAAAATGTGGGAAGACGACAAAGAATGGGTTAGATTAGTTTTGGATGGATATAGTATTGACTGCAAATTTTATTTTTCTGACAATTGGAAAATATATAATGGAGGATCGTGTAAAACATTTAAATAATTAGAGTACAAAATTTTTATATGAAAGCAGTAATAGTTAGACCCCCTAATAGAGGAATCGAAGTGAAGGAAATCGACTTAGGGATTAAGCAACCTAATTCTAATGAAGTTTTAGTAAAAACGTTATTCACGGGTATTTGTGGAACGGATAGAGGTATTGTAAACGCACAGTTAACATTTTCGAGATCTCCAAAGGGGAAAGACTACTTAGTGTTAGGTCATGAAGGATTTGGACAAGTCGTTGATGTCGGAGATGGGATCAAGGAGATCAAAAAGGGAGATTATGTAGTTCCGATTGTGAGAAGGGGTTGTGGTAAATGTTCCAACTGTTTAGTCGGTAGGCAGGATTTTTGTGAAACTGGTGAATTCGTAGAAGCCGGTATTAGAGGTCATGATGGTTTCATGAGAGATGAATTTATTGAAAAAGAGGAATATTTAGTTAAAATACCATCGGAGATAAAGGATATCGCAGTGCTTTTAGAACCTTTATCAAATGTGATAAAAGCATATAACGAGTTAACTTTTGTACAGAGAAGGATGATATGGTGGTGTAAAGAGGGAAGTTATTCTTGTAAAAATGCTGTTATAATTGGCTCTGGTCCAATAGGTATTCTTTTTGGTATGCTTTTCTCTTCACAGGGTTTTAATACTTATATTTTAAATAGGAGAGATCCATCTGCAGTAGAAGAATATATCACAAAAAAAGCTAATATTGAGTTCGTAAATACGCTGAAGACTCCAAGTTTATCGCTTAATATAGACGTTTTAGTAGATACTTCTGGTCATCCGTCGGCTTTTATCCCACTAATGAAACTACTTAACAAAAACTCTGCAGTGGTACTGTTTGGTACAACTGGTGGGGAGAAGTCAGAAATCACTGCTGATTTGGTTACATTTCTAGTTGAAAATAATATATTGCTAGTTGGTAGTGTTAATGCTAGCAAAAAGGATTTCATGGATGGTGTAAACTATTTAACGGTATGGAAGAATATTTATGGTGATTCTCTGAATAGGATGATAACAAGAGTAGTTAAGGCTGAAGAGGCTCCCTCAGTTTTGTACAAAAAATCTCCTGGCGAGATAAAAACTGTAATATCATGGGCTTAATTGATGTTTAAGTTCTTCTATAGCTCGTTTTATCTCTTCCATTGATGCTTCGTCCTCAAGTGTTGAGATGTCTCCTGCACTAGATCCTAACATTACAGCCTTTATTACTCTTCTCATCACCTTGCCGGACCTAGTCTTCGGCAAAGCTTTAACGAAATGTATATCTAAAACTACTATTGGTCCCAGTATCTTTCTTACGTGTTCTTGAATACTATTAGCTAACTGAGGTGAAGGTTCATATCCTTGTTTTAAGACTACGAATGCATGAGCTACCTCTCCCTTTACTTGATCTGGAATCCCAATTACGGCAGCCTCGGCTACAGATTGATGTGAAGTTATAGCTGATTCTATCTCGCCGGCTCCTAACCTGTGTCCAGCTATCTTTAACGTTTCATCGGCTCTACCAGTCACCCACACGTATCCTTCGGAGTCTATCATAGCAAAGTCACCAGTATAATAAATGTTAGGGAACTTATTGAAGTAAGTCTTTATGAGCCTTTCACCATTATTATCATTCCACATCCCTATCATCATACTTGGTGGGAATGGTGGTTCCATAACTAAATATCCCCTTTCATTTACTATCTCTTCTCCCTTATCATTCAATACTTTAATCTTATTTCCCGGTAATGGAAATCCTGATGAAGGTCCAGACTTCATAGGTAAGTATAATGGATAACCGGGCATATAGCCAATATTTGGAGCACCGGTTTCAGTTTGCCACCATTGGTGAGACATATAAACTCTTCCTCTTCCAATGCTTTCTAAACCAAATTTCCATGGAGCATAGTTTAACGGTTCCCCATTAGTAACGATGATTCTAAGTGATGATAAATCGTGAGCTCGTATATAAGAATCACCATACTTCATCAAGTATCTTAAGAATGTAGCAGAGGTTCCAAATGTGGTAACTCCATATTTTTCAATTAGTTCAGCCCATTTATCTGGATAAGGATAATCTGGAGCACTTTCATAGACAACTACGGTCCTTCCCATGATTAAGGGGGAATAAGTTATGTAAGAATGTCCTACAATCCAGCCAATATCCGAAGTGTTGAACAAAACATCATTTTCTTGGCTTAATCCATAACTCCATAATAACATAGCTGAAGTACCTACTAAAAACCCCCCAGTTGAATGAACTATTCCCTTAGGCTTTCCAGTAGTTCCCGATGTATAAAGGATAAACAAAGGATGAGTGGACTCTACTGGCTCTGGCTCAATATACTTATATTTTCCTATCTCGTCAAAGAAAACATCTCTTCCTTCCTTAAATGGTATCTCAATTCCAGATCTTTTATATACTATAACATTTTTTACTGAATTGTTAGGAATTTTAGTAAAGGCTTCATCGACAACCTTCTTTAACTCTACTATTTTTCCCCTTCTATAGTAAGCATCAGCAGTTATCACTAATTTAGATTCAGCATCGCTTATTCTATCAGCTAATGCTTGAGAGCCGAAACCGGCGAAAACTACACTATGAATTGCTCCGATTCTTGCACAAGCAAGCATTGATATTATTCCTTCTGGTGTCAGTGGCATGTAAATTGTCACTCTATCACCCTTTTTGACACCTAATTCTCTAAGGGCATTACTCCATTTATTTACTTCATAAAACAAGTCTTGGTACGTTAATACTTTCTTTTCTCCCCTTTCAGATTCCCAAATTATGGCAGCTTTGTATTTTTTATTACTATTGAGATGTCTATCTATAGCATTGTATGAAGCATTTAACTTTCCACCAACAAACCATTTTGTTAATACTTCTTGCTTAAAGGTCTCTATCCAAGGCTCATACCAACTAATTAGCTCATTAGCTAATTTACCCCAAAAACCAGCTGGGTCTTCAACACTCTTCCTGTATATATCCTTATAGAGCCTTTGATTGTAATCAACTTTTTCCACTATCTCTTGTAATTCCTTAATTGTTCCAGAAATTTCTTGAGTCATATGGAATCATATAAATTTGTTTATATCATACTAAAAAACCTTATTCCCCACTATTTAGATTAATTAGAACATTCAAAAATGTCCATACTTTCTGACGAGCTAAGCTGTCAAACCATGAGAGGGAAAAAAGTCAAAATTTATTGAGGATTTGATTTTGTTATTTTTTAATCTATTAATTTATATCTTAATACTTTATGGGATTTATTTCAAAATAGCTTTATCAAGTTTTTCAGGTTCAAATTTAGATATGAAGATTTCTTCATTGCCATATTTTGAAAAATGGTTAATTTTAGGTATAATCCTAGGAGTCGTTATAGGGTTACTTGTAATATTATTTTACTTCTTACTTAACCTTTTTACTCATATATTTTTAATGGATTTCGTTGAAATTTCTTATCCGTATCCAATAGGTGAAGGTGGTTCCTTAAATTTCGTATTTAGAACTGGAAGGTATATTCTTATACCAGTTTCCCTAGCGATCGGAGGCTTATTATCCGGTTTGATAGTATATTTTTTCGCTCCGGAGACAGCTGGAAGTGGAATTGACTATGCTATTTCCTCTTATCATTACAGACAAGGTAAAATGAGGTGGAGAGTAGTTCCAATAAAAATAATTGCTTCAGCAATAACCATGGGTTCTGGCGGAAGCGCGGGTAGTGAAGGTCCGTCAGCTCAATTCTCAGCTGGAATTGGATCAGTAATCTTAGACTTATTAAGATTGTCACCAGAAGATAGAAGAAGAGCTGTCGCAGTGGGAATAGGAGCTGGAATTGGTATAATTTTTAAAACACCAATTGGCGGAGCGTTACTAGCTTCTGAGATCCTTTACAAAAGGGATTTAGAACCAGAAGTAATATACCCCGCCTTAGTAGCTTCTGCAATTGGCTATACAATATTTGGATTATATGCAGGGTTTGAACCTATATTTGGATATTACTCAATTCCCTTTAATCCATTAAGGCTTCCAATGTACGCAATCATAGGAATAATTTCTGGCTTGTTGGCAATACTATATGTGAAGACGCTTAATGGAGTTAATACCCTCTTCGTAAGAATGAAAAAAGTTCCTAATTATTTGAAACCTTTAATAGGCGGTGGATTAGCTGGGTTAGTAGCATTGATGGCTCCAGAGGTTTTATCTACCGGAGAAGGATGGATAAACTTAGCCGAATATGGGAAGTTCTCAGCTTTTTATTCTCCCGTTCTCCCATTATTAGCTCTTTTAGTATTGCTTCCTATTTTAAAAATACTAGCAACATCTTTTACAGTTAGCTCTGGTGGTAGTGGGGGTGTCTTCATACCGGGTTTATTCATTGGTGCTTTTATTGGGGCTGATTTTGGCTTAGTTTTCCATTACTTCTTCCCCAATGTAGCCTCTTCCTTAGCACCATTTGTAATTATAGGTATGATAAGTTTCTTTGCAGCAGCTGGCAAGGTTCCGTTATCTGTTCTCATAATGGTAACTGAGATGACTGGTAGTTTACAGCTATTACCTGGAGCTATGATAGCTGTAGCGCTATCATATTTAGTATCAGGTAATTATACGATTTATCCATCTCAGTTGACTTCTAGAAGAGATTCACCAGCACATAGATCAGAGTATGAAACACCGATCCTTACACTAGTTAAAGTTTCCTCGTGTAAAATAGACGATATTAAGGTTAGATTTCATGATACAGTAGAAAATGCATTAAAGCTAATGTATGAGAGGAATTATCTAAGTTTACCGGTAGTTGATGATAATTCCAACTTCATCGGGGTCGTGTATTTAAAGGAGATTGAGGATAAACCATTAACAGATATGGTAGGCAAATACGTAGTTAGGGGAACCCCTTATGTTTCGTTAAGCTCTTCATTAGAGGAAGCCTTAGAAATACTAGCTAAAAGTAAATGTATTCCAGTGGTAGATAAAAACAAACTTTTAGGGATAGTAACTATTGAATCAGTTTTACAAGCTTATGAAGAAGAAGCTAAAAAGGTAAGACAAAGTAGTAAGTTACAATAATGGTCTTCTTCTAGAATGTTTACCACCTTGTCCCTTAAATCTTTCCTCTTCCCAAACGTTTCCACGCTCATGATAGCCTCTTTCTTCCCAATAACCGTCTACGTATTCTTTCAAAAACTCTATTTCTGTTAACCATTTAGCACTCTTCCAACCATATAAATGGGGTATTATTGGTCTAGCTGGAAAACCATGTTTTAGAGGTATTTTATCACCATTCATCTTCAATGCTATGATTACATTTTCCTTTAATACATCATCATAAGGTACAATTGACGTATATCCGTCTAAGCTATAGAACATAACCCATTTGACTCCTTCCCTAACCTTAGCTAAGTCTATAATTAACTTGAAAGGAATCCCTTCCCATTTAACCTCCTTAACTGACCAGCCTGTAACACAATGGAAGTCTTCTACTATTTCCTTCATTGGCATTTTTAGTAAATCATCGTAAGTGAGTGATACTTGATTCTCAACCTCTCCACTAACCTTAAGCTTGTACGAGTTTAAATTAACTTCAGGTAGTCCAAATTCAGCATACACTATAAAGTTTCTTACGTACTTCTGATTAGGTGGTATTTTTAACTCTTGCATAATGCTAGATTTAATAACTACAAATAAAAGCTTGAGTTAGAAAAATTTTAATATAGTTCGTAACAAAAAAGGAAAGAAGAAGGATGTTCTTAAAGTAATGATAGAATTAATTCTAATTTGCATGAATTTTTGCATTATAAAGTAAAACGTTCTATTAGTGACTTTTACAGTTGCCGTTATTAAGCTATGTTTTAAGTCAAACTTATTGAAGATCCTAAGCTACTGTATATTAATGATCCAATTTTACATATTCGAAACTTTACTACATTTTCATGCAAACTGGTGAGTGTGATGCATTAATAATTAATTTACTAAACAAATATGATCACAATAAAGAGTGAAGTATATTATGATCGAGATTGTGGTATATATTATTTACTAGCTAAAAATCTTGATAAAGTTAATATTCCTACTATTCCTGCGAGGATTAGTAAGTTCGTTATACTGGTGTTAGCGGAGAAGAGTTCTAGAATTATTTCTCTAACTACAAAAGATATTCCAGCGTCAATAACATTTGCTATACTTCTTTCTTTTCCAGATAGATAATTATTTACAGCTATATACAACTCAAGAAAGACCAATATTAGAAGGGATCCTATAATAGTCGAGTTTACTAAGTCAAGTATATTTAACTTTATGACATCTGACACTATTTGAAGTACTGTTAAAATTACTTGGAAAATGATGCCCAATAATAATATAATTCTTATTATATATCCAACAAATTTTATTATATCCTTATCATTTATACCTCTCATTGTGAAAGACTTATATTTTAATATCAAAATATAGTTTATGAAAATCAAGGAAATTGAACCTATACTTCTTACCCACAAAGAGAAGGGAAGTGCTACATGGGCTTCTAGTATGATTATAGTAAGACTAACGACAGATAATGGAATGGTAGGTTATGGGGAAGCAGTACCTACGTTGAGAATAATATCAGTATATAACGCTATAAAGCAGGTCGCAAAAGGATATATAGGTAAGGAAGTTGAAGAGGTTGAAAAGAATTATCATGAATGGTATAAACAAGATTTTTATTTACCTAGATCATTTGAGTCTGTTACTGCTTTGAGTGCTGTTGATATTGCTTCTTGGGATGTTATTGGTAGGGAGTTTGGTTCTCCTATTTATAAGTTGTTTGGTGGTTTGTTTAGGGATAAGGTTCAAGTTTACGCTAATGGTTGGTATGAGAATTGTGTTACTCCAGATGATTTTTATAATAGGGCTAAGGAAGTGGTTAAGATGGGTTATAGGGCTTTAAAATTTGACCCCTTTGGAGACTACTTCGACAATATTGATGAGAAAGGTTTAAGGGAAGCTGAGGAGAGGGTAAAAGCAGTGAGGGATGCAGTAGGAGAAGAGGTAGAAATACTAATAGAACACCACGGAAGATTCAACGCAAACTCAGCAATAAAAATAGCAAAAAGACTAGAAAAATACAACCCAGGGTTCATGGAAGAACCAGTACACCCAGAAGACATACAAGGACTAAAAAAATACAGAAAAAACACAAACCTAAAAATAGCACTAGGAGAAAGAATATTGAGTCTAAAGGAAGCGATGTTTTATATAAATGAAGGTGTAAATATTTTACAACCTGATATAACTAATATTGGTGGTGTTACGATAGCCAGTAAGGTGGTCAAATTAGCTGAGTCTAATGACGTGGAAATAGCTTTTCATAATGCATTTGGCTCAATTCAAAATGCAGTTTCCTTACAATTAAGTGCAGTTACACCTAACCTATATCTATTAGAGAACTTTTATGACTGGTTCCCCCAGTGGAAAAGAGATCTAGTATTTAACGGAACTCCAGTTGAAAATGGATATGTTAATGTTCCAAACAAACCTGGCATAGGCGTAAGCGTTAATGAAAAGTTAATAGAAGAACTAAGAGCAGAGCCTACTCCACTAGAAGTCAAAGAAGAACCCGTGTGGGTAGTCAAAGGAACGTGGAAGAGTTATGGTGTCTAAAATGGCAGAGATTGTCACTCCCATAATAACGCCTTTCACTAAGGATAATAAAGTTGATAAGGAAATATTGAAGTCTCACGCTGAAAATTTAGTGAGAAAAGGGATAGACGTGTTGTTCGTAAATGGTACTACTGGCTTAGGCCCATCTTTAACCCCAGAGGAGAAGTTGGAAAACTTAAAGGTAATCTATGATGTTACTGATAAGGTGATATTTCAAGTTGGTAGTTTAAATATTGATGATGCCATAAAGTTAGCGACACTAAGTAAGGATTATGATATCGTAGGCATAGCCTCCTATGCTCCTTATTATTATCCAAGACTACCAGAGAAGCATCTAATAAAATATTTCAAGACTCTATGTGAGAAGTCTCCTCATCCAGTGTATTTATATAATTACCCAGCCGCAACTGGAAAAGATATTGATGGTAAAATCGCTAAAGAGATCGGATGCATATCTGGAGTAAAGGATACTAATGATAACCTAATCCACTCACTAGATTATAAGAGATTTAATCCAAATATGATAGTGTATAATGGCTCAGATATGCTAATTGCTACGGCTATCTCCACAGGCTTAAATGGCAGTGTAACAGCTGCCTCTAATTATTTGCCAGAGGTCACATTAACTATTAAGAAACTGGCTAGCGAGAAGAGGATTGATGAGGCAATAAAAATCCAATTTGTTCTTGATGAGGTAGTTGAGATATCTAGAGCTTTTGGAAGTCTATCGGCAAATTATATTTTAACAAAGTATTTCCAAGGATACGATGTAGGTTATCCTAGACCTCCTATATTCCCATTAACCACCGAGGAAGAAAGTGAGCTAATTAGGAAAGTTTCAACGTTAAAAACTAAGCTTATAGAGCTGAAAGTGATAAAAGAATAACTATGGTTGATATAGTAACATTAGGAGAGCCTCTCATTCAATTCAATTCTTTTACTTTAGGTCCACTAAGGTTTGTAAATTATTTTGAGAAGCATGTAGCAGGCTCTGAATTAAACTTTTGCATTGCTGTTATAAGAAATCATTTAAGCTGTGGGCTAATAGCTAAAGTGGGTAATGATGAGTTTGGCAGGAATATTATAGAATATGCTAGATCACAAGGGGTTGATGTGTCACATATTAAGGTAGATGAGTCCTTTACTGGCATATACTTTGTCCAGAGAGGATATCCAATACCAACTAAAAGTGAATTGATTTACTATAGAAAGGGGAGTGCAGGTAGCAAACTTTCTCCCGATGATATAAATGAAGATTACGTAAAGTCAGCTTCCTTAGTTCATTCTAGCGGAATAACATTAGCTATTAGTGATAATTCGAGAGACGCAGTATTTAAGGCATTCGAGTTAGGAAAGAAAAGAAGTTTTGATACTAATATTAGGCTTAAGCTGTGGTCTGCAGATAAGGCTAAGGAAACTATTCTTGAGCTATTGAAGAAGTTTGATATAGAAGTTTTAATAACTGACCCTGACGATACTAAAATCCTCTTAGATATTAGGGACCCCGATGAAGCTTACAAGAAGTATAAGGAATTAGGTGTTAAGGTTTTATTATATAAACTAGGTTCTAAGGGTGCTATAGCCTTTAAAGACGATATAAAAGTGTTCAGAGAAGCATATAAAGTTCCAGTGGAAGATCCTACTGGTGCCGGGGATGCTATGGCCGGTACTTTTGTCTCACTTCACCTTAAAGGTAAAGATATAGAATATTCTCTTGAACATGGTATAGTGGCTTCAACCCTTGTAGTAACGGTTAGAGGGGATAACGAAATTACGCCGACAACTGAGGACGTAGAAAGATTTTTAAAAGAGTTTTAGATGTAAAGGTTAATGCTTAAATTTTTGTTTAGAAATAATTTAGAATATGGAAAAAACTTCTCTAGCGATAAAGTCTAAAGAGCTTAGCGATATATATGAAGTCAAGGATGGTATTCCTTATTTTAAGACCTATCTAGCTGGACAATGGATAGGTGGAGACGAATGGCAGGACGTTGTAAGTCCAATAGATTTGAATTTGATTGCTAAGGTACCTAAAATTAGTTGGAATCAAATAGATAATACGCTGGAAGTAATTTACAAGAAAGGAAAATGGAGCATAAGGGATACTCCAGGAGAGAAGAGGCTAAAAATCTTTGATAGAATGGCCTCGTTAATTGAAAAATTTAGAGATGATTTCGTGAATGCCTTAATGATTAATAATGGCAAAACCAGAGCTTCAGCAGATGGTGAAGTTAACGCTGCGATAGAGAGACTATCAAGAGCTGACCTTGATGTGAGAGAGACTAGAGGAGACTATGTACCGGGTGATTGGAGTTCTGAAACATTGGAAACAGAAGCAATAGTAAGGAGAGAGCCGATTGGTGTAGTTCTCTCTATAGTTCCTTTCAATTATCCATTATTTGATACTGTAAATAAGATAGTTTATACTACAGTTATAGGTAATGCTATACTGTTAAAGCCACCATCTTCAACGCCAATTCCCATGCTAATGTTAGGTAAAGTGATGGAGTTAGCTGGTTTTCCTAAAGACTCTTTTGCAATACTAACTGTACCTGGGAAAGAAATGAATAATATAGTTGCGGATAAAAGAATACAAGCTATTTCTTTGACTGGCAGCACTGAAACTGGCGAAGTGGTAATAAAAAATGCCGGTATTAAACAATTCATAATGGAATTAGGTGGAGGGGATCCAGCAATAGTTTTAAGTGATGCGGACCTAGCTTGGGCTGCTCAAAGAATAGTTAGTGGTATAATCAGTTATACAGGTCAAAGATGTGATTCGATAAAAATAGTCTTAGTGGAAGAAGAAGTTTACGATACTCTGAAGGACTTGTTAGTAAAGGAAATGGAAAAAACTGTCAGAGTAGGAGATCCTAGAGAACCCACTACTACTGTTGGACCAATAATAGATCCTAAAACGGCTGATGAGTGGGAAAATGGAATTAAAGATGCTGTGGAGAAAGGAGGTAAAATATTATTTGGAGGCAAAAGATTAGGACCAACTTATATTGAACCAGCCCTTATTGAGGTTCCAAAAGATTCATTAAAGAATATCTATTTATATAACAAAGAGGTCTTTGCTTCTGTAGCTCTTTTAATTAAAATAAAGAACATTGATGAGGCTATAGAGATCTCGAATTCGAGGAGATATGGTCTTGATGCAGCAATATTTGGCAAAGATATTAACAAGATAAGAAAATTGCAAAGATTCTTAGAGGTAGGAGCAATATATATTAACGATTACCCAAGACATGGAATAGGCTACTTCCCATTTGGAGGTAGAAAGGATTCCGGTATTGGAAGAGAAGGTATTGGTTATACTATTCAATACGTTACTGCGTATAAGTCAATAGTCTATAATTATAAGGGTAAAGGTATTTGGGAATATTTGTAATAATTAACCATGATAATTTATAAGATACGAAGCCTAATTTTTTATTAAGTTGTATGGGTTTTCCATACTTCAATTAATTATTTTGATGCTTTTAGTCGCTTTAGCCTCTGATCTAATGTCTAAAGGTACAATCGAACTCGAAAAGAGGTTCGGTAAAGGTATAACGGGCGGAGTAATTTTAGGCATCATCAATGCCTTGCCAGAAACCATTATTGTAACCGAGGCATTACTAAATGGTTTTTATGAGGTGGCATTAGGTTCAGCGTTGGGAGGTAACATATTGCTATTTACTTTAGGCCTTGGGGTAGTGTCAATTGTCTATTACATTAAATATAGATCGAAAGTTATACAGCTAGAGGGGGAAATAAATATAGAGTACTACTCACTAGTGGTTGCTACGTTAGTCTTATTAATTTCTATAATTTATGGGAAGCTTAACATATATTTATCATTATGTCTACTATTCATCTACGCATTTTATGTTTTCAAAAGATATAAAAATTATTCCAGTAGACGAGATTCGTTTTCAAAAAATAATGTAAAGAGAGGTATAATATATTTACTAATAGGCGGATTTTTACTAATTTTTATTACGAAATATTTCATAATATCAGTAATTAATACTGCTGAGATATTAGGGGTTCCAACATTTTTAATAACAGTACTTCTAACACCTCTTGCAGGAGAGCTTGGGGAAAACCTAATTGCGGTAAAGTTAATTTCAAGCTCACCTTCAGATGCAACAACTGCCATAATCAACTTCATGGGTAGTAAGCTGGAAAACATGACGCTTTTGCTGAGCATTATTGGGATTAGTCAAACCATCAGTTTACGTTCTTCCGTATTGGAATTAATAATGATTTTATTCGCAACGATAATTTTCCTTGGAATATTGAAAGATAGAAATATTAAAATAAATGAGGGCATATCATTATTTCTCATATATACTATTTTAATCGCAATATTGATAAAATTTTCAGCTTAAAGGAATTTCTTCACATTTCAGATACGGTCGCTTTCTTCATTCAAGGATGCATAATATGTTTTTTAGATATATATTTTTTCATCCTTATGCAAAAGAATGTAATTATCGTAAGCTCTTATCTCATTTAGGAGGGACGCATTATATAGAAAAATAAGTACATGAGCTATACTTAAATATTAATTTAAATATCATATACGTAATGGTTCATGCTTGTACGAGAGACTGCTATGATACTTGCATATTTGATGATAGTCATAAACCTCTGGATATTTTTCCTTTTCAAGGATTCACGTGTTCTAGGGGAATTGCAGATTTGAAAAGAAATGATAAAAACAGAATAACCTCAGCTTTGATTGAGGGTAAAGAAGTTAGTATAGATGAAGCTATTGATTACGTGGTAAAAGAGATAAGAAAAAGAAGGAGAGATCAAATAGTTCATGTAGAATACGATGGTAATCAAGGACTTCTAACATGGTACTTTCCAGCTAGGCTCTGGAATGTAATGCAGACTGCGTCAATTGATTATTCAATATGCAGCGCCGAGGGGCATGAAGCAATAAAATCACATTACGGGAACTCAGTTGGCGCTTTGCCGGAAGATTTCGTTAAGTTCAATTCCTTTGTGATTTGGGGAAGTGAAACAGTATTTAGTTTTATCCATGGTTGGAGTCTAATCAAGGATAAGTATAAAATCGTAATAGATGTTAGGATGAGTGAGACTGCAAAGAGAAGTGAGGAGCATTATATAGTAAGACCAGGGTCTGATGTATACTTAGCTGTAGGTATAATTAAGGCACTATTCATAAGGGGGTTAGCTGATACTTCTCTCTTAGACTACCCAGAAAAACTAAAGGAGTATGTCAATAGTTTCGATGACGAAGAAATAATTCAAAGAACTGGTCTAAGTAGGGAAAGTATAGAACATCTTGCAGAGTTTTACTATAATAAAAAGCCTTTAACGATTATAGGTTTTGCTTTAGGTAGGTCTTTAAATGGTGGAGATGCGATCTCGATGATATCTTTAATACCAGCTTTATTAGGTATGAGAAACGGTTTTTATTATGCAAACTCTCAAGGTTTAGGGATAAATTTCAAATATTTAAGGGGGTTACATAAATACTCCCCATCTAGAATAGTTAAGATGGCTGAGGTAGGAAAAGAAATAGAGGAGGAGAAAATAAGTTTTATGTTTGTATGGAACTCGAATCCCCTTCACTCCTTACCAATGTCTGATAGGATTTATGAAGCAGTTGAAGAGGGTAAATTATTTCTGGTTGTCCATGATCCCTTTTGGTCTGAGACAGCTAAAATAGCAAACGTAGTTTTACCTGCTCCTACTTATTTAGAGAAGGAAGACGTAGTTTATAGTTATTGGCATAACTATCTAGTATATAATAGGCCAATGTTCCCTAAGAGAGGCATATCTGAAGTTGAGCTCATGAGGAAATTAGCTAAAAAGCTAGAAATATATGATGATCTAGTATATGAAAATGAGTTTAAGGCTATAGAATATGCGACAGGAGTTGATATAAACGAATTAAAAGCTAAGGGATATGTTAAGCTCTCTGTCAAGTACCCTAATAGTAAGATAAGGGTAGAGCCTTTGCCAGATAAGGATAAATTAGTAATTCCTAAAGATTATGTAATAGTTTTTTCGTCCCATCCAAATTATACAAATAGTCAGTTTAAGGAAACTTACGGAGATAAGCAGTGTTTAATCTATAACTCAGAAGTAGAGGGCGAGGGCTATATAATAAGCAAGTATGGTAGAGTAAAAGTTAAGTTTAAGGTAGATAGTTCATTACCTAAAGGATTACTATTCACTTTTAAGTCAAATTTAATAGGAATTGATGGAGTTCCGTTAAACTCTATTATAGGTGACAGATTTGGAAAATTTGGAAATACTCCAATAATTAATTCAGATGGTATAAAAATTTATAAAAAATAATAATCTTTATTCTGGTGGAATTTCCTTAAAAGCTAAACTTATATCAATACCCTTTCTCTTATTACTTATTTTTGCAATGTGATAAATTAGGAAGCTTACAATTAAGGTTCCTATTACGAAACTTGTAGTTATTAAATTAGGAGTATTGTTGGCTTGCATAAATCCAAAATCTGGATTTGTAGCAGCTATGTACGTTAAATACGCGAAGTATCCTGCAGATACGATTCCAGCTATTGTTAATAAATGGTTTCTATCCTTATATCCCACTTTAACGCCTGCTACACTGACGATAAGGAAGTACAAACTTCCAAGTATGGTAGCTCCATATAAAGCTAAGGCTGCAGATAACGAGAACACTGGAATTAACAATAACCCAAGAGTTAAGCCTAAGTCTAGTACATGGGCAAAAACTGGAGACCCGTTTTTATTAACATTACTAAACTTTTCCGGTAAGACTCTGTCAAAAGATAAGGCGAATACGTATCTAGAAAATACTATTACTCCATATGCTAAAATGTAAATATTCCAAGCAATTAATCCTAAACCAATTATCCATTGCAATATTGGATTTGATGCTACTGCTATGGAAGCTGTCCAGAAGTTATAAATGACAGTTGGATATGCTTGTAGGTTAAAACTATATCCACCTACTACGTCCATTTCTAAGAAAGCTCCTGTCACGAGTAGTCCGGTCATTATTAACGCTATGGGTAGGTTCCACTTTAATACCTTTTTACCTTTGAATTCTGCTGATACTGCGGGTCCTGCCTGCATCCATGGATAGGTATATAGAGCGAAGAACGGTAAAAGGAAGAGCGTAGCTGTTATTGAGATAGATGGAGGTAAGAAAGATTGCTTAGTTGACGGTATACTAACGTTTAAGTTATTAGCTGATATAAAGGTGGATATTTTAGAGTAAAAGTCTCCGGCATTAACACCTAATACTATCATAGCTAACACAAGGCTAAATATTGAAAATATTCCTAGAACTGTTACTATATGATATCCCCATTTTGCTTTGAAAATATTCATCAGTATTATTATTATAAAAACTAGTGCTGATATTCCGTATATTATTAAGTTTTGAGTAAGAGTTGGTGTAGTTACGTAAGGATTAACTATTACGTTGTTGGCTATGTATAGGAGCGAGGTGGAATGCTGATACTCTCCGATAACTGTTAATACTGTGTTTATCGCTGAAGAAGTGAAGAATGCTATTAAGGCGAAGTATGCAGTTGATTCTATCATTAGTGCCATAGCCATAGCTGACCCTAGTCCTCCATTTAAGTTTCTTGAAATCCATACGTAATCTCCTCCAGTTCTAGGCACTTTGGTATTCAAGTAAACATAAACTATCAACTGGGGAATTGCGAATAGAAAACCTATTAATGACGCTAGCCACAATACTCCACCGGGTTGAATATACGGGGATATGGATTCAAAGAGGGCAACCCCAGCCGACATATTCCCTATGTTTAAAGCTACTGCATCTAACGTTGATACATTCTTTACTAACCCAGAGGTTTCTCTTACAAATACAGTTGATCTTCCACTCACGACTATTCTTTTGATAGCGAGTATTTAAATTTACTTGTGTATAGCAAAGTATAATCGTAGTTTGGGCTATTGTTTTTACTTAAATAAGTAAATAACCAGTTGTTAATAAATGTTATGCTCAAACTTACCAATAGCCGTAAGATTCTAAAGAATTGGTTTTAAGAGGAGGAATTATATATTAGTTTTGAGTTAGAAACATAATGGATAATGAAAAAAGAGTTCGCATAATTGGTAGTATAATCTTATTACATTTAATTATATTCACATTAAAGTACCATAAAGTTAGTGGAACATCGTGTCCATATGCTTGGGTTTTACCTATTTTATTTGTTAATGATGATAATTACGATATACTAAATTCAAAATGCAGATATAATGTAGTGAAACTCTTAGAGTTATTAGTAAAAAACGGTGGACAAGTTAAGATAGAAACACTTGCATCTGAACTTAATGTTAGCAGGAAGGTCGTAAAAAATTACATTCTAAAATTGGAAAAGAACGGTCTAGTAAAAAGGTTGGATAGAGAAACTTGTGCTATAACTGAATTAGGTGAAAGGGTTTTAAATGATATAAAGTCAAAAGGGTTTTAGAGTATATATTTATTTTTGTTCTTCCCTAGGGGTTTGTCTTAAAATATCTAAGCTTTCAGCATATAAAAATCCTAAAATTATCCACCCAAAGAATATGTATGCTACATACTTTTCTACACTCGGTAAGGAATAGAGAAATATATAAGCTGAGATTAATATAGCTAAAATGCTCACCACTATTTCACCTACTCGCTTAATGAATCTCTTTAAGGATATTCTAAAAAGTGAAAAGTTAGCTGACATATGTATAAAAATGTTGAAGAGTCCGGCAAGAGCGCCCAATGCTTGAAAAGTACCATATAAGCCTAATAAGTAACTGGATAG
This sequence comes from Sulfolobus sp. A20, assembly GCF_001719125.1. Taxonomy (NCBI): domain Archaea; kingdom Thermoproteati; phylum Thermoproteota; class Thermoprotei; order Sulfolobales; family Sulfolobaceae; genus Saccharolobus; species Saccharolobus sp. A20. The sequence goes on from NZ_CP017006.1 coordinate 1,107,401, forward strand.
GGTAAGTCCTATAATGAAAAATACCGTGGATAAAGCTTCAGAGTATATAGGTCTTTCCTTGTTGACTTTAGAGAAGAATTTAGGTAAAAGTTCATCTTTAGACATTGCGTAGATTACTCGTGAAGAAGCTAACATATATGCCATTCCTCCTAGCATACCATCATTTATTGCTACAACGAGTATTCCTATTCTTTCTGGCAGGTTTAAGGTAGATAGTAGAAATTGAACAAGATTTCCAGTAAAATTTAGCGAGGCTAAAGCATAGAAGAAGAAAGATGATAGTAGACCTCCTACAAGAATTACAGAAATTGCAACCTCACCAACAGTTTTTTGTGCATACTTTACCTCACCGGATAGAGGAGTTATCGAACCATAGCCAGTTGGAATACCTAAACCAAATAGTATACCTTCAATGAACTTAGTTGTAATATCTTTTTCGCTAAAGATTGGTAAGTAAAAATGAAAGTTCGATAGATAAAGAAAGAAAACAGAGAGTAACACTATTCCTATCATTTCTACGATTCCAGATCCTATAGCATATTTTGACGATATTTTGACTCCAGACATGAAGATTATTGAGGCTAGTATAACAATAATAACAGATATGTAGAAAGGACTAAATCCAGTCATCAAGTATATTATGTAAGCACTTCCAGCAAGTAATGTGCCACCGTATGCAAAAGCGTAAATTATATAGTTCCAACCAGTAGAAAGTCCTAGTTTTTCCGTTAAACCATGAAAGGCATAAGTATAATACCCACCCGATCTTGTAAATCTCTTAGATAAGAAGTAAATAACGAGACCGTTCATTAAAACAACTATCGTTGCTCCAATCATGGCAAATGTTGATAGTAACCCGGCATAAAAGATCATAACAGTGCCAAAAGTTAATAACGAGATTAATGGCCCTTGACCTCCAAACGATATGAAGAACAATTCTCTAAATCTAATAACTCTCTTCAATTCCTTGTCTTTTTCCTCACTTTTTTCAACCATTAAGCTAATAATCTTTAGGTAATATAAAAAATTATGAGGATCATATCAACGGAGAAAGTTCCGGAAGAGTGTAAGAAGGTAATTAATGTTAAAGACGAAAACTTGACTGATAATGATTTTAGGGAGGCAGAGATATTATTGACGTGGCCTAGTAGAGTAAATAAAGACTTAATAAGCAAGATGCCTAATATAAAGGTAATACAGACTTTTTCAGCTGGCGTGGATGACTTAGATTTTTCTATACTTCCTCAAAACGTTAAAGTGTTTTCTAATGCTGGAGCTTACGCATTATCGGTAGCTGAACATACATGGGGGTTAATATTAGCATTAGCTAAAGGTGTAGGGACTAAAAAGAGGACTATTGTTTATGAAGTTACCGGTAAAACGTTATTAATATTAGGTGGAGGTGGTATAGGCTCAGAAGTTGCTAGAATTGGGAAGTCAGCTTTCAGAAATTACGTAGTAGGAATATCGAGGTCGTTTAAGAAGCCTGAATGGTTTGACGAGAAACATACTATTTCGATGTTAAGGCAAAAGATTAATGAAGCTGATATAATAGTTGATACGTTGCCACTAAATAAGCAAACTAAAAGTTTACTTAACTATGAATTACTAAAGAACGTTAAACCAAAAACGATAATAGTCAACGTAGGAAGAGGAGAAACAGTAGATGAGGAGGGAATTTATAAACTTTTGAGGGAAAGACCTGATGTCAGATTTGGTACTGATGTGTTTTGGAGAAAGAACGGAAAGGAAGATTTCTTCAATACTAAGCTTTGGGAGTTAGATAATTTTACAGGGACTTTACATACTGCTGGAGCTTATGGAAATGATGAAGTAATGAAAAGAGCTATGACGATCGCTTGTATGAATGTGAAAAAATATATAGATAGCGGTGTCGGAGATAATGAAGTGAGGAGAGAAGATTATGTTTGATAAATCTGCTGATAAACAGGTAGAAGAGTGGATAAAGGAATTAGGCTTATCCGTCAATAGGCCTCCGCAAGCTAAAGAATATTTTCACGTTTTGGTTGCTCCCCCTCAAGGTGGACCGGCCCTAAGCGTAATAAGAATTAACGAGAATTCAAAATTTTATGTGATAGCTATGGGAATAGCAATACATCCTACTCATATATCCTCATTGATGTCTATGAAAAAAGAGGAGAGAATAAAGTTTTTAATAGATCTCCAATTAGAGGCTTTAAGATATGGTGTAGACTTCGTAGCAATACCACCCAATCAAGAAGTGCCTAATGCTATACAGATATCAAGACCTTTGTTTGTGGAAAATTTGACAGCAAATGAATTCATAAAAACTTTATTAAACGTTAGAAATGCGGGAGTAAGTATTATGCTAAAGTTTGCTCAAAAATTCGGTCCTTATGAATCACAACAGAGTACTTCGTTAAGATACACGTAAAAATTTTTATTCTATTTTTAATATGAACTTACTACGTATGAGTGAGCTTAAGAGCATTTTATGGAAGATTATAGATAATGAAGCACCATTAGTTGATAGTGATATAGTAATGTATCACGTTAAGGAAGGTATATTAACTGAGGAAGATGTAAAAAAGTGGAGAGAGGCATTAAGGTTGCTAAGGGAAGCATATTATGATTCTTATAAGAACGAAAAGTTAGCGATTGAAAAAAGCCTTAAGGCTCTAGAGATTGTAAATTCAATAGTTCCTAAGAAACCTATGCCACCTGAAATGAAAATACGATTCGAAGATTTAAAGAAAAATATTGAGCTTATTGCTAAATTAAATAAATAGTTTTTGTTTAAAATGATGTACTTTTGATAGATGTTCTGCATTATCCCTTGAATAATAATATCTTTCTTTTATTCCTATAAGCTTAATTTAATATTTTTTAAGGGAACATCTTTTAAGCTTTTATGAAACTCCTCACCTTAATTTAGGAAAGTTTTTTAAACTTTTAGGACAGAAAAGCTTAAAGGGAAGTTATATGGACCTCAAGAAGGCAGCGTTGTCTTTTAAGGAGAATTATGCTCAAGCTATGGCTGTAACAGCACCGCTCGGTAGTGTTGTCTCAACTACTACTGCAGCTATTGCCTATGCAGGTTCTTCAGTGGTATTCACTACCTTCTTGTCTCTAGTTGCTAGTGCTCTATGGATTTATACGTTATCAATGTACACTAGAAAGATTGCGTCAGCGGGAGGTTATTATACTTTCAATTATGGGGCTTGGAGAAGTAAAAAGTTTGCATTTCTCGAAGCATTAACTGAAGCAGTAGCTTATATATTACTTAATGCGGTAAATGTTATAGCAATATATTCAATATTATCGGTCACGTCTAATTTACTGAATATTCATATTCCTACTTGGGTTTTATACCTATCCCTATTTTTAGCAGTAATATATCCGACTATTGCCTCGCTGATAGACATTAGAAAATTACTAGGATATATTGTGACTATTAGTGCTACAGCTGAAGCTATATTACTGATAGTATTATTTCTACTGTCGTTATCCAATGGATTTCATCTAGACTACTTCTTGCCAAAGTTTAGAAGCCCCGGAGACTTAGCCACAGCATTCGTTTTAACCACAGTAAGTATATCGGGTGCAGGAGCTTCAACTTACTTAGGAGAGGAGACGAAAGACCCTCATAAAAATGTAACGAAAGGTATGTGGCTTGCGTTGATAATAGGTGGGGCTTCAATGTTTCTAGGAACTTATGGTATAATCGCATTATGGTCTGGAGCCCTAACTAATATAACTAGTACTCCTCAACCATTATTTGTAGAAATGATAAGATATGGTAGTATAGCCTTGTTTATTTCACTAATCTTATCTATAAATAGTCTTCTTTCATCTAATATAGGCACTACAGTGGGCTCAGCAAGAATATTATATAACTTAGCTAGAGAGAATGCAGCACCGTCTATTTTTAGAAGGTTGAATCAAAAAGGAGAGCCCTTATTCGCAACCGTCATAGCCGGTGTTGCGACCGGTGTAATAACTATCGTTTCAATAAATCTTTTAGGTTTTCAGAGTGCTCTTAATGAGATAGCTGCTGTTGAGGGAATATTGTGGTTATTAGGAAGAATATTTGATGGATTTGGTGCACCTATTTTCTACTGGAGAATAGGTAACTTGAAATTAGGATATGTAATAATCCCAGTAATAGCTACTCTTATTAATTCATGGGGAGACATTCAGTCAATATTATCAATGGATATGGTTCAAATCTTTTCCCTTGCGTCATTTGGAGTTTTAACTGTAGTGTGGTATGCCTTAAAGGCTAGCAAGGGTAATCCTGGATCGTTGGTAGTTGATGAGAACAATAAAGTTATTACTATAGATGAGTATCTTAAAAAAGTTGTTAGTAGGTAATTTCTATTCCTCTACGTCTATATTTTAAACTTTTTAATATTGTTGAGAGTTATATTTAAAAATCTATTAGTTATATATTAACAATGTGAAAGTTGTAGTAGCGTTTGATGGATCAGATAGATCGAAAAAGGCGTTGTTTTTTGTTATAAGATTAATTAAATCTGATGACGAAATACATCTAGTTACAGTAATCAAAGAAGCACCTAAAAGTCCAGAACAAGTAATAATTGAAAGTGAGAAGAAGGCTTCAGAGATGCAAAACGAAGTAATTAAGGAGTTAGAAGGATATAGAGTAGTTTCTAAAATACTCGAAAGTAATGAGGTAGCAGAAGCATTAATTCAATATTGCAATAATATTGGTTGTGATTTAATAGTTTCTGGAAGTAGAGGTCTTACGGGTATTAAAAAAGCGATATTGGGAAGTGTGTCGAGTGAGCTTGTTTCTAAAGCTAATGTTCCAGTCTTAGTGGTAAAGTAATCGATATCGAAATCGAAAATCTTTTTAATTTAAAGATATATCTTATGTTCATGGATTTTGCGATACTTGTTCAAGATTTAACTAAGAATTATGGGGATATTATCGCATTGGATCACATTAATTTTGAAGTGAGGAGGGGAGAAGTATTTGGGCTTTTAGGACCTAATGGTGCTGGAAAGACCACTACGATAAAAATTCTTACTGGGCTAACCAAACCTACATCTGGTAAGGCTATCGTAGCTGGGTTCGATGTGGTCAGGGAACCAGTAGAGGTAAAGAAGAGAATAGGTTGGATAGCAGCAGAAGTCATAGTGGATGATGACTTAACAGCATGGGAGAATTTAGAGTTACAGGCTAAATTAGAGGGTTTAAAAGATTGGAAAGATAGGGCATCTGAATTATTAAAATACTTTGGTATTTATGAATTTAAGGATAAACAGGTAGGTAAATTCTCAACTGGCATGAGAAAAAAATTGGAGATATCTTTGGCTTTACTTAATTCTCCGGAAGTCATCTTTATGGATGAGCCAACAATCGGTTTAGATGTCTCAACTAGGAAGGCGTTGTGGGATATAATAAGGCAAATAAATAAGGACTTTCAAGTTAGTGTTTTACTTACTACTCATTATATGGAAGAGGCTGATTCTCTTTGTGAGAGAATAGCTATAATCAATAAGGGAAAAATCATAGCTATAGGGAGTCCTAATGACCTAAAGGAAAAATATGGTTCAGACATCATCGAGATAGAATATGAAGGAACAACTATCAACCTTAGTAAAATACAGAAATTTGGAGAGGTGATAGCAAACAACGGTAAGCTTAGGATTAGGACAAAAAATGCTGAAAATGTTTTACCAGAAGTTATTAGAGAAATATCTGACGTTAAACTAAAATCGATAAGATTATATAAGACTAGTTTAGATACTGTATTCCTATCCTTAACTGGAACTACAATAGATGAAGGAGAGTTTGATGCTAGAAGATTTTATATGACAATAAGGAGGGCTAGAAGATGATAGATAAGGTTATAGCTCTCTATGAGAGAGAGATGAAAAGGTTCTTTAGAAGTAGATACATGTGGATAATGATATTGGCTCAGCCAATAATGTGGATAGTATTCTTCGGTAGTAGCTTTTCACAAGTACCTAAAGAGTTTTTACAAACCTTCTTTCACACTAATGATTACATAGCCTTCATAGTGCCGGGGGAGTTATCAGTATCAATGATGATGGTAGGTTCATTCAGCTCAATGAGTCTAATTCAAGATAAAAGGCTGGGGTATTTAAGGAGGATCTTAATAACACCAACAAGGAAGTCGGCTATATTCTATGCTAAAGTGTTAGGAGGTATGACTAGAGGGCTAATACAAGTTCCAATAATGATAATAGCGAGTCTAGCATTAGGTGTAGCATATAATATAGATTGGATAGGACTCGTAGAGTGGTTAATAGGCTTAGTATTCCTTGGTATAGGATTCTCTTCACTTTACGGAATTATTACCGCTAATACCTCAGATTGGCAGGCGCCTGGTGTAGTGTCGAACTTATTGAATCTACCTTTAATGTTTTCAAGTACTGCATTATTTCCAGAGGCATTCTTTCCCTCTTGGCTAAAAACAATAAGTAATGGCAATCCTTTAACCTATGCAGCAGAATTAGGCAGAGATGCGTTACTATTCGGAGATCCGCCTAATCCATTATATTTGTTATACCTAGTAGCGTTTGGAATAATAATGCTGATAATAGGATCTTTAGTTATAGAAAAGTACTTAACTGTGGATTAAGCTTTAGAGTAAAAGAATTCTTTTACCTCCTTGCTAGTAGGTCTTTTAGAAGGATCCGGATCAACCATTGTTATTATGAAGTTAGCTATATCACTATCTATGTATCTTTTTAATATATTTAATCTCCTAGTGTCATATAATTTGTAGTCTAAGAGATTCTCATCCTTATTTAACTCATATTTTTCCATAGCTTTTATCATCTCTGGACTATTTAAAGAACTTAAAGTGAGCAACTTATATATTGTTGCGCCAAGAGAGTATACATCTACTGTAGGAGATACACCACCATGTACTGAAGCTTTAATTAGGTCGAAGGGAGCATAAGCAGGAGTATAACTAAACGGTTTTTGTCCAGCCCTTACTGCAGAGCCTAAATCAGCTAATTTTACTAATATGTTATTTCCCCTTATTCTTTCATAAGCAGATTTTAAATCTGAGGGGAGCTTTTCACTGAACAATATATTTTGTGGTTTTACATCACAATGAACGTAACCTTCTGAATGTACAATTTCTAACGCTTCAGCCATCTTTGCAGATACTAAGATCACTAGCTTTTTCCAATATATATCCTTTATCAAGTTAGGATTTCTTATTAAACTATCTATAGACCCACCCTCCATGAGTTCTACCACAAGAAGTGGTGGTCTGGTTACATAATATTCATAATCGCCAGATAATATAGATTTAATATCATTTTGATCAGCATAAATGGCAAATAGCCTTACAATGTTAAGTGATTTGCTAGATAATTCAATGAGTTTAGAAGATTCTCCTACTATATCAACGATGTTGTTTAGATATTTGGGCAATGGTATTTTTAACGCAAATAATTTTCCTTCTCTCTCCCCCTTTAGGACGTAGCTAGTTCCTCCAATACCCATAATTTCTATAACCTTATATCCATGTATTTCTTTATTTAACCATACTTTTTCATCCCAATTATTAATGTCCAAAGGTCTATTATGTTCATTAGAGCACGCCCTTGAAAAACCTTTCTTACATGCTAATTCTAATAAACTTTCTTTATTAGTTTGGATTGCTAATTCATATAACATTTCTGGAGTGAGTCTATCAATATATTTTTCGATGATTTGGACGTTAGAGGGACTCCCAATTATGAGGCGGAAAGTGTTTATATCATTTTGAAATACGCAACATTGAATCACTTTTTCAATGCATTTTTGCGGTATGTATATCATATAATTTTTATAAAGTTCTATTGACTTGTTACAATCGCTTTTATTAATTTCTTTACACAGATTTTGTTTAAATCTTTGAGGATCTTTAACTAAAATTGAAGGATCTAGCTTAGCTTTCTTACTCCTAATAGGAAAAATCGCTGATAATAGTAATAGTACACCCACTGCTAATCCAACTATATTTAAGCCTAAGGGGTATGATAATAGTATGCTACTTAGGCTAAAAACTAGTAATGGGATTGAAAGAGGAAAAGTTACGTAAGATATTAGTCTTATTCCTCTATCTCTATTAGCTAAGACAATTGATAATGATGTTAATCCAACCCCTAACAGCGATAAAAGAGATGAAGAAAGGAGATAGTTATACACGAAATACGACATCATGAATACGTCTAAAATTGTATAGATTGTGCCTCCTATACCTCTCCTTGAAGCTAATTGGGTTTCTATGATTGCTCCCATTAATAGGAATATCTTATTCTGAATAGGCAAGAATGAATAAAATGTTAGATAAACTAATATTATAGCAAAGAATATAGCAAAAGGTTTTTCTATGAGTATCTTCTGGGTAAAAGTATATGTTAGAGCCAAGAGGCTAAAGAATAAGAGACCTAAGTCCGCTATAATTATTAGCTTAGGAGGAAAGGTTAAACCTCGTTGAAGAATTAATATTATAGCATATATCAAGCTAGGGAATCCTAAAAATCCCGTTATATACCTTAATACGTTACTTGTTTTCATGAGATAAGTATATTGTGATAAGGTTTAAAATTAGTTTAGCCTATACTAATCAGCAATGAATGCTAAGGAATTTGTTGTTATAGTTTTGTTATTCTTTCTAATTTCGGTTATTAGTGATTTTAATATATCGCATGCTAACTCTAATACGTATACGTTTAACATAAATTATGTACAATACTATATTAGAGATTCTAAAATATTCCTCTCTTACTCTCTTGAAAATAGGTCTATAGTTCAAAGTGAGTTAATATCATCAAATTTCACTACTACGTTTACTGGATTTTTAAATTTATCATACTTTTCGAATAATTGGACTTTGTCAATAAATACAAATTTACCTAACATATTTGCAGTAGTTTTGCAAGGCAAATACGTAATATGGTCTGGATTTGAAACAAATGGTATAAGTTTAATGTTACCGATTCCCTATCTAAATCAGTTAAGGATTACAATTATCGTAGCTAACGTTCCTGCAGTAATTTCAATAAACGAGACCATTTTACCTGGTGAAAGTGAATCCTTTCCTTTGCAACTTATCAACTTACATAATTTTATTATTAAGAATATTAGCGTGAAGGGTTTTTTGAGCTATAATTTACCTCAATTTGATAAACCAACTTATGCCATATTTCCATTTAATTATACATACGTGCCGGTTACAATTTATAACTCCACAAGTTACGTGGTAGAGATAATTAAGGGGATTAATGGAGTTCCGGTAGCTCAATTATCAATGATATATGATAATGGAATTACAATTTATACTTATAATAAAAGCGGATATTATGTTTATCCTTATGTTAAGAAGCTAGGATATTTTGTAATAACTAATGAAGGAGTAGAAACTCCATTTAGCGTTTTAGGCTCATTATATACTCCAAACTATAGCTTGGTTATCTTCAATACAACATACGGTAGTGTTATACAAAATGATACAATAACAATATTTCCTATAGATCCTCTGAATTCGAACTTAACTTTAACTTTCATTATTATAAATAATATACCTAGAATAGGTCTAATCAACTACTTTACACACAAAGGTATATATTTACTTAAAGGAAAATTTGACGTGATTGACACATCAAGCATTTTCATTGACGGCTATACTTTCTTTTACATTAGTAAACCATCAAACTATGTCCTTTTATCAAGAAATTTGGGATTCAACATAAATTCTTTAGCTCTAATATACTCTTTACTTATATCGTCTATATTGGTAATAGTAGCTCTCCTATTGATGAGATTAAATAGGAGTAGCTAACTCTATACCATAATTACAAAAGTTTAAGCATGCAAGGTAACTATATAAAATATATAGTTGACAATAGTCTATATTTAGTCTATAGGTTAAGTATATAATTCTGTGCAACATACATGAACTCGAGGAATTAGAAATGGGCAAAAATTACCAAAATCCCTTTGCTTCTTTAGATTCCATAAAGCTTTCCTTTAACCACATAAAGGTTTGGTACACATCCGGTATGGGGTTTTTTACTGATGCTTACGATCTTTTCATAATTAGTGCAATTTTAGATGTTTTTAAATACTTAAATAGTCCTAATTTTCCATTAAATGACTTTACAACTGGTTTGTTGGCTTCCTCGGCTTTAATTACTGCGATCATAGGTCAATTGGTATTTGGTTTTTTGGGCGATATTTTAGGGAGGAAGGCGATATACGGAGTAGAAGCGACATTAATGGCTATAGGTGCTTTGTTATCGGCATTAGCTCCTAATATATATTGGCTAATTGCATTTCGGTCTATAATGGGATTAGGAATAGGAGGAGATTATCCAATTTCTGCAACAATAATGAGTGAGTACGCTAACGTTAAAGACAGAGGAAAATTAGTTGCCTTGGTTTTCGCTAATCAAGGATTGGGTTCGTTAGCAGCTGTGGCAGTTGGAATAGGAGCCACGTTGGCTTTTCCGTTAGATCTGTCTTGGAGAATTATGGCTGGTATAGGTGCAATTCCAGCTTTGACAGTAATATATCTGAGGAGGAAAACACCTGAAACTCCTAGATATTCTTTACTGGCTAAAGGAGATGCGGAAAACGCTAAGAAGGCTGCAGAATTCTTAGGTGCAAAAATAGAAAATAACAAAACTGTAGTATCGAAGCCCTTATCGGTTAAAGAGTTTATCTCTAAATACTGGATCACTTTAATCGGTACTGCAATTCCATGGTTTATATTAGATATAGCGTTTTATGGCACTGGAATTTACTCAGGTACAATAACTCAGTTAATATTAGGTAAGCCATCTTCTTTGCCTAATCTTATTTTAGAACAAGGACTACCATACATGGTCGGGTTTTTTGGGTATTTTACAGCAGTAGCTTTGATGGATAGATTGGGAAGGAAGCTAATACAAGTTCAAGGGTTTATACTAATGAGTGTAATCTACACGATTGTAGCTCTCATGCTAGTCGTAAGCGGGACTAAAGTCACTGGATTACTAGTACCGGCAGAAATAGCTTTCTTAATATACGCCTTTTCGTTCTTCTTTATAGACTTTGGCCCTAATACTACTACTTTTGTAATACCATCTGAGGTATATCCAACTAGGGCGAGAACTACTGGCCATGGAATTAGTGCTGCATCCGGTAAGATAGGCGCCGCCATAACTACTTATCTATTCCCCGTACTGCTCAGCGCAATTGGTCTTAAGAACATTTTATTTATGCTAGCGATCGTGTCTGTTATTGGAGCAATAGTTACAATATTTACACTTCCCGAAACTAAGAACAGAAGTTTAGAAGAGATAAGTAATGAGGAACTAATAACCGTACAAGCTGATCAAAGGACTTAATTTTTAGCTTAATCTATTTATTGTCATATTTTTCTCTATTTTTGCTAATTAAATTAAATACTTATTACAGTTTAAAACGTAAGCATCTTAAATGAACAGTACAGATGATAATATTTTTATATTACCTCTATCAAACTTTAACGTAATGCCAAGGAGAGGGAAAAGAAAGTATACCGTTGAGTTTGACGATTATATCCTAACCTCTTTAGATGGCGAAATATCACTAATTAATGAAATAGGTCAAAGGGTTAACTGGTCTTACAGTGATATAGGAGATAGGATAGCCAAAATAATAGCTGAAGATCCTTTCTTTTATTATAAGGTAATACCGCTAGCTAAATATTATGAGATTGTAACTTATAGTTTAATTGAAAGTGTAATAAGAGTAGGTGGTTTTTATGGTGACTTATTAGATGCTTGTTTTAAAAAGGACGAAAAAGATATGAGAGAGGTGTACTTGCCTTATGCTTTCAATAAGGTATTTGAAAGGGGAAACAAAATTTTTGACCCTATTTCTGACGATGCAATTAAAGCGCTAATAAATAGATATGATTGGGATTTCATTAGAATTTATGAGGATTTAGAGGGTATCTTTAGAGTAGATAAAAATAAGGCATACAATAAGGTAATTGAAGAAATTAGCGGTGAAAAAGATAAGATCGAGTTAGATTTGTTTATGCTGTATGTATTATACGAGGTAAATGTAGATAAGGCTAAGGAAATAATTGATGATTCTCTAATTGCACCAAATTTAAGTTATGAAAGTAAGTACATAATTCCTAGATGGGGTGTATATCTCAATAATAAAATAATTTCTATGATTAATGATTTAGGAATAAAAGTTCATAACGATGCGTTAAGGTTCAGGGAAATTCAAAAGTTACTAAAAATGGTAGAAAGGGATAAAGTGAAGGTGATAGAAAGAAAATATGATTAGGTACCAACGTAAACTTTTCTTCCGTCTTTGAGTGTAATTAAAATACACTTCTCTCCTCTTTTTAAATTATAGTAAATAACTTTACCATCAATAGTACTTCCAGCGAAAATTACTCCTCTACCTCTAATGAAGTTGCAGATCTCATCTGGAGGAGTTGCATCTTCTATTTTTTGAATCTGATCTTTAGAAAATGATATGTTTATTGATAGGGAAGGAATCTTTATAGTAACTCCTTTCTCATTAATTTCTACGCTCATAATTAGATAATCGCAATTTATAGTTAAAAAACTTATGAATAGAGCAAAAGGGATGCCGAGTAGTGGTGAGAAAAAACTATTTTAAATTTAAAAGAAAAAATTTATTTAACTATTTACGTTCTCTTCCCCGGATGGATGGATTATCAAAAGTGGCTCTTGCATAACATTGAGGTCTCCTTGAGGATTCTGAGATACTTGGAAAGTAATATCTATCAATACTGTATATACTCCTTTAGTGAGATTTAACTCAGCCGTACTATTCTCTGGTGTTAGAGTTATATTCGTAGTATTATTTATACTTAATTTTACGATAAACTCAGAGAAATCTTTTTGTAGTTTTTCAGAATGTAGCAGTTGTATAGTGAAAGTTCCGTTCGATGAAATGTTTATCACAGCCTTTGCGCTAACGCTTCCGTTTTCTCCAGGAGTTAAATTACCTAGATTAATGTATGCTGGTATTATCTGAGCCTGTGCTTGTTGTTGACTTACTATAATGTGATATGATATATAAGCTAATGGTCCATATCCACTTACTCCAGCTACTACTAGACCTGCTACGAACGATGATATCGCTATTAGAGCTAAGATTTGCGCTTTCATTGAGATTAACTTGTCGTCCCATCCTTTTAAGAATCGTGTTCCATTTATAGTTTCACATATATGAACTGAGAAAATTTCGTTTTATTTTATAGTTTTTAAAAAGATAAATTTGGACAAATCCACTCTCTTATGTAATTTTGACAATATAAAATTTTTCATAATTATAGCAAGATCTTTTTTATTGTATGCTTATGATATTATCAATATTGATAACTAGTTTACATATAAACATATTATATAAATATTTTAAAAGTAGTAATAGGAAATATTCATTTTGATGCAGCTCATTTATTCGTGATTCAACTTGAAAATTGGTTAACCCTAAAAACAAATAAATTTTAGTATCAATCATATTCCAAAGACGTATCAAATTTAATCATGTCTTGTAGACAAATTTATATACTATCATTTGGGATTAAAGTAAGATGAAATTTAAATTTTTGATTTATTTCACCTTGTGTTTATCTATTTTGTCGCTTATTATTCATCCTCTTAGTGCAACCTATAATAATATTACTTATCAAATTATACAACAGAATTATTTAACTATTCTTGAAAATCATACTAATACTAATGCTAGTTTGACCGAGCTAACTTACAAAGTTGTTCATCAATTTACGAACTATTCATATACTCAAGGAATGAATATAACTGTGACCAATTATAATTTCACGATTTCAGTAAGCAAGTTAACGGTATTCAATGGGTTCGTGAATGTAACGGTAAAAAATAATGTAATTAAGGTCTATAGCGGCGTACCATACTTGATAAGAATTTTAGTATATTCCTTTGGAGAAGAAGAAATCGTTTGGGCTGGTTACTTAAATTCTTCAAGATTAATTGATGGATTTGGATACATTAATGGGAGTGGTACTGTTAGCCTTCAATATCTTAATGGCTCTAAAATAGTCAACATTAATTTTAGCGTTAATACTGACACTTTTGTATCGAGATACGTCAACATGAGTTTATATAGGATATTGTATGTGAGCGAGTACGAGTATACTTATCTAACCCCTCTCTTCCCTCTTAACATACCGATAAGATATAATAATTCTCTAGGCGGAGGAACATTTAGCTTGATAAATCATACTTTTAACAGTTCATATACAATAGGAGTATCTTTGCTAGATGGAGTTCCATTTCCATCAATGATGTGGAAGTACTCGAACTCTAGTTCTAATTTCTTAGCCTTAGAATTTTTCGGCTACAATGGTTCTTTAATCGGATTTGTTAAAATCGAAAACTTTGTTAATTCAACTAATACTGCCTATGCGGATGACTCCTATTTAACTATATTTGAAAGTAATGATATATATACATATCCTTCACTTATTCAGAGAAATCAGCAAGTCCAGATAATAGTTGGAGGGTATCCAGTTTTATTAATAATAAATAGTTATGGCGTTGAGAGTACTGCTCATGTGTTTCTTAGTCATCCACTATATTTTAATGGTAGCTTAGGATATTTGGTAGGTATAAATGTAGATAATATTTCAAGAATAGTTTATGTCAAAAACGGTAATGTTATTAATGTTTCCTTAGTTAGGCCAATAAGTGTTGAAATAAATAATGTAACTATTTATAATTCCATATTTCTATCGCAGAAGATTTTAACCAGCGGGTTAATTAATAATGAAACTGTTAATCTGTTATGTTTATCTCCTATAAATATGTCTAGTAATATAGTGGTTTTAAGGCAAGCTTCAAATAAATCTATAGTATTTCTAAATAATTCCGATTATTTTATTAATAATGGTAAAATATATATCTTCGATGATAGCTCTAGCGTTTATTTTGTAGTATATAATTTCCAATTGGCTACAATTCCCGATAGATTAATTTATACAAGTATATCATTAGATAATTTTGCGCTAGCAGGCAACTATTTGATTATTATAACAGTAGTTATAATAGTTTTCATACTGATATCTCTAATCTTGATAAGTAAGAGAGGAAAACAATAAAAAAATGAAAACTTTCTCTACCTAGCGGAAAAGTTAAAATTTGAGAGATCAATTTTGTTATTGATGAATGTAGGTGATCTAATAAATAAAGAGCCTATTTCTGCTAGTAATAGGGCTAGTATTAGAGAGGTAGCTCAAATAATGAAGAAGGAAAACATAAGTTCAGTAATTATAACTTCTGATGCTAAACCTATCGGAATAGTTACTGAAAGAGATATAGTTAGAGCGGTTGCTGATGGACTATCTTATGATAGTCCAATTGAGACTATTATGACAAAAGGATTAATAATGGTAACCCCTGATAAGGATGTTACGGAAGCATTGTTAATAATGTACCAAAATAATATTAGGCATTTGGTTGTTATTAACGAGAAAGGAAACTTATTAGGAGTTGTATCGATAAGGGATGTAGCTAGAGCGTTAAATTTGATGGCTATTGATCTATCATTTTGGTGATTTATCTTATATCATGCCATGCTGGTACTCTTATATCAGTTACACTATCCCATTTATCGTAAGGTTTCAAGTCTAATACGGGCGTTCCGTTATATGCGTTAATGCCCTTTGCGATTAATATGTTATCCTTTCTCTGTATAAGCTCAGCTATCGATATTCCAATAGGATTTGGTCTATTTTGAGACCTCGTTGCAAAAACACCTACTTTAACGCCAGATTTTTCCCTTAACAATCTTCCATCAAATTGTGTTAAGTGTAGATGATATATTACTATAATATGTGAGAATTCTTCTATTCCCTTAAGACCTTCACTATATTCTTCATTAATATAGATTTCTACCGGAAATTCTCTAGATGCCGTATTATCTGTCCTCCTTATGAAACCTATATATTTAAAGCAAACTTGCATAAGATAAGAAATATGATAGAAGTTAATAATCTTACAAAGATTTATAGGGATGGTACTAAGGCTCTTGATAATGTGAGTTTTATTACTAATGCTAGAGTGATCACTCTGTTAGGGAGAAACGGTGCAGGGAAGACTACGCTAACGAGAATATTATCGACGCAGCTACTTCCAACTAGTGGTATAGCGAGAGTAGAGGGTTATGATGTAGTTAGGGATGTAAGAAAAGTGAGAAAAATTATAGCATCAATTCCACAAGAGGCTAAACCGGTTGGTATTGCAAGTCCTTTTGAACATTTAGTAATGTATTTAACTGCTCGGGGATATTCTATTAAGGAATCAGAAGAAGTTTCAAGGAAAGTTCTCAAAGAGGTAGGGTTGTGGGAAGTTAAGGATAAGCCGAGTGATGAGTTATCTGGTGGAATGAAAAGGAAGATTTTTGTAGCCATGGCATTAGCGTCGAATGCTGAAGTAGTACTGCTTGATGAACCGACTACAGGTTTAGATCCTTATTCTAGGTTAGAAGTATGGTCTATTTTAAAGAGTATTAAAAGTAAGCTAGTGTTAACGACTCACTATATGGAGGAGGCTGAGGAGCTATCCAATGAGGTAATTCTTCTTAACAAGGGAAAATTAATCGCTATAGGTTCTATAGAGGATTTATTATCAAAATTCAAAGATAAGGTTAGGGTAGAGGGTACTGGAGATATTAAGGTGGGTAATTTGCGTATACAATACGTTGAAAGGGATAAGGCTATTGATTTCGTTGGAAAATACGTGGTTAAGCCTATAACTTTAGAGGATCTATTCATAATTTATAGCGGTGAGAGTCTTGAAGAGTAAATTCTTGTTTGCCTTTACAATCTTTTACGGATACTCTTCAATAAAAAGAGGTTTCATCTACGTTTTAACCTATTTAAGTATACCACTAGCTGAACTATTTCTGATTTACATTATAACCCATGGAACGTTTGTCAAATTCGCCATTATCGGGGGTCTCATAAGTGTAATGGCTAACAATGGTTTCTCTTCGATTGGGGACTTCGTTTTCCTAAGGCTAGAAAGTAGATTACAAGATTTGTTAGTAGCTACCCAAATAGGGCCTAGCGATTATATTATAGGTCTAATGTTGGCTAATTTACTATATACTTTGCCCGGAATCGCACTATATGTTATACTTTCAATAGTCTATAAGGTAATTAATTTAATGAACTTCTTTCCACTTCTAGTTACAATGATACTACTGCTCTTCACTACTTCTTCAATAGGTTTTTTCCTAGCCAGTCTAGTACCTCATACGAGGTATGGTTGGGGTCTAGCAGGTTTATTATCGAGTATATTAACTATCGTACCTCCAGTTTTCTATCCTTACACTTTTTTACCAAAAAACGTTTACTTAGCTTTGTTACCGATACCTACTACTGCGTCGGCTATTTTTGCTCAAGGGATAACTGGGCTCATAAACGTTAATCAAAATATGCTATATATCTCGTTTATAATCTTGTTCATTGAAGCAATCATTTTCCTTTCGCTATCGGTAAGATTTAGTAGATGGCGTGAAATCTAATGAAAATAAAGAAGCCTCTACATTTATGGAGAAGGGAAGTCAAGTTGAGGTGCTAAGCCTCTTCACTTCATATTCTATGAAAATGTATTCGCAATTAGGGCACTTTTTGATCACTTTATTTCCCTCATGTATAACGTTAATTTCGACAACTTTGTTACATTTAGGACAGCTTCTTCTAGCCATGGTCTAATGGTAAATAGCATTGTCCTTTTAAGCCTTTTTGCGTTAAGCTTACCGAGACATTTATTAAGTTAAAAATAATTATCAGAAAAACTATTTAATTTTGTGGACGTCAAAAAGCTTCTTACTCTTAACTTAGTTGATGATAAAGACTGCGATGCTTCAGTAGTAGTATTAATTGCTAAGGGAGAATATGTACTAGTAATTAAACGTACTAGTAATCCTAAAGATCCTTGGTCAGGGCAAATGGCTTTACCGGGAGGAAGGAGAGAGCCTAATGAAACATCCTTACAGACGGCTATAAGAGAGTGTGAAGAAGAAGTTGGAATAACTCCTGATATTAAATCGACTTTAGGTATTTTCTCTCCTAACAACGTTAAATTGAGAGTTAGGGCATATATAGCTTTGACGGACGAAATAATAGAACCTAAGCCTAATCCAGCTGAAGTAGAAAAAGCTTTTTGGATTCACGAAACTGAATTCATAAGAAGAGATAACGCGTTTTATTATGGACAATATAGGATTTGGGGTATGACTTATAGAATACTCTCTAAACTATTTGAGATATCGGGGGTAAAAGTTTGAGATAAGTAAATTCATTAATTTTAATGTAGAATTTTATAGCTAAGTGGTATGATATTTAATAATTATATATTAAATAATTATAGGTCAGTCTCCTAATGAAACTTTAATTTCTCATATTTATATTCTTTAATTGTTACATAATATTCGTGGACTGGATCGATAAATTAGGAAAGATAACAAAGACGTATGAAGGTAATAACACAACCCACGTCAAGTGGAATGTTACAGTAATTCCTAAAGCTTATGAGGAAGTAAAGGAAATTATTAATTTAGCTAATAAGGAAAAACTAAGCATATATCCTTATTGCTTTAATAGTCACCATATTGGTCCTCAAATCAAGGTTGATATAGGCTTAAATCTATCTAACTTCAATCAGATTTTGGAGATATCAGAGGAGGATTTATACGTCACTTCACAAAGCTGTATAAAAGTTGAGGAACTATTTAGTCTACTAAGAGCTAAAGGGTTGTTCCTTCCTGCGTTATTTGAAGGGTCTTTAGGAGGTTTATTAGGAACTAATTTTCCAACTATTTTTTCCTCTTTTTACGGGTATCCTAAAAATTTAGTGTTAATGGCAAAGATAATTACGGGCGATGGGATAATAGTGAAGAGTGGAGGTAAGACAGCAAAATTCTCCTCAGGATATAAGTTACACAAAGTTATTTCCGGATCGTTAGGATGGTTAGGTATTTATTTAGAAACTACATTAAAGCTATATCCATCGCCAGAAACTATAGTAACTATTAAAACTAATAACGTTGAATTAATGAGTAAATATAGACCGGTTTCAATTATATACGAAAGGAACGAGAGAAATGAGGAAAGTTCATATGTGCTTTTTTTAGGTTTCAATAAGGTAATTAGAGATATTGAGAAAGAGCTAGGGGCTAAAGCTGAAGAGCGCTTGTATAGATTAAATTATGAAGGGGATAATGTAATATCTATACATGTAACTAGGGGAAAAGAGATCGAGGAGATAAAGAAAGTTTACAATTATGTGAAAGTTGAGAGAGCTAATTGCATCTTAGGTACTGGTTACTGTAGACTTATTGTTAAGGATTTCAACCATATAGATGAGTTGAGGAGGAACGTAAACGGATATGTCGTAGTAGAAAGAGGAGAATACAGTGGTGATTACTGGGGGTTTAAGAGTGAAACTATGAAAAAGCTAAAGCAGGCATTGGATCCTAGCAATATACTATCTCCTAATCTTTTCTAGTATGTTACATTACTACGTAAATATATACTCCTTAAACTATATATTAAAAGACTGACTTTTAAATCGTCATTCGAATTGTTAACTTGACCATGCTTCTACAAAAGCTAAAAGAGATCGTTGGAGATCAGTGGGTAATTGAGGACGAAAATGTTAAGTTATTCTCATATCCAGCTTTTATCCCTCTAAAGGTAGAACCTAAAGCTGTTATATTACCCGGTAATGAAGAAGAAGTAATAAATGTTGTAAACCTATTAAATGAGAATAATGTTAAATATTTGATAAGGGGATCTGGGACTAGTTTAAGCGGTTCTACTACACCAACTCAAGGAGAAATAGTTGTTTCTTTAACTAGGTTAAATAAGATTTATAGTGTAAATGGATACGAAGTAGAGGTAGGTCCGGGAGTAGCTAATTTCATGATAAATAAGGTTTTATCTAACACTAATTTATTTTATGCCCCTGACCCTTCAAGCTATGTGGTTTCTTCTATAGGTGGAAATATAAGCCACGATTCTGGAGGGATGCATACTCCTAAGTATGGTACGACTTTTGATAGTGTGATTAAGTTGAAGGTACTGCTTACTGATGGAACAGTGGAGGAGATAGGTGGAGCTAATTTCTTTGATCCCACTTCAATTTTTGTAGGAGCAGAGGGGACTTTAGGAGTTATTTTAAGGGCAACATTAAGGTTATTCCCTAAACCTGAGTCCAGCAAAACTATAATGGCGGCATTCAACTCAGTAGAAGATGCAGCTAAGGCTGTTGTAAATGTATATAAGAGTGGAGTAACCCCCTCAGCTATGGAGTTTTTAGATAAAAATTCAATTATCGCTATTGAAAACACACAGTATAAGGCAAATTATCCAATCGTAGATGCTATACTTTTGATTGAGCTCGATGGGTATTCAAAAAGTGTAGAGGAGGAAGAAGAAAAAGTCATTAATGCGATTAGGAATTCTGCAGGAGAAATTTACATTCCAAAAAACGAGGAGGAAAAGAATAGATGGTGGTTAGGAAGGAAGGGAGCCTTCCCTTCTTTTGCGTATTATTCACCAGCATATTTGACTTTAGACGCAAACGTTCCTAGGTCTAAATTACCAGTTATCTTAAGATACACTTATGAGATAGGCAAGAAATACAATCTGCCAGTAGCTAATAGCTTTCATGCTGGAGATGGCACTTTACATCCTCTAATAGGTTTTGATCCTAAGAGTGTAGAAAATACTCTTAACGCAATAAGGGCTGGGGAGGAAATTACTAAGTTAGCTATAAAGTTAGGTGGGGTTCCTAGTGGAGAACATGGGATAGGTGTTGAGAAGATTAAGTTTATGAGGTATTATTATTCAGAAGACGATCTGAAAGTTATGAGAAGAATCAAGAGAACTTTTGATCCCAAGGGGATTTTAAATAAATGTAAGCTTATCCCACCCGATAAAACTGAGATATGTAACGTAGTTAATCCAATTCATAATCATTTATTATTTGAGAGTGATTAAACTTGAGCATAATGCAATCTTTAAAACTGACTGAGATGTGCACTCACTGTGGTTTTTGCTTGGAAACTTGTCCTACCTATGTGGTTACTAGAAATGAGGTTCATTCGCCTAGAGGCAGAATAGAGGCTGTAAGAGCAGGAATAAATAGCATAGGCTTTCAGACCTGCATGTATTGTAGGTTATGCGAAACAGCTTGCCCTGCTGGTGTTAAATACGGACAAATAATAGTACCTTATAGGAAAAGCGATATAAAACAAACAATAATAGAAAAAATGTTAGAAAACCCATCTATATTTTCTAGAGTTTTAAAAACTATGAATAGAATTGATCACCCAGATATAAGGAGATTTATGGAGTTTGTAGGTAATGTTGAGGTTAATTCGCCTCTTGAAGGCCAGAAAGGAGAAGGAAAAGAAGAGATAATATTATTTCCAGGCTGTATAGAGTCTATTTTCTTTAGAAGGACTGTTGAGAAAGCTTTCAATTACTTAAGTAAATACTACAAGGTGAAAATCATCAATGGATGTTGTGGATTAGCCCACATAAGTAATGGGAACTATAAGGGAGCAGAGAACTTGGCTAAGAAGCTCCATGAGAAGATTAAGGATAAGAAAATTGTACTTCTTCAATCTAATTGCTCAGCGTTCATGAAAGAATATAGTGAATTATTTGGCATTAATCTACACGTTTATGACTTCTCAGAATTCATTGTTAAAGAGAATTTGGAAGTTCCAAGGAGAGAGGGAGTTTTTACTATTCATTACCCATGTCATGCGTATAGGCAGAAGCTAACCAGATATATTAAGGAGGTTTCTGAGAAAATGGGGCTAGAAATAAGGGAGATGGAAGATCCCTTCTTTGAGTGTGGAGCTGGTGGTGATTACTGGTTGACCCATCCTAAACTCTCTGATATGGTGAGAAGTGTAAAGAGAGAAAAGATAGAGAAAAGTGGTGTGAGGAGAGTTATAGCTACAAATAGTATTTGTGCCCTATCTATTAGGTCAATGGGATTTGACGTATTTCATATAGCAGACTTCTTGTAGTCATTTTTCCGTTCCTACTGACTTCCTCTAAATGGCTAGTGTTCCCTTAGTGAATTTCACAAGTTCCTCTCATCGATTTATGTTTACGTATCTCATACGAGGGGGTAGTCGTGATGGTCAGAGACCCTCTCCCATTTGGCTTATACAAATAAAGGGGTAGAAAACTTATACACTTTACCATCCCCGCCATTAAGAGCTAGGCATTCCTTCCGTTCCTAGTAAGTTCCACTTATCAGTTGAGTATTTTATCTTATACAGTTGGTGCGATAATTCCATTTCTGCTGGGGTAATACTTCCGAAAAACACTTCTTCATTTAGTGCCTTGGCAAATCCTTCTATTAACGCGTTAGTTACTTGACTTATACTAGCATCTACGTATTCATAAAGTCCTGCTATTCTGCTTTTTAAGAACTCGGGAGTCACGCCTTGCATTTTAATTACTTTTAACCATGTGTCTGGTTCAAAATTTAGAAGGAGTGTTCCATGTTGGAGTAGTGCCTTATCATCCCTTACTTGAGCTGAGCCAGAAATCTTTCTCCCATCTATTATCACATCACTTGAACCGCTCCTAAGATAACATAAGTTATGTTTTTCCCTATCCCCTAATCCTTTTATTCTAACATCTCTGCCCAAGATAGTTAAAGCATTAAGTATTCCCTTAGCTATTTCTGAGGCTGATTCATCTACACTCAACTTTCCTATCTTATGCTCTAAGGAAAGTACTACACTATATGTGATCTCATAATTTTCTGGATGTAATAAAGCACCTCCTCCAGTAGGTCTTCTAACCAGTTTATAGCCCAACTCCTTTATGGCATTCAAGTTTACTGTTCTTTCAGCACTCTGTGCTCTTCCTAAACTAACTCCAGAAGGAGACCACATATATAGTCTTAACGTATCATAATTAACGTTTTTACGAGATCTCATTATAGCTTCATCAATAGCCATGTTGTATTGTGGATCCCTAACCGCATCAATTATTACCCTTAACATCTCTTATCACCTTCAAATAAGCTTCCTTTGCTTTATAGGAAGTTCTAGCTAATGGTAACGATATTACAGCCGAAAACCCTAGTGAGTAAGCTATTTCTTCAAGTTTTTTGAATTCCTCTACCGTGTAATACTTCTTAACTTCTAATTGTTTTTTGCTAGGTCTCATGTACTGTGACAAGACTAGAATATGAACTCCGACATCCCTTAAATCCTTCATTGTTTGAATTATTTCCTCTAACGTCTCTCCGAAACCCAATAAGATTGAAGATTTTTTGATAACGTTTTTAACATATGCTAATACTCTAAGGCTTTGTTCATAAGAAGCTCTAGGATCTCTAACAATTGGTGTTAGTCTTTTCACGGTCTCAACATTATGAGCGAAAACGTCTACACCCGCACTTATTACATGGTTTACAGCTTCAACATTTCCCCTAAAGTCGGGTGTAAGTACTTCAATTATTACGTTAGGGTTTACCTCTCTGACTTTTCTGATAACGTTGGCGAAGTGATGAGCTCCGCCATCTGGCAAATCATCTCTATCCACGCTTGTGATTACTACATAGTCTAATCCCATTTCCTTTACCGCGTTAGCTATTTTGTTTGGTTCGTTCTCATCTAATTTCTCTGGCTTACCTTTAATTACGTAACAAAATCTACATCCTCTAGTACAAATATTACCCATTATCATGAAAGTTGCGGTGCCAGATCCCCAACACTCTAAGATATTAGGGCATAAGGCCTCTTCACAGACTGTATTTATTCCATTTCTAACTACGATACTCGATATTCTCTTGAAGTTTTCATTTTCATTTACCATTATTTTAGTTTTCATTATCATATTGCCTCTACTACCGCTATCGTAGAACCAGGCTTTACTTTGTCTCCTTCCTTAACTTCAACTCTAACAATTTTTCCACTAACCTTAGAGACAATTTTTAAAACAACTTTCTCTATTTCTATTTCAGCTACGATATCGTTTTCATTTACATGATCACCATCTTTTATGTAAACCGATACTACCTCACCTTCCCAGTCTCTCCTTCTAGGCCATATATCTTCAGGGACTTTTATTTCTGTCCTCACAATAAATATAAAGGTAAATTAAGGTTAAATAATTAGATGAAATTACGTGTAATACTTACAGAAATTCTCGAAGACCCTTATCTTAACCTAGCGATAGATGAGGCCCTTCTTATCAAAAATGACTTGGTATTGAGAATATGGAGGAATAATATGAGTGTAGTTTTAGGTATTCTTTCTAGAGTTAATGATGAAATTAATTTAGAGTATATAACAGAGAAAAACATACCACTCCTAAGAAGGATATCTGGTGGAGGCTCAGTATATCATGATATGGGAAACATAAACTATACAATAATAGTTTCAAGGAACTTGAATGAAAAGGTATATGGAATAGATTTTCTATATAAAAAACTTTTGAATGGAACTATAAATGCAATAGAACTTCTAACCAATTCTAGTCCAGTTGAAGTTCACAACGAGAGCGATATAACGTTCCTAGGATATAAGATTTCTGGTAATGCGGGTTATATACTTTCTGAGAAATACATGCTTCACGGGACACTCTTAGTTTCTGCGGACTTATCGGTATTGTATAAGGCATTAATAATTCCCCCTAGAAATTTGAAAAAAAGTGATAAAATTGATATGGTCAAGTATAAGGTAAATAATCTTTCATCACTACTTAATAGAACTATATTTTTCGATGAAGTTGTTAAAGCATTCATAAAGGGGTTTGAGGATCTCTTAGGTGTGGAAAGTTATCTAGATGAAATAACGAATGAGGAATTAGAAATTGCCGAGAGGCTTGCTAAAGAAAAATACTCAAATAAAGGCTTTATATTTAAGAGATGATAAAATTTTTAACTGCATCTTAATTTTTTAGCAACTTCGGCTACTCTCTTTCCTAGGAATTTAGCTATTGTAATTTCATTATTATCTAATTCTTTCTTATTTCCTAAATGGGTAGCTCCATACGGTCCTCCTCCCGTCATTGTTGAACCAATCTCCTTTATTCCATATCCTAATGGAACTATGATCATTCCGTGGTGATATGCATAGTTTGCCATTGCTAAAATAGTACTTTCATGACCTCCATGTATAGTTGATGCTTCAGTAAAGAAACCTACCGGTTTTCCATACAGCGAGCCTTTTCTCCATAATTCACCAGTCTGATCTAAAAATAATTTGAGCTGCCCAGTTAAATTTCCAAATCTCCCTGGAGAACCCATTATTATACCATCAGCCCATTCTAGATCAGAAAGTGTAGCCTCTGGTATATCCTTAACACTATCTATGTTTATCCTAAATTTTTTGACTAATTCTTCTGGAAAATACTCAGGTACTCTTACCATTTTTATCTCATCTGTAACTTCTCTTGCTCCTTCAGCACACATTTTTGCTAAATCTACTATAGAACCATATCCATAAAATAGTACTAAGATCTTAGGGCATGCCATGCGTTAATCTCGACGTATGTAAAAATAAAGTTATTTTTTATGAGAGGACTTGTCAGAGCATGCTCTAAAAATATTATTAGCATGGATCTTCAACGTTTTCACTTATAGATAAAGTAGTTCTCGAATGTCATGTATTAAGGAACCATACATAAAGTTGATAAAATGAGGAAAGCCTCGCCATTCCTGGCAGGGAGGAAGTCAACAAGTGAGACGAGTATCCTAAGATTAGAATCTCCTCGTATAAATCATCTTATGAAACTTGGTGAATATAATTTTAGAGGGTAAATTTGGAGAAACTGGAGAAAAGCGTGAACATAATAATATCTAATCTAAACATTATACCATAAATAGTTCGGAGGTATATTAAGATAGATCTTGTTAATAAAATAACACAAATGTCTAACTTTTTATAATGTTTTCCCGTGAGTAAGAGGGTGTTAATGAGATTTTTTAAAATAAAATAATAAAATATATTAAAATAATTTCTAATAAAATGTGTCACTATTGAAAGTATTTGTTAAAACAATATAATCAAATCTTGGACCACATAAAAGCAGAAGTACAAATGTATAAAAACATACATATCCTACTTATATCTTTCCTAAAGCATAATTATAATTGGTGATCAGGATGGCTTTATTCGTAGATATACTTACAAGCCAACTTGAAGCAATGGGAATAGCATTCTTAGTTTTAGCGTATGGTTTAATAAAGACTTACCGCGTTCATAGTACAGTTAGTGACTACAGAAACGCTTTACAGTCTATTTACGTTCCTTCACTTCTTCTAGGAGTATTTATTGCATTTACAGGATTTTATGGATTAATTGCATGGCCACTGGTTAGTAGTTATAATATATTATTCTATGACCTTTATCCAATACTTGGCATTGGTATAATTGGTATTGCAGTAAGTATTAAGTATAGTTATAAGCTAGAGATTTTAGGATTTATGGCACTCTTATATGGACTGATAACAATTTATTACGGCATAGTTGGTTTCCAGCATAATATGACTTTGGAACCTATTGCGTTACTTGCTCTATATGGATTAACTGGTCTATCTTCAATATTCTTTTATCCAGTCTCTCTATTCCTAGATCATGGCAAATATGGTAAGATATTCTTGGTCTTAGATGCTGTACTACTAATATTAGCTGGACTATTAGCTGGTTACATTGGTCTTGAGGCAGTACCAGAACACTTAGTAAGTTTCTCTAAGTGGGTTCCTCCAACTCTTTAATTATTATTTTTTATTAACTCTCACCCAATTTTTTCTCTTTTTTATTTGATGTATTCTATTTTCTATCTTCTCTACATAGCATCCGTAATAGCTTCCTTAACGTATAGTTTAGGAGCTTTATTTTACGGTTCTCCGATTCCTATTTCTTCCTTTAA
This sequence comes from Sulfolobus sp. A20, assembly GCF_001719125.1. Classification (NCBI taxonomy): domain Archaea; kingdom Thermoproteati; phylum Thermoproteota; class Thermoprotei; order Sulfolobales; family Sulfolobaceae; genus Saccharolobus; species Saccharolobus sp. A20. The sequence goes on from NZ_CP017006.1 coordinate 1,134,355, forward strand.
AAGATTTGGGCATAAGATGATATTAGATGCGATATATGCCGATATTTGGATAAACCTATTTTTCTTTATAATAAATATAATAAATCAAATTCAATCATCTTTAGGATATAGCTGGAGTATATTTTATCTAGATTTTGGAATGTTAGATTTACAATTAATTTATACCATTAATGCATTTAAGTTGTGGTACATCTCCTTATCAGCATTAGTAAGTTATATAAGGTTTCCGACTTATCTGATTAACGTTTTAGGACCTCTCTTACAGTACATATCTTTTTTAACTGATATTCTTTTTTCCTTAGCAATTTATTTGGAGTTTGGAACATTTATAGAGGGTTCATATATGACGTTAATAGCAATTGGAGTATTATTGATGTCACTGCCTTTTAGAATGGGAAAAGGCATAGGTGGATATCTTATAGGTTTCGCAATAGTGTTCTACATAGGCTTTCCATACCTACCAGTACTGATTTCCGGCACTAGTCCGTCGCTGTATGATTTAGTAGTCCATAATCTTCAACTGGGTCTAGCTGAGATCAGTTTCAACTTTCCAATTCTAGTTTATAGTTTTATTATTCTTCCAATAGTATACATTGGAATTTTAATGGGCTTTTCCTTTATACTGGGTAGTTTTATTAGCGGATATTCAGTGAGATTACCTATAAACATAGATATCTAGTCATCAATAATTTTAAGCTCACATTAGAGACATATAAGTTAAATGTCAACGGTAAAAAATTTTAGAATTCTAGAGCTAGGGAATAACATTTCCGCCCCTCTAGTTGGGCAAATATTGGCTGATTTAGGTATTGATGTAATAAAGGTTGAACCTCTAACCGGAGATGATAGGAGAAAGGTTAAACCAGAGATTAATGGGGTAGGAGTTTATTTTGCCAGCACTAACAGGGGTAAGAGAAGTATTGCAATTAACTTAAAGAGCGACAAAGGATATGAGATATTTAAGAGGCTAGTCAAATCAGCTGACGCAATTATAACAAATTATAGACCATCAGCTCTCAAAAGACTAAGAGTAGACTATCACAACGTGAAGTTAGTAAATAATAAAATAATCTACTGTTCAATAACTGGTTTTGGTAACTTTTCAGATCAAGCAGATAAGCCTGCATACGACGCTACAATACTGGCATTAAGTGGATTAATGGATATGACTGGAGAAGAAAAAGGTCCTCCAGCCAAGTTTGCTACATCAATATCAGATATAACTACTGCTTTGATGGCTACAATTACACTATTATGGGCTTTACATAAAGGAGGTCCAGCATTTCTGGACATTCCAATGATTTATACTCAATTCTACTTAATGTTAGAGGACGCCTATATGTTCCTTAATACCGGACTATTACCTAAAAGGATGGGATCTTCCCATAGATATCTAGTTCCTTATCAAGCGTTTGAAACGAGTAATGGTTTCATATATGTAGCAATTTTCACCGATGAACAATATACTAGATTATGCAAGGCGTTAAATAGGGAAGATTTATGCAAGTTCGATAGTCTATCAAGAAGACTAGAAAACAAGGAATACATTGTGAAGGAACTACAAGCCATATTTCGAACTAATACGAGGGAGTATTGGGTAAAGTTATTAAGTGATGCTGATGTTCCGGTTGCACCAATATTAAATTTAGCTGAGGCTTTTCAAAACTTTGGAAATGCTCTAGTATATGAGGAGAGTAATCTGAAATATGTTGGATTTCCTGTGAAATCGGACAATATATCTTTAGGTCATAAAAATAGAGCTCCAAGGTTAGGAGAGCACACTGAAGAGATTTTATTAGAATTAGGTTATACTAGAGAAGATATTCAAGAATTTGTGAAAAGTGACGTTATAGGAGTTTATGACAAAGAAGGTAATAAATAAATTTTTATTGATTTATTCATTTTATAAATATCGTGAGTTCAGAGGGTCCATTTTTTGAAGACTTTAAGGTTGGTCAAAAGTTCAAAAGTAAGGTAGGTAGAACTATAACCGATGTAGATAACATATGGTTCACTTTACTAACAAACAATAGTAATCAAATACACTTTAATAAGGACTATACTGAGAAATATTTTCCAGGGGAACCGTTTAATGGCAGGCTAGTTGTTAATGGATTCTTGACCTTATCTATAGTTGCTGGTTTATTAGTTGAACAAACTAGTCAAAACGGATTTATGTTAGGTATTGAAAACGTGAAATTTCTTCATCCCGTTTTCGCTGGGGATACAATTTATGGTGAAGCCGAAGTTTCAGAAGTGAGAGAGTCGAAAAGTAGACCAGGCTTTGGTATAGTTAAAATAAAAACATGGGGATATAATCAAAAGGGAGAAAAGGTGATTGAATTTGATAGAATATTTATGGTAAGAAAGAGAAATGGAGTTTGGAAAAGCTAAATACAGATCTCTATCAATCAAAGATATAAATCTTAGTAACAATTTACTTATCGTGGAGAGAGAAGTTAGAAGGATGTTAGATAAGGCAGAGAGAATGGTTGATAGATGTCTAAACTGCGGTAATTTAGAATGTGATGAGTGCGAAGAAGCTAGACAACTATTGGACGAAATAAGGGATATGATTCGATCTATTGATGATGAAAGAGCAGCTAAGAGGTTCTCGATTATCTTAGATGATTTAGAGAGTAAGTTAGAAAATCTAGGATAGTTGATAGTTAAGGTAATATGTCGATAGTGAGGAAAGGATTCTTAATTTTTTCATACCCCAATATAGTAAAAGGTCCGTGACCGGGATAAACAATTAGTTCATCAGGTAATTTCTTTAACCTCTCCAAGCTATCCCTCAGTAGCTTTTCAGACCCTCCTATATCTGTTCTTCCAACGGTTCCGTAAAACAGCGTATCACCAGTAAAAATGTAACCATTTGCCAATATGCAAATACTACCCATTGTATGCCCTGGTGTTTCAATGATCTTTAACTTTCTGTTACCAACGTTTATCTCGTCTCCCTCTTTAATGAATCCATCAGGATTTATAATATCAGATATCATAAGGTTAAGATAAGACGATGCCATAGTACTAGCTCTTTTAACTAATCCAAGGTCTCTTTCGTTTATCAAGAACATAGAAGAAGGGAATTCCCTCTTTATCTCATTTATTCCCATCACATGGTCAAAATGTCCATGTGTAGCAATTATATATCTTAATTTAACCTTATTATTTCTTATAAAATCTAATACTTCCTTCATGTCTCCCCCTGCATCAATAATTACCCCCTCGTTCTCACTAATTAATAAGTACGAATTAGTCGCTAGAGGACCAGTAATAAAGTTTTTTACAATCATACATTAAATAATATATACACGTTAGGATAAAAACTTATTATATGCGTAGAATAAATGATTTTTAATGATAGATAACGAGCTTTTAAATTTTATCAAGAGAACTGTTACTAAGTTCTTAATGGAAGACTATATGCCTTTTCCAGTAAACAGAAGCGTATGTTCAGAATGGGCAAATGGCATGAACATTAAAAAAGGTTTATCAGAGGTAGTACTCTTTACCGGTTGTTCTTATCAGTTAGCAGAATTAGGCAAAAAATTTGACGACATATTACCTAGTCTAGCAAGATTTAAGGGAATCGAGAGATTTTCGTCATTTGCTAAAGCATTTTATAAGCCTAGAAATGAAAGGGCAAATAAGATATTAAGGAACATTGCATATCTCCTAAAGAATTCTGGCGTAGATTTCAGTTATTATGAAGATGAACCTTATAGTGGCACAATTTTGCTTGAGTTAGGAATGCTTGATGAATTTAAGCAGTACGCTGAAAAACTGGTTAACTTTTTTGTGGCTAGGGGTGTTAAGAAAATAATAACTGTAGATCCTCATACTCATTATACACTATATAGAATTAAGGAATTAAATCCTTCATGGAACGTTAATATCGTAAATTATTACGAGCTTATAAAAGGAGCAAAGGCAGAGGGAACTTATGTATTCCACGACTCATGCCTATACTCTAGATTTCTGGGAATGAGGGATACGATAAGAGAAGTAATCAAGGGTAGTGGGATAGAGCTAAAGGAGGATGAGATGGTTACTGGTAAGGAAACTTCCATGTGTTGTGGTGGACCATTAGCACCTATAAATAAGGACGTAAGTGATAAAATAGCGAGAAATCGAGCAGAAGCATTAAAAAATGTTCACAACAAGGTCCTTTTAGCATGTCCCTTCTGTTACGCTAACCTTTCACCTTATGTTGAAGCTTATGATTTCGCGGAGGTGGTAAAAATTGAGTAATAACAAGGACTGGGACATTGCAATAAAAAGAGGAGTAGAACACAACATACCTAGAGTATTTAAAGTGCTGAGGGAACACCCGTATTTAGAGGATTTGGCTAGAAAAGTTAGAGAAGGGAAATTGGAAGTGCTAAGTAACTTAGATCATTACATAGATATGACTATAAAAGCAGTAGAGAAGATAGGCGGAAAAGCGTATTTTGCTGAGAATGCAGAACAAGCTAGAGAAATAGTAGGAAAGATTGTAGGCTCGAAGAAGAGAATAGTTTTAGGCAAGTCAATGGTTGCTTATGAAGTAGGCTTAAGGAAATATTTACAATCGTTAGATAATGAGGTATGGGAGACTGATTTAGGTGAGCTGTTAATACAATTTGCAGACGAACCTCCATCTCACATCATAGCCCCAGCTGTTCATATGACTAGGGAGAGAATAAGGGAATTGATAAAGGAAAAATTAAACATTGACCCCGGAGATAAGCATGAAGATATAGTAAAAGTGGCAAGGGAATTCTTAAGGCAGAAATTCCTGACTGCTGATATAGGTATTACGGGTGCTAACGCTGTGGCTGCAGACTCGGGCTCAATCGTGCTGGTAGAAAATGAAGGTAACATTAGAATGACCAGTGTAGTTCCACCTGTTCACATCTCAATTACTGGCGTAGAAAAGATTTTACCAAATTTAGAATATGCGTTATACGAGGCTTTAGTTCAAGCAGCTTACGCTGGTTTGTATCCCCCAACTTACATTAACGTCACATCAGGTCCTTCATCAACTGGAGATGTAGAGCAAAAAAGAGTTTCCCCGGCCCACGGTCCCAAAGAGTTTCATCTTGTGCTAGTAGATAACGGAAGGAGAAAAGCCAATGAGGATAATGTATTAAGGGAAGCCCTATTATGCATTAGATGTGGTAGATGCCATTTTCACTGTCCGGTCTATAGGGTTCTAGATGGTAAATGGGGAGACCCTCCTTATTCCGGACCAATGGGAGCTATGTGGAGTGGGGTAGTCTACAATGACTATAAACCCTCATTAATGTGCACCCATGCTGGTAATTGTAGGGAAGTTTGTCCGATGAAGATTAATATACCTAAAGTTTTAGAATACCTAAAACATAAGTATTATACAAATGGAACCAAGCAATAATGAAATTGAAGTTTTACGTTTTTTATTTTATAAGGTAAGAAAAACCTCGCAGAGTAGAAATGGCAAAGAGTCTAAAAAAATCAATTCTACACGCAGATGGGAGGGATTGTCTGAGCTTTTTAACTGCCCCTCATATGAGAGATGTAGTCCCGAATCAAGAGGGAAACTAATAAGACGCCTAAGGAAAAGCACGTCCCTTAGAGCGAGGAGGAAGTCAGTTATTCAAAGACTGAACTAATAAATCATAAACTAAGAAGGAACTCCTTTTATATAATAATTTTAATCTTCTTTGTCGAATAGGTATAACATTTATTCCCTTTTAACGCATTTCTCCTTGAGAGAATTATGAGGAAGACAGAATTAAATAGAAGATTGAAAGCTAGATATCATAACCACAAAATCTCTCTATTGGGATGACTAATAATGAATTAAATAGTATATATTAAATAAATTTTCGGTTGGTGAATATATAATGAAGTTAGTACCTAAGACCCATAGTATAAACTCTTTTAAAGTTGACAGAAGCAATAATGCTCATGTGAACCGTAATAATTCAAGTCATTAATGAACCATGAGTAATGGTTTAACGCTAGAATATTACCAGCAATATAAACATTATACGCAAAAATCTAGTTTCGAACTTCTATCTTTTTATTATTCCTATTACTAATATTATTAGTCCTATTATTCCTAAAATTATCGATCCAAGAATTATTAGCCCAGACGTGATGAATGACGAGGATATCCGTATAATATTGTAAGACATAATTACAGTTGCAGTATTATTATTATGTATATGCAGTATTCCGGGAGTAGTAGTAGGTTCAAGGATAAGTGTATTAAATCCATGCTCTGAGGAACCAGATAAGATTGTCAATGAGGATCCATAAAAGGTTAGGGGCATGGTAGAATTGTACATAAACACTGTTACCTTATTAATGGTAATATTGTAGGTTTCCCCTGGAGTAAGATATACTGTTGTGAAATGAAAAGAATGGTTAATTGAATGAGCGAGTAAAAAGCTATCTGAGAAGAATAATACTATCCCTAAAATTAATAGCAATATACCAACTATTATCAGAATCTTGTTCATATTTTAACCAATATAGTCTAACCATAAAAAGTTTTTCAATATAACGTAGAAAAGGGAAGAATAAGAAACAATTCAAAATTAACCATTTATTACGTGTTTAAAATGAAAAGATGAGAGATGAATAAAATGGATAATAATTTGAATTTAGTTATAATCATGGCTTGCGTATCGTTAATCTCCTCATTAGTTGTGATACTTTCCCTCTCCGGAAGAGTTTTATTTTGAAGCATATCATATTCTCTATACTTGCATACCTCTTGTTGTTCGGTAATTAATCTTATACCGATGTGATCAACTTCAGTTTCACGGCTTAAATTCAAGGATCTATATTTGAGGAGGAAATAATAACTCATTATATTTTAAGCGCTTCAATCTTGATTAGTTGATTTCCTCCCTGCCTTGAAGAGCGAGGCTTTCCTCATTTTGTAATAGTGGTTCATTGAGCAGGTTAAGTGTTTCAAGACGACTGAGTCCACTGCAGTCATTTATATAGAAAATTAGAGGCCATGTGTCATATTCAATTCCCTAACGCCCTATATAAGTTAAACTTAACCTATACCTTAATAACGCCGTTATATTCGTACATAAGTTGATTGAGTAAGAATTTAAAAACTTATATCTGAAAATATTTTTATGAAGATTATAAGGGATCCAATACATGGATATATTGAAATAAGTGATAAAATTTTACAGATCATATCTACGGACATTTTCCAAAGGTTAAGGCATATCTCCCAAACGGGTCTTGCCTATCTCGTCTATCCTGGTATGAGACATACACGTTTTGAACATAGTTTAGGAGTAATGTATTTAGTTAAAGAATTCATTCGATATATTAAAATTAACTCAGAAGGAATAGAATCACTTGACTTCTTAGAAGATGATGAGTTCATAGACCTTGTTTCTGTAGCCGGACTATTACATGATATTGGGCACTTGCCATTTTCTCATACTTTTGAGAACGCCCTTTCCATTTCTAAGGAGGTATATGGTTTAGATGTTGAATATTATGGTAAGAAGACTCATGTCATACTTGGGAGTAGAGTCATAGATACTTATTTATCTCACATAATAGATAAATTGTTTAAAAACTTTAATTCCGTAAATTTTATACAAAGAGTTATCCTATCTACTCCGAAAACTAGAGAGGAAAAATTTGCATCATCAATAATTTCTAGTGCAATTGACGCCGATAGAAGTGATTATTTGCCAAGGGACTCTTATTTTGCAGGAGTGGGTTACGGTAATATAGATTTGGAGAGGCTCAAGAGATCCTTAATGTATGTTAACGACAGATTAGTTGCGATGAAAAAAGCAATTCCCGTAATTGAACAATTTTTATTATCCAGAATGTATATGTATCAGACAATATATTTTCACAGTGTTGTTGGGCTTTACAATGCTATCTTATCTCATGCGATATCAAGATTGATAGAAAAAGATTTGATACCTAAAATAGATCCGGAGAACTATATTGAACTAAATGACTTCTTAATCCTATCAAAAATTAGGGAAAGTGGTAAAGAGTTTTATGACGGTATAGTAAATAGAAGAGGATTTAAGAGAGTGAAGAAGGACGTTGTTGATAGTTGTTATAAGTTTTTTGAAGATAATAGAAAGGAGATCAATGAAGTCATGAGAGACTCTAAAGGGTTAATTTTGTATCATGATTTCTACGACGTGCCATATTCAGAGGATGAAATATTTGTATATCAAGATGATGAGATAAAACCATTAAGTAATGTATCAAATATAATCAGTTCTCTGAGGAGTATTAAAAAAGGTGTCATAGGCTATCACGAGAGCGTTGAAAATAAGCTAGAAAGAATAAACAATTTATTAAAGAACTGTTAGTTAATACTTATTATCTCATCCTTCTTTACCCTAATTTCCTTTAACCCATTATCCTTGATATATAATAATGAACCATTATCCTTAGGGATGACTGTTTTCTCATCAATAACTTTGATACTAGCTGGAGGTAATATGTATTCTTTTAATCCTATCACAGATCTGTTTTTCGGTAAAATTATTACTACCTCAGTCTCAAGTTCATTTAGACCTATTTTAAGCCTTCCCTTACCTAACTCTCCAGAAAATACCTTATAATACAACTCGTCTTTACTAATTTCCTCATAACTTTCTTCAACGTAACTAGTATTTAAGTTAAAGAACGCAATAGTCTTATACCCATTTACCCTTCCCACCAATTTTAAGAGAACCTTATCTTCTAATGGATTTTTAAATAATAGGTCCGCAGTAATAGTTGCTGGTTCTTCTACTCTAATGATTTCCCCGTCTGGTAATTGTACCTTTTTCAACAGTTCTATATTAGTTTTCTCTGGGTTTCTGTCTGTTATATAAATTGGACCTCCACTAAATATACGAGCTAGTAGATGAACCTTAGCGTATGGATCATAAGAGATAAACATATCGTAATCTGGGTAAGCTATTTGAGAAGTGATTAATGAGTTATAAGCATTGAATAATACATGAAGTTTTACTCCATCTTTCCAGAAAGGCACATAGTCGATAGAGTTCCTCATTAAGTTGCTGTAAAAATAGTTACAGAAGTTCTCAGCGGTCATTGACATACAGTTCAGAATATCGTTACCTAATGCCACTTGTAAGCCAGTTTGAATATTTTTACTAACTTTACTGATAGGTAAGTCGTCATATAACGCATGAATTATCCACTGGTTATCTACTTTAACGAAGTCGAAACCTTGGTTTACAAAATATGCTTCAAATTTTCTATAAAAATCTATAGCATCTTCCAAGGAATGTGGAGGTACGAAGGAATTAATGAATTTGCTGAAATAGCCTCTTAGCTTATTTTTCTTTAGAAAATCTTCCGTTAACCCTCCCCAATGCCCGTTGATCGTGTGCCATATTCCAACATATTGTATTCCTAGTTCTTTCTTTAGCAATTCTATCAATGGTTTAAATCCTCTTGGGAATTTATCGGGAGAAGGGTCTAAACTCTTAAGTGCTCTATCAGTATTCTGATCTTGCCATCCATCATCAATTATAACCCATTCTATCCTTATTCCTCTGTCAAGTATTCCCTTTACAGTCTTTATAATATTTTGCTCATTTAGGTCTTTGGTAAGGAATGCGTTCCAAGTACACCAACCGAGTCCTCTCAATATCTTAGGAGCCTGCTTTTCTTTTCTTAGTCTAAAAGTATTGATAATTTTTGAAGCGATTCTGAATGAAGAGCTTATAGCATCGTACGGATTCTCAGAAATTCCTATAGATAAAAAGTAACTTTTCTCAATCTTATCAGTATTATATCCAGTGTAAATTTTTACCTTACCGTTTTCACTAAGGTAAGACATTACGTAATTGTTTGAAAGCGTTAATATCCCATAAAATTTCTCATTACTCTTGACTAATGCAAATACTGTGAAATCTAGAATTTTTCCAAATACTGGATAAAGCCAACACGGATAAGTTCTAATGTAACTTTCGTGTTCTAAGCTCTTAACGCTCATTTTCAATTCTTTAGGTGGTTCAGTAATTGGTTCCATATCTATACCTAATTGATTATAATAAGTGAAAGCCTTGCCATAAGTTTCTGAGTAAATTTGGATTGAAGTGAAAGATAAAACCTCTTCAGGCTTCATATCCAGTTCAATTTCAAAGGGGAATTTTGATAACTTAATCAGTGATGTAGCCTCTATACTTAATAATTGTCCTTGATCGTAACTTTCGTTATATAATTTAACTAATCCTATATTTTCACAGTTTCCATCGCTGTTACACTTATATTTTCTTCCGTTCTCGTCATTTAGCCATATTATCATAACATCAAAAGTTAGTCTTACCTCTTAATATATTATTGGTTTCGATAATCACTAACCTGGTAATTAGAATGAGCCGACTTCCTCCTTACCCTTAAGGGTTAGACTTTCCTCATTTTGTTAAAAAAAAGAATTATTCCCTACATTTATAATTTTCGAAAACGCTATCCCTTATTGTGTATCCTAATCCGGGTCTATCTGGAACAACTAAGTGACCGTTATCTATTTCTATTTGTTCCTTGAAGATCTTGTCTCTTAGATCATTCTTCCTTAAATGCATCTCTATCCACTCTGTACCTAATGCTGAAGCTACGTGTAAATTAGCTATTAACGAAATTCCTCCTGCTGAATAGTGTGGTATTAAAGGATATCCCAGCACTTTAGCCATGTTTCCAATTTTCATCATCTCAGAGATTCCACCAGTCCACATCACATCTGTCTGGACTATATCTACTGCTCTTTTTCTCATTATCTCATAAAATTCCCACCGAGTGTATGCAGTTTCATAACCAGCTATAGGAACCTCTAAAGCATCAGCTAATCTAGCACTTAAATCTAAATAGTCGGTCTGTATAGGCTCCTCGAAGAACCAAATTCCTAATTTCTCCAGCTCTCTTCCCATTTTTAATGCTTCATCAAAAGTGTAAACGTTGTTAGCGTCTACAGCGATCTTTACATTATCTCCTACAACCTCCCTCACGCTCTTCAATCTCTCAAGGTCTTCCTCCATACTTTTTCCTCCTATCTTCACTTTGATTCCCTTAAATCCCATTTTCACGTAATACGCTTCCTCATCTTTTAATCTCTCTATATCTTTCTTCTCCGAATAGTATCCACCAGTAATATAGGCCTTTACTTTCTTTTTGTAACCCCCTAGCAACTTATAGATGGGCATCTTAGCTTTTTTACCCATAATATCCCATAGTGCTGTGTCAATTCCACTTATTCCCGCTATAGCTATTCCTCTTCTCCCAAATCTTAGCGTAGCTTTATACATTAGGTCCCATAAATACTCTATTAACTCCTCGTCTTGACTGATAAGGAGTGGCTTTAGCGTTTTTTCTATAAGAGTTTTTACTGCGTCTGAGCAACCATAAGCTAAAGACTCACCGTAACCTACATAACCATCTGAAGTTTCAATTTCTGTTACCACTATTTCCATAGGATGTTCCGCTAATGCTTTTACAGCTAAAGCGTCTCTTTCATCATTTATTCCCTCGTAACATAATTTATATACTCTTATATCTCTTATCATAATTTTAGTAATTTCATTAAGCCTTATAAATGAGAATCTTAACAAATTAACAAATAAGTCGTACTTACAAAGTGATGAAAACCTCGCCCTTTAGGTAGGGGAGGAAGTCAGATATAAATTAAGTTCCAATACTTCATCCTTCTTGCTTCTATAATACCTTGAATATAAATTGCTCTTCAGATATGGGTAATAGTAATCTTATAACGTTAAATGTCTTATCGAGAGGATAAACCAATCATGACTTAATACTTTTGATTTTATAAAAATAAGAAATTCATGCAATTTAGTTATTCAAGCCCAAATTAGCTTTTATTCCTTTTCTAACCAGTCTGTTTATTACAAAGTGAGGAAAGCCTCGCAGAGTAGCAATGGCAAAGAGTCTAAAAAATCAATTCTACACGCACATGGGAAGGGTTGTCTGAGCTTTTTAACTGCCCCTCATATGAGAGATGTATTCCTGAATCGAAGAGAGAAACTAATAAGACGCCATATTGGAACCCTCCTCTTTTAGGGAATAGAGGAAACTGACCTCCTCCTCGCCCTAAAGGACGAGGCTCGTCTTTCCTTTGTCAGATATGTCTCTTAGTACCAGCCCCTAAAGACTATTGCTTATTAACTTCTCATTTAAATTTATTATGTGATTGAAGTAAGAACGCATACTGCTCTCCACGTTGTCAAAGGAGCTGTCAGAAAGGTTTTAGGGGCTAAATGGACAGCTAGTGTATACGTTAAGGATAATCATGGTAGGTTGACAGTCAAATTTGAGAGAAAGCCTACTGAAGAGGAAATTAGAGAAATCTTCAAATTAGCAAATGAGAAGGTTAAAGAGAACGTTCAGATATTAGTTGAAGTACTATCTAGGCAAGATGCTGAAAAGAAGTATGGGGATGAGATTTACGACCTTTTCCCTATACCTAATGAGGTGAAGGAATTATATATTGTCGTCATACCTTCTTGGAACATCAATGCTTGTAATAAAAACCATACTAAAACTACAGGAGAGATAGGCGAAATAATAGAAGATCATTGGAGATACAGAAATTCAAAGATGTTGCTTGAGATAGCATTTAATCTAAAGGTCTAATAGCTCAATTATCATTTTTATTAATAGCTTTAAAAATTTTAATTGAATATATCTAATAATTTCAGAAGGCTTTTCTACCTTCTAGCACTTACTTTGACCCTAGAACATTAAAAATATCTTATGCTGAGATCTTTTAACTGTATCATTTTCTAGTAAGGCATTTACTGTTTTTCTCTAAGCTATCTAGCTATATATGTTTGAATAATAATTTTATTACCTTAATATAATGAAAAGTAAATAAATGGAATTTAATGATTAAAATTATCTTCGTTATTTTAAATGTTCCTTCCAGCTAGGTAATTCCTTATGAAAGTCTTAATATCCTTAATCTTCCTTAATGACTTAAACTTCTTTACAAGGTCTTGTAAATCATTTTTATCCCTTGAACTTAACTTATCGTATATTCCAAGAGCCTCCCTAAAACTTATGTCGGTTAAATAGTATTCATTCTTCTTCAAGACTAAGCCTTTTTTCCTTATAACCTCTAAATGGTCATTTATCCTAGGACTAAATATGAAGTACCTCTTATTCCATCTTATTTGAAATAATGGGTCTTGAACCTTAAACCCTTTGTTAGATAGTAAGTCATACACTAGGAAGGAAAGTGAGAAAAGTCTTGTTTTGTCGATACTTTTTCCATTTAAATATATTGTAAAGAATATGAGCGAATCTAATGTTACATCGTAGTTTATTTCCCCAACTTTGCAAAGTTTCTCTGCATCGGATTCTATATACTTAAGTAAATAGTATGACGAGAGCCAGGAATTATATACCTCTATCTCCTCTATTGCCTCTTTTATTAGTTGTCTTATCCTATTCACATTCTCTCCTCCAATTCAAGTATAGCCATAACTAGACCAGCGTGGGGAAAAGCTTGAGGGAAGTTACCTCTTGGCTTACAAGTATTAGCCTCAAGATGTTCAGCTAATAAGTATGAAGTGGTGGAACAGTTAATCAATTTCTCTATAACTCTCTTAGCCTTTTCAAGTTGATTTAGTCTTATATAAACTCTTGCTAACCAGGTGGAAACTAGAGTAAACGGATTCTTAACGTTACCTAGGAAATCATTCTTATACCTTAATAGTAGCCCTTCACTTACTGTTAATTCTTTCTCAATTGCGCTTAGCGTATTTAAGAATCTGCGATCATTAGGGTCTATGAAACCGTATAGAGGAAGAGTTAACAAAGCAGAATCGACGTCATCACTTCCATAATGTCTCGTGAAATATCCTAATTTTTGATTATAACCATTTTCTAAGATATCTTTCCTTATTTCTTCAGCTATACTTCTCCACTCCTCCGCCTCATTATTATAATTTAATTCCTTAGCCAACTTACTAGCCCTATCCATGGCTACCCAATTCATAACCTTAGTATGGGTAAAATGTTCCTCGACTCCTCTCTGTTCCCACAGATCAGTGCTCTTCATCTTCCAACTCTTCTTGGTCCATTCAGCTATTGCTTCTATTGCCCACCAGTTTTCATAAATGTATTGTATGTCATGATTTTCTTTGAAGTACTCATATAAAGCGTTCATATAAGTACCTTCAACATCCATTTGTATCTGCATGTAAGCTGCGTTTCCTACTCTCACTGGGAAAGAGCCTTCATGCCCCTCAAGCCAATCTAGTATCTCTTCGGCAGGAGGAGCAGTACCATCTACGGTGTAAAGTGGATGGTCAAAGCTTTTAGATGATGGATCTATCATAGATGTTAAGAAGCTAATAATATCTCTAGCCTTAACCAGTAAGCTTGCCTTTATTAATGCTTCAGCTGAATAAGAAGCGTCCCTAACCCATACATACCTATAATCCCAATTTCTGGACCCCCCTACAATTTCTGGTAAAGACGTGGTAGGAGATGCGATAATACCACCTGAGGGTTCATAAATTAGTCCCAATAGTACCAACAAGGATCTATAATAGGCTTCTTTATATACGCTTACCTTTTTAGCTCTCTCTACTCTCCTCTCCCAATATCTTATCGCCTTTTTTAATGCCTCATACGGTTCCGAGTAAACGAACCCCTTATTGCTGAATAGACCGTACCTCAGATCTTTAGAATATAATAAATATACATATCCCTTACCTTTCTTTAGGACGAATTCTGTGTTATCCAATTTTTCATGTTCTCCTCCTATTAATATTTCAATACCCTCCTTACTTTTAGGATTTTTGAAAATTATTCCTCTCTTAGCTTTTATTATAGATGGAGAAATTAATCCATACTCAAAGAAAGGTTTAACCTCGAGCTTCATATCAATTTCCGAATCATATATCCTTATTATACCTGATAAAGAAAGGGGTAAGAAGTCTATTACTTCTGCTTTCCCTTTATTAGTTTTGAAAACAGTTCTTAGAATTAACGTATTTCCAAAGTAGTCTTCAAATTCTATTTCATAGTTATCGATGGGCTTAATTGAAAAATATCCACCTCTCTCTTCGTCTAACATTCTAGTAAAGATTGATGGAGAATCAAATCTGGGTAAAGGTAGCCATTCAACACTACCTTCTTTTATTAGGGCTGACGTTATTCCGTTGGAGAGAAATTCGTAATACTTTATCACAAATAGTAAGAAGAGAGATTCACCTTAAAATGTTATCCAATTATAATGAATTTCGAAAGACATAGTAAATGATAATAAGTTGTTCAATCACAAATGAAAAAGGAACACCCTTGACATTTATAACGGGAAGAAAATTAAGCATATTCTTTAACAATCTTCATCAAATAAGAATAAACCTTTTATCACTCCTCGTTGTTTAGTATAACTTTGAAAAGAAGGTAAATTTGGCATCGAATTCATAATCGCTTAAATAAATAAGAAACATAAGTAATACAATGTATGCCTTTGATATATACGGTACATTATTTGATGTTGATAATATACAAATATTTAGGAATAATCAACAATTAATTTCGGAGTGGAGAAGAAAGCAATTAGAGTACACTTGGCTTACTACAATGATGGGAAAATATGAGAGTTTTTGGGATATAACAAAAAAGGCGTTAATGTATATTATGAAGAAATACGGACTATCTATAAACATAGATGAGGCTATGAAGGCGTGGCTAAAGTTAAAGCCTTTTGACGATGCAATAGAGGCTTTACCCAAGATAAAAGATAAGAAGGTAGCGCTAACAAACGGTGATGAGTGGATGGTAAGAGAACTATTAACAAATTCTGGTTTAATAAATTACTTTGATGAGATTATTTCTTGCGAGAGAGTTAAAAAGTATAAACCAGCTAAGGAAGTATATGAACTAGTAAAAGGGGCAATATTCATATCCTCAAATCCATGGGATATTGCTGGAGCTCATAACGCAGGACTAGAAACAATATATTTGAATAGGTATGGATTGAATTTTGAGGAGATAGATATAGGAGGTAAAATAAGGTTAATAAAGACCTTAAGGGAACTCCTATGATTGTTAAATCTTTCTTAGCTAAGGAAAAATATTAGGATTAGGAACTTGCCTGACTTCCTTCCCCTTAGGGAATTTCCCTCATCAATTCTCATTTGAGTGGAGGTCTAGAGGCTCAGAGAACTCCTTCCTTCAGCATATAGAATTAGCTTTAAATACTTTTATCCCCGCCCTAAAGGGCAAAGCTTTCCTCACTTTGTAAGTGATTACTTTATACTACCTTTAAAGTATTATTCTGTATCTATTATATATAAATCCAAAAACTTATCAATTCATATGATAATAAGGTATTCATGACGGCATTCCAAGGTATGTTAATATGCTCTCTAACGAGTAAGTTACAGCTATTCCTATAAATAGCCAAGTCCAGAACTTACTTCTAAATCCTCCCAATAATGAGGCTGATGTTATATTTACCTTGATCATTACGAATACGAGGGAGGCAGATGCTATAACATTTAAAACGGCTAGGAATAATTCATTCGCAATTCCTATGTAGTAAACTGAAGCACCGAGTGTAGTAGGTAGGCCAGCTATCATTGATAATGCTATTAAACTTTTCAACTTCATAACCTTTTTATACATCATGGTTGGGGAGGATATTGCTATTCCTTCAGTGGCGTTATGAAAGGCAAAACCAATAGTGAAGGCTAAAGCTGATGAAACGGAACCAGATAGTAGAGCAGCTGCGATAGCAAAACCTTCCCCTATGTTATGAATACCTAAGCCGGAAGCGATCACAATTGGAACACTGGAAACATCCTCCTTTTTCTCCATGTAACTTAAAATAATCCAAGTTCCAAATAAACCAAATGATGTAAGTACTATTCCTATAATAAAATCGAAATAATCTTTAGAAGTTAAGAAGTTAGTAACTATTTCCTCAGCAGTTGATCCAGTATCTAAGGCTAAATAGGAGAGTATACCTCCGGTAAAAGCGCCTAGATATCCCATAACTACCTTGTTTGGTCTCAATTTAGATATTAGTATTGACCCTAAAGCAACAGTAGACCCTGCAATAATTCCTAAGATAACTGGGAAAAGATTCATTTCTTTTCGCCTTGTCGTAATTGTAAAAAGTGACTTAAAAACCTTTCTCTTATAAATAAGGGATTTTTGAATCATAATGACAAAATCATAACATAGTCCACGCTGTAAACTACGTCTTTCTTTAAATCGTTAAATTTTCGTGCCTCGATGTAGGATAAAATCTACTTCATTATGTTTATACAAAGAAAATATAACTGAATTTTAAAATTATGTATTATTCTATTCGTGTTTTTATCACATAGGAATAAAATTTGGACTTATACCAAAAAATGTTCTAAATTAAATGTTACTTAACTGATTGATTGTTTTTCTTCATCTATCATGAAATTTCTGAGTACTCCAATACTGCTTATTTCAGCCTCAACTACATCACCGTGTTTTAAATATTTTCCCATAACATGTCCTACACCCGAGGGTGTACCGGTTGAAATTATATCTCCAGGCTTTATGGTTATCCCATTAGTTACATATTCTATTATCTCATCTATCTTAAATATCATTTCTTCCGCATAAGCTTGTTGTCTAATTTCTCCGTTAACCTTTAGAGTTAGCTTAGAATTGTAAATGTTATCCATTTCATCTCTTGTGACAATCCATGGACCTAATGGGCACGCAGTGTCCATTCCTTTTCCGTGAACCCATCTCATACCATAAGGGTTCTCTGATGGAAATTGTTTATCCCTAAAACTTATGTCATTTAATATCGTATAACCGAAAATATATTTCATAGCATCGCTTTTATTCACGTATTTACCTTTTTTACCTATTATTACTGCCAGTTCTATTTCGTAATCAACCTTTTGGGATGCTTTTGGAATTAAGACTTGTTGGTTATGACCGACTAATGTGTTATTAAATTTTGTAAATAAGTAAGGCTCCTTTGGAGGGCTATGGTTGGTCTCCTTTCCATGAGCCCTATAGTTCACAGCCAAAAGGAGTATCTTTTCTGGGTTAGTTATAGGAGGATAATAAATTATTGAATTTGGATCATATTCTGCAACTGATTTATTATTAATTTTATCAAAACTGTTTAACGTTAATTTGATTAATTCTAATGCTCCTTCTCCACCTTCTATCAAATCTTTCGTATCATAAAACCAATTTGGGGGATTAGCATCAAAAGTTAACTCGTATGCCTTAACTAAGTCGATGATTTTACCGTTTCTATACACCCCAACTCTCTTATACTCACCTTTAGACGGAGAAAACAATAATAACTTCATAAGTATCCTTAGCTTATAGTTTTATATAAATCATGTTATATATTCCTATTAATGGAAGAGGAAGAGAAGCTAATTAGTGAAATTAGGGAGAAGGTTGTAAAAGCAGAAGAAGATGCTAAAAATTTATCAGCTAATAATAATATTGTAGGAAGAGTAACTAGGTATGAGACAGTAAAAGTTGGAGAAAGGAATTATATTGGAGTAGACATAAATTTTGAAGATTACGTAAAAAGTTATATAAAGATGGATGAATATTTAGGGATAAGGACTATAATTCATCCGGTACTAATTATCGGTAGAGTTGTAAGTATTGCAAGGTCAGATATGTTAGCACAATTGAGAATAAAGGAGATAACTTCCTATCCACACGATCCAGCTACTATTATGACTGATACTTTTATTGAAATTGAGCCAATTGCCGAAAAGGATTTGGAGAGAAGTGTAATAAGACCTGCTGTATCCCCTGTAGACCCTCAATCACCAGTGATAAAGCCTAAAGCTGAAGTTTTAGAAGAGATTTTAAGAATACCGCGAGATGGCATAAATATTGGGAAAATATACTCTGGAGGAGAGGAGTTAGAGGGTACTAAGGTAATATTAGATGAGGAGATACTTAGACATCACGTCTTATTAATAGGAACTACTGGTTCTGGTAAAACCACCTTACTTAAGACAATTGTAGGGGATCCTAAGTCAAATGTTGTAGTATTCGACAGACAAGGAGACTTTGTAAGATATAGTATGGATAAATTAGGAGAATTCACGGTCATAATGCCAGTCACTAAACAAATGGTCGAGAATGTGATAACTTCAGAATTACCTTTAGTTTATGGCGAAGAATTCGCTAGGAGGTATGGATGCAGTTTCCCAACAGAGACTGATGTAAGAGATAACGAGGAGATATTAGTTGACTGCAAGGGCAAAATACTTCACTTGATACCTTTTACAATAAAGTTTGGAGATGTATTCTCTACCTTATATAAAATAGCACCTTATATGTCAGAAGCTTCCATAACGGCCTGGGACGCTATCACGAGGAAATTCTCTGAAAAGTTAAACACTGCTATGAATGTTCTGAAGGATGTGACTAATAAAGATGTGATTGAAAAGTTAAAAGAAGACGTATTTAATAGACTAGAGCCAGATAATTTACTTTACTTAGATTTAAAGCTTGAAAATATTTACAAATTAAGAACATTAAAGAAAGATTATGTAGACATTGGTAATGAGTTAATTACAATAAAAGTAAATAAAATATTTGAAGAAGTTTTAGAAGAGTTAGATTTAGCAAGACAAACGAAAGATGCAATACATAGAGTTCTTAGAGCCTTAAGGGAAAGCGGAATATTTAATGTTAAAGGCGCTTTCACCTTAAGTTCTACTCATTTGTCATCTAACAAAATTGTTGTTGATTTATCATGGGTATTAGATTTTTCTGAATCTCCACAAGCTCTGGCTACATTATCGTATAAGATACTTTCTGATCTTTACAACTGGAAGGATAAGCTGTACAAAGCTGGCAAATCCTCATCTCTCACGTTACTAATAATGGATGAGGCTCACGAGTACTTCCCTCAAACTAATAGGGTAGAGGCTTCTAAGGAGATAGTCGAGGGTTTGATAAATAGACTCATGAGGTTAGGTAGGGTGAGAAATTTAGGGGTGATATTAGCTACTCATACTCCGGAGGACTTAAACAATTTAATTATACAACTAACAAACACTAAAATAGTCATGAGAAATGACGTATCGATTCTTAAGAAGTTAGGCTTTGAGGATTATGTTGATGTTCTCCAGGTAGCACCACCCGGGGTTGCAGTAGTTAGATCTACAAAATTCTCAGATGTTATAATTAGAACATTAATAAAATAATGTTAGGTTATTGTAATATTTTTAAGTTCATTATAGTATTCCAGTTTATCATCATGAATTATGCTGAGATATCTGGAAGCTATCTCGTACGCCAATATGAAGAGGGAAGACGAAACTCTTTTTGACAAGTTATCAGCTAATTCTATATATGTAGGAATTAGCCTCTCAGAGATCCTAGATATTATGTAAGGAGTATAATTCTCTAGGGCATCAATTCTTATACTTTCTATCCTAAAGAATGATGTCATACCTACTAGGTTTTTAACTATTAGGTAATATACATATCTATCGGGCGCGTTAGATATTATCTGGGAACTAAAGGTTAATTTAATTGGACCAACGAGACAATAAGGCTTATCCTTGCATAACTTTAGATCTATTAGCTTTAGAATATCTGGATCTTTCTGTCCTTTTACGTCTTTATTGAGTATCCTAGAAATTGCTTCTATCTTACCTAGCTTGTACGAGTTTTCCAGTCTCTTAACCACTCCTATTATGTTATCTTTTAACAGACTTATTCTATCTTCTACGAGTTTAGCGTAAGCCTTTTGATGACTATATCTAGAAGAGTTGCTTAAATTTATAGTACTTAGCTCTAAAGGGGTAGGGTATAGTGGTCCATCTAGAACTACTAAATCATGGCTATTAATTGTCTCTTTTAGCATTAAGTTCTCTGATTCTACCCTTAATTCATCAGCCATGTCATCTATTTTATAATCTTCACCAAAATATTCATTAACGAAGTTTTTAATCCTTATTCCAGCCTCATTTTGAAAGTTGACTAAAATGTCCTTATAAGTACTTATCCCTAAGAAGGGTGTTAATACGTTGTAAGGACCTAACTTCTTACCTTTAACGTTACTATATGAAGCTGCACCGACCAAAACCATATTGATTGATGCGTCTCTCAAGTATCTACTCGAGGAGTCTATTGACGCTATTCTATAGTCCTTATTCTGAGGACGTCTAAGAATTTTTATGGGATCTTTTTCATCAAGTAATTCTACACCAGTTTCAAAATCTACAGCCTCAACTACGTTAGGGTAATTGTCAATAGGAGGTAAGTTTAATTTAGCTTTGCTCAATTTTAGCACTACACTCTGCAGTTTTTTCTTTAATTCGTATTGAGATAGCATTATATATATTTTGAGTGCAGAATATAAAAAAATAACTTATCTAGACAATAAAATGCTAGGTATGCTAGTAGGAGTAATATTGACTATTAGGAGAGTAGGTTTTTTATATGAAGACCTAATAGCTTCATCTACTCGTTCTTTTAAGTCACTTTTATTATCAGCTTTAAACACTTCTACACCGATGCCCTCGGCAACCTTAGCATAATCAATTGAAAAGACATTAGTTGCAAAAGTTTTACCAAATCTCATAGTTTGATTCATTCTTAGGAAGTGTTGCACACCATCCTTAACTAAGACAGTCAAAAAGTTGATGTTATTTTCAACTGCTGTAATCAGCTCATTAAAGCATGATTGGAAGCCTAAATCACCTATTATAGCAACTACTTGCCTATCTGGTGAAGCAATTTTGGCACCTATAGAGGCAGGAATAGCTGAGCCCATGGCGTTAAATATGAGAGAATTAAAGTATGAATTCGGCTTATATACTTTAATCATCATAGCCATGACTTGATTAGTTCCAGCATCAGTTATTATTATTCTATCTTCACTTAGTTCCGAATCCAAAACTTTAGCCAAATCATCGTGGGTAATGTTATCAGTTGAGCTTTCATGATATACCTTAATTTTTTCCTTATCAACACTCCACTTGGGAAATCTAACTCTTTCTAGGATCTCCTCTAAAAAGGCTTCAGCACTAGCTTTTATCTTAAGGATAGCTTTGTAAGAGTTGTCAAACTCGTTTACATCTACGTCAACATGAATTATTTTCTGGGGTAATTTCACGCTCCATCTATGGGTTTCTAAGTCATTAAATGAAGTCCCTAAAGCTATCAGACAGTCTCCGGGAATTTCTTTTACCTCAAAAATAGTCCCAGCGAACAAAGGATGATTTTCAGGGATACTTCCCTTGCCTCTTATAGTGGTGAATACTGGTATGCTAAACTCCTCTATATACTTTAAAAGACTAGATCTAGATGCTCCATATCCTAATAATAAGACTGGTCTGGAACACGAATTCAAGATGTCAATAGCTTCTTTAATTTCTTCTTTTGATGGTCTAACTAGTGTTCTATTTACCTTATTGAACTTAGTCCACTCTATCTCACTATTTTCCTCTAGTACGTCTACTGGTACTTCCACGTAAACTGGTCCCATCTTATCTTCCAAGGCTATTCTAAACGCTTTTTCTACAACTCGAGGTACGTCGTTGGGTGAGTATATTCTGAACGTGGCTTTAGTTATTTGTTTAGCCATTTCGATTTGGGCGTCGAAGTAACCCATATCATGAAGTTGTCTCCTATCTCTGAACTTAAATTCTTTATTTAGAGAAATTAACACTAGTGGAGAACCCTCAGAGTATGCCTCAGCTAGACCGGTTAGAGAGTTGGTGAAGCCTGGACCGTTTACGGAAAGGAACACTCCAACATTCCCTTTAACTCTAGCATAATAGTCAGCCATAATGCTGCCTCCATACTCTAACCTAGGCATATAGAATTTGAGCTCCTTCTTTTCCACCTTCTTCCTTATACCTTCATATAGAGAGAGACCGTGAGTACCGGGTATTCCAAATATGTCTTCTACTTGGGTTGAGATTGCTTCTACGAGAAGTTCCCCAGTATTCATAAATCTATATATGAAAGGACCATAATAACCATTACGTCAAAGAACACTATGATGAAAAATGTATCATGGACCAAGGTCATTATCTTTCAACTGAAGGAAAGTATTTTCAACTTCATATTACAATTAATAGTAGTTATGTCGTTACCAATTTACGTCCTCATAATCATTGGAATCACAGTAGGTGCTCTAACTGGAATAACTGGTGCCAGTGGAGTATTAATAGTAGTTCCAACATTAACCTTATTAGGATTAACCTTTAAACAAGCAATAGGCTCTAGTCTGACCATTGACGTGATAACTACTACTTCTGTAGTGTTCACGTACTTCAAGTATAAAAACGTTGATTTAAGAATAGCTTTGTTACTCGGATTAGGTGCAGTTATAGGTGCTCAATTTGGTTCAGCTATAGCATTTGCTACACCCGATAGGTATTTAGAAATCGCTTTCACAATCTTCACTTCATACATGTCTTACGTCTCATTCAAGAGGTCAAAAGGAGATGATAAAAACACTAATAAAGTGAGTAATAAGGCGATTAGAATAAAAAATTATGTTTTAGCGTTTTTACTTAGCATTTTAACTGGAATAGTTACTGGAACTATAGGTGCTAGTGGTGGTATTATATTTATTGCAATTATGATGCTCTTGTTTTCAATAGATGTAAAGAGAATGATAGGAACGGCTACCTTGTCAATGTTTTTATCAGCAATAAGTGGTATGTTTGCTTATATTTCTGCAAATCAAGTTGATTTAATGGCATCTGTAGTTATAGGATTATCTTCACTAACTTCAGGGTATTTCTTTGCGAGATTAGCAAACAAACTAAGTCCTTTATTGATATATATACTTTTAGGTAGTGTTTTTCTTATCGTTTCTATAACCGAAATTCTAAGAATAATTTAACTCATTTAAAACACAAGTAAGAATTAGATCACTTCTGGTTCTTTGCGGATCTTCAGTATGGAAGTCGAACTCCCTTGGATAAAGCGTTAATTTAATATCGGCTAACTATTGTGACTATTATTCGCATATCTGACCTTCTTCTCCGCCTAAAGGCTTTCCTCTTTTTGTCACAATCTATTACTAATGTCATTATATACAAATTAAAATATTTCACCATATTTTGTATTTTAGCTAGCTAACTGCTATTACGCCATGTCTCTTCTACACATTAGTGTTTAAATTTATTTTATATTTGTTAAACGAATAAATAGGGAGTAAAGTTATAGCTAAGGTTGAGTTAGTTTATACTATGTCTAGTATAGCGATTAATACTCAAACTCCACCAATTAGATTCACTATTACCTACAGAGACATCTTAGAAAAATACGGTTATTTGGATTTACCCATAGATCTTAGCATGTTAAGTAATGAAGATTATCACGTATCTGTTGGTGGAGTAGCAAAAATGATGTTAGCCTTAATCAATACAAGGAATTTCAGTAGGGTTAGATGGGTGTCTCTAGGTCCGGGTTACCCTCCATCAGTTAGAATGCAGGATATTGATGTTCACTTTGTAGACCTAGAACCTAAGTCATTAGCAAATTACACAAAGTTTAAGGAGGCAATATATAATGAAAGTCACGGTCTAGGCAGATATGAGATTGTAGGAGAAGAGTATATTGCTTACGCTAACTACAATTGGCTTTCAGCGCAAAAATTGCTAGAGTTCTATAAGGATACTGACATATATTTCATAAATGATTTTCAGCAACTATTAGTTGGAGGAATTATAGGTCCCTCAGCTCCGGCAGTACTATGGTATCACATACCGTTTGTCCCAGAGAATTTGAGTAAGAGAATGAGAGAGTTTTTAATAAAATCCTTTGAGGGTTTCGACTTAGTAATAGTAAGTACTAAAAGGGATTTAGAAGGATTGGTTAGGGCTGGAGTTAAGGTTAAGGTAAAACAAATTTATCCATTTATTGACCCTTCAGCCTATCTGAAGGTTAGCGAAAACAAGGTTAAGGAAGTACAAGATAAGTATGGTATTAAGGATGACGATAAGGTAGTTTTAGTGGTAGCTAGAATGGACCCTATGAAGAGTCAAGATATAGCTATAGAAGCAATAAAGGATGTCAATGCTAAGTTAGTCTTAGCCGGTGATGGAAGCTTCACTAGTAAGACACTAGGACATGATAAGGGTAGCATCTGGGTTAATAAGTTAAGGAACTTAGCAAAAGATCTGAGAGTTGAGGATAAGGTAATATTTACGGGCTATGTTCCGGATGAAGACCTTTTTGCTTTGTATCAGAGAGCTGACGTGGTTTTATTACCATCAAGAATAGAGGGTTTTGGATTGGCAGTATGTGAAGGATGGATTTACGGAAAGCCTGCGGTTGTAAGTAATGGTGCTGGAGTTAGTGAGCTAATTATTGAGGGAGGCAACGGTTACGTTTTCAAGTCTGGAAATATTAGCGAGTTAGCCGAAAAGTTAAAATTAGCATTAAAAGATGAGAAAGTTGGAAGCTTGGGCGCGGAAACAGTTAAGAAGTGTTCAGTAGTCAATGCAGTAAATGATTTGAAAGAAGCATTTGAAATAGCTTCAGAAGAATATAAAAAGGCTTAAAGCATCGACTTTAACTTTTCCCACATCTGATCGATATAAGATTCAAGTAATTGCACGTCTTTTTCATTCATCCTCTTAAATCTTCCTTGAATACTTAGAAAGTCTCTTATTGGTCTCCTAGTCCTCTTATCTAAACAATGCAGACTTTCTTGGCTTATTTCTAACTTTCCATTTTGATATTCAAATAATGGCCAATAGCACGTTTGCACAGCTAACTTAGCCACTTCAACGGTTTTTGATGGGTCAAACAACCAACCGTAGGGATCTGGCGTTAATACGTGTATGTATTTAAATCCTTCTATTTGTTTAGCTTTTTTCAATTTTTCTACATAATCATGAGGATAACCCACTGATGCTGTAGCAACATAAGGTACATTGTGAGCTATCATTAAGAACGGCAAATTCTTCTTATTTTCCTTCTTTCCTTCTGGTGTAGTGGTCGTTATTGCCCCGTAAGGTGTTGAGCCACTTCTCTGTCCACCACTATTCATATAAGCCTCGTTATCTACACATAAATATAGTATATTCTCATTTCTCTCAGCAGCACCGCTTAAGGATGCAAAGCCTATATCAGCGGTTCCTCCATCACCAGCCCATACTACTACTGTAACGTTCTTACCTTTTTGCCTATAAGCTCTAGCTAAGCCTGAAGCAGTAGCTGGTCCTGCAGCAAAAGCTACATTAACTGTGGGGAAATTATATGCATTATATGGTGCGTTACCTTGGATTACTGATGAGCATCCAGCGACTACAACTAGTACAGTATCTTTACCTAGTCCCATGCCCAACATTCTCATTGCCATGTTCTCTGGACATCCCGGACAAGCGGATGTTCCAGATAATATACCATTATGCTTATTCAATATCTCTCGGAGTCCTAAGCTCAATCTTTCCTACCTCCTTCGGATAATACCAGAGGACGTCTTCCCTTATACCTTGAAGGAACTTCTCAAATAGATATAATAAGTCACTCTTGCTTACGCTCACTCCTCCTAACCCACTTACAACGCCTTTGATGGAAGGAACTATATCTGAGATAGTGGATTTAATTTCCACATATAATGGACCTCCTCTACCCATACTTATACTTCTGTCTAGTACTAATACTGCTTTCTTATCCTTTAGAGCATCACGAATCTCCTTCTCACTCCATGGTCTCAGATACCTTATTCTTAACATACCAATCTTCACTCCTCTCTCTCTTAATTTATCTATAGCTTCCATTGTATCACCTGCCCATGCCCCCATAACTACTACAGCGTAATCTGCATCATCTAGCTTATAAGTGACGTTAAGTGTCGAATAGTCCCCTAACACATTCAACTTCTTATTATACTCCATTCCCAATTCTCTTATTACATCTTCAGAGTTCTTAATACTTAGATCAATAGACTGTCTTAGCTTCATGTATTCTTCTGGAGGAAATATGTTGCCCATGCCAACTGGATCCTCTGGATCTATTACGTAAGGCTGTCTTCTAGGAGGCAAATATTCGTCTACGTCTTCTTGATCTGGAATTATTACATTGGTTTTAGTGTGAGATAGAATGAAACCGTCCATTCCTACCATCATGGGTAGGAATACTCTTTCATCCTCAGATATTCTAAAGGCTTGTAATGTCAAATCCAGTGCTTCTTGAGGATTACTAGCAAATGCCATCAACCATCCGCTATCTCTTTCACTCGTAAAATCTGTATGTTCGTTCCATATGTTCCACGGAGCCCCAACCGCTCTGGTTCCAACTACCATCACAACTGGTGTCCTGCTACCAGCAACCCACCAAATCATCTCATGCATATAGAGTAGTCCTTGGGACGCTGTGGCTGTAAAAGACCTTATTCCGGCTAGAGCGGCACCAAAAGTAGCAGCCATTGCAGAATGCTCGCTTTCAACTCTCACTATTTCGGTATTAATTTCCCCACTAGCCTTCATCTCAGCTAACTTTTCTATTATCGTGGTCTGTGGAGTTATCGGATATATTCCAGTAACTCCCACTCTCGCTAACTTAACTGCTAATGCAACAGCTTCATTTCCTGAGATGATCTTCCTTATCATGTTTCGCTCACCATCTCTATTGCTTTGACTGGACATACATTAGCACAAACTCCACAACCCTTACAGTATTCATAATCTACTCTAACCTTGCCATCACTTGGAATTATGGTAGATTCTGGGCAAAACATAAAACAGGCCTTACAGCCTATACACTTGTTATAATTCACAACAGGCTTAAACACTCTCCACGATCCAGTCTTTCCTCCAGCTCCCTTGCCTGGTCTAGTTACCGGGAAATATTGATACTCAAGCAAGGACATAACTCTCCCTCAATTGCTCATAAGCTATTCTGACAGCCTTTATGTTGAGCTCAGCTACTTTTCCATCAAACTCCTCTCGAATAGCTTTTTCTAAGGACTCTAGTTTAGGCATTCCTAGTATCTTTACTAATGGACCTAACATTATCACATTTACCATTGGCCAGCCAGATTTCACTAAGCCTAAATCAATAGCTATTCTTGTCGCGTTAACTGTATAAGTTTTCCAAGATAAATTAACATCTTTCGGGGAATTAACTAGTAATTTTGAATCCTTCTTTAAACCCCTAAAAATAGTTTTGGATAACTTTAATAGCGAATTATCTATGACAACAAGATAATCAGGTTCTTCAACTGGAGATGTAACTCTAATTGGAGAATCAGAAATTCTACAATAAGCCTCTATCTCAGCCCCCCTTCTCTCTGCTCCGTAAATTGGGAAAGAGGATGAATATAAGTTATCATAACCAGCTGCTTCTGCAAGTAAGTTGGAGGCAGTGACAACACCTTGACCACCTCTACCGTGAAATCTTATTTCGAGCAATAAAAGACCACCTATATAGATTGTATATTCTTCACCATTAAAAAATCTGTCTATAAAAAATGTTTAAACTTTAGGTAGACCGTAATATATAACTTTTTGATAAAACTCTCTTCTATTAACAACTTCTGAAACAATATTCAGAATTTCTACTATAACAATTATTGCTGGGATAATAAATGATAGTAAGGATAGAACCAGTGAGAAGACATTTAGACTTCCTCTAATCTTAATTTCCCTCTTAGTTATATACGTACTAATAATTTCTATAATCAATATCAGCATTAATGGAATTAAATAGTAGTAAGAGTGAGTGAAATAGTAGGCTAGTGGAAGGGTCGTAGTAAACACAGTTCCTACAAAAGAGATGGGCGTTTCTGAATTATACCATGATGGTCTAGCCTTAACCATGTAAATCATTATACTTGAAAGCACACCCAATGCAAGAAATACTACAGCAGGGTAATAGAACAACGTGTTTAAAATGCTAAGGAGGTAAAACAGCACTGATAGAGAGGAAAATAACACTTCCCTACTTAACCAAGAGGTCTTTAAGTTATATATGACACGATAGAACCTATCATATCTTCTAGCATGATTAACTGATAACAATAAGGTCAGTAGAGGAACCAAAAAACCGATAAAACTCCAGAACGGTAACTTGAAAACTGTATAGCCTAGGGCGAACTCACTACCTATTGTAAATGCTAACAATCCTAAATAGTTCTCTTCTTTTTTCTCATGTAACGTATTTATTTTAAGATCCTTAACTCCTTCTGGTCCCTTCACAACAAACCTTGGCTTAGTTATATCTGATGGGGGCAAGTAATTAGTATCCGCCTTACCTTCATCTATCCAACCAAAAGATAAAGCCCCAGTCGGGCACGCCTCAACACAATATGGAATACCTTTACCACCTATTAGCCTATCATAACAGAAATTACACTTAGACATTATTCCATCTTTATTAAACTTTAGTGCTTCATATGGACAAGCCCATGTACAGAATCCACAACCGATACAGGATTTATCGTTTATCCTTACTATACCCATATCGTTCTTTTCGATCGCGTTAGCTGGACAAACTTTCATACAAACTGGATTATCGCAATGGTTACAAGCTATCGAAAGGGCTGTCTTACTCTCCCCTAGAGGCATTACTATTAGGCTTCTCCAATTAAGATTTCCGTATGCCTTATTGCAGGCATCCACACAAGCATTACAAATAATGCATTTATCGTGATCAAAAATAAATCCTAACTTTCTTTCCATATAATATTTTCTAATCGACTAGGTTTATAACACTAGCTTTAAAATGTGATAAATTTATCAAAATATATGGAAACACCATTTTATAAATATGCTTTGATGAGAAATTTTATTAGAGAGGTACTAGAACAAGAAAAACTCTCAGACTACGTCAAAGATAGATTACACAGAGATGAACAAATGAGGAATAGATTTTGTAATGAAGACGAGGACACTATTAGAAAATTAATAGACGAAGTTATAGAATACATTACAAGCGGAAAAGGAAAGGACAAGAGAGATGAAGTATTAAACGCGATAAGAAGTTTCTGCACAGAGGGAACATAATAATTCCAAAACAGTAAATTAAGTGTTGTAGAAAAGAAAGCTAGTTCCCTTATCTATTGCTAAAGAGGATTTAAACTTTATACCCAACAAACTTATTATAGAGGAATCTTGCTGCACTTATTCTCTGAATGTCATTTGTTCCCTCGTAGGTTTTCATTATTTGTAAGTCCCTTAACATCCTCTCTAAGCCGGTTGAATTAGTAACACCGTAGCCTCCATATGTGCTCATAGCCCTCAAAACTATCCTTTCAGCAGCCTCTGTAGAGATAAATTTAGCTAGCGAAGCAGCTATTACGTATTCGTTCTCCCTATTATTTTTAAATAAGGTACCTGCCCAATATGTTATAAGCCTAGCCATCTCAAGATCAGCAAGTGACTCTGATACCTTAGTTTGTACTAATTGAAACTCAGCTAGCTTCTTATCAAAAGCAGTTCTCTGTAGAGTGTAATTTACCATTTTTTCGAAAGCGGCTTGTCCAACTCCTAAGGCTTGAGAAGCTACTATAGTTCTAGCAAAATCGAATGCACTAACTGCGTACTTAAATCCATTCGACTCTTCTCCAACTAAGTTTTCAGCGGGAACTTTTACATCCTCTAACACTATCTCCGCTGTGTGGGATGCTTTAAGACCGGTAGTCTCAATTCTACTAACTGGCTTAATCAAGTCTTTTTCTACTATAAACATAGATATTCCCTTCCATCTAGCCTTAGGATCTTGTGGTGAAGTTCTCGCGGTTATTAAATAATAGTCCGCTATGTCTCCATTGGTAATGAAAATTTTCCTACCGTTTATTACGTAATCACCATTACTAAGCTTTTTAGCTGTTGTCTTAATTCCTGCTACATCGGTTCCGGCTGAAGGTTCAGTATTGGCGAAAGCAGCTACTTTATCTCCTTGAGCCACCGGCGGTATATATTTCTTCTTTAATTCTTCATTTCCATATCTAGATAAGGTATAAATGAACATCCAATCTATTAAGAGAAAAGTGCTAAATGAAGGCCAAACTCTGGTTATTTCTTCAGTAGCCACCAATAAGGAAATGTAATCTGCTCCTTGACCTCCTAAAGAAGGATCTACAAATAAACCATATAAGCCTATCTCCTTTGCCTTCGTTTTAACTTCTCTTGGCACATCCAATTCTTTTTCTCCTTTCTCAACATATTTTGATAGAATGTTTTCAGCGAAATCCCTTACCGCACTTCTCAATAATTCATGATCTTGAGTAATTTCTACCTTAAAGTCCTCTAATGACTTAAAAGGATATACCATAAAAAATATGTTAAATTCAACCTTATTATTATTTTCCTAGTTTCTTTAGCATAGCTTTGCAGAAAGCAACTGCATCTGCTACTATTAGATAATCAGCGTTCTCCAATATAGGCGCATTTTTATCCGTGTTTACTGCAACTATTATCTTAGAGTCTCTGATTCCGGCTATGTGCTGAGGTTGTCCAGAAATACCCAATGCTATGTATAGTTTAGGTCTAATTCTTAAGCCAGACAATCCTATTTGTCTGTCCTCTGGTACCCAACCCAACTCAGCTGCTACAGGTCTGCTTCCACCTACAACTCCTCCTAATGCTGTAGCTAATTCTTCAGCGTATTTTATATTCTCTTTATTTTGAATTCCCCTACCTACGCCAACAACTATATCCGCTGTAGATATGTTTGCACCAGATGATGTAGACTTCCTTCCAATGACCTTTATTCTTCCCTCCTTTAACTTTACCTTTTCTATACTCGGTTCAATCTGCTTAGGTTGTAGCTGAGTACTAGCAACTGTCATCACTAAAGGCAATTCAGTCTCTATCACAGCTATTCCCATACCGCTATAAGCTGATCTATTAATCATTGCCTTGTTACCATCTAGTTTTATGGATAGTACATCTGTGATTATGGGTAATTTTAGTCTGCCCGCTACCCTTCCGGCAATAGCTCTATCTTTTCTAACGTTTCCTGTAATAAACACGTCTGGAGTTAATGATACTACTAGATCTACAATCCCTTCCTCGTCTGTATTTTCTATTAAGTAAAGCTTATTAAAGAATTTGGCATCTTGAGAAGTTGATATGCCTATTAATTCTCCTCCGAAACTTTGTGCTACGGCTGCTCCCATCCTCAAAAATACAGGACTCTCGGAATATACTACTATCTTCATCTATAACACCCCATCACTTTTTAAATATTCAAGAAGTTTATCTACAGCTTTTTCAATATCGTTTTCTTCAATGACTATCTTCTTCCTATTGACTAATAATGGCTTTACTTCTTTTACAATAACCTTAGGCTGAATATCAAACTTAACCTCTTTTACGGGTTTCTTCGAGGATTCCATTATTTGTTTAACACTAGGAATTCTAGGAGTGTTAATTTCCCCTCCTACACTCAAGACTACTGGTAATGTGGTCTCAATAGTCTCAACATAACTTACCATTCCTCTATCAGCTATCACTTTGTTCCCCTCTATCTTTAATGATTTAACATTTGATACGTAAGGTAAGCCTAAAGCTTCTGCTACATAAGCAGGTAAGGCAGAAGTTCCACTGTCAGTGCTCATCTCTGAAAAAAGTACTACGTCAGGATTTAGGGGTTTAATATTTTCTACAATAGCCATTGCAGTAGCGTAAACATCAATTTTATTTGATATTACTGCTATTACTTCATCAACTCCCATAGCTAAAGCTTCCCTTATACTCTTCCTATCATTACTTCCAACTGTAATTCCAGTAACCTTGCCTCCAAACTTCTCCTTTAGTCTAATAGCCTCCTCGATTGCGTTTTTATCATAAGTGCTGATCTTGGGGGGAGCGTCTGTAACCAGCTTATCCCCTACAACCTTAATCATTTGGTCATCTGGAACTATCTTGAATCCCACTACGATATTCATAAATAAAAATTACATTTGATTGTTTATAAAACTAACTTCTTTATATCTAGAATAATTAAATAATGTGGATAAAAAGAATAATGATATAAAAATATGCAAACAAAGTTCTATACACTTAGTATACTCTATTTGGAGTGAAGCTACGAATTTACAAAGTAGGGGAACCCTAGCCATTTATGGCGGGGAGAAAGCCAGATTAGCACTTTATCCATTTCATTATTCTTTATATTAATTCATCTAATTAATAGTAATTATCCCGATTTAACTATTTCCATTTAATATATATCATCTTACAAATATAAAAATTTTTAATTTTGATATTTGAGTTATAATAGCAATTTTTAAGCTTAATTATAGGAAGTTATTCTTAATATGATCCAATTGAAAAATGTTTATTACAAAAAGCTTTTTACTTTAAAAGGAAAATGTCTTTTATGCATACGGAATTACTTCTACCTTTACTTATAACACTCTCTATGTCAGCTGTAATGTTTTATGTAATCTATGAAGTAGAGAGATGGAAGTCGCTTAGAAGAGTTCTAGTAGCGATGTATATAGAGGGCATGATGTTATCAATGAACTTAGGTGCTTATATATATTTAGTTACAAACAATTTATTCTATTTCCTAATTATAAATTCTGCTTACATGATATTTGGTCTATATCCTCTCCTCTACATCAAGGAGATAAAGAGAAAAGACACACTTTACCTAGTCTTTGCGATTTTCATGGTAGTATCAGAGGTATTAATGGGGGGTTTAGTTTATACCTTACAGACTGGATTACCAACTACCTTTGATTCAGCAATTGAGAACCTTTACTTCGTAATTGTAATGATTGGAGAAATGACATTCACGTTAATATTGTCTTTTAGGAAAGTTGACAAGTGGTTAAGGAATTACCTTGTAGCTCTATTGTTACTAATGCCTTGGTTTCCTCAGATATTCCCCAACTATTCTATACCTATATGGCTTTCGGCAATGATAATGATTGGGTCTACAATACTGATCTATGATACGTTATATAGTCAACGGCTTAAGGGAAATCAAGAGACGTACACAACTATAGAACTTATTGTTATCTTTGCAATGATGATGATAGGAGAATTTTATTTCTTCTTAGCTAACTCATTACTTCTCTTTGATGCATCCATGATCGTTGGAATGGTATGGTTTATCTTCAGAACACTAGCAGGACCTAATCCAATAAAAGGAAATTATTTAAGAAACTCAAATCTGGCATTTACAATAATTTTCATAACCTTCATCATGGAATTCTTCATGGGAGCTGTGTTAGATTTCGTTGAGGGCATTTTTTCCACTGGTATTTCTGGCTTTGAATCTACTCTGAGTTTACCTTGGTTACCTCCTACTAACGCGATAAATATCCTCTGGGATGGAATAGATATAGTAGGCAGTGTATTAGGCTCTACATGGTTCTTAGTGATGATGGGCATTGAGATGGGATTTCTAGCGTTTAAGAAGATGCTTGAAATGAAGGTTAGGGAGGTAAGGGTTAGAATGAGCTTGATGATATTAGCTTATGCATTGTATACCCTTTATATACCCTCTTTCTCTCCACTAAGTGATAAAATTCCTTATATACCATATATGTGGTCAATGGGCATTGGGACTTTAGGTCCCGTAAGTGGATCGTTTTTAATTGGGATAATAGGGACTTATATAGTTTATGCTATCCTGTCCTTCCTCTTCGGGTCTAGGAATCTCTGTGCTGTAACTTGCACTGCACCACTTATGTATCAAGGGACTTTTTATGATTCTTTAAAGACATATAATAGAACTTCTAAATTGGGTAAGAAGTTACTAACTTCTAAGATGGGTAATATGCCTAGAGTTATAGCAATAATGGTATCATCAATAGTTTTAATCTCAGCTATAATATCCTACCTTAACTCTCAAGGGGTAATTCACTTTGAAATATTTAATACTGACATAACAGTGCTAATATATTTTATTTGGTTTGATATATTATGGTATTTTCTATTTATTGCTACACCTTACCTAGGTACTTTTGCGTGCATAACCACTGGCTATTGCTATTGGGGTGTGTTTAACCAAGCTGTATCAAGTATAGGCTTATTTAGGCTGAAAGTTAAGGACCCTAAGGTTTGTGTAAATTGTAAGACTGTGGATTGTGCTAAAGCTTGTCCAGTTGGAATAACCGACATGAGGGCCTGGTTTATAAGGAGGGGAGAGTTCAAATCCTTTAAATGTGTTGGAATAGGAGAATGTGTCGATGCTTGTCCCTATGATAACATTTATTTCTATGATGTTAGGCATTGGTTGAAGGAGAAGTTCGACAAGTAGTCATTTTTAATACTTAGTTGACTTATTTTCTAGTTTTCTTAAGTTAACTTTTTATTATATTAAGTATATATACTTTGTAGAATCGATATGAAACTATATGATACTATAATTGTTGGGGCTGGAATTTCTGGTTTAAGTGCAGCTCTATACGCTTCTAGGCAGAAATTATCAACCTTAGTAATCTCAAAGGATCTAGGAGGTCAACTCACCTTAACTGATCTTATAGAAAATTATCCGGGAATAGAGAGTATTAGTGGTTTAAGCCTAGCCCAAAAGATAGAGAAACAAGCTAAGAAGTTTGGTGCAGAGTTCATATATGGTGAAGAAGTAAAAGAGATAAGGCAAGACGGAGAGGATTTCATAATTAAGGGAATAAAGGGAGAATACAGCGGTAAGACCATAATTTTAGCGTTTGGTAAAACTCCAAGAGAGCTAAATGTACCTGGAGAACATGAGTTTAAGGGAAAAGGAGTATCTTATTGTGCAATATGTGACGCAGCCTTCTTTAAAGGAAAACCAGCCATGGTCGTTGGCGAGGGTGAACCAGGATTAGAAGCAATAGAGTTACTCTCTAGATATGCTAATCCAGCATACTACATAACCTCATCTAAGCATCTTGTGGGAGAAGAAGAGTTGGTTAAGAAAATCCTATCTAGCCCTAACGTTAAGATTATAGATTCAGCTAAGGTCATAGAAATTAGAGGTAATGGTAAAGTAGAGGAAGTTTTAGTGAGGAGGAATGACGAGATTCTTAGTGTAAGAGTTGATGGTGTAATTATAGAAATGGGATACGTACTTAAAACAGAGTTCTTAAAGGGATTTGTAGAATTAAACGAGAGGGGAGAAGTAATTGTTGACGAACTTTCTAGGACAAGTAGAGAAGGAGTATTTGCTGCTGGTGACTTAACTCAAATACCATATAAACAAGCAGTAGTGGCAGCCGCTGAAGGTGTTAAAGCTGCTCTTTCAGCATATAACTATTTA
Source organism: Sulfolobus sp. A20 (assembly GCF_001719125.1). Classification (NCBI taxonomy): domain Archaea; kingdom Thermoproteati; phylum Thermoproteota; class Thermoprotei; order Sulfolobales; family Sulfolobaceae; genus Saccharolobus; species Saccharolobus sp. A20. The sequence continues at coordinate 1,170,541 of NZ_CP017006.1, forward strand.
AGGAGTAGGAAAGGTTTACCACCAATAAGTACGGACTGGAAAGCAGAGAAGAAGAAAGTAAGCTTTAAACTATAATATTAGCGTTATTAATTTTTACTAGAAGAATTATCTTCAAGATATTGTTATGGATTATGCATAATATCGTAGAAAATGCATGAAGTGCGTAGTTTAACTCAAGGAATACTTAAACTAGGATAATCTTAGTAGATAAATTCCTTAAGATGTATATACATTTTTAGTCTTAGATATTTCGAGGTTTTGTTTAATATTAATCTTATGGAATATGATTTATTAATTACAAAAATATCATTAGCCTATCAACATTAAGCTACATAGACAATACAAATAATGATTATCGAAAAATTTTATTAATAAGTAAGAGAATTTTTAAAACAATGAGTAATCCTTATTATGGCCAACCTAATTGGCAACCATACGGTGGTTATCAGCAAAATCCCATGATGTCTATGATGGCTTGTAATCAACCAATTGGATTAGGTGGTCAACAGCAAATAATTCCAGTTAATTACCCGATAAACTTACAATACGTAGTGCAACAAGTACAAATGTTTCTGATGGGACAAGGTTTTCAAGTTTTTCCCATGGTAGCACAAAACATGGCTGTGATTCAAGCTCAGCATTCTAGCATTTTAGGCACATTAACGGATCAGAATAAGGCGTATACTATAAGAATATGTCAAGGACCAGGTTTTGTAATGGTTGAAACGGGAATAGCTAACTTGTTACAAGAATTGTTAGTAGCCGGGGCCACGTTTGGAGTAACGGACGAGTTACTGCATAATAAGTTAGCTGAGTTAGCAGGTGCAGGAATAGATGCCTATGGTATTTATAAGGAATACGCGCAGGAGCAACAATTAATGAATATGATTATGATGATAGTGTCTAATGCTCCACCAGCATATCAGCAGCAACCTTATTATCCTAATCAGCAACCTTATGGTCCTCAACCATACTATCCCGGACAACAATATCAACCCTACCAGCCACCTATGCAACAACCACCTCCACAGCAATCAATATCTCAGCAACAATCATCTCCACAGCAAACGGCCCAAGCAAAACAATCTCGTCAAACTATTAAATGCTGGAATTGTGGTCATGAAAATGAGGATATAGCAAAGTTTTGCGCTAATTGTGGAGCTTCATTATTACCAATTAAGTGTCCAAGCTGTGGTCATATAAACTCACCTAGTGCTAAGTTCTGTGAAAATTGTGGATATAACTTACGCCAATCATTGGGTCAACAAAGTTCCCAGCAATCAACTAAGCAACAGAAATAAAAATTCTCCAAGCTTTGTTTTTTATAATGGCTGTACTATACTTACCTTTTGCAATAGATAAGGAGAATAGACAGCTCAATGTTGGAAAACAAATTGCTATTGGATTATTAAACCTAGATTTGGAGAGAAAAGAGCGCATAAGTAAAGCTATATTAATTGGCTGGCCTATTCTAATAAAGTCTATTGACCAGAAAAAGTTCTTAGTACTTGATTCTACGTTGACACTAGTTTCTAAACTTAATAGGAACTTGTATCCCGACTACAAAGCAATACTAGAGGATGTTGCACAGAGTAGCAATATAGATGACTTCATATCTAAGCTTAAGAAAATTAGACTAGATGCGCGAGGTACGAATGAAGTTAGCTTAAGCGGTCTTATCAATCTAGATGTTAGTAAGCTAATAACGATTGCTAGAAGGGATAAGTACTATGAAATGTTCACTCTAGAAGAGAAAATAACTGATCATGATATTAAATTAATTGGTAACAATTTAATTTCACTTAAGACCGAAGCAAATAGTACCATAACTTCCTTAGAATTTCTAGTAAATGAACTAAATAATCTGAAGATAAAGTTTAAGAAACAGCTAGATGATAAGATAAACGAAATTACTAAGAAATATGAAGAGCTTATTAGACAAAAGATAAATGAGGTTGAGACAGAGATAGCCAAGGCATCTCCTGAAATTATCAATGAAATACAGAACGAATTTGACCAGAACATTAAGAATAAGCTACTGACGAGCATAACTAATTACGTGATTTCTAATCTAAAGTATGAAGGAGGAGTTCTAGGTTCCCAAGATTTAGACAAGAGTAGAAGGGATTTAGATGAGGTCATAAATGAAATAGTAAGGGTTAAGGATAGAGTAGGTCAAAATTATGTTAATAAGATTAGGAGGTATAAGGGAGAAATTAATGATTTAGAGAAGGAAAAGAACTCTGAGCTATTCACGTTAAATGAGAAGATTAACGATCTAGAAAACGTTATAAATAACATTAGAGTTAATGCGGAAAGAGTAAAACAGGAAATTACTAGCTTTAATAAATACGTCAACTCGTTTTATTACGAGATAGATTCCAATGAAGATATAAAGTTAATAATACCATTTCTTTTAGCTGTAACTTCTACCAATAGAAGAATAGTTGTGGTGCCACAAGTCTATAATGGAAAGCAGAACATTTTAGGCAAAATTTTCAAGAGACAAGATCTTTCTACGCCTTTAATGAGTTACTTGGATGCATTTACTAATTACGTGAAGAATGTTGAAGCTGAGGATAACATAAAAATAAATTCCAGAGATATAGATAACGGTCTAAAAGAAATTAGTGATGATGGATGGAAAAGTAAAGAAAGTGTAGCAGACATTTATGTGCCTTAATTTTACAGTTAAGTTGAGTGAAGTAAAAGTTATAAATAAGTAAAGTAAACTATACCATATGGAAGTAAGACATGAAATAAAGTCAAGTTTCAAGATAAGTGAAGGAACAGAATTTGCTATATTGAATTTCTATAAAGACAACAAGCTTTCAGTTACGTCTTATGTGATATCCTCTGAATTAAATAATGGAACAAAAGTGGGAATTAGTGCAATAACGGATAGTAAAGGAGAAGTTATGCAAATAATTTTTACAACGTTTAAATCTATTGAAAAGGAGGGGAAAACGTATAGAGAAGTTTACTCAAACCTCATTGACCTAGATTCAAGAAGGATAATTTATACCAAAGGTACCTTTGAACTAAGCGGGAAGCCTATGTCTAGAGAGGAGGTACTGGAAAGGCTTAAAGGTGGAGTAAAGAATCTAATCTCCTCATTACCTCTGAGAAGTATAGAAACTAAGGTGTTTAACATTGACACCGGCGCAGAAGAGAATATTGGGTCTAGTGAAAAAGCCTAAAACATTTACTGAATTAAAGAGACTCACTGGTTTAACAGATGCTGGTTTATATAAGGCTATAAAGGGTTTAGAGAAGCAAAACTACATAAAGAAGACTGAAATGGGATATATTATAACGCCAGAAGGTATGAAGGCATTAGGGTATAATGTAGTTGAACGTGAGGGAATAGTGATTATATATGAAAACTTGGAGAGGGATGATGTTGAGAAATTATATGAAGTTATTAAGAATATTAAAAATAAATCGAATTTTAGCATTTATATTTATAAAAGCGAGGAAGAGGAAGAAAAAATCATCAAGGAGATAGCCAGAATTTATAGTACAGCTGTGTTATTCCCTGAACTCTTTACCAAACAATAAACAATTTTTAGCTTATTTTCTTAAAAATTAAGAAATAATAAAATAAAGCTATTAAGGCTACGTATAGTATAAGGTCAGCATAATATGGAATGGGTAATAAAAATACAAATATTAAAATGAAAGGTAGGAAATAAATCAGAGGTCTGTATCTTGAGGCTCTTATGGACGGTCTATAGGGAGCATAAGAATTCGGAGTAGCGTAGATTGAACTCATAGCCAAATAAATTATTATGACATAAGGGTCGTATTGATCATTTAAGTAACCTTCTAACCCATTCTGTACCCTCTTTACCTCCCCTACTTCAATGTTCCCAGATGTAAATATTTTTAGGGAATCTTGGTATCCCCTAATAAATGCCACTAACTGAGGTCTACTAACAAAGTAGTTGAACATGCCATAATTAAGATTAAGCCTATTTATTTCTCCTACTTTAGAATTAAATTGAATTACATCATATTTCTCAAATCCTTTTCTCTTTAGAATAACGTTATAATTTCCCTCAACTTTTATTTCAGACCTCTCATATGAAACTTTTCCCACCGGGAGGCCATTGAAATATATATTTCCATTAGAATATTGAAATATCATCTTTAGAATCCCCTCATTCGTCTCTTTTTTGCTAATTTAAGAGCATATTTTCTGGATAAGATATATCTTCTCCCCACCATGTAAAAGTAGATATTATACGACTTCATTAATCCTAAGTGGTATAATCGTGACTTGTATCCCATAACGATTTATTATTAGTATTTCATTATTTTTATATTTTCTCGCAATACCATGAAAAAGATCTTTTTATTTTATACGGTAGAATTACCTTTATCCGTATTAAGCGCGGTAATCCTTTTTTAAGTTTATAATTAAGCTGTTTTGTGATGAAGATAAACAGTGGCAGTAAAGATGACTTACTTAAATTTATAGTCGATAAGTATAACACAACTAACAAACCCATTTCTTTATCAGAAATTAAGAGGAAATTTAAGGATGATACGCTTAATCAACTATTAGAAGGGTTAGAAAGAGAAGGTAAAATAGAAAAGGTTGAAAGCAGAGGTAAGATAAGTTACAAACCTATGATAGAAAAAGACGATATTAAAGAACAACTCAAAATTATAAGGGACGAGATACGTAGGATGAATGACTTACTTCATAAATTACTCGAAAATAGTAGGGAAATAAGTACAAGGGATTTCGACGAAGCCTATGAGAGAATTAAAGACTCTCTTGATTATGCCCCCTTAGAGAGAATAAGGATAGAGTTAGGAATGTCTAAGGAAGAGTTCTACTCAAAATTTAGAAAACATGTCGAGGAAAATTATGATCTTATAGCTGGGGGAGAAGAGGGATTTGTTAGAAGAGGATCTCTTTATGGAATAATAAAGAGGAGGAGATAATAATGGTATGTGAAATACCTAGGGTAACCGTTACGACCTGGTCTTCTAAGGGAGTGATATTAGTAGGTCCTACTTATAGAAAGTATTTGGAAAAAGCACTATTGGTCATTAAGAATCACGAAGTAGCATCAGTGGTAGGTCAACCAGGTATGGGAAAGACTACTTTACTCAAGAAAATCGAAGAAGTGTCTAGTAAAGAGGACATGCCCATATACTTAGACTTAGCCAACAAGGAAAGTATTGATAAAGAATTTTGGACAAAATTGAACGTATTTTCCCTAAAGAATAGGGCGCTTTCTGTTCTCTCTCAGAACAAATCAAAATTTGGTTATAGCTTTTGGAAGAGAATTTTAGGAATAAGATTCGAGGAATGGTTAGAAAAGGTTTGTGGAAGGTATGACGACCCCTATCTCAGAATATACTGTATGAGTTACGATAGAAATCTGGACGGAATGATAAATGCTTTACGTGATATCAAAAGTTTTGTAAATCAAAGAAATATAATCTTGCTAATTGATGAAATCAGGGAAAATCATCTAGCTCTATTACATAGGCTCATAAACGCTGGTTTAGAAATACCGATTATTATGGCTATACCAACAGATATATATAGTAAAATAAGTGATTTGGCAATTAGAAGAAGGATAGAGGAAAGCAGAATTCCCTTAGATGATGCGTTAACTGAAGATGATATTAAAGAGATCATAGAAGCATATTGTAAAGAATTATCACAAGATCTGTTACCTATAGTATTAACCTTATGGAAAAGCAAAGAACTAACTACTGTAAGCTCTATCCTACAGTTTGTAAGAAATGAAGTAGATAAAGTGGAAAAAGTGTGTAGTACCGATAATCTGGAGTGCTTCAAGGAAGAGCTTAAGAGATCTACAAGCTTAAAGAATCCTGAAGAAGACTCTAAGTTATTTGAAAAGAAAGTAAGGGATCTACTTAACAACATAAGTAAAGTCTATGGTATTACTTACGTTCATCCAAGGGGAAAGAGAATAGAAGTTAGTGGAAAGAGTACTGTAATAGGCTTATTCTTTATAATAGATGAACAAGCCTATATAGGGGATGTGGTATTCACTAATGATGGTGAAATTCATAATAAAGACGAAATCAGTTTGCTTAAAGATGTCGAGGAGATAGAGCACGAGAAGAAAGTCTACAAGGTTAGGGCTAAATTCCTAATAACTAATTCCAATTTCGGCATTGATGGAGTAAAAGTATTGAACATACCTACTCTTGAAGTGGTGAAAATATTAAACGGCGACGTATTTCTATTAGAGGAAAGAATTAAGATTTTGTTCGAGGATTTTATCACGCCGAATATACAAGGTGAATCAAATAATAAAGTAATTACATAATTTTTATTCATATTATTAAGCCAAAAAAGTTATAGAGATGAAGTAATTATTTAGGATTTAAAGTCAGCAATTTTCTCTTGGAAAAAATATTTCGTCAGATGATCGCTTATTAATTCTTATTTTTCTGTAGCCAAGTATTTAGGGGTTTAGTCAATCTCTTACTTCTGAAGATTACTGACTTCCCCCCATTGGAGAGTTCCCCTAATTGATTCGTGTTTACCTCTCTCATGTGTCGAAAGGATCAGAGAATCATAAAGGTTTATTATACGTCCCTATCATTCTCATAACAATTAACACAACGAAAGTATCTATAAGTAACCTCTTTCATTTGCTACACTTATAACAATGAGTAGTAGATGAGAAACTAGGGTCAACATAAACAACCTTAAGACCATGCTTCTTTGCCTTTCACTCAATCCAATATTGTTCAACACTTATATACTTTAAAAGGAAAGAGATAAAGTGATAAATTCCTTGGATAACCTAGTATTGGCAACTCACCAATAACCCTAGTCCACACAACCATCCTCTCAAAGTCTAACTTATATGAGATATAAGGGGTTAACCTAACTGATACTTTACGTATTCTAGGATACCTAACCTCCTTAGGGTTCTTTAGCCAACCCTTGTATATTACTATAGCATCCCTATAATAGCCTTGAGCTAACTTAGGGTGTAGGTTAAACTTTTCCTTTAAAATTTCATAAGCTGCCTTATGAACTTCCTTGATTAAGTTCTTCTTTAGCTTATTTTCCCTCAACCAATTGAGAACATATTTTAACCCTCTCTCATATGTTTCAACAAGGCTGAGCAGGGAAGCGATGTGAGAATCATGAGGCTAGTTGTAGCTATTTATTCCTAACCACCGTTCATACTGGCTTCTCTACTTACAGATGAAGAGAAAAGAGTTTATATACTTTGTCATCCCCACTCTGTGAGGCTTTCCTCCATTTGTAATATAGTCTTACTATATAAGAACTTACACTGAACATAATTTTCTTTTATTTTATATGATAAGATTTTTATTAACTATGTTATATGAGAACAGTAATATTTAGAAACATTTATTAGTTATTTATTCCTTAATATTTTTAGCGTGGTGTAAAATCTTGTTCTCTAATGACCCATCGACACTAACTAGGAAGGAGAAGTTTGATAAAGAGGAGGTTTCTAGAGCAATAAGGAACGCAATTGCAGCAGAAATAGATGCAATAAATTTCTATCTTCAACAAAACAGATACATAGAAGACGAGAAGCTTAGAAAAGTACATGAGGATATAACTAAAGAAGAGATGACTCACTTTGGAGAATTCCTAAGACTATTATACCAAGTCTCTCCTGAAGATTTTGAGTATTTTAAGAAAGGTTGGGAAGAGGCGTCAAAGCTTATTGGAGAAGTTAGACCTTTAACCCTTTCATCCCCAGAGAACGTGAGTAAAAATGAGGGAATCAATACGAATAATGAAGGGTTTCAAAGTTGGATATTTGAAGGGATTAATTCTAGTAGGGTAGTTAGGGATATAGGAAATTTGATTAGATGGAATTCTACAACCATACCGTATTCAGAAATAACATTAAGTGAAGATAGTGTATCACAGGAAAAGAAATTATCAGTATATGATTTGACCTATATTTCCCTTGAAGTAAGGTATTATTTAGGTCAACTGACCGAAAAAAGAAGGGTATCAATATTAGCAGGTCATAGATTTGGGAGGATGGAAAACCTGGTTCTCCTTAAGGAACACCCGCTTTCCCCATTAAAGTTGGGCATTACAGTTAAAGCATCAGACTGGAGTCAAACTGGAAACATACTCAACGATGTATTAAAATCGTACGAAGTTTTAGCTAAAGATGGTTTTGGTAAAGGAATTTTTATTCTAATTTCCCCATCCAATTACGCTAAGGCATTTAGGACTATAGATCGTGCTGGGACTTTAGAAATAGAGATGATAAAAAGCTTAGGAAGTGTTATTCCAACTGATGTGGTTGAAGATAATGAGATATACGTTATAAGTAAATTTGGTTTTGACATTCTATTATATTCTGATATAACAATAGAGCCTTTAGGAAAGGAAAAGGATTATGACGCTTATCTGATTTCAGAACAATTAGCTCCTAGACTTGTAAGTAGGAACGCAGCTTGCGTAATCAGACAATAGCTCACGAATTTTAGCTTATATTATTTTTATTATGCTAAATTGTAGCTTCTTTTTGAACGAAATTGTTTAACCTCTAAACCCTAAAAATTTAGCACTATAACAGATACTTCAATCCATTAAACTGCTCATATACTTAGTTTTTGAAAACAAATGAGAAGTATCTTAAATTACAAAGTTGAGGAAAGCCTCTATAGCGGTGAGGAAGTCAGTGGCTTTCAGACTATATCTATTCTAAGTAATCCTATATAATGTAATTATTGAGGTTTATATTATACGTTGTAGACTTAATCAATGCCAAGAATTGTAATATCGTGATTAGAGTATACGAGTAGCGCATATTTTTTATATCTTACATATACCTAACTTATATTTTTACGATGTAACGGTAACTAAGAATTGATAATGTTTTTATTATATATTGATAATATCATTACATTTAAGCTCAATTAATTTTTAGAAATATTGGTATATATAATATTTAATTTTTAATGATATACCCATTTAATTTCTTCTGCTTTTTTCTTAAGATTTTTCAATACTATGTCTTCAAATCCCATTTCATAAGCTATCAATCTAATCTCTCCTTTAGCTTTAAGGAGGCTTACCATTACATCTCCTGCTTGTGATAGGGAGCCATTTATTTGTACTTGGCTGATGTCCCCGTTAGTAATTGACATTATTATTTCTAAGTTTTCTCCTAGTATTATAGCTCCCCCATACTTTACCGTATTAATTAATTCTCTCATTTTGGAGAGAATCTCATCTACGTTACCTTTCAAATTTATGATTTCATTAATGGAATAACCTTCTTCTATAGAAGGCTTAAAATATAAACTCAAGAACGGAATTATATGCTCCTTTACTAAGTGTTCTGCTAAATTGAAATCTCCTCCGGAAAATATTCTATCAAAGACACCGTAATCCTGTTTATAATCCCCTATAATTTTTACCTTAGAAATACCCTTACTGGAATCTAAAATAAATATGTCTATTTTCCATGACAATTTGTTATCATCGGTATTCCCTTTGTACTCTATACCACCTAAGGATATAATAGGTCCTTCCATATACCCTTTCAAGAGTGTCATTCTAGAATCAGGGTCACCTAGAACGTAAACTACCCTAAACTTGTTCTCAGGATTTTGCAAATTACCCATAGTAAGATAATTGTTCTTCTCTTTATCAAAAATCTTTACTATTAAGAGATGACCAAACATTCCAGCAAATCTGATAGGATCTATAAAGAATGATGTTATCTGTGATCTACTTGCTCTCAATTCTAGTTCTTGCGAATAAACCATAAAATTATCATATAATGTTTCAGAAAGTTTCCTATATATATTTATCTACTCTCAGGATGGTTTTTTAATGAAAAAGATTCTTTTAAGTTTTTTATAATTTGTTAAGGAATATTTTCCAATCTATATGTTAAATAATTGATAAAATTTGTAGTGTTCATAAGTTCTTTAAGGAAAAAGATATTATACATGAATACAATATACTTTATGCCATCTGTAGCTGAAGTAATAGTAAAAGTATTAGAGGATAGTGGGATTGAAAGAATGTATGGAATTCCAGGGGACTCAATTGATCCTCTAGTTGATGCGATAAGACGTTCCAAAGTAAAATACGTGCAAGTGAGGCATGAAGAGGGCGCGGCTTTTGCAGCTTCAGTAGAGGCTAAAATTACAGGAAAACCTGTAGCCTGTATGGGAACATCTGGTCCAGGTTCTATACACCTCTTAAATGGTTTATATGATGCAAAGATGGATCATTCGCCGGTAATAGCATTTACTGGTCAAGTAGAGTCTGATATGATTGGGCATGACTACTTCCAAGAGGTTAATTTAACAAGATTGTTTGAAGACGTCGCAGTCTTCAATCAGATATTGATAAATCCAGATAATGCTGAATATATCGTAAGAAGAGCGATAAGAGAAGCAATAACTAAGAGAGGAGTTGCTCATGTAAATCTACCTGTTGACATTTTGAGAAAATCTTCTGAGTATAAGGGTGAAAAGAAGACTGAGACAGTAAAGGTAGAGTACACTATAGATTTCACTAAAGTCAAGGAGATGATAAAGCAGAGTGAGAAACCAGTTCTATTAATTGGGGGAGGAGCTAGAGGCTTGGGTGAGCAGATTAACAAGTTCGCTGAAAGAGTAGGTTCACCTATAATATACGCCCTAAACGGTAAGGGAATACTACCTGATCTAGATCCTAAGGTGATGGGAGGAATCGGTCTCCTAGGAACTAAGCCATCAATCACTGCAATGGATAAGGCTGACTTACTTATAATGTTAGGTACATCATTTCCCTATGTTAATTTTCTCAATAGAGAAGCTAAAGTTATACAAGTAGATATTGATGCATCAAACATAGGGAAGAGACTAAATGTCGATTTAGCTCTTCCAATACCAGCTAGCGAATTCCTAAAGGTAGAGGTAGAGGAGAAGCAAAACAAGTTCTACGAAGAGTTAAAGGGGCAAAAAGAGGACTGGCTAGACTCAATATCTAAGCAAGAGAATAGCATAGAGAAGCCGATGAAACCACAGAGGGTAGCTTATTTAGTATCTCAGAAGTGTAAAGAAGATGCAGTTATTATAACTGATACTGGTAACGTAACAATGTGGACTGCCAGACATTTCAGAGCATCCGGAAAACAAACTTTTGTCTTCTCAGCATGGTTGGGATCCATGGGGATTGGAGTACCAGGGGCTGTTGGTGCTTCGTTTGCCGTGAATAACATGAGACAAGTTATCGCTTTTGCGGGGGATGGTGGGTTTGCCATGACGATGATGGAATTGATAACAGCTAAGAAATACAATTTGCCTATTAAGATAATAATATATAATAATTCTAAACTAGGAATGATAAAATTTGAACAAGAAGTAATGGGTTATCCAGAATGGGGTGTTGATCTTTATAACCCTGATTTTGTGAAGCTGGCTGAGGCTATGGGATTTAAGGGATATAGGCTTGAAGAGCCAAAAGAAGCTGAGGGGGTAATTGAGGAATTCCTAAACACTGAAGGACCAGCAGTATTAGATGCTATAGTAGACCCTAACGAGAGACCAATGCCACCTAAACTTACGTTTAAGCAAGCTGGCGAATACGTGCTATCAATCTTCAGAGAAAAGTTGCAGGGGTTATGATATGATAGTGATCGTTGGAGGTGGATTTAGTGGCAACTCTGCACATAATCAAAACAAAGACTCAATAATAATTGATAGAAAAGACTACTTTTTACTTACTCCTTGGCTAATAGATTTCATTTGTGGAATGAAGACTCTTAACGATATAATAATTAAATATAAAAATGTGATAGTTGGAGAGTTGGAAAAAATTGATTTTAACGATAAGAAAATTATCCTAAGTAATAGTAAGGAGATACGTTACGATAAGTTGATTTTGGCACTAGGTCATCATCAGAACTTGCCAAGACTTAAGGGTCCAAGAGAATATGCTCACAAAATCGAGACACTACAAGACGCATTTTACCTTAAGAAGAGATTGAATGAAGTAAAGGATATTGCAATAGTAGGTGGAGGAGCTACTGGAGTAGAATTAGCTGGCAATATAAGAGGGAAAAGAGTAACGCTAATACAGAGAAGAAATAGACTTCTCCCCACTATGACTACAGCTTCGTCTAAGAAAGCTGAGGAAATACTAAATGAATTAGGGGTTAATTTAATGCTGGGTGTTGAAGCTATTGAGGTATTAAAAGATGGCGTATTAACTTCGCACGGGAAAGTGAAGTCTGAACTAACTATTTTTGCTGGAGGATTAAAGGGGCCGCAGATAATTGACACTTTACAACATGCAAACAAAAATCATAGAATGATAGTGGATAGATACCTTAAATCCGTGGAGCATAAAGACGTATATGGTGCAGGAGACTGTATTACCTTTGAAGACTCTGACATTCCTATGTCTGCAGATGTAGCAGTATCTTCTGGCAAAATTGCAATGAGGAACGCTTTAGGAGAGGAAATAAAGTTTGAGCCTAAAAGGAGCGCAACTATAATAAGAATTAGGGACGAATTCTTTGGAGATTTTGGAAATAACTATGTTGAAGGAAACTTTGCTAAGTTACTTAGGAGTATAGCCTACGCGGAGTCATTACTATTACCAAGTAAAGAAAGCTTTAATACAAAGATTTGAAAAAGTCTAGCAATTATTTTTTAAGTCGATTACGGTCTATATTGTATCTATATTCTTTTTGTAATATATGTAAGAAATGGTATCCGAACTCTTTCGTTTCCTCTACTTTAGAGCGATTAGTATATTTTTATATCATAATTTTTATCTTAAATAATTAAATTAAAAGCATAAACTTATAAAGAGTATTAAAGGAGTGTGTAATTTTATTCATTATAGTAAATTATAATGATAAGGGAGTACTATGTTCTCAGTTGAAGGACGAGAAAACATTAAAGGATTAATTTTTATTGCTTAGAAAGTATGCTATATAGCATCTCCATCGTGTACTTTACTTAAACAAATCATTATAGTAATATAAAAGAGAGTATATATTATAATGATTGTAGTTAAGGTTAAATCAAAGACTGTAAATAAAACACTAAGCCCTTTATATGTTTAAAATGCTTGTAAATGTAATTTATATCTTCATATTATACTATGACTTAATTCTAAAAATAATAAAGCAAAGAAATTATGTACTTATAAATAAAGACTTTTAGATAGTGAGTAATTTAGCAAATTTCTTCACGCAAAGCTTTGGATATCCTTAGTCTCTCCTCTCTTTCAACTAGTCTAGCCTCAAGCAACTTCTTTTCCTTTTCGCTAGATGGAGTAAACTTAGGTAAGGTTTTTGGTTTTCCTTCATCATCTACACTCACGAAGGAGAAGACAGTTTTAGTAACTAATTTCTTCTCACCTTTACGATAATCTATAGAAAATACTTTTGCACCAACATCAATTGAAGTATTTCCAACGTATTCTACAGCTCCTTGTATTTCAAGAATATCCCCTATCCTTACTGGTATTAAAAAGTTGGCATTTCCTGCACTAACAGTTAACACGTTTCCCCTTGAGTAAATTTTTGCTACGATAGCTAAGGCTTCATCTAACATAGTGTACATTTTTCCGGCGTAAAGTATTCCAGATGTAAACGCATGTTCAGGATATATTGTTCTAATATAACTCCTGCTAAACGTGGTAAAGGGAACTAAGTCTTCTTGATCACCCATATCGGCTATTTTTCTTTTCAGTCTTCTTTCCCTTCTCTTTTCTGCTTCTTCGTCATATTTTGGAGGAATAGATAGATTCCTAGGTCTCCCAGTTTCATCTACTGCTACAAATGTCATCAAGCTTATAGCTCCTACCTCCTCCTTTTCCCCTTTCTTTAAACAAGCTTTAACCTTAATTTCAACCGATGATTTCCACCAAGCTGTTGCTTCAGCTATTATTCTTAGAACATCTCCTAATCTGCCCGATTTATATAAGTATAAATAGTCTAGTGATGCTAATACATAATTTCCTCTGCTTATATTACTCATCAAAAGACCGCCAGTATCTATAAGCCAACTCATATAAATTCCCCCATGTAAGCTGTTGAAATGATTTACGTGCCAAGGTAAGACACTGTAATAATTTTCTAGTTTAAACATTTTATATCTAGCTAATATTTGCATTGACAAAAATATATTATTTGCTTACATCAGAACACTTTTTATTAAGAAAATAACAGATTTATGGTCTTTTCTTAACTTCCTCCCATTTTCCATTAAATAGAATTTTCTTCCCATCCATTGCAATAACCTTACCTTTCCTAATTACGTATTTTGGCGGTTCCATAAATCTGATTAAATCTATTAAATCTATCGCGTCAGTAACTAGTAAGTTAGCCTCATTTCCGACTTCTATTCCATAATTCCTTATTTTCCAAGCCTTAGCAGAATTAAATGTTATCAAATCTATTGATCTCTTAAGTTCTTCCTCTCCAGTCAACTGATCTAAGTGAATAGCCATGAATAATACTTGTAGCATATTACCTATTCCTAAAGGATACCATGGGTCCATAATGCAATCATGTCCCAATGCTACATTAACTCCAAAACTTAACATTTCTTTTATTGGAGCCATCCCTCTCCTCTTAGGATAACCTTCTAACCTACCTTGTAGGACAGCGTTGACCAAAGGATTAGGTATAACAGTAACTTTAGCCTTTGCGACAAAGGGTAAAATCCTATATCTGTATGAAGAGTCCCAACTATGCATTGCCGTAACATGACCTGCTGTTACTCTTCCCTCCCAAGAATTACTTATCGTTTCCTTGACTAATACTTCTAAAAATCTTGAATTAGGATCATCCGTTTCATCAATATGACCGTCTATATCTTTATCAAATTGTTTAGCTATCTCGAAGGCGAAACTTACAGATTTAACTCCATCCTCCCTAGTTGTCTCATTATGTGGGATTAAACCTACATTGTCCGCTCCTCTTTCTATTGCCTTAAACAATAGCTCATCGTTGCCTTTATCTGTGAATATGCCGTCTTGGGGAAAGGCTGTAACTTGTATGTCAGCTATCTCCTTAGAGATTTCCTTTACTTTCAGTATAGCATTCAGCAATTTGAAATTCCCCTCAGTAATGTCTACATGCGTTCTAATCCATAAAGTGCCATAAGCAACCATGAGTTTTACAGCAGTTAAGGCATTTTTGATTACATCTTCTTCCGTTATCCGGTTCTTCACTTCCTTCCATAGTCTTATTCCCTCCCATAAAGTTCCGCTCTTATTCACTGCTTGAGTGAAAGCACTATCTAAGTGAAAATGCATATTAAAATATGGAGGTATGACTAAATTGCCTTGAGCGTCTAAAACGGTATCATCTTTTTCACAGCTTCCAATACACGTTATTATATTGTCATCTATTCTTATATTAACTACCTTTCCATCTAACAATCTGGCGTTCTCTATAAACATTAAAAGTTATACGTTGATAGAACTTTTATCACTAACCTCCAGTTAACGTTATTAACTTAACTTACTTGAAAAAGATTTGTGAATAAAGATCAGTTTTTCTTAGTTATTTCTTCTTCACTTTTCGGAATTTCAATGGGAGCGAATACGATAATTATTTCTCTATATTTCAAATCTTTAGGCTTGTCTCCCTTAACTATTGGTGAGATATTATCTTTATCAGTGATCATAGGTTCCGTGATTTCTCTAATCTTCTCCTTCTTGGGGGACATGTATGGAAGGAAAAAATTTGCAATAATAAGTAGATCAGTGACTACGGTCTCCACGTTTCTTCTCTTTCTAGGATATCCTATTGCTTACGTTTTTTCCCTAGGATGGGGGTCCGGAAACCTAATTTTCTCCATGTTAGCTGAAAAGTCCAATAATGTTCAGAGGCTTTTGGGATTAAGGCAAAGTCTATCTATATTTTTATCTGTTTTCGGAAGTCTTTTACCACTATTATTAACCTACAAAGAGATACTCTTGCTTGAAGTATTTATCAATTTAATGGCTTTAGCCCTAATAATTCCAGTTGAAGAAAATTATAGAGGAAATAGAAGTTTTAATCTAAAGAGTATAGGTGTGATTTCAAAGTTTTCAACTGAAGCATTAATAGGTTTAGGAGCAGGATTAGTTATTCCTTTAATGTCGTTATGGTTTAATCTAAGGTTTGATGTGACTGCATCTGAGATGAGTCCAATTTTTGCAATTGCAGAACTGTCGTTAGCTTTCAGCAGTTATCTCTCCATAGTAATAGCTGAAAAAATTGGGGAAGTGAATACGATAATATATTTTCACTCAGTTGCAATAGCATTATTGTTCATACTTCCTTTCTCCCCTTCATTTTTTGTAGCCTCAATAGTTTTCGTAGTCAGAAATGTTTTAATGAACATGACTTCACCAGTTTTCCAAACCATGATACTTAAACTTGTTCCAGAGAACGAAAGAAGTAGAGCAAACGGGATAGTCAATTTGATGAGCTCTATACCAAGAGCTTTTGGACCAAGTATAGGAGGTTATTTCTTCAACCTAGGGAATCTTTATTTCCCATTTTTTATAACTGGTACGCTGTACTCCTTGTCTACAGTATTATTCTTTTTATTTTTCAGAAAAACTTCTTAAATACTCATAATATTCATTGGCAGACTTATCCCAATCATAAAGCAGGGATTCCTCATAACTACTCTTCCATAGCCTCTTTAACTCGCTCTCGTTCCTTAACAATTCTTTGATGATTTCAGCAGCTTTTTCCACATCCTTATACCTAATTATATAGCCGTTTACTCCTTCTTTAATTATCTCTGGTAATGAGCCTCTATTGTAACCTATTACTGGTGTTCCACATGAATTAGCCTCTAAAGTAACCATACTCCAACCCTCTATAAATGAGGTAACTAATGTAACCCAGGATGACTGATATAATCTGATCTTCTCCTCCTCTGGTATCTTACCTAAATAGTCACCGTTAACTTCTCTTATTTTGTTTCTAATAATGTTTTCCAACTCTCCTCCTCCAGCCATTACTAGCTTAACTTTTGCTCTTTTTGCAATTTCAATGGCATCTAAAGGATTTTTATAGTTCTTTAACCTACCAATCCAAAGTATAAATGGTTCATCAGATTTTTTCCCCGGTTTATATTTATTATGATCTATACCATTATAGATCACCTTAATCTTCTCTTCTCCAACCTTTAATTTCTCTATTAGATCTTTCTTGGTCGTGTTTGAAACTGAAATCACATTATTGTAATTCCTAATATCACGCTCTAACGTAGATACAACCTTTGATAAAAACCAGTTTAGCTCGTATTTCACGACCTCTTGATGGACATGATGAACCAGAGCTATGTTCCTTTTATTCACGAGAAACGAATAAAATGGCACAGCATGAGCTACACTATCAATGACTATATCATGTTTTTTAGCTTCCCTTAAGGAAAATAAGTGAAGCGTTAAACTATTTCCTTTTCTAATTATTCTTATATCGTCAATAATTTCTTCTCTCTTTAATCCATCTACCTGCTCCGCTAACCAGGTTACATTAATCCCTTTTTTAACTAATCTCCTAGAAATTTGATAGATTACTTCCTCAGCTCCACCCGCCTTAGGATGTTTTAAGTCTCTATGGTTTATTATCAATAAATCCATTTTCTTTAAACTTGATTATCCATATTTATAAGTTACACCACCTTCCGGAAACGTAAACTTTATTGCATTGTATGGACATGCTACCAAGGCAGCTCCACATTCTAAACATCGCTCATAATGTACAATAATTCTTCCATCTGGCGAAGGTTCATATGTTCCAGCTGGACATACTTTAGTGCAAGGTTTATCTTTACAAGTTAAGCAAATATTAGTATCAACTGCGATATGACTATTCTTGTTTACATTATATTTATTTAATGATAGTCTTTTGAGGACGTTTATCATATGAAAAGCCTCATTAAATCCAATATCATGTTCGAAGCATTTATATTTTCTTTCTTACTCTCATCAATAAGTATATTGATTGGCCTTTCCTTACCGTTACTATCTACGCTGAATACTCTACTCAAGGTATTACATAATATTTTAGGATATTTAGTAAAGATGTTTTCCTCATTTAAAACTTTAAATGATCTCAGAGCTGTTTCCATGTCCCTTAATACGAAAGATTCCTTAAGCATTTCTAAGTATATATCAGTTCTAGAGAAATCATTTATTTCCTTAATTTTCTTAGCTGCCTTACCTGCTACTATACCAGATCCAATTGCTAAATCCATCCCCCTAATATTGAATCCATCATTTATTAACAAACCCGCTGAGTCTCCTACCACGATTAAATTATTATCGTATAACTTACCTATCTTATCATAGCCATAATACGGAATGAGATGTGCGGAGTATTCCAGTATGTTCCCATTTAGCCCAATGGATTCTCTAAACTTCTCAACAATTTCATGAGAAGGTATACTAGAAGAGTACAAGGATTCCACTTTTATTGTGACACCTACTGATAATGACTCCTTATTAGTATATACAAATCCACCACCTTTTAGATCACCTATTAATCCAACTATAGTCCTAGCTTCTCCTTCGTCATCTGGGAGATATGGTTTAATATCTAATACTTCCTTAACCCCTAACATTAATGTCTTAGGCTCTAATTTCCTTAAGCCCAAGTATCTAGAAACAGGTGAAGTTACTCCACCTGCGTCTATTATTAATGGCGCCTTTAATTCTCCTCTATTGGTTTCAACTACTACATAATTATTTTCACGCCTAGCATTTGTGACTAATGTATCATATGAGATGAGAACACCTTCATTCTCAGCTTCTTTGGCTAGCCACTGATCGAATTTAGCTCTCAAAATCGTATAACTATTTTTTGTCTTGTGTTGAAACGAAAACGAGATTACTTTTTCCCCACAATATATTTCATATGTCTCCCTAGTCACGGGTCTCTCTAAGGGAGCTCTCTCCAAGGCATCGGGATATAACTGAAGTAAGGCGTGTACATACATTCTCCCTCCAGATACGTTTTTTGCACCCGAATACTCACCTCGTTCCAGAACGATAGTTGATAATCCTTCCCTAGTAGCCGTTATCGCAGCAGATAAGCCAGAAAGACCTCCTCCAACAACTATGACATCAGCATCGAAGCTCATACGATAAAATACTTGAAAGCTAAATATAAGTATTTGGCTTTCCCGCATTAGACTTTTTGACCATGTTTAACAGTATTTCATTACCGTTACTTAAGATATATAATGTGTGAAGTATTAGAGCCCTTAATTTGTTCTCCCTACAAGACTTCATTTCCTCAATACTGTTTCTTAACATTTCAACGAAGGGTGAATCAAATTTATATAGAATTTCCTTATCGTTCTTAAACTCTTTTATCTCTTTTTCTATCTCTGCTAGAAGATCTATTATCTTATCTTGGTTTTCATAATCTCTAGCAATATCTAATAACTTATTTCCGGCCTCGACTAATTTTCCTTCATTAAGCTTCTCAATTATGGATATCAATTTCTCAAACATAAAATTGATATACTTTTCCTCCCTTATTTGCTTATCTTTTTTGAGGAGTTAACCTTCTCCCTACCTTGAAGGATGTTAGCTAAATTTCCTTCTATTTTAGACATCAAAGTTTTCTTAAGACAAGGACATCAAACTATAAATTAATCTATAACAATCGGAGAGTTGAAAGGGCATAATACAATTTTTAACATATTTTAAAAAAGTAAAACTACGCTCATCTAACCTCCTCCTTACCCTAAAGGTTCCCTTAGGCTGCTCACTGGTTTATGGTTTACCGCCTTCACCACTTCATAGCTAGTGGGCTTTGAGCCCGCTCTATTAGTCCAGCGATGGCTGCGTCTTCAGCTAGATTAACCCTATCCCTTGGGTAGAGGAAGCCCCTACTCCACCCTCCTCGAGACTTAGGGATATGTAATGAGGAGGAAGGACACACTCTCACTATCTCCTTTTTTGGCTTCTCTCCTCCCCAATGATCTTTCTTCACTTAAAAACCTTATCCCACCAAAGGGCGAGGCTTGTCGTTCTCTTTGTCATGACTAAGTTTAATTTAACTTAAAGTCCTTTTTCTCCATAATAATATTATTCAGATTTTTTAACTTTACTAACTTTTTTATATAGTATAAAATCTTTTAAAAATTGATAAAAAATTTTTAGTTACCTTTCTCGCTCTTTCCTACCACTCTTCATCTTCTTCTTCAAGATCGAAATCCTCAAATTCTTCCTCTTCTTCCCAATCTTCTTCTTCCCAATCTTCTTCCTCAAACATCATAAATTATAGCACCACATAAAACTTCAGTATAGAGTTAAAACGTTTTTGGGTCTAATATGTTAAGGGAATTGTAAAGTAAATAGAGAAAAAGAAGGAGAATAACCAGCCATGAATTTTTATTATTAAAATATGAGGTACTTTTAAAAATATTTTATAATGTTAAAAATAAGGTAGATTATAAGAATTATTACCCTTTAATTTTTTACGGGAGGATTTCAATCTTTGTTTCTAAATGAAAAGTATTTAATTATATGCTTAAGAGAAGGCGTATAAATAAAAAGTTTTTAAGTATAGAACAAAGAATGGGCTAAAAGAGAAAGTTTTTAATTTTATCAAAAAAGTATTTCATTTCAATATGCTATAATTTGAAGATTTAAACTCTTGGTTAAGTTAAAGATGTTCTTAATATCCCTCAGTAAGATTCTTGCTGAACAGTTATGATTCACTTGTCATACCATTTGCTTATACCATAGTATGAAATGAAATCTCTTAGATGGAAAGAAGAAACCTTGCCCTTTAGGTTGAAACCTTTAAACGCTCTTCCTATAAATAGTTATGGGGAGTAAAGATGAAAAGTGATTAAGCTATCACCAGGGATGCCTACAGTAATAATTGAAGTGGATCATTCTTACGGATAGTATATTTTCTAGTAATTATCTTAAAAATTATAGATTTCGCTCGCCCTATTCGGATCCGTTTGTCTAATAGCGTTCATATTTCGATAAATAAAGAAGCTGAAAAAATGCCTTTAAGGAGAACTCAATTGGAGAAAAGTAAATAAAAACTCCTTATTTCTTATTATTGCTTTTCAGATACTTAAGATACGGTTTCAATACGCAGTCCCAGAATAAAGCACCTAGAATGCCACCTATGAAATCAGGGATGCCATAAACGAAGAAATACTGTCCTCTAAAGTTAAATGCCCCTGACCTATAACCAAATAGGTAAAGAGCTAGCATTGGTCCCCAGCTTCTAGCCTCGTTTATCATACCTCCAGTCAATTGAGCCTCGAATAATAAGAATGGCATTACATAACCTATTCCTATAGCCCATGGGGCTAAGCTTTGATTGAAAAATGGTGAATCAGCATCAGTAACCGCTAGAACTATTAATAAGAGTAAGAAAGTCATTAGTAATTCAGCAAAAGCACCTATCCATAACGGGAATACTTGATTGACTTCAGAGTAAAGTGAAGTTCCACTCACAGAATTTGGTAGTAGTAATTTGCTTGGCCAATATTGACCCCAGAAGAACGGATTTGGATATTCAGTGAAGAACGATGCTCCTACTTGCGCATATAAAGTAGGTGGAGGATCCATTTTAACAATAACGTTACCCCACCACGCTAATAATATTCCTGCTGCAGCAGCTGCCCCTAAAGTTTGAAACAATATGTAGGGAATTACGTCCCTCCACTTCATCCTTTTAGTAACCGCAAAAGCTAATGTGACGTTTGGATTTATATGAGCTCCGCTTATTGGACCTACAGCGTAAATTGCTAGGACAACTCCGAAGCCCCATGATATCATAATAAATCCATAGCCTGGGGATGTACCATTAGTTACTAAGGACGCTACTACTGCACCATCGCCGAAAAGAATTAAGATGAAAGTGCCTACGAATTCAGCGAAATACCGCCATAAACTGTCCCTTACAACTTCAGACGCCATTTTATCTCAACCCCCAACCGTTTTAGCCCAACCTAAAGCCCTTCGTACTGCTTCTTTCCATCCTGCATATAATCTTTCCCTATATTCATCATCCATCTTAGGTTCAAACACTTGGTCGATCTTCCACTTCTGTTTTAACTCATCTATGGAGTTCCAATATCCTACGCTTAAACCAGCTAACATCGCAACTCCCATAGAGGTCGTTTCCATAATCTTTGGTCTAATCACTTTCATTTTAAGTATGTCAGCTTGAAATTGCATTAGTAAGTCGTTTTTCGATGCACCCCCATCTACTTTAAGAGAGTCTATCTTTATTCCGGAATCTCCTTGCATTATTTCTAGCACATCCCTTGTCTGATACGCTATTGATTCTAATATTGCTCTAGCAATGTGAGCCTTAGTAGTACCCCTAGTTATTCCTATTATTAGTCCTCTCGCATAAGGATCCCAATACGGTGCTCCTAATCCCGTAAATGCGGGAACGAAGTACACTCCGCCGTTATCTGGAACGCTATCGGCTAAAGGTTCAATTTCATCGGATACATCTATAGCTCTAAGACTGTCTCTAAACCATTGAACAGCTGCCCCAGTGATGAATATACTTCCCTCTAAAGCATATGTTATTCCTTTACCTATCCCCCAGGCTATAGTTGTTAGTAAGTCGTTAGATGAAACTAAGTTACTTCCAGTGTTAAGTAAAATGAAACTACCAGTTCCATAAGTACATTTAACATCCCCTTGGTTGAATGCTATTTGACCAAAGAGCGCAGCTTGTTGGTCTCCTGCGTCTCCCGATATAGGTATTGAAGAATTAAGAGCCTCAGCGAAACCATAAATCTCGCTTGAAGCCTTTACATCTGGTAAAATAGCCTCGGGAATCTTTAGTATTTCCAATATTTCTCTATCCCACTCAGTTTTCCTTATATTAAATAGCATAGTCCTAGACGCGTTTGAAAAGTCAGTTACATGAACTTTACCGTTAGTCAACTTCCAGATTAGGTAAGTATCTATTGTTCCAAACTTTATTTCTCCTTTTTCAGCCTTCTCTCTAGCATTGGGTACATTATCTAAAATCCACTTTATCTTAGAAGCACTAAAATATGGGTCTGGTACCAAACCTGTTCTATCCTTTATTAACCTCAAATAGTTAGCTTTAAGATAGTCAGTAATTGGGGCAGTTCTCCTATCTTGCCAAACAATAGCATTATATATTGGCTTCCCCGTTCTAGTATCCCACATCACTGTGGTCTCTCTTTGATTCGTTATTCCTATACTCAAAATATTATTCCGATCTATCTTAGCTCTCTCCAATGCTTTATTTATAGCCAATAACTGGGCTTGCCATATCTCCTCAGGACTATGTTCTACGTAACCCGGTTGAGGATAGTATTGAGTGAACTCGTTTTGCCCTATTCCTAGAATATTTAATTCCTTGTCAAAGACGATAGCTCTTGCACTTGTAGTCCCTTCGTCTATGGCTAGTATGTATTTTTCAGCCATAGCATTTTATCCATTTCTATTTTCATATAAAAATTTTTCGTAAAAAATATAAATTTATAATTATTTGATATTTACTCTTTATTACTTCTTATTATTATATTAAAGCAATTCTAAACTAGATGTTCCATATAACGTTCAAATTTGATAGCAGGAAAATCTCGTAAAGTGAGAAATTCAGATTACGAAAAGTGGAAATAAAAACAAGCGTTGTCCACAATAAAATTTTAAATGTAAAATATAGGTTAATTCTGTTATGGAAATAAAAACAAGCGTTCTAGTAATAGGTGGGGGAGCTAATGGTCTATTCACCGCCTTAGATTTGGCTTTAAGAGGTATTGATGTAATTTTGGTTGAAAGAGGAGACATTGGATCTGGAACTTCTGGTAGGTTCCATGGACTTTTACATAGTGGTGCTAGGTATGCTGTAACTGACCCTGAATCAGCAAAGGAGTGCATTCAAGAAAATAAAATAATTTCGAAAATAGCTCCTCATGCCGTTAGAGACACGGGGGGATTATTTTTAGGTATTACTAAAGAAGACCTAGAATTTTCAGATAAGTTTCTTTCTTCCCTAGAGAAATTAGGTATAGAGTATAAGCTAGTTGATAAAAATCAAGTCCTACAAGAAGAACCTTATGTGAATAAAGACTTAAAAATAGCTATTTGGGTTCCGGATAAGGTAATATATGGTTATGATCTTTTATCGAGCGTAGCTATGACAGCATCACTAAATAAGGCTAGAATTATGACGTATAATGAGGTAACAGAATTTATTAGGGATGGAAATTTTATAAAAGCTGTAAAAGTTTTAGATAAAATTAATAATCAAATAAATATAATAAAAAGTGATATAATAATAAATGCCTCAGGACCTTGGGCGTTTAAAATCATTACTATGGCAGGACTAGAAGAGATTCCCATACTACCTACAGCTGGAATAATGGCAGTGTTTGAAAAAAAGGTTAATAACGCAGTGCTAAACAGGCTTAGACCACCTTCTGATGGAGATATATTAGTACCATATCAAGGTACTTCAATATTGGGTACTACTGCAACTATAATCGAAGACCCAGATAATTTTACTATATCAGACGAGGACGTGAAGATGCTAATTAAGGAAGGATCTCAATTAGTACCTGAATTGTCTAAAACGAGAGTTATTAGAACTTACGCATCCGTTAGACCTTTGATGAGAACCAGCGAGGATGGTAGAAAAGCTAGTAGAGATTTCACAATATTAGATCATGAAAGAGAAAATGGGGTATCTGGTCTAATATCTATAATAGGAGGTAAATTTACCACTTCAAGACTAGTAGGGGAAAGAGTGGGGGATTTAGTCAGCGAGAAATTGGGAGTAAGGGAAAAGAGTAAAACTAAGGAGATTAAACTTATCTCTCCCAACGAAATGAACTTTGAAAAATACTTGGAAAAAATTGGAATACCAAAAATATTTTTAAGAAGTATAATGGAGAGAAAAGGATCATTAGATGAAGAGAGATACGAAACTGCTTTATATCTTCTGTTATCGTTAATTGCAAGAGGGAAATGAAATGGAGATCAGTGGAGAGTTCGTGGTAAACAAGGTAAAGGCAAAAATATCGGAATTTTTAACAGAGCCAAAAATGTTTACAGAATGTCTACCGGGCTTACAAGGTTACGAAATTAAGAGAGATGGCGAGATAGGTGCAACTTTCAAGATAGATGTCAGTGACTTTAACATTCCGCATATGTCCACAATTACAGCCAATATAAATGCAAAAATAATTAAAGATAGTGAGAAAATTGAAATAGTCGGTAACGGAAGATCGGCTGGAGTGAGCATTAAAATTAACATTTCGCTAAACCTTTATGAGACCCAAAATTCTACAAAAGTAATTTGGAGTGCTAAAATGGATTTGGGACTCCTAGCTAAACTATTAGGAGAAAATAGTATAAGAAGGTTAGCTGAGTCCAACGTTAATTACATTATTAACTGTATACATTCTAGGCTTTCTTAGCCTTTTCTTTCTCTTGTAAAACTCTCCATAATATTTTTCCAGATCCACTCTTGGGAAGAGATTCAACAAATTCTATAATTCTAGGATACTCATATGCGTTCATATGCTGTTTGCACCATTCTCTAATATCCTCTTGAGTTATTTTACCTTTGTAATCCGGCTTTAATACGATATATGCCTTAACCTCTTCTCCTAATCTAGGATCAGGAGTAGAGACCACGCAAGCTTCTAACACTGCTGGATGTTGATATAACTTATTTTCAACCTTAGTGGGCCATACTTTATATCCTCCTCTGTTTATCATTCTCTTTATTCTATCTACAATAAAGAAGTAGCCTTCCTCATCCATGTAGCCTAAATCCCCGGTTCTAAAATATTCGATGCCATTAATTGTAATGAATGCTTTCCTAGTTTCCTCATCTTTATTCCAATATCCCTTGAAAAGACTAGGACACCTAACTACTATTTCACCTTCTTTGTTTGGAGGTAATACCTCACCTGTTGAAGGATCTACTATTAGTGCATCTACTCCAAAGTGTGGTATCCCTAAACATTGTAATTTAGGTCTATCCGGAGGATTAACGTGAGTTTGAGACATCGTTTCAGTCAGTCCATAACCCTCTATGTAGTCTAAGCCAGTTAATTCCTTAAGTTTTTTGGCAACTGCTTCTGGCATCGAGGCCCCTCCACCTCCTACTAATATTAATGAACTTAGATCTCTTTTCTCTATTCCTTGTACAGTTAGCAGATCAACTACCATAGTTGAAATGTTAGTCCAATGTGTTACCCCGTACTTTTCAATAGCTTCTATTGCACTCTCCTTATCCCATATCGACATGAGAACTATGGTACCACCTATATACAGTGGTGCATTTAGACTATGAACAAATCCAGTAACGTGAAATATAGGTAATGATGCCAAGGCTACTGATGATGGAGTTAACATGTTCCACACTACTGAACCTAACACAGTTGGCCATATAGTAGAATGTGTATGTATGCATCCCTTAGGAAAGCCTGTTGTGCCAGAAGTATATGGAATAGCAGCGATGTCATCTGACGTAACTTCAATAGGTGGTAAAGGCTTTTCGCTAAATGCCTCATTCCACTTTATTACATCACCCTCTATTTCTGGTTCCTTTTGCATAAGGGGATGGACTTTAATTTCTGGATTAGGAGGTAAGTAATCCTTGAATTTTCCTACGATTATATATTTGATATTAGTGTTTTCTTTAGCCTTTAACACTTTAGATAAGTATGAGGAGAGTGTTACAATCGCTACAGAGCCGGAATCCCTAAGTATATAATTCAATTCATCCTCCGATATTAAAGGATTAATTGGGACCATTATTGCGTTAGCCCTTAATATTCCAAAATATGATATTATCCATTGGACCGAATTAGGCATGAAAATTGCTACTCTATCCCCTTTTCTTATCCCTAAATCGTTATGTAAGAAAGACGAAAAACTTGATATATCTTCCCATAGTTTCTTATATGTTATCCTATTACCATAATAGATTATTGCTGGTTTATCAGGATACCGTTGAGCAGATACCTCAACGATATTAAATAGAGGTACTCTAGGATAATCTAAAGTTTTAGGTAATTTTGAAGGCCAAAACTTAAACCAAGGTCTATTCATATGATATGCTTTATAACTAGTTGTTAATAAAGCTTACATAAAAATTGAGAGAAAGTTTATATGTTAATAAAACGATAAAAAATCGTGGCTAAAATTCCACTTGTTGGAAAGGAAAGTATATCTCCAGAAGATATGGGTTTCACGTTAATTCACGAACATTTAAAGGTTTTTAGTGAGGCAGTAAGATTTCAATGGCCTCATTTATACAATGAGGAAGAGGAATTTAAAAACGCTGTAGATGAGGTGAGAAAAGCGATGAACTATGGTGTAAAGACGATAGTAGACCCTACTGTGATGGGATTAGGAAGGGATATAAGATTTATGGAGAAGGTAGTTAAAGAAACTGGGATAAATTTAGTGGCAGGAACTGGGATATACACTTATACTGATTTACCCTTTTACTTTACTCAGAGATCAATCGAGGAGATAGCTGAACTTTTCATACACGATATAAGGATAGGTATTCAAGGTACTGATAATAAGGCTGCTTTTATAAAGATAGCAGCTGATGAGCCGGGTATTACTAAAGATGTAGAGAGGGTTATTAGAGCAGCAGGAATTGCCCACAAAGAGACTAAAGTCCCCATAATTACACACTCAAATGCTCATAATAATACTGGAATGGAACAGCAGAGAATATTGATGGAAGAAGGTGTTGATCCGGGCAAAATTCTGATTGGACATTTAGGGGATACTGAGAACGTGGAGTATATAAAGAAAATCGCTGATAAAGGGTCTTTCGTTGGTTTAGATAGGTATGGATTAGACTTGTTTTTGCCAGTAGAAAAAAGAAATGAGGTATTGATTAGATTAATAAAAGATGGTTATGCAGATAAAATAATGGTATCTCATGATTATTGTTGTACCATAGATTGGGGAACAGCCAAACCAGAATATAAACCTAAACTAGCCCCTAGGTGGAGTATGACCCTAATATTCACAGATGTAATACCTTCATTAAGGAAGTCGGGAGTTAAAGATGACGTAATAGAGTTAATATTTGTAAATAACCCAGCCAAGCTTTTCAGCTAATAATATTTATTAGTGTTCCTATTTTTTCCACGTAAAGTTCTATTGTGCTATTAGGCTTCAACGATTTACCAATATCAATACCAGTACATCCGGATATTGTCCCACTACCAAATATGTCCCCTGGTCTAATGTATTCGTCTTGAGAAACATAGGCTATCATGTCATCGAAAGTCCATTGCATATCTTCAGCCTTTGTATCACACCACGTCTCTCCATTTACTTTAACGTAAGACCTTAAACCCTTGATATCTTGTAACTCATCCTTAGTAACTATCCACGGTCCGAGACCATTAGCAAAATCTTTTCCCTTAGCAGGACCTAGTAACCCTTTCATCTCCATCATCTGAATATCCCTAGCACTAAAATCATTAAATATAGTGAAACCTAAAATGTAGCTCTTTGCTTTATCCTTTGGTATGTCTTTTCCTTTTTTGTATATTATAGCTGCAATTTCAAGCTCTAAATCTACTTGTTTAGAGTACTTTGGCCAAGGCACTACTTCCATATGACCATAAAATATTGTTGGATCTCCCTTGTAATATATTGGTATCTTAAACCACTCTTCTGGTATTTGCTGACCTCTCCTCCTATAAGTTGCTTCAACGTGACCTCTAAAAGCTAAAAAATCTCTCAGCATATTAGCCCTCTGTAACGGGGCTTTAAGCTTTACTTCACTTAATTTGATTAGGTGTTCCTCTCTCTTCTTCACCCAATTTATCATTTCATGGATCAATTCAATACCCTTATCTCCGGCTTGAAGAACTCCTAGCATATCGGAAGGTGCTAGAGCGTTACAATATCTATCGGCGAAAATCTCATCTTCCCCCTTTTCCAGTAGCATTGAATAACAAGTGTCATTGAGGTCAATTACGTAGTTTTCATTTATTATTACACCACTTCTTATCCTATTCCCCCTTAGAAAGCTGAGTAGTTTCATGTAGATATATTTAGTAAGAAAAGGAATATATTTTATGATGGAAATTCCCTTTAAGTTTGAGAGAATTACTGATAATGTTTACGCTTTTATTCAAGGAAACGGCGATTGGTTCTTAAGTAATGCAGGGGTAATTATAGGAAAGGAATATGCGATTGTCGTAGATTCTCTCACGAACGATAAAATGGCAAGGAACTTTATTTCGCAAATAAGAAGGGTTACCGATAAGCCAATAAAGTTTTTAATAAATACACACGAGCATGAGGACCATTTATGGACGAATTATCTATTTAACGCTATAACAATATGTCATATTAATTGTAGGAAGAAGACGTTAGAGGGTATGAAGAGGGGAACAAATCCCTTTCAAAACCTATTTTTTAATGTTGATTTCTCTGGATGGAAATATGTACCTCAAGACCTAACATTACGTGATGAAATGAGCATCTTTATTGATGATAAAGAGATAAAAATTGTTTACGTAGGTTACGCTCATACTACAAGCGATGTTTATATCTATCTACCAGATGAAAAAGTAGTATTTACCGGTGATTTGTTATTTTCTCCACCTTGTACTCCTTTTGCTCTAATGGGAAATATTCAAGGGTATATAAATGCATTAGAAAGCTTGGCTAGTCTAGATGCTGAAGTATTTATACCGGGACATGGAGAAGTGGCGTATGATAGAAAAGCACTCTATGAGTCTAGGGATTACTTGATCTTTGTTAGAGACGAAACAAGGAAGATGATCAAACAAGGTATAGAAGATCCAATAAAAGCTTCTTATCAGATTAACTTAGGTAAATATGACTCATGGATTAATAGAGAGAGGATTGTAGGAAACGTGGCACGAGCTTACAGTGAGTTGACTAAAACAAGATTAGAAAATGTTAATCAAATATTGTTAGAAATGGTCAAGTATAGAGCTAAATCGTAGAATGTTCACGTCATTATGTAGTTTACAGATTTTATATCGTTACGTTTATTGTTAATTAAAATACTAATGTCAAAAAGTATCTATTCAAGAATTTGGTGTGAGGTTTTGTAGTAGTCTTTAAAGTTTAATGATGCTCTTCCTACTGATGTCTTTTATTTAGCTAAATTTTAAATTGTGAACAGTGTATATGCCTTATAATGATAATAACTATACCATTACCAATGCAAGGTCCGCCTCACTTCATTAATTCCTATCTAATAAAGGATGGAGAAGATAGTGTATTAATAGATACCGGATTGCCTACTGAAGAAGATATAATGACTCTTACATCCTCTTTAACTAAATATGGATATCCAAGGAATGTGATAATAACACATTATCATCCAGATCATATTGGGCTAGTTAGACTTTTTAAAAATTCAAATATAATCATTCATGAAAAAGAATTGGAATTTATTCATTATTTATTAAGTCCAGAATATTCTAAAGATATTAAAGAGTACTTATCGTCTAACGGATTTCCAGATCAAGTGATAGATAGAATGCTGAGAAATAGAGAAAGGTTTAATGAAATAATAAAAGGCGTAAACTTTATCACTGTGAAGGATGGTGATAAAATAGAAATTAATGGAACTAGAGCCGAAATATTGTGGACACCTGGACACACTGTTGGACATATATGCTTAATGTATGATCATTCATTATTTTGTGGGGATCATATCTTACCGGACATAACGCCTAACGTATCTCTATTAAGGAAAGACGATAATCCCTTGAAAGCTTACTTGAATAGCTTAGAGAAGATCAAATCACTAAATGTAGACGTAATTTATCCCGCTCACGGAAAGGCCTTTAGTAACGTTAAAGAGAGGATTAGAGAGATTATAGGGCATCATGATAAAAGGTTAGATGAGATCATAAAAATAATTAGAGATAAGAGAAAAGCCAATGCATATGAGATAGCAACGGGCATTTCGTGGTATAAAAAATGGGATGAACTTTCATCATTCGATAAACAGTTAGCTTTAGGAGAGACAATGTCCCACTTGAAGTATCTTGTTGAGAAAGGTTCTATAAGTGAAATAAAGATTAATAATTCAATTTATTATACTATATCTACTTGATACAAAATAAGTAATGTATCAAAAAGTATATGTAAATACGTATGAGTTTACTTTTTAACCTTTGGCTGTTAATTTTAATTAATGAAGGTAGAAGACATTAAGAAAATCCTGATTATAGGAGCCGGAACGATGGGTCATGGAATAGCTGAAGTCGCAGCGATAGCAGGTTATCAAGTATACTTAAGTGACGTTTCCCAAGATATATTGAATAATGCCATTGAGAGGATTAAGTGGAGTTTGAGTAAACTTCAAGAAAGGGGACAATTAAAGGAAAGTGTCGACACAATTCTATCCAGAATAAAAACAGTAGTGGGTTTAGATAATACTGTAAGTGACGCCGACTTCTCTATAGAGGCTTCACCTGAAAGGTTAGACATTAAAAGGCAAGTGTTCTCCAAACTTGATGAGTTATTACCGAAACACGCTATATTGGCGACGAATACTAGTAGTCTACCTATTACTAAAATAGCTGAAGCGACGAAGAGACCGGAAAAAGTAGTTGGGATGCACTTCTTTAACCCACCTGTGTTAATGCAATTAGTAGAGGTTATGAAAGGAGATAGAACCAGTGATGAAACGGCTAAGATAACGTATGATTTAGCTAAAAGGTTTGGAAAACAACCAATTATGATTAACAAGGATATTCCAGGTTATGTAGTTAATAGAATTTTAGGTGGGATTAATCTAGCATCATGTATCGTTGTGGAGAAGAAAATTGCTGACTTTAGAGAAGTTGATGCGGTAGCTAGGTATAAACTTGGATTTCCTATGGGCGTTTTTGAACTCCTCGATTACACTGGAATTGATGTAGCTTATTACGTTTCGAAATCTAGAGAGGAATTGGGAATTAGGGACGACGTGCCTATCTGTAGCTTAATAGAGGAAAAGTTTAAGAAAAATGAGTTAGGCGTAAAGACTGGCAAAGGATTTTATACTTATCCAGCTCCAGGTAAATACATTAAACCAGAAATACCAAAGGAGTTGGCTGATAAGCTAAATCCTGCGTTACTTCTAGCTGGCGCCATAAACGAAGCGTCAAGATTATTGAGAGAGAGTGTAGCTAGTAGAGATGATATAGATCTAGGAGTTAGATTAGGCTTAGGATTTCCTAAGGGCATTTTCCAATACGCTGATGAATTAGGAATTGATAATGTAATTAAAGCTCTAGACGAACTAAAAACTTTGTCAGGATACCAAGTTTACTCACCAGACCCACTTTTGACTCAAATGGCTAGTCAAGGTAAATTAGGTATAAAAAGCGGAATAGGCTTTTACCAATATGGTAAGGTTGAGGAAAAAAGGCTTAATACGATTATTGTTAGAATTGAGCCTCCGTTAGCATGGATCGTTTTGAATAGACCAGATAGGTTAAATGCCTTAAATGCAGAGTTGATAAGCGAACTAGATAAGGTACTGGATGAGTTAGAAACTAACAATGAAGTAAGAGTCGTAGTAATAACTGGTAACGGTAGGGCATTCTCTGCTGGAGCTGATATAACTTCGTTTGTAACATTAAGACCTATTGATGTAATAAGATTGAGAACCTTGAGAAATGTGTTAAATAA
The DNA here is from genome assembly GCF_001719125.1 of Sulfolobus sp. A20. Classification (NCBI taxonomy): domain Archaea; kingdom Thermoproteati; phylum Thermoproteota; class Thermoprotei; order Sulfolobales; family Sulfolobaceae; genus Saccharolobus; species Saccharolobus sp. A20. The sequence continues at coordinate 1,203,209 of NZ_CP017006.1, forward strand.
AATCGCGTTATATACTAAACCAATCATAGCTGCTCTAAATGGGTTCGCATTAGGTGGAGGACTAGAATTAGCCATGGCTTGTGATATAAGGATTGCCTCTGAAGTAGCTCAACTAGGCCAACCAGAGATTAACATAGGGATAATTCCAGGAGCAGGAGGTACTCAAAGACTTCCAAGGCTTATAGGAAAGGGTAGGGCAAAATTAATGATATATACTGGTGATATGGTTAGTGCAGAAGACGCATATAAAATGGGCCTGGTTGATGTGATAGTTCCTGCAAATAGATTTGAGGACGAAGTTAGAAGAGTAGCATTAAAGATAGCCGAGAAGTCCCCACTCTCATTATTAGCTGCTAAATTGGCAATAGAATTAGGCTATGAGTCAAATATATGGACAGGGCAGACATTGGAGTCTACATTGTTTGGCTTACTATTTACTACCAAAGACGTAGAAGAGGGTGTAAGGGCTTTCTTGGAGAAAAGGAAGCCTCAATTTAAGGGAGAATAATAGAGAAAAGTAATAAATTTTTTCTCTTCAGTTTATTTTATTATAGACATACTTATTTCTTTAAGAAAGCATTACTAAATGAAAGACAAACTATTCATAAAATTTTAGTTATCATCATTTTATAAACTCGTAAAGTATATGTTATTTGATGTTTTATTCATAATTTCTAATACCCTATAGTCGGAGGGTACATTAGAGTTTCTAAGCTCTAACGTTAATGGCTTAAATGGTATCAAAGTTAGGTGAGTGATAGGTTGGGTAAGATATACTCCATGAAGCTTACACTTAAGGAGTTTAGTTTGCTTAAATAGCCCGGGAAATAAAAAACGCGAGGATTGAATACCATGACTATTAAAGGCAGATCTCCATTATCCTTTAGGCATTCCTAATATAACTTCTCCCAATAAGTTACGTAGTATTTCGGAAGTACCTCCAGCTATTGTTATTGATCTAGAAGCTAACAGACCATAAGTAAATTCTGGATTGAAACCAGCTTGTCTCTCCATAATCAGAGCATCAACTCCCATATTGCTCACTGCAATCTCATAAGCCTTCTGTATGCTCTCGGAAGCTACAAGCTTAATTACAGCAGCCTCTGGTCCAACTACATATCCCTTCTTTATTCTTTCTAATAACCTCCTGTAAAAAGATCTTAATGCTACTACATCCTCAGCCAGATTAAACAGCTGTTCATTGGAATATTTCTTTGATACATCTCTTAAAATTCTCTCTACAGCAAATAATATTGTACCAATATTAAATCGTTCATAGTTTAGAGTCGACATCGCTACCTTCCAGCCTTCACCTATTTTTCCCACTAAGTTCTCCTTTGGAACTTTAACGTTATTAAAGTATACTGTATTAAATTCGGATCTTCCGGTTATTTGCCTAATTGGACTAACCTTAATTCCTTCACTTTTCATGTCAACAATTACCATGGTCATTCCCTTATGCCTCTCTGAAGGATCTCCAGTTCGACCTAAAAGTAGGCAATAGTCTGCTATGTGTGCATAACTACTCCATATTTTCTGACCATTCACTAAGAAATGATCCCCCTTATCCTCAATCTTAGTCTTTATCCCAGCTAAATCCGAACCTGCATGAGGTTCAGAAAACCCTTGGCACCATATGTTTTCAGCAGTTAAAATTTTCTTTATGTATTTCTTCTTCTGTTCTTCAGTACCATTAAGTAAAATAGTAGGTCCAACTACTGATACACCTAAACCTAAATTAGCATATGGTAATCCAGCCTTAGCGAATTCTTCTCTTACAATGATTTCCTTTAACGGGTCTTCTCCCCAACCACCATATTCTTTAGGCCAAGAAACGCCTAAATAACCTGCTTCATAAACTTTTCTTTGCCATTCTCTTAAGGCAGTTACAGATGCTGAATCCCCCTTATTTTTAATCTCCTCCGGAACGTTTTTCTCGATCCATTCCCTAACATTATTCCTAAATTTTTCTAATTCCTCCTCATCTCTCATAATTCCCATCTCAAACTATTTTGTAAAGTAATCTTTGTACTTTTCCTTTAAAACCTTTTTATCAAACTTTCCAACGCTAGTTTTAGGAATTTCCTTAACGAAAACTATATCGTCTGGCAATTGCCATTTAGCAAACCTCTGACCTAAATATTTTACTAAATCCTCCTTGGATACTTTACCTTCAAACTCTGGTTTTAATATTACAAAAGCCAAGGGTCTTTCGCCCCACTTTGGATGAGGGACTCCAATCACAGTAGCTTCAGATACTGCTGGATGAGTCATCAAATAATTTTCTAGGTCTACAGTGCTTATCCATTCTCCACCACTTTTTATTACATCCTTAATTCTATCCACTATTTTTATGTATCCCATTTCGTCTACGACGGCTAGATCGCCCGTTTTCCACCACCTATCAACCCCATCACCAATAAAAGACTCTATAGTTCTAGGATCGTTATAATAAGATGCTGTCACCCAAAATCCCCTTACCAAGATCTCTCCAACGGTCTTCCCGTCGTGAGGTACCTCGTTTCCCGTAACGGGATCAACTACTTTCACATCTACGCCAAAGCTAGGTATTCCTTGTTTTCTCAGTAGATCAGTTAATTGTTCATTAGAATACTTTTCTCTCACTTTAGGTTTAACAACACTACCAGTTACAGAAGGAGTTGTTTCTGTAGTACCGTATCCTTGGCCTACTTGTATTCCAAAACTCATTAAGCCTATAACTAGGCTTAAAGGAGGTTCACTACCACCTATTAAAATCCTCGTGTTAGTGAAAACTGGTTTCTTCTCCATTTTCATTAAATAATTTAGAATAGAGTTAAATATTTCAGGAACTCCAGCAGTAACTGTGACCTTCTCGTTTATCATGAGATCTACTAAGTGTCCTACATTTTCTAAAGTGTACCTACCGGGAAAAACTAACTTAGAGCCTACAAGAGTAGCCCCCATGAAGCCTAACCAACCATTTACGTGAAACATGGGGACTAGTTGCATAAATGTATCATCAATTGTTAAATTCCTCGATATTACCAGAGTATTAAGAACTATAGATCTATGAGAATAGAATACTCCTTTAGGGTCACCAGTAGTTCCAGTAGTATAAGCAGAGTAACAAGCAGTCTTTTCATCAAACATAGGTATTTCATAATTACTATTATTTTCATTGATTAGTTCTTCATAGTTATGCACTCGTTGAAGTTTAGTTTCTATCCCTTTAGAAATAATTATGAATTCTTTCACTTTTATGTTGTTGGCTATACTTTCTATGATAGGTAAGAAATTTTCATTTAGTATTATCAAACTCACACCAGAGTGGTTGATGATTTTAGCTAACTGTAATGGATGAAGTCTTGGATTTAATTCTACCATCACAGCTCCTACTGCTGGGATAGAGAAATATAGTTCATAGAATCTATGTGTGTTCCATTCAAGAACACCTATTCTATCACCCACTCTAATTCCTAAAGACTTTAAGGCGTTAGCAAACCTCTTAATTCTATCATAAGCTTGAGAGTAAGTATATCTAAAAACCTTTCCATCCATCTCTCTTGAGACGATCTCTTGCTCTCCATACCACTTAGCTGTGTGAGAAATTATCTGTGTGACATTCATTTGATAGTCGTCCATCATAGTAGATGGAAAACCCTTTATAATTTCCATGGTGAAAGTTATGTTATTTTTGATATTTAAGTTTTTTCTAATCCTTTAAGCAAAAATTTTCAAAATGAGGAAAGCCTAGCACTTTAAGAACGGAAAGCTTTAAAAATTCATTTTTCTAAGGGAAGGAGATCTATGACTCTCTTGATTTCTCCTCAGATGAGGTATGTAATCTCGAATCGATGAGAGTAACCATCATGGCAGGGGGGAGTCAGACCAATCTGAAAAACGGGTACTTCTTACCGTTTACGTTAACGAAGGTTACTTTAACCCTCCTACCTATATCTACTTCATTCTCGTCACCAATTATATTGGAGTAAATCTTGAATCCCTCATCCAGCTCAATTATCCCGTAAATCACCTTTTTATCGTATATTTTTGTCATAGCAAATATCTTACCCATTCCTCTGCTCTCCTTGATTTCAAGATATTTATTACCACACTTAGGGCATATAACTCTGGGATAGTAGAATTTATGACCACATTTTCTACACTCAATAAATGGCAAGATTTCTTTTTCAAAATACTCAAAGTACTTCTTTCTTACCTCTTCATCTTTCATCATTTTTTCTCACCTAAGACTAAAGTAACTGAATGTCTTCTACTCCACCATCCTATCCCGTTAATATATGCAACGTTTACGTCTTTGACTTGATGCCCTTTAGCCATTCCATTCAATTGTAGCAAAGCTTCTTCAAGTATGACTCCACCACTCATATATGCAGGTTGTCCAGTATTTAAGCTACCCCCACCTGTGTTAGTGGGGATATTCCCCTTGAATGTCAGGTCATTTGACTCCACAAAACTGCCAACTTTGCCTTTTTCTACTAGTCCAATATCTTCCATTTGTAACATAACTGTAATTGTAAAAGAATCATATAATTGAAACGTATCCACTTTATCTAAATTGAACGAAGCTCGCTTAGAACTTTCTACAGCGGGAGTATATACAATATCTTCCCATTCAGCCGGAGGTTCCGTCCAATGTGCCTCTCCATAGGCTAATATGTCAATATTTCTCAAGTTCGACTTGCTGGTCTTTTTACTTACAATAAATGCATGAAAACCATCAACTGGATATACAATTTCCAATAAGTGAAGTGGATAAGATACTATCCTTGAGCTTAAGACGTCTTTTACACTTAGAGGACTCCTAAATATAGCCTTTTCGTTATACATTGCATTATACCTTTGCATTACAGAGATTAGGGCTCTTTGTTCATCTGTAGTACCAAATAGTTTATAATGTCTATACGCTACCATTGCATAGTCTGATATAGGAAGCATTTGGTCATAAATTTTGATAAAATCTTCAAACGGAGTATCTATTATATCAGTCTTTGGCGGTCTCACTGTGCCATCTCTAAATTGTGATATTTTCCCCCCTTGAATACATAGTATTGTATCAGCCTCTCCTGCTCTTATTGCTTTGTAAGCCCTATATATCATCGTTAATGCTGAAGGACCACCATATTGAACGTGATCTATATATTTTGGTCTAATTCCGAAGTATTCACTTATCTGATCAGCGGGATTGAAAAAGGTCTTATCTCCATAGAATCCTCCTCTTCCCGCGTTAGCTATAACACCATCAATGTCTTTATATTCCATTCCAGCCATCTCTAAGGCCTCGTCTACCGTCTCTCTTAAGAGATCCATCCCATCTCCCTCATATCTCTTGAAAATCTTGCCAGAAAATCCTACAATCATAAGCTCTTTATCTTTTAAAAGGATTATTAAGCTTTTAAGGGGCTTGCATATTGAATGGAATGAAGGAAAAATTATTTATTAAGAAAATGTCTAATTCTATTATGGAATTGGTATATCCAAGTAAGGAATGGGCTGAAGAATGGTGTAAAAGATTAAACGAAAGTAAAGAATATAATGATGCAGGTAAGGGATGGGTTGCTCCACTCTTATTCGTGGTAACTGACGTCCCTGGTCAAGTGATACAAAGTCTAGGTTTAAATAACGTTAACGCATTAGCTATGAAACTTTATTTAAATAATGGTCAATGTCAAGGTGTTGATTTCTTCACCGATGTATCTAAGGCTGATGCTCCATACATTCTTGAGGGGAGTTATGAAACGTGGAAGAACATTATTTCAGGGAAACTGGAGGTAGTCTCTGCCCTTCTATCCGGTAATATTAGGCTGAAAAAAGGGAGTTTATTCGACTTAGCCAGATATACTAGTGCGTCAGTTATAATGGCTAGGATATCGAACCAAATAAATACTAAATTCTTAGCTTGATTTCGGTTTCAACATATTGGATAAAAGTAAATCTAAGTCATTTAATTGTTTATTTGTTAACCCTTCATTGGTCCATAGAATATATCTTCTACCTAACATTTCGCCTATTCCTATTAAAACGTATGATAATAATTCTGGATCTACACGTACTATTTCTCCTCTATTCATAGCTTCTTGTAAGCCTATTCTATATCTTTCCGAGAGTTTATAGAAATGCCATATATACATTTCTGGTCTATGTACTTGAGCTTCCACAAATATCTTATAATATTTTTTATTTTCATCCATCCATTCAAGAAACTTTCTCATACCTACCTTTTCTATCTCTATTCTATTTTGTAATCCCATAGTGTTAACTTTTAAATAATATCTCATATCTCTATTGAATTTTCTAATTAATTCATCTAGTATATCATGCTTACTCTTGAAGTAAAAATAAAACAGACCATAAGCTACTCCAGCTTTACTAGTTATGTCACTAATACTCGTATTAAGAAAACCCCTTTCTGAAATAAGATCTACAGATGCATTAATTATCTTATTTAAAGTTTCCTTTCCTTTCTCAGTTTTAGGAGACCTATACATGTTGATCGCCTATCTGATTACTGAGTCAATTCTCAAGCTATATAATAGTTTATATCTTATAAATTTTTCTCTAAATCTTAAACTACGTGTTAATTAGTTATTATAGATTCATCCTTGTTATGTGTTTTCTTCACAATTATAAAAAATCTATAGTTAAATAAATTCATCAATATTTACACTACTGAGATTAGGGTCAATATTCAAATAATCAAGTTTATATAACATATAGTGTGACTTGATTATTAAAATTAATTTTTATAAATGATAAGCATAAAGACCGATTTATGAGTAATAAAAATGTGTTAGACGAATATTTAGCAAGAATAGATAGGTTACCTACTTGGGGACTATCATATGCCTTGTTATGGGCAATAGGTTTCAGCTATTTTATAACGTTATATGACGCAGTAGGAAATATTGGTGCCGCATTACCTTATATACCTTTCATTAATGCTTCCCAAGCAGCTTTTGTAGCATCATTAGGACTGTTTGGTTACATCCCTGGCTCTTTAGGACTTGGATACTTAGCCGATAGGATAGGAAGGAGACCCGTTCTAATATTGACCGTTTTGCTTACAGCCATAGGAAGCTTAGGGATGGCTTTAGCCGTAAATTACCCAATGTTGGCGATTTTTAGGTTTATTGAAGGAGCCGGGATTGGTGGAGATTTAAACTTAGCAATGGTTTATGTATCGGAATTCGCGCCAGCTTCCAAGAGGGGAAAGTACGCTAACTGGATATACTTATCGGGTTGGATAGCAGTGGGCGTAGGTGCTACCATTGCTGCACTCTTAGTTACTTCATTTCCCTCAATAGGTTGGAGACTAGCCTTTGGAATTGCAGCTATTATGGCATTTGCTGCATTAGTATTAAGAACTAAAGCCCCAGAGACAGTTAGATTTCTGGTTAAGAAGGGAAGGATAAAGGACGCTGAAAGTATCATTAGAATTATGGAAGAGACAGCGATGAAGAGAGCTAGGTTGCAATCTCTGCCTGAACCTAAGATTATACAATACTCACCAACACCTTCCAATCCTTTCTCGGTTTTAGCTAATAGGGTTTTCCTAAAGCGTCTAGCAGGACTAATAGCTTTTTGGTTCTTCATATATTTTATTCAATATACGTACTCGACACTTTGGGATTACTTCGGTAAATTTGTGGGAATATCTGGACCATTATTTAATGAATTCGTACTACTAACTGGACTATCAGCACTAGGGGACACAGCTATGGCATTCATATTGTTAACCTTTATAGAAAAGGTAGATAGAAGGATGTTAACACAAATAGGATCCTTAGGATGGCTGGTTGGAACTATTGTGGCAGCATTTTTCGTAGCCCATCTAAACCTTATAGGAATGGCTATATCATTAGGTTTAATACTAAATGCGATAGGAGGAGGAATGTCGTATTTAGCAGGTTATCTAATGTCTAGTGAATCCTTCCCTACAGTTGCTAGGTCTACTGGTTTTGCGATAACAGATGGATTAGGGCATTTAGGAGGGGCGATAGGTCCATTATTTCTATTCCCATTGGTAACGTTATACGGACCTATTAGCGCGTGGGCAATTCTTTCCTTCCCTGTAGTTATTGCTGCTATTGCATTATGGTTTACCGTACCTAGGACTGTTGGGGTTAGGTTAGAGGAGATTAACGAAAATCTAATTACACCTACAACACAAAGTGGAATAATAAAAAGTGATAAGCAATAATTTTTTATATAAATTATTTTAATTTTTCATTTCTATCTTCAGCCTTATTTAAATTAAGTAATTCATCTAGCATAAGGTAAATTCATTGCTGACGTCGTAATAAAGGGCTACGACGCAAGAAAGTTAAATAGACATAGTTTTGGCAAATAGCAACTAGAATCGTATTGTTAAGGAAAAAGATTGCTTGTGGATTAATTTAAAATAAACTTAAGGATTTCTAAGCTTATACTTTTTTATGGTTACTTACACCTATTTGTTAAAACCTCATCAATTCCAAAAATTTAATAAACCATCACAACTAATTATTATTTATGAGGACAAAGGAGGACTTTCTGAAGTCTCTAAGAGATGGAAGAAAGGTTTATTATAGAGGTAAGTTAGTCGATGATATAACGCAACATCCAATTTTGAAGATAGCTGCTCTTCATGCTTCTAAATTATACGAATATCCAGATAGACTTTATGAAGATAAGGGGGAGAAAATAAGTAAATACTTTAAAACTCCGAGTAGTTCTCAAGATTTATTAGATAGGCACGCTCTTATATACGACACTACGTTATACTGTAATGGAATTTTTAATATATCTCAAGCAATAGGTAGCGACGCTTTATTTGCCTTAATGATAACCACCAAACAAGTTGATAGAAAATATGGGACAGAATACTATAAGAGGGTAGAAAAGTATTTCGAAAAAGTAAAGAGGGAGGATTTGACACTTGCTACTGCTCAAACTGATGTAAAAGGTGATAGAAGTAAAAGGCCATCAGAGCAAGTAGATCCTGATATGTATGTTAGGGTTTCAGAGGTAAGAAGTGATGGAATAGTTGTTAGAGGTGCTAAGGCTCATACTACACAGTCAGCAGTATCTGATGAGATAATTGTTATAACTACCAGAGCTATGAGGGAAAGTGATAAAGATTATGCTGTAGCCTTTGCAGTACCTGCCAACGCTCCAGGATTAAAAATGTATACTAGACCTATTGATGAGATAGAAGGAAACTCCTCAGCAATATTAAGTAAAAAGGACTATGAACTCGAGACGATAACTGTGTTTGATAACGTGTTCGTGCCATGGGACAGAGTGTTCTTATTTAGAGAGCATGATTATGCGGGGACCTTAGCGATGCTATTTGCCACATTTCATAGATTTACCGCTTTATCCTATAGATCTGCTCTGATCAATCTGTTCTTAGGTTCATCTAGGCTAATGGCTAAGGTTAATGGAATAGAAAATGAAAAACATGTTAGGGATGACATTGTTGATATAATCCTGTACAAGGAAATTTTAAGAAGTAGCGCTATTGCTTCCGCAGTGAAGCCCGTTATGCTTGAGGGTATTGCGTTGCCTAATCCAATATTTACTAATATAGGTAAATTATACTCAAATATGCATTTTCATGATGTTGTTAAAGATTTAATAGATGTATCAGGTGGAATTATAGCTACCTTACCTTCTCAAGAAGATTTTGACAGCGAGGAGGGTAAGAATATTGTTAAGTACTTGAGAGGGGCAGTAGATGGTGAGGAAAGAGTAAAAGTTTTGAAACTTGTAAAAGAATTAGCTTCTAGTCCAGTTACAGGATATCTACTGACTGCTATGGTACATGCTGAGGGCTCAATTGAGGCTAGCAAAATAGAGCTCTTTAGAAGCTATAATTATGATGAGGCTGAGAAATTAGTTAGGAAGATATTAGATTAAACTTTAATTGCTTAGCTTGTTAGAAAAAATTTAAAAAGAAATGTTTACATATTTATTTTATGGAGTTCAATGTTGAAACAGAGCATGAGACTGCAGTTATACTGAAAATCTTTTCTGACCCTTATTTCACCTTATATAAGTTGCTAGGAGCTGAGACAGTAGTAGCTGAAAACAAGGAATTCGAAGCCTCTCTACCATTAGGAGTGCTAAGTATAATCATTAGGGGTAGTGTATATGAGGGCAATAATAGAGTATCTTATAAGTTTTCGACGGTAGGTTTAAGCAGAGGAGAAGGCGGTGAATTGAACATAACAGTTCCTAAAGAGGGAGAGATTAAAGTAATCTTTCAGTATGAGGGAACGATGAAATCTCTAATAAATTTCATGGTTAGAAGGAGAATAGCGAAGAACATTAATAATTTAAATGAGGAGATAAGACTTGAAAGAATAAGGCGAAAAATATGAAACATTTAAATTTATATTTTACCTTGTTACGAATTGTGTATTTCTAGGTTTAAAACAAAAATTGGTATATTAAGACTCAATATTTCTTAATCATTTCTTTATAATAGCTTCATTTACTTCTTCTAACCTGACCTTAACTGTTTTAGGAATAGTAAACCATAGTGAAATAGCAGCAAACGGTAATGGTAATGACAGAATTACCCAGGCATATAATGGTCCAAATGTCGAGATTAGCGGAAATAATAGTAGAGGTCCTACTACACCTCCCAGATGTCCTAATCCATCTGTTATCGCAAAACCAGTAGACCTAGCAACTGTCGGAAAAGATTCGCTTGACATCAGATAACCTGCTAAATACGGCGGATTAAGGATAAATTCAAGTAGGAAATAAGTAATAAACCATATTATTAGCTCTTTATTAAGTATCAAATACGTTGTAAGATAGCTACTTACCACAAAGCCTATTGCTCCAATTTGAGTTAAAAGTCTTCTATCTACCCTTTCAATAAAGCCCAACATTCCAAATGATATAACTGTAGCACCTATGGCTACAAAGCCTAATAGCCTTATATATTCAGTATATTGTAATGGCGTAAGATTTACTACAACTTTAACAAATGTCGGTGCCAATCCAGTAGCGGTATATTGAATGAAGTATAAGAAAAACCAAAATATTGTTAAAGATATTAATCTTTTTAAGAACGTTGGTTGAGTCAATATTTTTATGGCATTAACTTGGGCTTGCTCGTAATTGACTACTTTAAGAGGAGGTAAAGTAGATACTTTAGCTCTCTTCATACTTATTTTTTCCATATCCCTTATAAGATTTTCAGCTCTATCAAACTTCTTTTTTCTGACTAAAACCCTGATGCTCTCTGGAGCCATTATACTAATTATAGTGGTAGAGATAAAACCTAAGGCTGCTGCAAGCCCAAAAGCTATTCTCCATCCAAATGTTGGGGTAAGTGTTACGATGAATGCTACTAGTAGAGTGCCTAGTCCTACAGCTATCCAGCCTGACACAAATATCCAATTTGCGTACTTACCTCTTTTAGAGCTAGGTGAAAACTCTGTGACGTATACCATAGCAAGGTTTAAGCATGCACCAGTCCCTACACCTTCTATCACTCTAAAGACGAATAGTGTTGGATAATTTACTGATAAAGCCATCCCTAAACTTCCTACTGTTAATAGAGCAAATGACGTTAATAAGGCTAGTCTTCTTCCAATCCTATCAGCTACTGCACCTAATCCTATAGATCCTATAATATATCCAGCTAGTCCTACAGACACTATTATTGCAGCTTCCTCCGAGTTTATAAATGGTATATAAGGTAATGCTAACCCTAAATTTGATACAGCATCATAAAGTGTTGCAAAATAGCCAATTCCGATTGCCCATAAAAGGAGATATGGTAGTCCCCACACTGGTAATCTATCTATTCTCGCTAAATATTCATCTAAACTATGCTGATTATCAGAACTCATTAAATATAACTTTATTTCTGTTTTATATAAACATAATTCTTGTTAATAAAGATATTTTCAAGAATTAAGAAGATGATGATTCAATATTTTTGAGAAGAAAGTTATTGATTTCTATTCTATATATAAAGACTATATAAAGTTTAAAAGAAAAGCTCTAGATGCAATATCCTTAATGCTGATTTCAAAATATCTTAACGGCTTCAAGAGTTTCTCATTTCCTTGGCTTTAGAGGTCTCTGGTCAGAGCTTATATCATTAACGTTATTAGCCTTGATACGATTGTAGAATCTATAAAGCCGTGCCATTTATTATCTCTTTAACTATCTCATCTAAACATTATATGCTTTGGAGTAAATCCATGAGAGAACCGGTATGGCAACGTCCCTCTTTGAGTACGTACCGTTATATACATCTAGGTGACCGTATTTATCCAACGTTATTAAATTATATGAGCGTGATGTGGAACCTATTAAAGGATTATTAGTTAACCTACCTATAGAAATACCGAACCTACTAATCACATCTAGAATAGGAATTTTTATATTCGAGTATAGGTTATCAAAGTCGTATTTTGTATAAGGACATTCCTCCCAATCTAGCATAGCTTGAGTCTCAAGGTAAATTCTTGATGGCCAATATCTATCGAAAGTTGCCATAGTGTGAATTAGAACTTTAGGATCGTTAAAACCTTCATAGACGTTCGTTAGCATTCCAGGTCCCCATGCGATATAAAGAATAAATGTAGCCCATTCCAGAATATTATTCCATTTTTCTCCAGTAATGGGATTTATCGGAGGACTTAAAGCTTCTCCAGTAAGCGGATTTATCGGATTAGCTAGAGGATTTTCGTCTATATACTTAAACAAGAATAATGCTCCTTTTCCTCCTCCAACCTCCATAACCCAACTCTTTTTTCTCCTCATTTCTTCAAGAAGTTCATTAAAATTAAGGGAATTTGAAGGCTGTCTTATAACTGGTCCCCCATCTAATAAGATTAGACCATTAAGATCATCTTGAAATTGTGTAGCATAGTTTATGCTCGCTAGCCCTCCAAAACTTTCACCCACTAAAAATATTTTCTGATTAGATGAGATATCTTTAACGAAGTCTACAACTTCTTTTATATCGTTTATCCATTGTTCCCATCCCCAGTTTATCATAAATTCTAGTTCACTTGAGTCTTTTTCAATTGGAACAAAATGAGTACGATAGTCCATAAGATATACATCGATACATCGATTTGCCCAAAAGAAGGGTTCATCAACATTTTCATTTCTACTCCATCTGTCCTCATTGGAGGAAAGTTGCTCTCCACTGCTCCATGTACCGGGTAAAACCAGTATAGCTGAGACTAGTTTGCTACAGTTCTCGTTTACTAGTCTATGTACTCCGATTTTATTGTACTCTCCTACTGGCGGTGTTTTAGCCTCTTTAGACCAGAATGTATGTTTTATATGTGGGAAGTCTTTACTCATATACTCTTTTAATATTTTCATTTTTACACTATTTCATGTTTGGTGCTAAGGTATTTATAGCTTATTGGATTTAAGGAAAATAAAATTGGACTTAAATTTCATGAAATGATTTTTAAAGTAAGAACTCGATTGAGTTCTGACTCTAGTATCAATTTTTTGAAAATTATTTAAAATTATAGAGGCTCTGACCATCAAAGTTGACTAATATGCTTATACCATTATTGTCATTCATTTATTATATTATTAGATTTAAATAATAATATATATCATACTAACATAGTAAAGTCAAAGTAAACTAACTAGAATTAGATATAATAAACTTTTCGCTTATAGGCATGTTTGATTGCAAAGTCATATATGATTAAATCCTTACTAAATGGAAAAATAATTACGATCTCTTTATACGATTGTCCCTTTAAATAAAGTTTAATAAGAATCAAAATGAATTAAAATTCACATGAGAGCTGCAGTTTTTAGGGGAGTTAATAAACCCTTAGACCTAACTGAAGTTTCAGATCCAAAACCAAAGGGTGACGAAATATTAGTGAAAGTAGCATCGACTGGAATTTGTCATAGTGATTTACACTTAATTGATGGAGAGCTAGTTGGTCCTCTTCCGAATGGGTTTATCATAGGTCATGAAATATCCGGTTGGGTAGAGGAATTAGGAAGTGATGTTAAGAATCCTTATGGATTAAAAAAGGGAGATCCAGTATTAGTCTCATGGATAGTACCTTGCGGAGTTTGCAGAAATTGTGCGAGTGGTAAAGAAAACTACTGTAAGAATGTAGCAAGTAAGTTAGTAGGAATTTTAGGAATCAATGGAGGACATGCTGAATACGTTTCAGTCCCTGAAATAGCTGTAATACCTTTAGCTAAAAATTTAGATCCTTATATTTCATCTCCAATAGCGTGTGCATATGGTACTGCGTATAATGCATTAAAAAGTGCTAAATCGACCAGCGGGAATAGTTTAGTGATCATAGGTGTAGGTGGCGTAGGTTCAGCTGCATTACAATTGGCTAATGCGATGGGGCTTTATCCCATCATAGCTGTTGATATCAATGAAAATAAACTTGAAAAAGCTAAGGAACTGGGAGCTACTTACGTTATTAATCCGTTAAATGAGGATACTAGATCTAAAATTATAGAAGTGTTAGGCGGTGGGGCTGATATTGTGTATGAGACTAAGCCAAATCCGGACTTGAGGTTATCCCTAGAAGTAGTTAAAGCTGGTGGGAGTATAGTTGTTACAGGATTAGGCGGTTTCACTCATTTAGCTCAAATACCTATAACTTATGTAGTATCCAATGGAATAAATATCATAGGAAGTTTAGGTTACAGACCTAGAATTGATCTACCAGAAATAGTCTCTCTAGCCTCCTCGGGTAAAATAGATATAAGGAAGTTGATATCGCATGTATATTATCCTGAACACATAAACGAAGCCTATGAGAATTTAAGGAAAGGTCTGCATATTAGAGCTGTTGTTAAGTGGAACTAAACTTTATTTGCTATGAAGTTCAATATTTTTTATGTATTCCTTAAAAGATAAGGTAGTTGTTGTAACTGGTTCTGGCAGAGGTATCGGTAGGGCTATTGCTGTAAGACTTGCTAAGGAAGGTAGCTTGTTAGTTGTTAATGCTAAGAAGAGGATTGAAGAAATGAATGAGACAATAAATATTATAAAGAGCGTAGGTGGAGAAGCTATTGGTGTGTTAGCAGATGTTTCAACTAGAGAGGGTTGTGAGACACTGCTTAAGGCTACGCTAGAAAGATATGGAGTTGTTGATGTTTTAGTGAATAATGCTGGTTTAGGATTGTACTCTCCGTTCATTAACGTTGACGATAAACTTTTAGATAAACATATTTCGACCGACTTCAAGTCAGTAGTCTATTGCTCACAAGTCTTCGCTAAAGAAATGAGAGAAAATGGGGCAATACTTAACATGGCTTCAGTTGCTGGAGTTTCACCTGCATACGGTTTATCAATATATGGTGCAATGAAGGCAGCTGTAATAGCGCTAACTAAATACTTAGCTTTAGAGTTATCCCCTAAAATAAGGGTAAACGCTATTGCTCCAGGCTTTGTGAAAACTAAGTTAGGAGAAAGTATGTTTCAGTTGCTTGGAATGACAGAGAAAGAGTTTGCACAAAAATTCACTCTTATGGGCAAAATCTTAGATCCAGAGGAGGTTGCCGAATTCGTTACAGCAGTTCTCAAGATAGAATCGTTAACTGGTCAAGTGTTTGTGTTAGATTCGGGGGAAGCAATTAAGGGAGGGATTAAATAATTTTTTCCT
Organism: Sulfolobus sp. A20; assembly: GCF_001719125.1. Lineage (NCBI taxonomy): Archaea > Thermoproteati > Thermoproteota > Thermoprotei > Sulfolobales > Sulfolobaceae > Saccharolobus > Saccharolobus sp. A20. The sequence continues at coordinate 1,218,841 of NZ_CP017006.1, forward strand.
CTTAAAATTAATTAATATGTATTATATCATGTTCTAAGTTTTATAGGCAAAATTTAAATACAAATATCTATTCTTAATTTAATATGGGACTTAATTTTGAGGAATATAAGCATGAATACTTCAAATCTGTAAGGAAAGGAGGGATAGATTGGGCACTGTTTCCTATGAAACTTTACCAATTAGGTAAGAGGTTATTCTGGGATCCAGCTACGATAGATTTATCCAAAGACGTGGAGGATTGGAAAAAATTAAGTGATTTAGAGAAATTATTTATAATAAACGTAGGGTCTAAGTTCTCGGCTGGAGAGGAGGCAGTAGCTTTAGATCTTCATCCTTTAATAGTTACACTGGTTAAAGAGGGCAGAGTTGAAGAGGTTATGTATTTAGAGCAATTCGTTTATGAAGAATCTAAACACGTTGAGGCTTTTAGAAGATTTTTTGATGCTGTAGGGGTTAAGGAGGATTTAACGGCATTCACTAAAGAGTTATCACCTAACTATAGGAAGATATTTTATGAAGAATTACCGAAGGCAATGTGGAATTTATCTAAGGATCAATCACCTGAGAATGAAGTTAAGGCTGTTGTCACATATAACCTAATAGTTGAAGGTGTTGCAGCTGAAGGAGGATACAATATATTTAGATACATAAACAAGAAATTTAACATACTCCCGGGATTGGGTAAGATGGTAAATTGGATTGCAACTGACGAATCAAGACATATCGCATTTGGGGTATATTTAATAGCTAGACTCATAAAAGAATGGGGGGAGAGAGTATATAAGGTAGCTATGGATCATTTGAATTACTTAGCTCCCTACGCTATAGGAATATTTTCAGAACCAGGCGTTCCTCAAGAAGGTAAGATACCTTTTGACCTAACCCCGGAAGTAACTGTTGAATACGCTAAGAAATTATTAAATGTGAGGATAGACGCTGTTAATAGAGCTAAGGAAATGAAGTTAGAGATGCTTACTCCTAAGGATTTAGGCGTTATAGAACAGTGATGGTGAGATAAATGTTACTAGATTTAAATTTTGAAATTAGTGAAGACTTAAAGCTAATTCTGAATAGCCTAAAGGAAACCTTAGATTCACAATGGAGCACAAAGAAGTTAAGATCAGTAATAGAGGGTAATAAGGAATACGTTGACCAGATATGGAAGGAAATAATTAGGCTTGAAATCCTGCCTTACATTTCTAATTCATCCCTCAAAGACGTAGTTATATTAAATGAATTGATAGGAAGCAGATTATTGCCCGGAATAGTTGCAAGTAGTATTATTGCGTCTAGGGGAATTAAGGATAAGGATGTATTGAACAAATTGTATGCAGGTGAAGTGAAAATAGCTATTTCTGATTCTAACATGGTACCATCTGGAGATCAAGCTGATCTTATATTGATAAATAATAAGTTAATTAAGAGGAAAGAGTGCAACAGTATTATTACTTTTAATTCATTGGATAATACAATGAAAATTAGTAAAGTAGAATGTAACAGTAATGAGACAATAGAAGTTAATAATGCCGAAATTGCCTTATTACTATCTTCACAGATGTTGGGAAGTGGAGAAGAAGTCTTGAACATGTCCGTTAAGTATAGCAAGGAGCGAATAGCGTTTGGAAAACCTATAGGTTCTTATCAAGCAATAAAGCATAGGGTAGTAAATGACGCAATAGATATTGAACTAACGAGGTCTATTGTTTTAGAGGCTTCAGAAAATATAAAATATGCTTGGTTAGCTAAGGATATTGCTAATAGGAAAGTACCTAAAGTAATTATGAGTGGTATTCAAGTTCATGGAGGAATAGGATTTACTGATGATATCGATATCCATTTGCATTTAAGGAGAGCGTTAACGCTGAGTAAAATATATAATGAAAGAATTAATATATCTGAGTTTCTATGAAGAATTATCAGATACGCATATAAATGATCAACTGCAAATAATGTTTTGGAGTGGGAAAGTGTTAGAAGAAGTTTATCTGGTAGATTTTCTTAGAACACCTTTCACGAGATTCACTAGAAAGGAACCACAGAAGGATCCTTTCTATAATTTAAGACCAGAGGAAATAGCCAGTTTGGTTATCAATAAGTTGATTGAGAAAAATGGAATAAATCCTAGTGAAATAGACGAAATAATAACTGGATGTGCGTTACAAGTAGGTGAACAGTGGTCTTTTGGAGGTAGACATGAGATTTTTGCCGGCAAATTGCCTTATACGATTCCTACTATGGCTGTGGATAGGCAATGTGCATCTTCACTATCAACTGTGAGTATAGGGGCAATGGAAATAGCAAGTGGGATGGCTGATATAATAATTGCAGGAGGAGTCGAGAAAATGTCAAAAACACCTATGTTTGACAATCCACATATAGAAATAAATACTAAATTTCTAACGGATCCTAAATACTCTGATTACGATTTGACTACTGGCTATGTAATGGGATTAACTGCCGAAAAATTAGCTGAAGAAGGTAGAATAAGTAGGGAAGAAATGGATAAATGGTCATTGAGGAGTCATCAGTTAGCGTGGAGAGCAACTCAAGATGGTTATTTTAGAGGAGAGATAATATCGGTAGAGGTAGAAGGAGAAGGTGGAAAGAAGATAACTCTGAACTCTGACCAGTCAATAAGACCTGATACAAGTCTTGAGAAATTATTACAATTACCTCCTGCATTCAAGCCAAATGGATCAATTACCGCCGGTAACTCAGCTCCACTCAATTCCGGAGCTTCTTATGTTTTATTAATGTCTAAAGAAGCTGTGAAAAAGTACGGACTTACTCCAATGGCAAGGATATTAAGCTTTGGTTTTGCCGGAGTTCCTCCTGCCGTTATGGGAAAGGGACCAGTCCCTGCTTCTAAAAAAGCTCTAGAAAAAGCCAGACTGAGCCCTAAAAATATAGATTTATGGGAAATAAATGAAGCTTTTGCTGTAGTAGTACTTTACGCCATAAAACAGTTAGAGCTAGATGAGAACTCAGTTAATAAGAGAGGTGGGGCTATCGCAATAGGTCATCCTTTAGGAGCGACTGGAGCTAGACTGGTAGGAACGCTAGCGAGACAACTCATATTAGAGGGAAAAGATCACGGTGTAGCTACCTTATGTGTAGGCGGAGGTCAAGGGGGAGCAATAGTTTTGGAAAGAGCTTAATCACTTCTAATTAATATTTTTCCATATCTATTTTTATCCCTTAGCATCTCTAAAGCCTTGCCAAATTCCTCTATACTCACTTCTCCTCCTATTATAGGTTTTATCTTACCGTTCTTAACCATATTTAAAGCCTCTATAATGTCTTTCTTATTTGCACCTGCATGACCTATTAAACTAATATCTTTCAATATTAGGTAGCCTAATTTCAAGTTATAGGATATTGACGGATCTAAATTTCCTATCTGTATAATTTTACCTCCTTGCCTAACCGTCTTCATGCTCTCATCTAGAGTAGCAGTTCCTACGTTTTCAATTACGACTGAAACGTCTCCTATCCTTTTGGCTTCTTCTGCAAATTTATTTCCAACAATTACATAATCGGCAAACTTAGAGACTATTTTAGCCTTTTCTTCATTACTGGTAACCCCTATTACTTTACAGCCTAAAGCCTTCGCTACTTGAAGAGCATGAATTCCGACGCCTCCACTCGAACCAGTAACTAAAACTAAGTCTCCAGCCTTTACATCAGCTTTCTTTAAGCCTCTATATACCATTGCAATTACACAAGGTACTACTAATGCTCCCTCATCATTTACACCCTCCGGTACCTTTAATAAGCTATTAGCTTTAACTATGCCTTTTTCGGCAAAGAAACCATCCAACTCTTGAGCATAGAGTAATTTATTTTTACAATAAACTTCCTCACCTAACTTACAGTGTTCGCAAGAAAAATCCGGAACGAATAGCATCGAGGTCACTTTTTCACCTTCTTTAAAATCTATAACATCTTCACCTACTTCCTCAATAGTTCCTACCACTTCATGACCCAATATTAAAGGATATTTTGACCTTGGATAAAAGCCTTCAATCTGCAAAAGATCTCTGTAGCAAAGAGATGCCTTATTTACTTTTATAACTACTTCATCTTTCTGCGGCTTTGGCTCCTTAATGTTTTCTATCTTATATCCTTGTTTGTAGCCGGGGAGAATTACGGCTTTCATACATAACATATGTTAATTGTCTAATTAAAATTTATTCTAAAAAATTGTAATATTTTTAGAAGGAATTATAGAAAGCTCTTTTCAATGTTTGTCCGATTAAACCTATAGCATCCATTCCTTGATCTATTATCGAGAAGAAGGATACAAATCCGTGAATCACATTATTAAATCTAACACTTGTTACCTTAACTCCCGATTGTAACAGTTTATTTGCATAAGCTTCTCCTTGATCTCTTAATGGATCGTATTCAGCAGTAATAATTAATGCTGGAGGTAGTCCGGTTAGATCGGCGATTATAGGTGAAAATCTGTAATCTAATAAGTCAGCTGGGCTTCTTAAATACTGGGAACCGAACCACTCTATTTGGTCTCTAGTTAAAAAATACCCCTCTGAATACTCTACTAATGATCTTGAAACGTTATCTAGGCTGACAGCAGGATATATTAATATTTGGTATTTGAGATTTATGTTATTTCTCTTTGCAAGTATAGCAACTACAGCAGTTAAATTTCCTCCTGCACTATCTCCACCAATAGCTACTCCCATTTCCCCATGAAGCTTTTCTGCATTTTCGTATATCCACTTCATGGCATCAAAGGAGTCTATAACAGCCGAAGGAAATTTATGCTCTGGAGCTAATCTGTAATCTACCGAAGCTACGATGCAATTACAAGCGTTTGTTAAAGCTCTGCACAATGGATCATAAGTCTCTATATCGCCTATTACAAAACCTCCACCATGGAAGTAAACTAGAATTCCATAAGGTCCGTTAGATTTAGGATAATATAGCCTAACAGGTATCGTAGCTTCACTACCTGGAACTTTAATGTCTTCAATTTTTCCAACATCCATTCTTGGGGCTTGTGAAGAAAGATCTCTAAATACTTTTCTTATCTCCTCTACGGGGGCTTTACCTATAGGTATGTTAAAACCTGAGTCTAATAACTTCTTCAATTTAGGGTCTAGTGGCATAAATAATGTTAGAATTTAAGGTAAATAAATTTACTTTATAAAAAGTTGGTTAAGAAATGAAAAATTATTTTCCTAAATTCGTTTGAAGAACTATGATTTTAAGTATATATCTTTCTGATAATTCGAATCAATATCATTGTTAATTAGTAGTGCGTATTTAGCATTTAATTGGCTCCAATTATTTAAATATTCTAACGTTTTATCAAGGGAGAGTTGATCAGTCAGAAAAAGACCAACATTTACATCTACATTCTCATAAATGTTCCTAATTATTCTATCTTTTTCTGTAATACCGGTCCAATTATCAACAATAATATATTTCCAATATTTTCTACCTATAAGATCCTTCAGAATCTTCTCCCTATTAATATCGTTGAGTTGAGTAAATGGATTTCTTCTCAGCCTAAGTAAAAAGGTATTTCTCCTAATTTTTACTAAACTATCTAAAGGATACCGTCCATCAACTAAACTTTCTATATGATATCCTAACCTTAGAGATAAATTTGACATTCCATCATTATCTATAAGTAAAACTCTGTTTTTCCTTCCCAAAGAATGAGCCATCTTTATAGCCAAGCTAGTCTTCCCTATACCTCCTTTGAGGCTCAAAATATATATCGCAATACGCATGATGAAAATTTAGATAAAAAATATATTTAAGGATTGATTAGATAGTTTTTAACACATTAAGAGTTTTGTATTTTCTTCCATTTTCTCCAATCGCCAAATTTCTTATCGTATTCTGGGCATCCTCTTCTCCAGTTTATTCCTCCTATCCAATCAACGTTAACAAAAATATCATAAAATTTCTTCTCGTTTAAACTTACTTTTTCCTTTATATAATATTTTATACTATCTATGAATTGTCTCATTTCATCTTCCGTATTAAAGTAGAAAATGATTACTCCCTTACTCATTAAATTGATTGGGAAAGGAAATAAAGTATACTTACCAGGCATATCTTTGACGTTTTTTAAAAACTCATCTAGAGGTACCTTTAGCGAACTAATAGGAACTCCTAATTTATAACAATATAATGAATTATTGTGTTGTAGTCCCTTTTCGAACGATAACCAGCAATCTTTACATTTACCCCAATTCTTTCCAAATCCAATCCACTCCATCTTTAATAAACCTCCTTTATGAAGTCCTCAGCCATCTTTAGATCCACTTTTAGAGGATTTCCACTGTTATTTACCAATTCCGAATAAACCTTTGCGTATTTTAACGCATCCTCAAGAGAAGGAACAAACTCAGATAATCTCTTTCTTACTCCTATTTCTTTTAGGAAATTATTTATCGAAATATATAGAGGCTCTCCATCTTCTATCTCCTTCAATTTATGCTTAGCTATTTCATAGTTAAACTTTACCGCGGTAGGTAATGATATACATGATGTAACGCCATGAGGTATGTTAAACCTTGGACCAAAGACGTAACCGAACATATGACTCATCCCCATTTTGACATACCTCATAGTAATTGATGATAGCCAAGAACCTATTTGGCAATTAAGTCTATCTTCCAAGCTTTCCAAATTTCTTAAGCAATTGATTAATTTTTTATACCCCTCTATAGCTAATGTATCGGTAAATGGAGTAGATTGTGTTGAGTATAACGCTTCTATAGCATGATCTAATGACCTAACACCCGAAGTTACTAATAACCATTTAGGAGTCTCTAATGTAGCTCTAGGATCTAGTATAATTACGTCAGCATCTTTGCCTAATTTACTACTCTTAACTCCATCAACTGTGTAACCACCTGATCTAGTATGCTCTGCTCCCGAAAGAGTTGTTGGTATTGCTATATAAAATGCGTCAGTAACCAATTTAATCCCATCTATAATACTACCCCCTCCAAGGCCTATTACTGTTTCATAACCTTTTAATTTCTCATATAGAGAGTTCAAGTCAGATTCTGGAACGTGTTGTCTAGGTCCCTCGATAACATTTGCACTCACTAATTTAAGAACTTCCGATAAAATTTTACTTTTCAATAAACTTCTCGTTGTCACCAGTGCTACTTTCTTCTCTTTTATGTTAATAAGCCATTCTAAGGCATCATATCCATAAATTACTTGTGCCGTTGGATAATTTAATTTATACATTAAGTATTGTAATGCGCTTTACTAAATAAAGTTTATATCTTACGTAACCTAAGATCCATAGAAGATCTTAGAGGATCATACTCCTTGCAAAAAGTTCTTTTAACTTTTCTCTTTCCAGCTCGAGCTTATTCCTTAGTTCTAAAAATTCTTCTAAATGTTCTTTTAAGACCTTTCCTTTTTCCGTAAGCTTGTACAACTTTTTGTTCCCTTCCCCTTCGACTATTAATACATTCACCTTAATTAATTCATTGACATATTTCTGTGCGACCGCGTAATTTATACCTGCCTCATATATCACTTTAGTTATGTTGCAAGACTCTTCACAACTCTTCAATATATCCAATATTATCTCAATAGATGATCTCTTCCTTATTTTATAATTCATACAGTATAAGAATGCAATCGAAATTAAAAGTATTTTGTTGAAAATTTATATATAATTGAATTTTATATCAGTAGTTCGAGATTCAGAAGACACATATAAACGCATTTCGAATTCAAAAGGTATAATAGAAATATGTTAGTACAAAATATTACCACCAATTAGCTGAAAAGTAATAATGATTCAGCGCGAGATTTTTAAATTATAAACCTAATACTCGATCTAATAATCGTACGAGTTTTATTATTACGTGGGTGAGCTGCTAAACCGTTATGTGACATAAAATTAATATTATACAAAATTCTTCTCATGCTGTAAGGTAACTATACATTACGTGATAATTTTTACGAAAGGGCTCATTTGCTGAACCTTTTAAAAAATTTAGGACTACAATTTATGACTGTCAGTACATAAAACGAATTTATAATATGTTCAATATTTGATAGAAAGTTCCTATTAAGTTTACATGATTTCCGTCATCAATCTTATTATTATGTCAAATGATTTCCAGGTTTAACATAAGAATGTTTAAGGTAGTAATAAAGCTTAAATTTCTATTGCGTTAAATAGTACACATGGAGAAAAAAGAGGAAAAAACTTTAAGAAAGGAATTATCCTTGTTAAATCTCGTAATTATAGGAATTGCAGGAGCTGTAGGAACTGGAATACTTTTCAGTTCAGCTGCTATGGCTTCGTTAGCTGGTCCTGCAATGGTTCTATCATGGTTGCTAGGTGGTATTTTTTATCTCACGATTGGGTTAACTTATGTTCAACTTGCATTAAATTACCCAGAAGCAGGAGGCCCTTCCAGATACGCCTTATACTCTCATGGCAGAGTTACCAATATGTTAAATGCGTTCTCAGATCTTATTTGGTATCTGTTCATTCCCCCTATAGAGGCCTTAGCAGTAGTAGAAGCAATAAATTTCTTCACATCCCCTCATGGCATAGTTCTTATCAACTCCTCTGGCTATCCTACTAGCTTAGGTGCATTGCTTGGCGTCCTAGTAATGCTTTTATTTATACCTTTCAATTACTATTCAGTTAAGTTCTTTGGGACTTCCACTACCGTATTTGGAATAATAAAACTTTTATTATATCTAGCAGTAGCGTTAGGATTCTTAATATTTCTATTTAATTCTATGAATTTTGTAAAATACGGTGGATTTGTCCCATTTGGATTCGCAGGTATATTCTCTGCTATTCCCTTAGCAATGTTCGCATTTGGTGGAATTAGAGTAATTCCGGATTATGCTGAAGAAACTAAGGACCATAAAGTATTAGGGAAGGCTATTGTTTACACTGTCTTGGGACAAACACTTATTTATATAATCTTTGCAATTGCTTTTATAGGTTCGCTAAATTGGACAGGATTAGGGATAAAACCGGGGGATTGGACTGATATTCAAAACGTGCCAGGTAATCCGTTTATTGACATTGCGGGAGCTAGCAACCTTTACTCTCTACTGATCTTAACAAGTGTAATTGGTATTGTTGGACCATTTGTAGTAGGGTATATCTATCAAGGAGGTGGAATGAGAGTGTTATTTGCGATGGCGCGGTCTAAGTATGTCACAGATAAAATGAAAGAGTTAAATAAGTATTCAGTACCATTGTGGGCGTTAATAGTGTTTAGCGTAGTCGGAGCTATAGTTGCTTACATTTCAGCTCCATTACCTACAATTTACGGTTTAATTAGCGATGCTGTTGTTGCGGGATACATAGGGTTCTCTGTAAATCCAGTAGCGATGCATAGTTTAATCTCTAGAGGTAAAATTAAGCCCATCTTTCCATTATATCAAGTAATTTCATTTCTAGCCTTTATCTTCGCAGGGCTAATAGTTTACTGGAGTGGTTGGCCATCAGTTCCATATGCAGTTTTATTGTTGACAATAGTTTCAGTAATATTCTCAATAGTATATAGAGTTAAAGAGGATTTTATTAATAGCATTTGGTATATTGTATACATAGGATTTCTTACCTTACTAACGTATATTGGAAGTGTTGGTGCTTTATCATTGCTGAACTTTTATTATGCCTCACTAGTTTGTGTCATAGGCTCAGCTCTATTTTATGGTTGGGGAGTAATATCTTCTAAAAAATAATAATTAAATATTAAAAATTTTATTTTTTATAATATATAATTATTATAGTTTATTCCTATATCTATAGGAGAGGCGAATTAAATTAATGAGAACACGGGTAGTTAGTTTAACTTGGAATATACAAGTCATATTTCTATACCAAAACTTTTAATACCGATATTAACCATAATTAATAGGGAATAATAATGGTTTTCAAAAATATAATTTTAGCTTATGATGGATCTGATAATGCAAAAAGGGCATTGGATATAGCCATAGATCTTGCAAAAAAATATGAGTCAAAGTTAATTATTATTGAAGTTATTGATACTGCTATACTTTCTGGGATGGGATTAGCTCCCGTTCCTAATGAAGTTATACAACAGATATATGATAAGGCAAGTAGTGACGTTAAAGATGCTAAGGATAAGGCGTTAAAAAGCGGAGTTAAAGACGTAGAAACTGTCACTGTAGAGGGAGATCCCGCGAGTACTATATTAGATATAGCTGGAAAAAGTGGGGCTGACTTAATAGTGACAGGTAGTAGAGGTCTCTCTACTATAAAAAGGTTATTTCTGGGAAGTGTATCTTCAAGGATAGTTCATGAAGCTAAGATTCCTGTTTTAGTAGTTAAATAGAAATTTTTAATATCATTATAGATTACTAAAATTCTGCCCGTTTTATACACTAACATTTTAGGGTTAAGTTAATATTTGGACTAAACTTATTATAGCGTATGGAGAAAGCGATAGAACCCTGGGGAGTTAATGTACCTTATATTATCTTGGGATTATTATATTGGTTATTAGGTGGTATCTTCTTATATACTAATTTACAATTTCACCCATACTTTATGATGATAGGAAGTTATTCTATATTCTTTGGCATGATCTCAAGATTATTCTTTCCCGCCAGAAAGTACCTCCCGCTACATTTAACATCTCTGATACTTCTAGCTATACCGTTTTATCCGTTTCAAGCCCTAGCATCAGCGTCATTATTAGCTACAGAAATATGGGGGATAAAGGATATAAGATCATATGGTGGTAGATTTCCGATAAATACCTTAGTTCTCTCGTCCCCTATAATTTCGTTAATAGTTTGGAGTATATTTCCCTATAACTACACTCTTTTGATTGTAGGACTGATGTTGTATTTATTGGGAATTAATATTGGAGTATTCACTGCTACATTAAACGCTAAGCCTAAATTTGGAATTACTCAATTACCCATTTTCATGCTTATTTTCATGCTCATCTTTATACAAAAGCTTCTCTTTATCGTTATTTTAGGCTATATAATATGGCTCTTCATTGGCAGTAAGGGTGTTAAAATTAATGCTTCTGCATTGTCTGTCATAATAGTCGCGTTAGCTGTGTCGCTTTCCTATTATTTTTTAGGTGAGTTTACTCATGCTTTTGCATTTGGTATTATGTTACCATTTTTCTTCAGCTGTATAACCTACTCTACTTCAAGGTATAATTACAGTAAAGTTTACCCAATACCTTACCTTTCTGCCTTAGCATATTTCTTTAGATTTATATACTTTACTATCTCTCCGATATTTACTATTATATCTATATTATATTTTATATACTTATTTAAAGATAATATTAGTATAGAAACCATTAAATTAGGCATGTCATCTAAGTATTTACACTAGCTCTCTATTAAGAATTGTAAAATTAATTCAAGGATATATCGTCAGATTGGCTTTATAGTGTGCGTGAATAGTTTAAGAAACGCCTAAACTAGTAAACGTAGTTAATGTGATTTTATAATTTGGATTTATCTATAAGCTTTAAATACTTATAAGAGAACATAATACCACTTATGAAGGTTAAGGAAGTAGTTATAGAAAGAGTACCAATATTGATTGAAGATTCCTATACAATAAAGGATGCTTTAGATATGATGAGAAAGGGTAACACCAACTTTCTGTTAGTTACCAATAAACAAGGAGAAATAGTTGGAATAGTTACGCAAAAGTTAATAATTAGGGGGCTTAGCAGTAACGTCTCCTTAAGTGATAATATATCTAAGGTGATGTCAAGAACCATAATAACAGTTAATGGAGATGAAGAGTTATTAGATATCTTTGTTATGATGGTAAAAAATAATGTAAATTATGTACTTGTAGTAAATAATAGCGGTAGACCAATAAGTGTATTATCACTTAGAGAAGTACTATATAGTATTCAGAAGGAGTGTGATCGAGAATAAATTCATAAATATTAGGAAATGATTCTATATTGCAAAGTGAGGAAAGTCTAGCCCAAAATTTAGGGAAGAAGTCAGCATTCTAGAGGTAAGGGATGAAAGCGTGTTGTAAAATCTCGTTGTATGATATAAAGCTAATCACTTAAATATTTTATATGGAATAAAGAGTTTGAAATGGTTAGATATGCAATAATAACCGGGGCGGGTAGTGGAATAGGTTTTGCGACTTCCGTAAAATTAGCCTCACTAGGTTATGGAGTAATAATGGGAGATATTTCAGAAAATATTCAAGAAAGAGCTAACAAAATTAGAGAGATTACAAGGAACGAGAAAGTTATTGGACTTAGGGTCGATGTTACCGATTGGAATTCGTGCAGAGAATTTTATAACAAAGCATTATTAGAGCTAAACATCGATCACGTAGATATATTAGTAAATAATGCTGGAATAATAAGGGACTCATTATTCACAAAAATGACTCCCGAACAATGGGATCAAGTAATTAAAGTGCATTTGTATGGGACTTTTAATATGACGAAACAAGTAGTTGAAGGGATGATAAAATACCAGTGGGGTAGGATAATTAACATGTCATCAGCTAGTTGGAGGGGAAACATCGGGCAAGCTAATTACTCAGCAGCTAAAGCTGGAATCATAGGATTCACTTTAACACTATCTAGAGAATTAGGCAAATATAATATAACTACAAATGCCATAGTACCAGGGTTCATAGATACTCCAATGACAGCATCTGTGCCGGAAAAGGTTAGAAAGATAATAATTGATAGGATTCCGATGAGCAGAATAGGTAAGCCAGAGGAAGTAGCAAATGTAATAGCTTTTCTATCATCAGATGAAGCTTCATATATTAACGGTGCAATAATAGAGGTTACGGGAGGGTTAACCTTATGATAGTAGGATTTTCTAGTATGATTTACAAGAAGTATGAAGGATCAACATTTCAACTATTGGCTGAAACTGTAAGTAAGGCTTTAGATATGGCTTCAATGGAACTAAAGCAAATTGATGGTGTGTTTTACACAATATTACCCGGGACATTTGATGGTAAGGCTGCCCTTCACTTCTCCTCCTTTCAAATACCATCATTCCTAGGAATAAAGCCTAAAGTTATAGAGATAGTAGAATATGGTGGGCCTTCAGCCTTAACGATGCTATACAGAGCTGAGAAAATGATAAGCATGGGAGAAATAGAGAACGCTCTATGTATAGTTGGTGGAAAATCTTCTTCATTAAGAGAAAATAGAGTAACTGCAGACAGTGTGGATAGATTTTTTGGAAATGTTCAAATAACTCCTTATGATGATTTCTTCAGAGTATATGAGGATATAAATCCTGTTAGCGATTATGCATTAGTGGCTAAAAGACATGCTAAACTATTCAATACTACTGATGAACAGAGGGCTTTAATAGCCGTAATGCAAAGGAAGAACGCATTAGGAAATGAAAAAGCATTATACCGTACACCTTTGAGTGTGAAGGAAGTCTTATCCTCAAGGATGGTTAGTGATCCATTAAGACTATTAGAAATAGTGTATCCAGTAGATGGGTTTCACGTTTTTGTATTGAGTAAACATTCAAGAAAATCAAATTTAAGACCACTAAAGATAGAGTTTTATGGGGAAGCTCATTGGTCCGAGATGCCAACAGAATTGAATGATATTATATACACCCCTGCTATAGAAAGTAGTAAAGGTGCGAATTTAAATAAAGTAGACGCTTTTCAATTATATGACTCCTTTACCATAACGGTCATGCTACAAATAGAGGATATTGGACTTAGTGAGAAAGGCAAGGGAGGTAAGTTTATTGAAAGTAATGATATCACATATCAAGGAAACGTGCCAATAAACACTGGAGGTGGATCATTAAACGTTGGTCAACCAGCCTATATGAGTGGAGGTGTGATATTAGAAGAAGCTATAATACAACTAAATGATATGGGATATAACCGACAGGTTAAGGGCGTTAATAAGGTTTTAATCAACGGAATTGGCGGATGGAATAGAGGACATTCCGTCACTATGGTCCTAGCAGGTGAATAATGATGTATGAAGAAATTAAAAAGAAATATACGGAAATGTTTGAGAGAAACAAATTACCTTACATAAGATGTAACAACTGCTCATATATATTCTATTACCCTAGAGATTATTGCCCAAAATGCGGATCACGGAAATTAGAAGTATTAGAAAGCAATGGTTTAGGTAAAGTTTTTTCGTATACAAAATTTTTTAATAAAGAAGGAAAAGAAATAATCTATGGAATAGTAGAACTTAATGAGGGATTTAGAATCTACACGAATTTCACGAGTAACATAGATATTGGAGACAGAGTTAAGGTGAAGTTTATAAAAGTAAATAATAAGATAATACCAGTATTTGATAAAGTATGAAGTTAGGACGTCTTTTATTAAACTAGAGATTGTGGTAGGATATACATCTTCAACACCTAAAGATATACAAAATTATTTAATTTATTTGATTTTATAACTAATAATTTATTAACGAGGGGAACATCTAAGGCGAGGAAGTCAGATTAATGTCTACTACTAGGAGTTTTGATTTCATCAACCTAACTCCTAAATCTTTATTTTCATTACATATGTTTTTAATCTAATTAGCGTTAAGTCATACAAACTTTGCTAGTTATCCGAAACTGTAGTTAATGAAGATTGAAAATTAGTAGTTCTTGAGTTTAAACTCCTTGGAGAGTAAGGCTAACTAATTATACTCTTCATAATTTCCATCATTCTCCTACCGTTCTTTAGCATCCACAAATCATTGTTAAAAAATATGTATACCTTTTCGGGATTTTGTTCAAGAATTCTATGTGCTACTTCAATCAACTCCTCTTCTTTATACTCATAAAAATACCAGTTTTCTCTGCCATGCATTCTCAAGTAAACGATCCCCGATGTATTTACCAAGTACGTTCCAATTGGAGAATCTATTGAAACTACTGTTACCTTCAAGTCCAACTTCCTCCTATACCATTCTGGATCTCTAAACTCGATAGCCATCTTATTCCCCACTTCATTCTCGAATTTTTTAACCCTATTAAGGTTCTCCTCATTAAACTTAAATGAGGGAGGCATCTGGAATAAGTAGAAATCCGGATTTAGTTCCCTTATATTATCTTCAAATTTTCTCCAAATTTCAATATCAGATAATCTCTTCACGTGAGTTATCATCCTATTTACCTTAATTGCCCATCTTATGTTATTATATTTCTTCCACGAGGATATTTGCTTACTAGTCGGAAATTTATAGAAACTAGCGTTTAATTCTACTGCATTAAAGCCTGAGTTCTTTACGTACCAATCAAGGTTTTTCTTTGGGTTCCAGCTGTACATCCAACCAGAAGTTCCTATATAAACTTCCATTATTATGTATATGTGAAGATTGTTTTAATCATTAACTCTGTTAAAGTAAGCTTACTGAGGATTTATGAGAAAAACTAATAAAAGGTTATGTAAAGACGTATATTATTATGTGTTTGCTTAGGACTATTAATGTACAAAGACCATTACTTTCCAATGATATACTTTTGATTGAAGAGGAGGAATTCGAGAAGCTTGGGGACGAAATTTATATTAAAGTATTAGCTTCTGATAGAAGAGGGGATGAGATAAGTAAGAGTTATTATTATTTTATTGTCAACAAGTTAAAACAAATTGGTCTACTGGTTGATAATGCAATAGGATTTAAGGTGGTATTTCCATTTAAGACAAAATCAGATAATATTTCAATTAGTGATGGGATAATGTTCATTACCGATAATAAGTATCTAGTTTATTATTATACTAAAGATTATGATTATAACTGCGAATTTTGTCCAGTTCAAAACGAGTGTATTTACGATTTAAAAACATTAGCTAAACTGACCAACATAAAGATAAGGAACGAAAAATTAAATGATGCTTGGATTTACCTTATAGAGAATGTGAGAAGAGACGTCATATCCAGTTTGAAATTTATGAGAGTTAAGGCGGAAGGTTTAAGTATAGAACATAAGAGCTTAAGTGAAGCTAAGAGGATTAAGCAGAGTATCCAAATTACTGACATTAGATCTTATTTAGAGGATAAGAGGAGGTTACAAAATGAGTAAAGATTCACTGTAAAGGGTTGGAGGAAGCCAGTTACGTTATTTGGCTATCAATCTTAGCTCTAATATTTTGAGGATTTAATAATAAGGTTAGGAGCCCCCGTTAGAACACCTCAAAAATACTAAATACTTCTTACCTTTCACGAACGAAAAGGAAGCCTCACCTTTGGGTTTAGGAATAGTGAACATTAAGTTTTCACATAAAAGCTAAGAACATGTTAAAGGCTCTATAAAGAAGATGGTAAATAAGTTTAGGTAAAATGCTAAATGCATCAACTGATTTCCTAGAAGATTTAAACTTTACACTTAAACTTTTTATTGATAGTATCTATAAAGTTATATATTTAATATTTATATAAAGAATTGAGAAAACATAATCTAAGCATGTATATATATATTTTTATTAAATGTTTCTATAGTTGTTCAGCTGCAAGTACTAAGTATAAAAACTATTTAACTTCTAGGACTAGAAGATACTTCTGGGGATAGAAGTGATCTTTTCAATCCTTTAACTAAAAGTTCTAGAAAAGATTTCTTTAATAGAGAGATAGAAAAGGTTTAAATCTCTATCGTCATCAATCTCTTTAGTCTTAGGCCTCAGAAGTACTGGAAAATCTTCAGTAATAAAAATTGCCATAAATGAAACGCAACTTCCGTATATCTATATAGATATGGGAAAATACAAAGAGACGAATTATATATCATTTTAAGGATTTCATACTTGACATTGAAAAAGAAATAAATAGTTTAACTGTAAGTTACCTTCACTAATGAACTTCCTCAAACGAATAGAGGTTGTTAGCGTACTAGGTGATGAAGTAAAGTTCCATTGGGGAGAGAGTTAATAGGGTCAAATTTTCGTCACTGTTAGAGTCACTTGACGAGTAGGCTGATGATAGAGTTATTGTAGCTTTAGACGAAGCTCAAGAACTAATTAATTTAAGGGGAGCAAATTTGATTTATCTTTCCTTCAATAATCTGAGGAAAGTCAAGACTATATTAACAGGATTAAAGATTGGTTTATTATATAGATACTTAAAGATAGAAGACCCTGGTTCTCCTCTATACGAGAGAGAAATGAACAGAATATAATTTACCCCTTTTGATACAGAGAAAAGCAAGGAATTTTTAGAGAAAGGATTTAAAGAAGTTGGAATAGGTTTTTAGTAAATATGATTAAAATTTACGAAGCAATGGGAGGAGCACCAAGTTGGTCAAATTGCTTCAGATACTACTCCTATCAAAATGAGGACTATGATAAGGCTTTAGAATTGACCTTACCTCAAAAGATGCTACTGAATATAAGATTTCAGCAAGTATTGACGGTAGGTTAAAGTCTCCCTTTCTTATTGTACTCTCTTTATCCTAACTAGATCTTTCAGTCTCTCCCAGTCTTTATCGTTGCTAACAACCGTATAATTCAGTCTCTTAGCTATTACAGCGTTTATTGCTTCACCTAGATTTACGTCTCTCTCAAACATTATTTTTATCCCTTCTTCAACATCCTTAAGGGAAACTTCAACTACTACATCTTTTATCTGCGATAGTGTGAGGTACAGGAAATTCAAATAACCTTCAGCCCTTCGTCTCTCTCCTCTTTTAATAAGCTCATGGTGTTTCCTGCGTATGACGATGGCAAGCTCAATGATTGACACTAAACTAACGATAAAGGGCTCCTTAACCTTTACGAACTGCTTAGACACTAAGATATCTGTGTCTAAGAGGTATTTTTCTTCCATCAAGGAATTTCAGCCTAAATCCTTCATAAACCTTTTGGATAACTCCTCCTCAGCCTCTTCATGAACTTCTTTAAAGTCAAGCTCTGTTACTAACCTTATGAACTCCTCAGTAAAGAAGTTTGAAGCTTTCTTGCTCGCAGCTTCAGCTAACTCTTGATTATCAGTTAAAAAATATCCATTACCTAAGTCGATTAAGTAGACTTTCTTACCCTTATATTCAGGTATATAGACTCTCCCTTTTTCGTCAACTTTTCTCTCAACTTTTTCCCCTATCATATTCCCACATGTATAGTTTTTTGCAAATTTATTTATAAACTTTCTTTTCCTCTCTCTGCTTCCTTTGAAAAGTTCATCTTGAAGGACAGTTAAGATGTTCAACTAGCTAATTCCACAAATGCTAACAATTACATACTGCAGAAAATTTAATTAGAAAGGAATTTGAGAACTTCTTGAAGAACAGAGTTGTAACCAGTAAAAGATATATAGTAATAATGAGGAAAGTTGCAAGTAAATGCAGTTGGTGGAGTGAAATAAAAAGGGCTTTGGATGACCCAGAAGGTAGAAAATAACCGATTCTGAGGCATATAATTATTTAAATCATCTAGAAGAGGTGTTGTGGTTGGTAATAAATGATGAGAAATATTGCCCAGCAGAGAAGCTAATAGGAAGAGTTTTTAGAGGCTATTAGGTAAGTTCCAAAACTTATTCCCCAGATCAGCTCTGGGTAAACGATTAATCTCTCCATACCACCTGGTCCGAATGGTCCATAAATTTTTAAGACGTAAAGGACAAGGGTGAATAGAGTGATAATTCCTAATACCGTCCAAAAGTAGTTTCTCTTCAACGAAGTGAGAATCGCACCAATTCCTCCAAATAAGAATGCTATGAGTGCTGAAATCGAATGAATGAGACCGGTATATTCAGGGAATATTCCAACTAGCATAGAGCCTAATCCTGTTAATAGTATTATGTAAGATACTGAATGATACTCTTTCCTTATTAGCAGAGAAGAAATAATTATTAATATGCCCATGAAAATTATTGATGAATTGAAAATTATTGCTGTGCTGCCTACTCCTAAATCGCTTATGTAGTTATATTTTACAGAATAATTTGGATAAAAGAACTCTGATATTAACATTAGTAAGAGGAATTCACTTACACCTATTGAAACTAAATAGCCAGCTAGATTAATTCTGCTCATCATATATAATGAACAATATATATTTAAATCATAAACGATTGAAAATATGGATTATAAAAAGACTATGCATAGTATAAGTATTACTCACTGCTTTGTGTGAAAACGCTTGATTTATTATCTCAAAAAATTCTTTATGTATATTTATAGAAAATCATAAAATTAATATTTAAAACATTTAATATAGTAAAATTTTTATATAGGAATTATGGATGTATAAAAATGTTTCAAGTTACAAATTAATAGATAGACTCCATGTTTTATATCTCGACAGAAGGAGTACGACTTATTTCCATATTATTGAATGATTTGGCGTATTTTTATTCACTTATCACTGAACTAACTTGTTAACTTCCTTAAATTTAGATGGGTCACCTAAAACGAATAGAACTTCCCCTTCTTTAACTTCAGTGTCTTTTTCAAAATAGGGATCTAGGTTACCATCTTTTAGTATTGCTATTGGTATGACACCATTAGGTAAATCTTTAAGTTTTATAACTCTTTTAACTTCAAAAACTCCTATTGCGAACTCCCTGCTGTTTGTAGGATAAATCATACCAGCAAACTGTTTAGATACTGAAGCTGAAGCCATCATTCTCCCTAAAACTTCCTCAAACGGTATGACAATATCAGCTCCGGCTGTTCTCATAATATCCATCATTGATGAGTCCTTAACGACAGTAACTATTGTTAATGGCGGATTTATCTTTTGTACCTTCAAAGTTAGCAGAAGGGTTTCTGAATCATCATCCATTGCTATTATAGCTGACTCAGCGTTATTAATTCCAGCACTTATTAAATTATCCTCATTTTTAGGATCTCCCAAGATTACCTTATCTCCCTTTAACAATTTTTGAATTTCTTGATTATTTGTAACTACAACATAGTCCTTATCCAATTCTTCTAGCTTCCTCACAGCTGACAATACGCTTCTCGAATTCCCTAGTACTACAACATGACCTCTCATATGCTTACCTCTCCATCTAGCCCTAGCATCAATCCAAGTATTTCTATTCACAATTGTTAAAATTAAACTTTGTGCCATACTCGCAAATAGTCCTACACTGAAAACTATGCTTAAAGTTAAGAATAACTTTTCTTGTGAAGGCATAGAGTAAATACTTGGCGCGTAAAGTCCAACAGTAGTTATAACGTTAACAGCTGCATAAATTGCAGAAATCCAATCTAAATGTTGATAGTAAACAAATATTAAGGCTATAATATATACTACAATACTTAGCATTAATAACTGTAAATATATTTTTCTAATAACTGAGTAAGGTGATGCAAAAATTTCCATAATCGGTATTATTCTTCTATTCCATATTTCGTTTTTATTCACAATATAAGTCTTACAAATTCATATTAAATAAGCTTTGACAGTAATTATTTGCGATAAATATGTGAGTGTACATCATATGAATAAAAACTCTAGAAGTATATACAGCTCTTTATTATAGTATTCGTTTTCCTCATAATGGTACCGCACATACTAGTGCTAAGGAAAAGAAAATAATACAACTCATAGGTAACTAGAAGTTACGAAGTTGAGGAAAGCCTCGCCCTTTAGGGCGGGAATGACAAATTTTTAAGCGTAAAAACATACCCTAGATGGGAGAGGTTCTCTGACCCTCTCGACTGCCCCTCAGATGTAAACATGAATCTATGAGGAGAACGCTCTAAGGGGGAGAAAGTCAGAAAAGTCTCTACTCTCTCACCTTTTTCTTCTAAAGCAGGAATAAACAAATTAGCGAGATTATGCACCCTAGATCTAAGGCTAACATGGAAAACGCAAAACTATGCGTTAAATATAATACAAAACCTACAAAAGTTGGGGCTATCATAGTGCCAATCTGAGAAACGGCGTTTGCAAAACCTATGGAGGTACCAGCTCTACCTTCTCCACCTATTTTCATAATTAATGAGTCAGTAGGAGGTCTATACGAGAACGAGAAAATTCCAAGAAAGAAAGCTTCAGTTAAAACAAGCAGTGGAAAAGAGGTTATAATAATTAATAAGGTCAATGCAATAAAGCCTATCAAATTAACCATGATGACTTTCTTATCTCCAATTATTGAAACCAGTCTCTCTACGCTCAATATACCAACTAGCTGACCAAGTCCAAACAAAAGCAAAAATGACGAGGATAATATAACTGGAATGTGCCTATATAATACGAGCATCGAGAATATCCAAGTTGTAGTACCCCATGTTGCCCATAATTCGCCTAACCTAATTAGAGTAGATAAGGCGATTTTCTTATCAAAGAGTACTTTGAACGATTTCTTTACTTCAGTGGAATTTACTCTAATGTTGATTTTCGTACTTATTACTACTAGCAATAGAAAGGCCAAGGAGAAGAATAAGAAAAGATATCTCCACGAATTTAAGATTAAAGATGATATTAATCCTAATAATAAAATCGTTATAGGACCAGCACTCTCTAATATCGCTACATAAAATGTTAAATGATTAGAGTAAGATACAGCTACGATTTTCATAGCTGAGGGAAATATTGAAGAAGCTACTAATCCCTCAAGCAAATAGATTAAAGTTAAAACTAAATATGATTTAAAGAATAGGAATAGTACTAGATTGAGCAATACTAAGAATATTGAAGAAATGGCAATTGCTTTACTAGGTCCAATCTTATCTATTATTAACCCCCATGGAATTGACATTACTA
This sequence comes from Sulfolobus sp. A20, assembly GCF_001719125.1. Taxonomy (NCBI): domain Archaea; kingdom Thermoproteati; phylum Thermoproteota; class Thermoprotei; order Sulfolobales; family Sulfolobaceae; genus Saccharolobus; species Saccharolobus sp. A20. The sequence goes on from NZ_CP017006.1 coordinate 1,240,520, forward strand.
TGTAACCTATATAAAAAGACGTGGCTACGAATCCCACTTGTACCGGATTTAAATGTAGAATTATGGATACAGGCAAAGCTATAACTCCCCAACTTAATCTTATTAGTAACTGAAGGAAGGTACCATACCATCCAGTGAGAAGGTTCCTCAGCATAGAAATAGTCTTAACGTTTACTGTTTAAAAATTAATCACTTTAAAAGTCAAAATCAGCCTATCTTTATATTCATGAAATAAACGTAGTTTAACTAAAACTTTTAATATTTTAAAAAAGGGGAAGATAGGATAGGCTATGGAATTAGAGAAGGAGATTAAAGTAAACCATGAGATTACCTCGCTCTTTAAGATACTTTCAGATCCTTGTTTCATTATACCCAAAATTTTCCCTTCTATCAAACATATAGAGTGTAAAGGGGACGAGTTCAAAGGAAATGGAAACCTTTCTATCTTGGGCGAATATGATTTCAGAGGGAGAGTTTACGTCGGTGATTCGAGGATTAAGTACATTTATAATACGACTAAAGGAAATGGAACTCTAGAGATAGAGAAAGTGAATGTAGGCATAATTAAACTGAAACTTGAACATGATAATGGTTTAAGCTCTTATTTTATAAGATTCTTATTTTCGTCTAACCTAAGGAAGATGGAAAAAGAATTAGATGAAGAGATAAGAATAGAAAGAATCAGAAGAAAAATATAATTCTTTGTATATATTTTAATGAAAATCCTTATCTTAAAGTTATTAAGCTAATTCGTTAGCAATGAAAAAATTTTACGACAAATTTTGTATGCATATTTATATTCGAAGTATCATGTGCCACAACATATAATGGACGGAAAGAATAGGGCTTATCCATATGATGCCCTAATGCCGACTTGAGGTTTACAAGCTTCTTTAGCTAATTCTTCCGGTGAATCGAAATACTTTGGTTTAATGACCTTCCTTTGATCTATGTACTCTGGAAAGGCTCTTGCTATTACGTCAGACGATAATCCAGTGTGATTTAACACAAGTAAGGGCTTTCCCATTGCGTAAGCCATGAATATTTCTATCATTGTTCCTACTTCACCACCTAGAGAGACTAAAACATCAGATGATCTTACCAACATCACAGATCTGCATCTAAATTCACAGCCCGTATTAACTCTTATTACATTTACTGGTAAATCTATATCTTCCCTCTCTATCGGTAAGAACACTATCACCTCTAATCCCCTTTTAGAGGCTTCGTCTACTACTGTCTTCATTAATCCCCAATACCCTCCAACCAAGATCGTGGGTCTACAATCTAGTGAATTTATAAAACGGGCTACTTTCTCTTCCATATCCTTAGAAGAGGAGCTATGAACAGCTATTCCGATCTGCATAACAAAATGTGATTATGTGATAAGTCTTAAAAATTATTCTTCAAGTATTTTTATATCATGAACTACTCTAGATTTTGGAGAAAATTCAGAAAGTGGGCTTTGGTGACCGAGGAGGAAGAGATACCATATAAGTTAAGGACAGTTGTGAGAATCATCAAGGATAATCCAGATATTAGTTTAGTTAAACTTGCTGGTTTTTTAGACACAGATGCGTTATACTTAGCAAGGTTTCTTTATAGCAATAGTATTGAAAAAGTAAGGGTTATTAAAGAGTAGTCAATCTGACCTCATTCCCGCCCTAAAGGGCGAGGTTTGTCGTTCTTCTTATCAAATTTTTAGGATTTAATATCTTGTAGAACACATTCCTCTACTAATAAGACCTTCTACGAGAGCTTAACTCTTGAAGAAGAGATCTTATCGCATTACCTCCAAATGACTTTCCATTATTCTACTCTCTAGACTGAGTATTGGACATGACGTGCTTATCCATTTGGCGTTTTGTAAATTGAGGGAAAAATATTGAGGAATAAAATCATTATATTCGTATACAGGTTAGAGAAAGATATGGTTAATAAATACTCATACCAATATGAATAAAAACAATGAGTTATAATCATCTATTGTGAAAGTTGATATACTAGAATTTGAAAGTAATGTGCTTAAGGACAATCCTTTGAATGATCCTTATAAGAGAAAAATAGGTTTATTATACTCTGATCAATTTGAAGGAAGACCTATAGTTATTTATTTAAGTGGATACTTTTCTTCATCTCTAACGCAACTGAATTATCAGCCCTTAGGGGAAGACATGAGAAGTAGATTAGAGAGGTTGAAGAGAGAGGGTAAGATAAATAACGTAATAGTTGTTTTGCCAGACATGTTCACTAGGTTAGGTGGAAATCAATACATTAATTCTACTGCAGTAGGAATGTATGAAGACTTCCTTATCAAAGAGCTAATACCATATTTAAAAGATAAATTTAAGAGTGATCTTATAGGCGTTTTTGGACATTCCTCTGGAGGTTATGGGGCATTAGTTTTAGGTATGAAATATCCTAATGTCATAAGAGCTATAGCAGACCACGCTGGTGATGCCTACTTTGAATACGTTTACTTACCCACTTTTCCAAGGGCAATAGAGCAATTGAGAAAATTCGGAAGCGTAAAGGAATGGATAGATAGTTATTGGAGAAGAGAGAATAAACATCACAGAGATGATCTGAATACGTTAAACGTGATTGGTATGTCAGCCTTTTATTCTCCCAAGGGAGAAGAGATAGAATTACCGTTTGATATAGAAACTGGGGAAATAATATATGATGTATGGAAAAGGTGGTTAGAGAAAGATCCTGTGAGACTGGTTGATAGCTATAAAGATAATTTATCTCAGTTAAAATTGATCTTCATAGATGTTGGGAAAAGGGATGAGTACAACATTCAGTATGGGAGTAGGATTTTACATAAGAAATTAGAAAAATACGGGATAAAGCATTATTATGAGGAATTTAATGATGGACATAACGGCATATCTTATCGCTATGATATATCCATTAGTCTAATAGAGAAATCCCTTTTAGAGTAGATTATAGTATTTAGCCATTTCCTTAAATGTTTCAACTCTAACGTCATCAGGTTCGTAGTTTAGCTCCCTTTTGGCTTTCTCATACGAGTAGACCAACTGATTTGAAAGCACGTCGTATAACATGGTTATGACTTGATGAGAGTTCTTAAACGGCTCTATTAGCTTAAGGTTAAGGGGAAACCAAAATCTAATATTTCTATTTAACGCTCTAGAAGCGTCTAAAAATAGACTAGTTAGACTTGCGGGTTCTCTATCTGTTATGTAAAAGTGTCCGTTCTTCTTATAGCCACAAGCTAGTTCTATAGCCTTAGATGTATTTCTCGTGGAGACTGCACTAAATTGATTATCATTCTTTACACCTATATCGTGGGATACTAGCCACATGAACGTTCTCCACATCATTATTCTACTGTAAGGACCATAAATTATTGGAAACCTTAGAATAGTGTAATTTGGGAGTGTTGATATAACCTTTTCGCCTTCGCACTTAGTTATACCATGAAGTGTATTCGGCTCTAATCCCTCACAAATATTAGTTTCCTCCTTAATCGGCCTTTCTTTACTTTTTATGTTTTCCGAGACCCCTATACTACTGATGTAAACGAACTTCCCTGAGTTCACTGAAGAAAACTTCTTTCCTATCTCATATGGTAACTTAACTTGCAAATACTCAAAATCGTTAGGATTTTTATTCCACATAGCCCCGATGAAGTAGACTAAACAGTCAACATCCTTTAAGTGCTCATCATAAGAGAAAGTAATCTCAGCTCCTGCTTCTTTCAGATCTTGTGCGTACTTATTCATCGTTCTAGCGTAGACCAAGACATAATGTCCCTTAGTTAATGCATACCTCGCAAAATTACTTCCTACAAACCCTGTTCCACCTAATGTTAGGATTCTCACATATATACATTTCTTATAGGAGTTAAAGAGTTTAAAAAAGAGAAGTTTAATATGAAGACCAATAAAAAACTACTTGATAACGAGAACGGCAAACCTCGCCTTTTAAGATGGGGGAGGAGGTCAGAATGCTTTAAGGGAGTCAAGCTTTTAAAACCATCTCTCTATCCTCTGACTCCAGCCGTAAATAGCTAGGTTTTCCTCACTTTGTAAGTTATTCTTCAGCTCACAAAATGGGGGAAAAGCCTCTGGGGTGACAAAGGTCTTAAAGTTATTTATGTTGTCTCTAGTTTCCCATCAGTATAGCAAATGAAAGAAGTTACTTATAGATATTTTCGTTATGTTAGTTATGGTTATTAGAATGATAGGGACATTATTGTAATAATGAATTTGTATGGTTCTCTAATCCTCTCAATACATGAGAGATCGAATTCCAAATCGATGAGGAGAACCTCTAAGGGGAAGAAGCCAGTTAAGGGGATTTAAACTTAATACCTTCTGATAAAAATCTTAATAGCATGAAGTTAAGTGTAAAAGAGATAAAAGAAATATTTAAACCTAAATTATTACCCATAATTTGGAAAAACGATACTTTAACAATTCTCGACCAGTCACTTTTACCTTTCCAGCAAGTTTACGTGGACTTAAAGGATGTTGATAGTGTAGCAAGGGCTATTAAAACTATGCAAGTTAGAGGAGCTCCGGCAATAGGTATAACTGCAGGATATGGTATGGTAATATCATTATTGAATAAAAAACCGTCAAATTTAGATGAAGCTATAAAAGAATTGACTAATGCGAAGGCTATACTAGATTCATCAAGACCTACGGCAGTTAACTTAGTTTGGGCTACCTCGAGGATGTTGAATACAGCTAAGAAGTTAATCGAGGATGGTAGTGTTAAGAACGTTAATGAATTAATAGATGAGTTGAAGAAGGAAGCTAATAAAATATTCAATGAGGAATACGAGGCTGAAATACAAATGGGGCTTTATGGTTTAGAAAAGATTAGTGATGGGGACACTATATTAACCCAATGTAACGCTGGAGGTTTAGCAACTGGAACTGGATTAGGAACAGCCTTAGCTCCAGTAAAACTTGCTAATGCATTAGGTCTTAAGGTATCAGTAATAGCTCCCGAGACAAGACCATGGCTGCAAGGAAGCAGACTGACAGTCTATGAATTAATGGCTGAAAACATCAAGGTTACTCTAATTACTGACACTGCTGTAGGACTAGTTATGTATAAGGGTATGGTGAACAGCGTAATGGTAGGGGCTGATAGAATATTAAGAGATGGGCACGTCTTTAATAAGATAGGCACTTTTAAAGAGGCTGTCATAGCACACGAGCTTGGTATTCCATTTTACGTATTAGCGCCAATATCTACCTTTGATTTAAAAAATAGTGTAGACGATATAAAAATTGAAGAGAGGGATCCCAATGAAGTGAGGACTGTTAGGGGTATTCCAATAGCACCTGAGAACGTTGAAGTTTACAATCCAGTGTTTGATGCCACCCCACCAAAATATATTACAGCAATAATAACTGAAAAAGGAATTATTTATCCACCTTTCATCGTGAATATTAAGAGGGTTGTTGAGAAGTAAATATTGTGAAAAGTAATTTAAATGTTAAAGTAGAATTTAACCTCATGAGAGAATTAACAAAAATCATTTTAATAATCTTTGTCTTTGAAGTAGCTATTTTCTTTATAGCTTCAGCGATACCGATTAACAATTCTAGCTTAGTATCACAATTTAACTCTACAGAAAGTCAGATTTTAAATTACACATATTTTCAAAAAGTCTTCACGATATTTACGCATAATTTAACTGTAGCAGCAATGGAATTAATACCTGCAGTGGGGTTAATAGTTTTAGGAATCAGTATTTACTCCACGGGGGCAGTCTTAAGTGCCTTTTCCTCTTCATTAAATGTTTCGGGTCTCCTAGCAGCTTTAAGTTTAATGACTTTACCACACTCATGGTTAGAATTACCCTCATATGCAATTGCAGCTGGTAGTGGATTATACATCATAATAAAACCGAGAGAATGGTTTAGAGGAGTATTAACTATGACTATGGTTCCCATTGAACTATTCTTAGCCGCCCTAGTAGAGTCAGGGGAATTTTACACTAATCCTTACTTGTTATGGTTATACTCAATACCTGCCTTCGTATTCCTTTATTTCTACTATCAGACTATGCAGAGGATATCAGACAATTTAGTAAGGAATAAACAAGGAACTATTAATACAGTTGCCAGCCAACAACAATCTCAAATTCCAACCACTCCCGTAGTTGACTATTTAACTAAATATACTCAAGCTTGGAACACTGGAAGTTACTATGAGTCTCAAGGTAATCTATTAGAGGCAATGAGATACTATTGGGAAGGGTTATTTTATCTCTTAACCGCTACTGGGATGAAACTTGGAATGCCTAGCCTATCTAAAGAGGATTATGATAACATAGTTAGAGCAGTTTCGTATAAAGTAGGTAATCCTCAATTATATGAAATATATAATCAAGCATTCAAAATTAGAGTAGAAAACAAGGTGGATGATTTTCCTACGTTTAAAAATTACGTTTCAGAAATAATTAGATTCCTTCACATGATTACTCAATAACGTTCTGAGAAATTACGATTATGCCCAACTTATTAGCTAAATCGTAGTATTTTTTAGGAATTGTGAAGGCTACTAAGTACATTGATACATCCTTACCGAATTTCTTCTTAAGAAATTTCTCCCTCACTAACATCTGTTCTATGCTAGAATAATCAGCGTAATTTTTAGATACGAATAAGTAAATCTTTCCATCATCTTCATAATACATTATTGGAAATATGTAGCCTATACGCAATACGTCTACATCGTCTACAAAGTATTCCCTTTTTATTTTACCTAATTTAACCCCTTTGCTTTCCAGCTGTGGCTTAAACATGTTAATTACTAAATATTCTAACTCCTCTTCCTTTCTAGCCATATCTTTTAAGAACTTTAGCACTTCATTTTCCAAATCCATGAAATATTATTTTGTATTCCCCCTTATTAAATATACTTTTGCTACATACAAATGTGGGCATTTTACCACAGACACATATAAATTTATATATCATCTTTTTAACTAAAAATAAACATATTTAGCTTATGAAACAAGCTTTATTACTTCCATTAAGCGCTTTGATGTCCTTAGACATTTTAACCACTGTCATTGGATTATCTAAAGGATTAATGGAAAGTAACCCCTTAATTAACGCCCTATACTCAACCCTACCCCTTCCCCTATTTATAATAGCTTTCCTCATAATTAAGGTGGGTGTAATAGGTGTAATATATTTTCTTTATAAATACACAAAATTAGATTTAGTACTCATATTTGGGATAGGGATTTCTCTCATAGTTTTTATCAACAACATCTCCCTCTTGGCTTAACATTTTATTCACATAACTTAATAATATATACACTGCTATTAAATTCATCATTAGAAACATAATTATACCAAGGTACTTCAGTTCAGTTGAACTATATATATGAGTATATACTGATGGGTTTATCATTAACATTGAAGATAGAATAGTATCTCCAGCCATCCACATGGCTAAAAGTAGTATTTTATAATTCTTACCTAAATCGTTAAGAGAATATCCAACCATGTAACCGCCTAAGAATAGAGTTACTTCCTCTATCATTCTTATCCATAAAAATATAGCTCCTAAATTAAAAAACAGAGGATAATGCCATAGAACAGCTATAAAAATACCCAGAGATAATGAAATTTCCGTTCGTATTAGCTTTTTCTTAAACACGAAATAAGAGAGAAGAAGACCAGAGCCGAAAAGGGAATAATGGGCTAACATATAAGGTATGGGATTAACGTACATAAGGGATTCTGTAAATGGATTAACAGTTAGAATAATTAAGAGAAGAGCTAAGAGAAGAACAAAAAAATTAGTCTTATTTTTCAAAAAATCAACACCTTATACGAATAAATGGAGATAGAAAGTGCTGAATACTACTACCCATATTGCATCTACGAAGTGCCAGTAGTATGTAGCTGCTACTGATCCAGAGTACGGTATAACACCCTTTTGTGTTCTTAGGAGTACGAAAGCCCATATAGTTAATCCCATAATTACGTGAAATCCATGCAGACTCACTGTCGAGAAGAAGAAAGCTGTGAAAGCTGATTGCTGAGGAGTGAAGTGTATAACATGAGTAAACTCATATAGCTGCCCCATTAGGAACGTGAATCCCATGGCTGCTGTTAATATACCTAAACTCTTAAACATCTTCATATTACCTTTCTTAAAGAATTCATATGCCAAGTGAGCTGGTACGGAGCTTGATAACAATATTATAGTCATTATCGTAGGTAACGGGAAGTATTCTACGCGTAAAGGCGGTACATTTGCATAAGCTATTGGATTGGTAACTGGACTAGCTACAAACATATAACCTCCTATAAATGAACCGAATAAGAATATCTCAGCCAAGATAAACCATAAGACAGCTGTCCTAGTGTCCCTCATTGTAGTAATTCCTAAGGTTGACAATCCATTCACAGCATTACTTATTGACGGAGATCCACCATCCAGATACATAGAAGGCGGAATTGTCTTAAACCATTGATCATAAGCCCAGTATATCCCCATACCCATGAATGCTGCAATGAACACTAAACCCACTGGTATTATACCAATTAGAATGAATGTAAATCCAATGGGTATGAAGGAGAGCATTATGCCTAGAAGACTATAGTAAGGAATCTTGATTCCATGGTATTCCTCATCATGTGCTCCATCCAAAGATTTCCCAAAACTTAATGGTAGTTTTACTGGCTTAATGTAGAAATCATTTAACCCTATTGCCATAGCATTCCAAGGATCTATTCCAATTACATTTTTACCTCTAATCCAAGAATAAACTAATTCTACGAAAGCTGTTACTAGCCCTATACCCATTAATACCGTTCCAACATCAGCTAGTTGTTGGAATGGAATATATATGCTAGCAGGGACTTCAGCGTACCTCCTCGGCATTCCTAAAACTCCATCAATAGTCATTCCAGTAGCGATCAAGAATGTCCCAGCTACTATTAAAACAGTTGCAGATTTCATAACGTCATCGTTGTACCATTTGCCGCTCCAGTATGGGAAGTAATAAATTAGTCCTGCTAACAATGCAACTAATATCGCATATACCATATAGTGGAAATGACCTACTACAAGATAAGTTCCATTAAATGCGTAATCTAGTGGTACTAATGGGAAGAATACTCCAGTAATTCCTCCTACTAAGAATAACGCAATAAACGATATAACTAAAATGGTAGGAGCTTTATACCTTATTTCCCCGCCGTAAAGAGTTGCAGTCCAGTTAAATACCTTCACTCCAGAGGGAACAGCTATAGCCATTGTAGTAGCTGATGATACTACTTGTGCAACCGTATTATCTATAGCAGTGAACATGTGATGCATCCAAACTCCTAAGGCGCTTAAGAACGCAATTGCCATTGAAGATAATGCTAAAGCCTTATAACCGTATATGGGCCTTCCCACCATTCTAGGTAATACTTCACCTATTAGCCCCATTGCAGGTAACATTAGTATGTAAACTTCGGGATGTCCGAAAAACCAGAATAGGTTCTGCCACAATACTGGGCTTCCTCCTAAATTAGGATCGAAGAAGGGAGTATTCCATAATCTTTCTAAGAAGGCGAAGACTAGACCAGCAGTTAAGGGAGGCATGGCTATTACTAACAATATGGAAGTTGCAAAGAATGACCACGTAAATAAAGACATTTTAAAATATGGGATTTTCTTAAGTTTTGTTATAGTCATTAGAAAGTTAACTCCAGTTAAAGTTGACGAAATACCTGATAGAATTAGTGCTGTTTCTACTAAGTTAACTCCCAGGCCATAGTTTACAGAAGTTTCCACGGACAAAGGAGCATACATATACCATCCGGTGTTTACGGGACCGAACCATGGAGATATCATACCTAAGATTACAGCCGGTACTAAAATCCAGAAGGATAAAGCATTTATTCTAGGCCAATACAGATCATGTGCACCTATCATCCTAGGTATTAAGTAGTTAGCAAAACCTACCGATATTGGCATTACCATGAAGAATATCATGTAAATTCCGTGAAGTGTAACAGCGTTATAATACTCAGTTGCACTTAGTGATTGAAACGTCAGCTGATACCTTATTAATGCGGCATTAATTGAGCCGAATATTAGTGAAATTACTCCTAAAACTATATACATTTGTCCAATATCACTTGCACTTGTAGTGAATAATGCTACTTTAATCACTCTTTTTAGGTTCATCTCATATACATCTTTATATTTAATATTTTTAAATCTTTCTATTAAAAGGCAATAAGTATAAATAAATTAGAGTTATTTAGCTTATTAAATAAAAAAAGGTGTCTTTTTATCACGTTTATAGGTACTATTAAGTTACATAGGGCGTAGTCACGTTAGAAGATACGACTACAACAGCCCACATTCCACTTTCTGCATGACCCAATATGCCACAAACTAACATATAGGTTCCGGCATTTAATGGACCCCATAATCCAGAAACGGATTGACCACTTGATATACCAGTGGATTGATAATTACTCGTTGTCGCTCCCACAATGTATAATATTTTGCCGAATTGAGCTACATCAGCATTGTTAGGAGTTGCAGTGTTGTTTTCCAGTAGGATCAAGTTATGTGGTAAAGATTGATAATTGATGTAAGTTACGTAAACTGACCAACCAGCTGGGATGTAAATCACTAATTGTCCGTTAGAAGTACCATTGAAGTTAAATGCAGGACCACTAGTTAGGACGGCTATGGTTAAGAAAACCGTCTTATTCGAAGAATCATACTTTAAAGGTAATTGACTCGAAGTACTAGTTGTTGTAGTAGACGCGGTAGAAACAGGCTTAGAAAGTAGTTGGTATTCGTAATATGCGTATACTGATGCTCCTACAGCAATTATAGCTACTAGTATACCTACGATTACTGGCAAAAATGAAGACTGTGCTTTCATGTGTTTAACTACTCTACTTTTGTTTATAAATTTATTAGTGAATGAAGGGAACGATTCGAACTAAAAAATAATTTATATAGTTATGTTAAAAATGTGTAAGAGAATGTAGCTGACATAGGAAGGACAAGCCTCGCCCTTCAAGGCGGGGAGGAGGTCAGTACAAGTGTGTTGTGGTTATGTTTTAAAATACTTGATGCAATTTTCCATTATTCTATACAACGAATTAAAGAGGAATGAAGTATTACTTATTACAAAGTGAGGAAAGCCTCGGTCTTCAAGACTGGAGTGTGGACAACAGTTTTATCTACCTACGTAAAATTTTATTCTCACTTATGCTAATAGATTTCGAGTAAATTGTGGAAGAATGTTTTCAGCTATCTCATCTTGTGAGTTCCATGTGAAGTCTATGCTAACTAATTTTAAACTTTATAATAACTAATCTCTTGCCAAAACGTTTGTATTAAACCAAGAGAAGGCTTTGTAGACTGATTCTTTGTCATGTATAAATAAAATCTTATACCTCCATTAATTTAATATTACGTAAACGTGGAATTTAGTTAAGCATGAAGAAAACCTAGACTAGTAATGTGCTAATAGCAATTGCCATTAACCTTCCAAACGAATAAACGATCCCATAACATCAACCTTATATTCAATGTTAGCTAACTTGTGAAAAGCAAGGTAGTGTGAGGTAAAAGCCAACTTTACAACCCAGTAGGTTAAGGCTAACGAAATCTCGACCAAGAAATGAAACGTTGGTTTAACACTTTAAAGAAGATAACTTGGGCGAGGAAACTGACCTTATTCTCATCCAAATAAATAACCTCATTCAAAAACTTTTCGGAAATAAAGAAAATTCGATCTACGCCAAAATAACAAAATTGTTGTTCAAACATTTCTCCGTTTATGAAAGTGGAATTTTTAGGTTAATTTTGATTGATAATTAGGCATGATGGCTAACATTTGAATTATTGAATAAATGCTTTAGTTAGATATGTTCATCTTAAAACTTAAATATCTCGTAAATTTATATTAAACTGATGAATAGGAGAACATTCTTAAGACTTTATTTAGTAGTTGGAGCTGCTGTGGCGATAGCACCACTGATAAAGCCATTAGCTGACTATGTGGGATACTTCTATAATGAGTTAGGTTCAATTTCGAAACAGTATCTAGTTGCTAATAATACTGATGGAATAGGAGGATTTCCTAAATATAAAATTACAAATATCAGTACTTTTCAACAACAAGTGAAGAACTCTAGCTGTCCGGTTTTCTTCTTCGCATATCCGTTAACTAACGAGCCTTGTTTCTTAATAGATTTAGAGGCTATTTTAGGCGAGCCAGTCCCAGAAATAGAAAATCCATATTACGGTCAATATGCTGGTCCATTAGGACAAATGAAAACTATACAAGGAGTAGGTCCAAATAATTCCATATATGCATTTTCTGATGTATGTGTTCACCTGGGTTGTCAGTTACCTGCTCAAGTATTGGTAACTTCTTCAAATGACCCCCGGCTTAGATATAGAGAATTCAATTTTACACTGTCCATGCCATGGTTCAATGTACTTACTGAAGAGTGGCGGTATTGTAGTAGGCGGTCCTGCTCCCAGACCTCTACCGATGGTAATACTGGAATACGACGAGAATACTGGTGACATCTATGCCGTGGGTACTAACGCCCCCTATTTCAGTGCTTCAATACCTAGGGTAAACCCCCTCGGACAACTTACTTTACGACCCGAGATACAGTTACAGTACTCCTAATAATCCCTCTTGTAGTAAGGGTGGTTAGGATGGTAGAGAAAGAGGAAAAGGGTTTGTTTGATAGGTTTATGAAATGGTTGGATGATAGATTAGGTATATATGGGCATACGTTAAGACCAGCTCCAAGATATGCTTATTCAATCGATTACTGGCTTGGAGGTTTAGTGTTATCTGCATTTATATTCGAAGTACTTACGGGGGCGATGATAGCCATATACTATACTCCAAGTGATCCTTATACGTCAACTACCTACTTAATAAGTAAAGTGCCTTATGGTGCGTTACTATTTAGTTTGCATAGTTGGGGAGCTTACGTCATGATATTTTTAATGCTAGTTCATATGACCAGAAACTTCTTGGTAGGAGCTTATAGACCTCCTAGAGAGATAATGTGGATTGTTGGGTCAATATTGGCTGGTTTAACCTTAACTGAAGCATATTTAGGCTATTCATTACCTTATAACTTAATTTCATGGGTAGCAACTACTACTGGTTTAAACTTATTCTCTTACATGCCATTTAATTTAGGCTATCTAATATCATTAGCAACTGTAGTTAATCCGAACCAGCCTGGTATTATGTCTGGGGTAGACCCTCTAGTCCAGAGGTTCTTCGTTTTCCATTGGATTGTAGGAGGACTGATAATGCTCTTCATCGGCTTGCATCTTTACATATTCGAGAAGCATGGGATAACTCCTCCAATTTCTGAAGTCAGACCAGGTGATCCAGAGCTAATTGATGAGTATCAAGATAAAATAAGGTCAAATCCAAGATGGGAAATACAACCACTTATTAGGTCAATAGGTATGGTAGTGATGATATTTCTATTAACATTTGGACTAATCTTCTTCATAGCCTCTATAATACCATTTAATATAACAATAAGCGGTGGAACTCCAAAGTATATAATGCCACCCTTCAACCCAGTTGAGGCTGCTCAAACTCCACCAGTCCCAGATTGGTATTTCCTATTCATTTACTTCTTCTACAAGTCTGTTAGCCCAACTAATGCGTCGTTAATATTCTTAGGCTGGGTGATTATCACTGTACTATTCCCGTTCATAGAAGAGTATATATTTAGGCATAAAGCCCCTCATCCAGCATTAAGACCTGCTGCCATTGCTATCGGTACTGGGTTTATCATAAGTTTTATCGTAAATAGTGTATGGGCTGGTTTAACTCCAGGTAGGGATATAGGACCTATCGGAGTCGAAGTGGATGGTGCAATATTCCTAATATGTTTTGCAGTAATATGGCCTTTACTGAGATATGTAGCACAGCCTAGGGTTCTAGCAAGGATGCAGAGTTCTCCATTAACTGATGGTGGAGTTATAGTCGAGGATAAAAGAAGGCTAGTACTGAATGGGCTCACAGTTTTAGGTATAGATTTAGGGATATTGGCTGGTTTAATATACTCACTTTACGAGGTTTATGTTCTATCATCTAATCCCATAGTTAATCAGTTCTTAATAGGTCAATTTTTAGGTTTTTCACTGGTATTATTTTCAATTTCAGTCTTCATAAATGTGGTGATGGGAAGTGGAAAAAGCTAGAATATTTGAACTATCAACCATAATTTTTGCAATAGTAATACTTACTGTATTAGGTGTTTTTTCTGATATATATTTAAACTCTATAAACACGGGAGCATATCTAACTACTCAGCAAAGACAGGACGCTATCCCAATAAAAGTTATCGGCATGCAATATGCGTGGGAATTCGTCTATCCTAACGGCACGGTCTCGATAGATAAACTGGTGCTTAAGGCAAACCAAACTTATTTGCTGGAGATTACGTCCAAGGACGTAATACATGCCTTCTATATTCCCCAGCTAGGATTTAAGTTTGAGGCAATACCGGGCTATGTTTATGACTTTTACATTGTGGTAAATAAGCCGGGAGTATATGATATATGGTGCGCTGAGTTCTGTGGACCAGGGCATTACTTAATGAAAGGAACACTAATAGTGGTGAGTTAAGATGAGTAAGACTAGTAAAAAATTAACTGGAAAAGATTATGCTTGGTGGGTCATATCAGTTCTAGGGTTCTTCGTGCTTTTTTTATGGATTGGAGATTTTGGTAGACTATCATACCTAACCCAAAGCCCTTTAACTAATTATGTTGAAAACTTATGGTCAGTGACTTACATAGCAGCTGGGGGAGTTTTCGCAATTTTTATGGGCAGTATAGTTTTTTTATCAGTCAGGTTTAGAGCCCCACCTGAAGCAGTGACTACTGGGGTTAGTAAGAGGGTAAGCGTAACTACATATTACTATATGACTCTATTTATAGACTTAGTAATGGGTATAGTAGTAACTTACGAAATGTTTACAATAGCATCACAGTTTACGATAGGGTTATTAGCCTCTGCTGATCTTTTCATATTCGCCTCTATAATATACCTAATATATAAGTTGTACTTTGAAGATTAAGCTAAAAGTTATTTTTGTTTTTTCTTTTATTTAATATATTTTTTTATTTAAATCGAGTTTATCAAGTTTTACCCACTCCTTTTATTGCATAAAAAGAGACTTAAATATTATATAATTAGTTACTTATACTAATTTTAATGATTAAAGAGAAAAGTTTATTAAACAATTTTTGCATACTATATTATTGAGTGAAAGGAGTGAAAAGAGAGAAAGTTGTGGTACCAATACTTATAATTTTAGTAGCCTTAATAATAGGGACCTCTGGAATACTTACAGCCAGAAATCCGTTCATATCACCTAGTGTTGTCAGCAATACTTTGGGAGGTAAGTGGTCTGTCCAAAGCTTTTACATGGGAAATAATACTGTTACCGAAACCTTATATGATTCCTCCGGTGATGTTCTAGTAATAACTGAATACAGTTTTTCTACTCCATCGCAAGCCTTGAACTTCATTTACGCAAATCAGCTAAATAATCCGCAAATGTTCGAAGGTTATTTGGTCTCATACTATTCGCATGGGTTAATTGAATCAGCTTATATTTTAGATGGTAGTCACGTATTTTACGTGAGTTACGTAGGGTCAGTGAGCACTAATTTGCCTAGTTTAGCTCAGTTGATAAATCTCATTAAATAAAAAAAGAGGAAATTTTAAATAGTTTTTTTAAGTATAGTTTCTTGTGAAGCAAACATATTTTCTTTCGATTATACCAATAGTGATGGGCTTAGTATTAGCTTACTTATTTCCTCTTGATGAAGCTTTGCCAATCACCATTTTCTGGATATTCTTAACATATCTTCTATTGAGAGTTTTCTTCAGAGGTGAAGTAAATGTAATTAATACTTATAATGGTAAGTCTAAGTGGGCTATTTTGGCCTCGTATATGAGTGTGCACTACGTTCTTTATAGTATAGCTTTAGAAACATTGTTAACGTACTTATTTAGACCAGTTATATATCCCCAAAGTTCGTTTGTAGGATTCTTTACAACACCATTTGGAGAATCGAGGAGTTTTGCGAATCTGGGCTTATCTTTAGTATTTAATCCTACGATAACAATTTTCATAAGCCCTAATTTTGCTATTGATTTGTCGTTGTATAGTATAGTATTTGGACTTTTGATATCCATACTTGTAACTTCTATTTTAATATCTATACTTTCGATAAATGGGAAACAAAAATACATTATTTTAGTTCCTCTATTAGGGCTTATTGCTGGAGCAAGTTGTTGTGTGTCGATACCGATATTGTTAGCTGAATCAGTTGAGTTAGCTAATATAGTATTTATTTCAACAACCTCTTGGCAAGCTTTATTTATAGCCTATATATCACTTCCAATAATAACAGTAATATTCTTGAAGCATTTATCCAATTCTTTAATTAGACTTAGAGCTAAAATTAATTAACTAATTTATTGGGAAAAACTTTTTATCCTACATCTCTTAAACAGTGTTAATGAAAAGAGTATATCTAGTAGTGGTTATACTAGCTCTCTTAATAGCTGGAATATTATCTTATTATTACTTCTTTGTCTTACCAAGTTCCGCCGCAATTCCTGCTGGTGTATTCATTAAAATCTCAAATGAAGATTATGCTCCCTTAGGAAAGGTTGCGATTTATGTTCAATCGTGGATAGGTTGCCCGGTGGGAGCAGCTGCCTCATGGGCTATATACTTATTACTATCGCACTATGGCAAAGTCGAGTATTATGCACATTATTCTGATCCTTATGATAAGACAGCTTCTAATATACCGGGGTTAATATTTTTAAACTTCACCCCTAACTCCTCCCTAGAGTTTCATATAGCTTATCTGTATAATGAATATCTTAACGCAACACCCAATGGCACTCCAATACCTGTAAGCCAACTTGTACAAGTTGGAGAAGAAGAATTAATGCAGGACTTCCCTGCTCAGATAGCGCAATTAATAATAAAGTACGAGACTCAAGTTCCAATTAAACAGTATGGTAAACCCTCGGCGTTATACGTTAACCCACCTCACCTAAACTTTGCAATTCTAATTACTGGACCAAACGGAACGTATATACTAACTACTCCATTAATAAGTCCAAAAGCGTTAGAGGGGTATAACATTTCTTATGTAATGTCACACTTGAATCAAATACAAGCGATAATGAACGGTTACAATGAGTTATATAATGCTGTTTACAAAGCTTCTTATGATCCAAATACCGGAGTCTCTTGCTTACTTTTGATTCTTGATATCAACAAGGTATTGTAAAGATTTTTCCTGATAATCATTAAAATTTCTTTTTATCTATAAAATTTTTTAGATTAGACTCATTTTTATAATCATGGTAGATAATAGGCCAGAACTTAATAGAATGGGATTATCACTTAGGAATATTGATTCTAGATATAAGCCAATCATGAGAATGGGAATATCGATTGATGAAATGATATACGTTGCCAGAAGGTTATATCCTATGGTAAAAGCTAGTGAGAGGATCTTAGAAGTGGGTTGTGGGAATGGATTAATAGGGGTAATTTTATCCAAGTTACTGGATCGAGAGGTGTACGTGATCGACGATTGGAATCAAGTATCTAAAGATGATGTAATGCGTAATATAAAGGAAGATAACGCTAAAGTATTACTTAATGATTTTCATGAAGGCTACGGTCTGCCTTTTGACGATCGAAGCTTTAATTTGGTCTATTCAGTAATGTTCTTATCTAATATAGGAAGAGAAGGTAGGTTAAAATTAGGAAAAGAGGTTTTAAGGGTTTTAAAAAATAATGGCTTATTTATCGTAGTAGATACGCTAGTTTTCAGGGGAAAAATTAGAAAAGATTTAGAGGGTATGTTTAAACTTAAGTGGTACGGTGAGGAAAATGGGTTCTCGTTCTTTTTATGGTCTAATAATCTTACTTAATTCCTTTTTTAACAAAATTAATGAATTTATCATGCTTTTGATTTCCTCTCTTTCTTTCTCATCATTAGCCTGAACCTTCTCCAGTGAATAAGATAATTGATCCAATAATTCCTCAACAGTGTCACATACTTCACAATCTTTACACTTCTTACACTCCTCCATTTTACTCAGAATATTCTGATACATTTTTCTTATATCATTAGGGCTCATCAAATATATAATATCGTTAGAGCAATAATTAAATTTTATAATTGCAGAGACAACACTCTTATCAGATGAATTATGCTGTAATTAGTTTTGTTTTACTATCTACTTTACTATTAGCATTCTTGCTCACTAGGCTCAAGATCTCACCTGTTATAGCTTATCTTTTAGGTGGTGTATTGGCAACTACGTATTTAGGAGTAAGTTTTAACTCCTCTTACTTCAGTATACTGAACTTTCTGGCATTAAACCTTTTAGCATTCGAAATTGGTGCCTCATTTGATATATCTAGGGCTAGAGAATTATTCAGAAAGGCATTAAGTATTTCATTAGTAGAGCTAATCTTAATAACACTACTTTCCTACTACTTTGGACTGTACTTATTACATTTAGGACCTCTATTGTCTCTATTTCTCGTTATGGCTTCGATTGATACTAGTACGTCAATATTATATAAGATAGCTGGAAACAAATTAGACAAGAACACTAAGGACTTATTGATTGCAGTAGCATCGATAGAAGATATTGAGGTATTCTTTCTATACTCTATAGCAGTAGCCGCTAATGGATCGTTTAACCCTATAAGAATTGTATCTGTAGTTGTGGAAGTTTTAGTTGCAGGATTAATAATGTATGTTTTTGCAAAGTATTTTATAGCTGGATTATCAATTTTTACGCTAAACAATGTAGAAGATGAGAGTATTTTAATACTATTTCCGGTTGCTCTAGTTTTCCTCTTTGAATACATTTCTTCTGTAACTTCTATTCCTACAACTCTTACAATGATTTTGGCTGGATTAGCTTTTTCCTCCATCAGTGAAAGTGAGAGAGTGCTAAAGCTTACCTCCCCCATTAGAGAGTTCGCTCTAATATTCTTCTTTCTATCGGTAGGTAGTTATTTAAAGGTATCGACATCAATATTAACTTTCGTAATATTTTCGGTATTGATTCTTCTTATTAAATATATTTCATTTAGTACAGCATCATGGGTCACTGGAACAACCTTCGTTAAAGCCTTCACGAACGGGCTTTATATGTTACCTATAAGTGAATTTGGAATAATAGTATCACTTGAAGCATTAAATAGAGGAATCAACGTATATGTAGTATACTATATTTCTGTTGTCGTTGTATTATTATCCTCTACCATAGGGTCAATTATAGCTACTAGGGTAAGTATTTTTGGAAGGATAGTCAGCATGATTTACTCACGTTCTTACTTCTTAAGACAGTTGGACTCTGCTATTGTCTGGCTTAATAGAAATATATCTAAGGACTTTTCTCCTCTATCAAAATCATTAATATTCAGAGGTTTCATAAAGATGTTAATATACATGACTTTGCCTTACGTACTATTTCCACTAATTGGGAGTTTGATTACGAGTATAATAGATCCAAATAGAATCTCATTATTCTCTTACTTCATTTATGCAGGTGAGATTATCATAGCCTTATTCTTATTATCGCTTTTCCTATCTGAAGGTATTCAATTATATTTAACGATAAACAATCAAATACTGGAGAAATTAGTGAAGGTGAAAAGTAAGTTATTCAAACTCTTCTGGCTTAATTTAACATCTGTCTCCTCAACATTTTACACAATTATTATTACAATTATTTACATAATATTTGAGATTATACCTTTATTATATAATCTTCCGCCAATTTTTGGCTATATTACGCTCATCGCTAGCGGATATATTGCATATAGAAGAAGGAATTTAAAAACATACTCATTTGCCTTCAGCATTTTTAGTGAAAAAAACATAAGTGATAAAGAATTAGTAAAGATAAGTAAAAAAGTCATAAAGAAAAAGATTAATAAAAATGATGAAAACAACCTAATTGGTTCATTTTTAAGAAAAATAATAAAAAAATAAATTATGGATTTATTTCCCTCAGTTTCGGATGTAATAACCATAATACAAATGAGATGAATACCCCGGATATTCCCAAAATAATGAAGTAAAGATAGTTGACTGATAATAGATATTCAAAAATATAAACTAAGGAAACTTCCAATGAACTGGTTATTAATATCTCTATGCTTAGCACACTACCTAAGAATTCATTGCCAGTGCTGGATTTAACTCCAGCCATTACGAAATTCTCTATCACACCTTGACTGAAGGAGATAAATGATAGTGATGCTAATAGAAGGTATGGCGATATCGAGGGTGATAATAAAAGTAAATAAGTCATGAAGCACGAAGTAAGGTAAATTATCATAATATTTCTTCCGTTATGAAGTTTTGTCATAACAAAAATAGATAATATGAAGATAAAATAATAAATTGCTTGGGAAAAACCATAGATCTGAGTAGTTCCTCTGAATAAAGTAATTAATAGGGGTAAAATATATGTAATGGGGTATAGAAATCCCTCAGAAATAGCGTAAGTTAGTATGACTCCTCTTACTTTTTCATCTCTTTTCATGTAATCTATACCGGTACTTAACTTAACTCTCTTACTTCCCCCTCCTATATTAAATCCTTTGAGAACTATAAGACCTAAACCAGAAACTAAACCAACTAAAATTAAGTCATATGCATTTAGGAAGTTAAATAAAATGTACCAAACAGCCCCAGATATTATTCTGGAAGACATCGAAATAACATTTACATATAAAATAGCCTTTGCCCTAGCATCGTCGGGCATTGTTGCATAATACGTTACATAACCTACGTTATTCGATATCTCAGCCACAAGGATCCTGATATAATAAACTAGAAATATTATGAGTGGAGATTTAGTTAAGAATGCTAACGCCAATACAATAGCTAAGGAAGCTGATATTCCTCGACTAATGAAAAAAAGTTTTGCTCTATTATATTTATCTGATAAAAATCCGATAAAGTATGAAATGAAAATTCTAAATAGAGGTCTTGCAATTACAGCTGAACCAAATAATAAGGGCTCTGTCTTAAATAAGAGGAAAAATAGCCAATAAGTAGTAAGTTCTGATTGAATGTACGAGAATCCTGCAAATACGCTGAACGTAGTATATTGTCTGAAGGCTTTATATTGAAAAGGAGAAGGCACAAATCTATCTATCTTAAACTATTTATAAATATTTTATATGAAAAATAGACTATTTATTTTAACCTCGATTATCCTCATTTAAACCATTCTTATTCTACTTTAGTTAATTTAAAGTCTCTATAAGGGTTCAAAAAGAGTTTATTTAACATTCCATAAAGTTTGATAGAAAGATATATGATATATAATATAAAATTTTATCAAATTTCTAACAGCTTAAATTAGTTTTAAATCAAATTATACATTTAAGTTATAGAATTATAACTAGAAAATCATTATGAAAAATTAGATGGAGTTTAAGTATTTTTCTTATATAATGTGAAGTAATCTGTAAATAGAGGCTTTCCATAATATTGTTATATAGCTATAAAAATCAAACATGTAGTTTATTATTTTATTAGTCCAATTTAAATCCTCAGCATCATAAAACCTTTCTGCGTGTTAAGTAAATTCTATATTTTTGAAATTGAATAGTATCTGCTTAGCATTGTTCTAAGTCAAACATTTCTATTGCTCTTTTTTTATTATTAATCTTGTTATTTCAATTGCAATACCCACGATGGATAATATTAATCCTACGTTCATCGCTTCATTTCCATAAAAAATCTTATATCCCTCTAGTAACATACTCGCATTTCCACTCCCTTTCAGATAAAATAGTTCTTTAACTACAATCGAATCTGAAGAGTTTAGTTTGTTGATAGACCCATTTTCATAGAATATAGTGAAATTTCCAGAATTTACCATGATCTCTGCTTTGGTATACCAAGGAGGCATGGTAAAGGTACTATTAGTATATACTGTTAAGCTCAATGGAAAAGTGATCTCTCCTAAAGTGACTATTATCAATCCTATTGATAATAAGAATAACCCTATCCTTATCATATAGACATCCTCTTAAATATGTGGTAGGAAAAATAGATTAGTAAAAAATCAACCGGTAAGAAGTAATAAAAAATATAAGCTAAACCGACAACTTCAGCCCCTAATAAGGAGAGTATTATGAAAATGCTTATGAAAAAGCTTCTGAATGGTCTCTTAATTAGTAGAGTGATAAGATATGAAAGATTACATATAAACAAATACTGGGAAATAAATTCCTCTATCCAAATCAATGGAGGTCTAAAAGAAGATAGCAGAAATGTGATTTCAGATATTGTGATGAAGAGGAGTGATATTGCTAAGACGTCTAAAGTATAAAGAATAAAAAAGACCGTTCTCTTATTTTTTATTTGAAGAAAAGTTACTATTGTGCCGTCGAATAGATCTTGTCCTAATCCTAGGCTTATATTTTTAACTGTTATAACAGATAATATTATTCCGATTGTCCATATTTCTAAACTAAGTATTTGAAACTGTTGTGAAGTGACTACATCCCTTACTTGTGGAAATAAGAAGTTATATGATGCAACTAAAGCTACACTTAATATGAATGCTAAGTCAATATAAGCTAATAGACCGTAATTGCCGTACCTATGCTTCAATACTAAAGTAGTCATTCCCAACCTATTCCACCCTGAATACTTTTATCTATAATCGAATTTCTTACATAAAGTATTTTTATACCTGCATCAGTTAATACTTTTATTATCTCAGATAGATTGCCTTTAACCTTAATCTGATTTCCTATTACTTCTATGTTAAATTTCTCGTTTAATAATTCAACTGACTTACTTACATTATCTACCACAATGTAAAATTCCTCAAGAAAGTCATTTCTTAAAAGATTATTTACTTTTCCAATAAATCTTAATACACCGTTGTTGATAGCTAGAACATGCGTAGAAAACGCAAGTATTTCTGAAGCTATGTGAGAAGATATTAATACAGTTAAACCTAATTTTTCTCTAAGACGCATGAAGGTGTTATAAACTTCATATCTTGATGTTACGTCTAGGTTTGCTGTAGGCTCATCAGCTATAATAATGTCTGGATTTTTCATTAACGCGAATATTATCTGAAGTTTCTGCCTTGTACCAGTTGACAAGTCTTTTACTTTATTTTTTATAAAATTATATAAATTGAATTGATCTAATAATTCCTTAGCGTCGCTTAAGGGATAATTGAACTCCTTACTTACCTCGTTAATAACATCATATACAGTTAAGTAGAGTGGAAGATAAGGTTTATCTAGAATAACAGATAACTTCCTATAGAGTTTATTACTAGTCCAAGGATCCTCTCCTAAAACGCTCACGTCACCAGAAGTTCTATTTATTAGACCAGAAAGTATTTTTATGAGAGTAGATTTACCAGCACCATTAGGACCTAATATTGCCGTTATACTACCTTCTTCAACATGAAATGAAAGTCCATGAAGAACTTCAAAGTCCCCATACCTCTTCACTAAATTCTTTACTTCGATAACGCTCATGCTTTAATTAATGATTAGATGAGAACGTTAAAAACTTTTCCAGAAAAGATTAGATTATATAAAAATTAGATATATATCTTAAAAATAAACTTAATTATCATATATCAGATTTATGAATAGTGAGCTTAATCTAATAAAAATTAAGATTAGGTCATCATTATTTTCATTATCGTGATGGGGTGAGATGAGTTGAAAATACAAACCGATATCATTTAAAACTTCTTGATAAGTCAAATTTTGGTATGCCTTACCTGTAACGTAAATTGTAATCTCTACTTCTTTATCGTTTATACTTACATTCGATGAGGTATGGTTCAAGTTTAGCGTAACTACATTTCCATCTTCGAAATATAAAACCACGTATAATTGTGAAAAGTTTATCTCAGGCTTTATACCAACTAAGTATAGTCCCTTATCCTTTACATGGACTTTTAACTTAGCTGTAAAGGAAAAAGAATAAAGTGTGGAAGTATTTGATGGTAAAGTATTGGTTGATGTCTGGGTGTTAGATATTTGGGCTGAATTACTACTACTAACTATTTGTACGTTAGAAACATTAATTGGGACTTGGCTAATAGGCTGATTAGGTCTATGCAATGCATAATATAATTCTATACCAAGAGCTATATTTACAATAAGAGTGACTATCACTAGGCTAGCTAATAATACTTGTCTATCCACAATATTATCTTTGCAATTTATCTCATATAAGTATTAGTTCCGGAACAGCGGAACTGTCATTAAGTTATTAAAGCCAGATTGTCTTTTATAGAAATAGATGATAAAGGGACAATTACTTCTAATGCTACTAGTAATTCCACTGGCGTTCACTATAGTTGCCAATAGTAGTCCAAGTGTAATAACAATCTACTATAATGGGACTGTAGAAGCTAAACTATACAACGTTTCTCAGTTCATTCTCATTGGCTACAACGTTACTAATCTAAAAGTAGTTGGAGCTCAGTATAATCTCTCTGGTAATATGCTTTATCTAAGAAATTACACTTACGCTTACGCCTTAATCACCTATAAGGCAGTCTTCCCTAAGGGTGTAATTCAAGCGAACGAAAATGGAAATTACAGTATGATTATATTGCTACCTATTAACGCATCAATTAGTTATATTATTCCACAGCCGTCTAGTTTTACAATAAATAATAATTTCTATAATATTACATTTTATACAAATAAAGTTACAATACTATATGCTTTCTCTACTGCATTGATACAGAAATCTAATGAATCAAATATAGAGTTGTACTTAATAGGAGGGTTAGTAGGTAGCGATGCAATATTAGCTTCACTGATATTTCTAGTTTTGAGGAGAAATAAGACTAGAGAAGAAGTTGATGACCAAAGCATAAATGTGGATATAGTGCCCAATATATTAGACGAGAGAGATACAATAGTCTTGGAAGCCATAAAAATGGGTACTAACACGCTGGCTGATATTATTAGACAAACCGGATTGCCTAAGTCTACAGCGTACAGAAGAGTTAAAAAACTCGTTAAGTTGGGTTACATAGAAGAGGTAAGAGAAGAAGGAAAAATAAGATATGTTTTAAAGAAAAAATAAAATTTAATTGGGTGGAAGTAGTTCCATATTATATCCGCTTGTAGCTATTATTATTGCATCTACTATTGCATATATACATATCCCTATCAATAATATAATTGTTACTTTCTTCGTATCTATTATGTAACTTTCTTTTTCCCCTTCGTCCTCCTCAAAATTATATACTGTCTCTCCCATTTTTATCAAATCATAATTCATACATATTCTTATTAAGAGACCCGTACCGAGACTTTCAATTAGTTATCTTGAATTTAACGTTGATGTGTTTCAATGTGTTTCATTTTAATGGAACTTTAATTCTTGATTTACCCTGCCTAAACTAAATGGTTAGATATCATAAAAATGGAACTGTACCTTATAAGAATGAAACTACAAGATGATATTTAGGTGTTCAAAAAATGAATAAGTTAGCCCTAATCGGAATATTGTTAGCTACCGTATTAGCTGGAGGAATAGTGATAGGCGAAGAGGTTACGGGAGGTTTAGCCAATATAAGTTATAACGTTACTTCTCCTACAATCCAAACAATTTCCGCTTCATTTAACCTAGGTAACTTAACAGCAGGGCAAAGTGGAACTCTAACCCAAAATGCGACTGTTACTGTTTCAGCCAATGGTACTTATACAATAAAATTAGTAAAGGACGTATTGGAAGACGTATTCTCTGAGTTTAATGTCACTATTCATATTGCAAACTATACTTTTACCCTAATGCTACATGGGAAAGGTCAGTACGCAGTGTATTTAACGAAGGGTACATATACAGTTAATATTAAGATATCTTATCAAGTATCACAGAGCCCAGAAGCAAAGTCTGTTAGTAATATACCGTTCTTGATAATAAAGTATGGAAATGAAGAGATTAGCCATCAAGGAGTTACTGGTACGAATGAAAATCATGGAAAACACAAACACGATCATGATGATAACGATCAGGGAGATGAATAAAAATATAAGAATTTTTCCTTCCAATTTTTTAATTTATCTATAAATTAAATGATATTATAATATCCAATATAGAAACGTAATATTTTTTTGGTATAATTCTAAATACTAGATAAGATTTCCTAATTTTTTATAACACTAACAACAATGCATAGTATAAATATCAATAAGACGTTTTAGTGTTAAAGCTTTATAAGTGCATAATTAACTCCTAGGAAGACTGCAAAGAACACTGGTAGGAAAACCTCATCTATATTCAACAAAGCTTCACCCATAAATAGCGTGGCAAGACCGAAAAGTAAAGCCGAGAGAACAAATTTAAGGTGCGGAACCCTTATTTTCATAATTTGAGCCCTTAACGCAATCGTTAGAGCTATTACCACCACCACTGCTATTAGAGTACCTAGAAGCGTAGACGAGAAACTTTGTGGAATTAATGCTAATATGACCAGACCAGCCTCCAAGGCCTCAGTAGCTGAGACTACAAACACTGTTATAATTCCTTCCTCTTTTTCCTCATGCTTTCTTCTTATACCCTTAAAGCTTCTCCTAGCACTAGCTAGTAACCTGTAACCGAAATAAGCTAATATGACTGCAGCAGCTAATAACACGTATTCTATCGGTAAGAAAACTATGTATCTACCTAAAAGAAAAACCGGGAGGAGCACTAGTAATATTCCTGCTATCGCATAAAGGATAGGCTTAAAGTTTTTGTATATGCCTTGAAAGATCACCGCTACAGCACTTGCCTCGGATAACTCTAATACACTTATGCCGAGAGATGCCAATAAGACTGAAATATCCATGCACAAATATTCTTCGACTATTTTAATAAAGTTTAACCTAGAAATAGTCCAGAACACTTTATATAGATCTAAGCACCCAATAGAAATAACCTTAAGAAATAAGACTTAAAAAATCTCATCATCTATAGCAGGGGAGTAAGTTCAGTAAATTTATCTAGCTTATTTTCTACTTAATTATACTTACCGTATCCTCCTCCACCAGGAGTTTCAATAATGACCTCATCTCCCTCTTTAAGTAATGTTGAAAACTTACTAGGCATGTTCTCAATCCTTCCATTATTCCTCACTATCGTTACTTTACCGGGTTTACCGTTTTCTCCTCCATTTAGACCCCAAGGTGGTATTATAAACCTTTCAGCCATTATGGATAGTCTAGTTTCGTCTAACACTTTAAATGCTCTTATTATTCCATCCCCTCCTTTGTACTTTCCCTTACCACCACTACCCTCCCTAATTTTATAAGCAGTAAATAGAATTGGATATTGTCTCTCAGCAATCTCTATAGGAGTGTTAAGTGTATTTGTCATGTTTACGTGAACACCGGATACTCCATCTTTGTTAGGTCTACCGCCAGTGCCTCCTCCAATAGTCTCATAATATGCCCAATATACTCCATTATGTATACCTCCCATCATCACGTTCATCATGGTTCCAGAACCCGCAGCTGGAACTGGGATTATATGAGATAAGACCTTGAAAGTGACATCAGCGATTCTCTGAGAAGTCTCAACGTTCCCGCCACCAACTGGAGCAGGTTTTATTGGATTTACTATTGTTCCCTCTGGTGCTTTTACATTAATTATGCCATAGAATCCTTCATTAGTGGGTATTTCTTTCTGTATTAGGGATCTTATAACAAAGCTAAC
The DNA here is from genome assembly GCF_001719125.1 of Sulfolobus sp. A20. Taxonomy (NCBI): domain Archaea; kingdom Thermoproteati; phylum Thermoproteota; class Thermoprotei; order Sulfolobales; family Sulfolobaceae; genus Saccharolobus; species Saccharolobus sp. A20. Next base: position 1,268,333 of record NZ_CP017006.1, read on the forward strand.
AGCTGAAAACGTAACGCCGTATACTGCATTATAAGGTAGGTTAACTTGCCTATCCGTACCAGTGAAATCTGCGTAAATGCCGTCGTAGGTAACATTTATTTTCAATTTAATCTTTTTGATTTCATCTAATTCTAAATAGTCTTCATCCTCTGCTTCGCCTACGTTCCATTTTGAAATCTCCTTGAGACTTAATTCTTTACTATATTCAATTGATTTCTCCCAAGATATTAAAACTGTTTCCAGACCATACTTATCAACTAGTTGTTTAACTCTACTTATTCCGGTTAGATTTGCTGAGATCTGAGCATTTAAGTCACCTAACGATACTTCTGGTACTTTGAAATTTTCTTTAATAATATTTATAATTTCATTATCAATCTTACCTCTTTTGACCAACTTTACGGGTGGTATTACCAATCCTTCTTCATAGATCGTTGAGGCTTGAGGGTTCAGACTAGCGGGGGATGGTCCTCCTACGTCTACCTGATGAGCTTTATTTACAACGTAACCTACTAACTTATTTCCGTAATAAATAGGAGCTAGCAACATTACGTCATTTAGATGAGTTCCCGAAATGTAAGGATCGTTCAATACTACCATATCTCCTTCTTCCAAATTTACCATTTTCAAAGTGTTTTTGACACCTATTCTAAACGAGCCCAAGTGGACTGGTATGTGCTCAGCTTGAGCTACTACATTACCATCCTTGTCCAATATAGCGCAGCTGTGATCCATTCTCTCCCTAATATTTGGAGACATTGCTGACTTCTTTAGCATAACACCCATTTCTTCTGCAATAAATTCTGAAGCCTTATGAACCACTTCCCAATTGGTCATTCTCTCACCAGTATTATCGAATCATCTATTATTGCATTCCACTCCGGCTTAATTACTGTAGTTGAACTATATTCTTCAATTATTGCAGGTCCCTTAATCCTTAGTCCCTTAGGTAACTTCTCTCTGACAAAAACATCAGCATCTATCCAATCATCTTCCATCATCACTTTCCTACGTCCTACTGGTTTATCATCACTCCCGAATTTTGAAGATATCTTAGGAATAAGCCTTTTCCTTACAGCAAAAACTCTAATAGTAACCACCTCAATCTCTCTATCCTTCATAATGAATCCATAAGTCGATAAATGTTTCTCCTCAAATGTTTTCCTCACTATTTCCTCGTTAACTTCACTTGGCAATTGTACTGTTAACTCCCACCCTTGACCCTTGTATCTAATATCGGCGTATCTTATGAAATAATCGACTTGTTTAAGTCTCTCTAACAACTTCTTCTCCAACTCCTTATACTCCTTTTCTAGGTCTTTAGGAAATGACTTTCTAATCTCAAATCTCCAATCTGCAAGTAAAAGACCTAAAGCACTGAAGAGACCTGGGTAAGGTGGTACTACTACTTTTTTAATACCAATTTCATCAGCGAGGTATAGTGCGTGTTGCGGACCAGCACCGCCAAAAGCTATCAGGCTAAAAGATGTAGGATCTAGACCTCGCTCCACAGTGACAAGCCTTATAGCCCTAGCCATCTCCAAGTTTATTAGTTCTAGGGCATTTCTACTTACCTCAAAAGGATCACCTAACTTTGATAAACCTTGTAAAGCCTTTTCTTTATTTAGTCTTAGATTACCACCTATTAACTCATCCCCTAACTTACCTAAGACCAAATTGGCATCAGTTATCGTTGGTTTATTTCCTCCCTTATTATAACAAATAGGACCTGGATCGGCACCAGCACTAATTGGACCTACCTTTAAAGCGTTAGCTTCATCTCTCCAAATTATTGTACCTCCTCCTGCCGACACTTCTGCTAGATCTATGAATGGGAATCTGATGGGATATCCACTTCCCTTAACCACTCTTCCGTGATGAACCTCTCCACCAACTTCATATTCAGACGTTATCTCATAAGCACCATTTATTATAACTCCAGCCTTAGCGGTAGTTCCTCCCATATCGAAGCTTATCAAACTATCATTTGGTAAGAAGTTGGCTGAAGCAATAACTCCCGCTGCCGGACCAGATTCTATCAATTGTACGGGTTTCTTTGACGCCTCTTCTACATCTATAATACCGCCCGAACTTGACATTATGTAAAAGTTTTTAGTGGGCAAAGAGTGTTCTAAATTCTCTAGGTAAGAACTAACGATAGGCATTAGCGCTGCATTAATCACGGTAGTTGACGTTCTTTCATATTCTCTAGGCTCTGGGGCTATCTCATAGGATATTGATATATACTTAAAACGATCCTTTAAGACCTGTTTAGTTATAAGCTCGTTTTGTGGATTAAGGTAAGAATGAAGATAGCTCACTGCTATGGATATTACACCCTTTTCACTTAACTCCTTGGATATCTTAGATATTTCTTCAGCATTTACACTTTTTATTATATTCCCATTGGCATTAACTCTTTCGTCAACCTCTATTCTCAGATCTCTTTCTACAATTTGTTTAGGCTTTTCGAAGTATAAGTCATACAATCTAGGTCTGTTTTGCCTACCTATCTCTATTATATCTCTAAATCCCTTGGTAATGAGAAGAGCAGTCTTAGGTATGCTTAGATTTTCTTGTCCAAGCAACGTATTAGTAGCTAGCGTTGTTGCGTGTATTACCTCATCAACCTCACAATCTAAACTACTCACGGCGTTTTTTATGACTTCACCGGGATTTTTGGGATTCGTTAAGACCTTAAGAGTGCTTACTCCTCCGTTCTCTCTAAGGATAATAAAATCGGTAAAAGTACCACCTATATCGACAGCTATTTTACATTTCATAAATAGGCAATACAATAGATGTTTTTATATTCAACTTACATGTTAACACTCTTGAATAAGGTGCTTTATCTATTTAAATATATTCCAGCTTAATTATTATCTTATCCTTAAAATTAATTATAAACAATTCCCCTTTCTCATTTACTACATCGCATTCCGCTCTTTCCTTAAAACACTTTATCCACATGTTACCCATATTCATCCCTTCTTTCACAGTTGTCTTTGAAATAGACTGGAAAGTATTATTTTCTGAAAAATCCCTAGCTTTTCTTATACTCATTTTGAACCCTTTTATGGATGGATTTTCGACAATGGCTTTTATATCATTTATACTGTAGCTCATTTCAATTAACTTTAGTCTTCAAACTATATTAAGCTTATCTTGTTTAACTATTTTACTTTAAAATAGTTAACAAAGAATATTAGCATCATCCTATATTATTATTTTAGTAATAAATGTAAGTATAGTAGTGTCATGAGGATTTAAATTGTACAATAATAAGCTGTATGTGAGTGATTAATATTTTTACCCCCATATATCCATAATTTGCTCATAAGTGAAAGTTTTTAAACTTGATCCAATTATGTTCGATCTTTAGATCTGTAATGGATTAGTTATTTACAAAGTTGAGGAAAGTCTAGCTCTTTAGGTGGGAGGAAGTCAGTATTATTCATAATAGTATAAATCAGACTAAAATATAGTAGACGTGTAATGGTAAACATAGTTAGAATTATATATTGAGGGTATGGCTTTTTGGATCAATAGTAGAATTCAAACATATTTATAAATTTGAGATCAAATTTAAATTTTTAAACAAAAATTCTATATTTGTGTAAAACATTAATTTTATTAACTTTACCAGTAATTCATACATATGGGAGGGAAAGAAATCAGTACAACTCAAGTGATCAAAGTAGCAGCTGGAACGTCGTTAGGAACTACAATAGAGTGGTATGATTTCTTCTTATATGGTTACGCTGCCTCTTTAATATTCCCGAAACTTTTCTTTCCTCCTTTCTACTCTCCTATAACGGCTTTACTAATCTCTTTATCAACTTATGCAGTAGGTTTTGTTGCCAGACCTATAGGAGCCATGATTTTTGGACATATAGGTGACAAACTGGGAAGGAGAACTGGTTTATTATGGGATCTAGTACTAATGGGAATAGGAACGGGAGTTATAGGATTTCTCCCAAGTTATGCAGTGCTTGGATTCGGATCATTAATTATAGCAACCATTGCTAGGATACTTCAAGGAATAGGTGTAGGAGGTGAATGGGGCGGTGCTACAACATGGTTAACAGAATATGCCGCTAAATCGAAGTGGAGAGCTTTTTGGGGAAGTTGGGTACAACAAGGAGTTCCGATAGGACTGTTATGGGCTTCAGGGATGTTAGGTTTGTTCGCCTCATTCCCTGATAGTTCACCTTTAAGTCTCTATAACTATGGGTGGAGGTTAGCATTCTGGATAGGGGCAATTGCCGCAATAGTAGGTATTATAATAAGATTAATATTGCTCGAAAGTCCTCTCTTTGAATCCATTTTAGAAAAAGGAGAGGTTTCGAAAGTGCCCTCCATTGAGGTTTGGAGAAAGTATTGGAGTAAGATTCTGTTGTTAGCTGCTTCTTGGGCTGCACAAAACGCAGGATTCTATTTATATTCAGTTTATTCTGTTGACTTCTTAGTCGGGCTACATTTCTCAAGGAACCTGGCACTTTTATCAGTTACAATATCTTCACTAATTGGAATATTTATAACAATAGCGTTTTCCATATATGCCGATAAAATAGGAAGAAGAATTGGAATGATAACAGCATTTGGCTTTGGATTTATATTCAGTTTCCCTTACGTTTTACTATTGTTAAAGTTGAATTTCTTACTAATACTGTTAGCTCAGTTATTGATGGTTATAGCAGTTTTAGGATCCTATGCGATAATACCTGCATTCTTCGCTGAGAATTTCCCTACCAAATATAGGTACTCTGGCACAGGTTTAAGCTATCACATGGCAGCTCCTTTCGCCGGTGGATTAGCTCCGCTAGTTGTTGCTGCTCTAATAGGAGAGAATTATGCTAATAATTGGTATTTCTTCGGATTAATCTTCGCTATATACTTTGCAATATCTTTAGCATCTCTAGCAGTGTTAAAGGAGACCAAGGGAAAGGAACTAGAGTGAATTAACACTCAATAAACCCTTCCTTTAACTCATTGTTTTTATCTAAAAGAGATAAAATAATTTTTCTATTCTCTCTAGGAAGACTGGCATAATTTCTACAAAGCACCCTACCAAGTTCAAAGGCAACTTTTCCTCTTAATGAGATGACCAGTCTAGAGAGGTTAAATTCACTTATTCTCCTACCCATTTGTTCTACAAATTGCAATAAAAACTCATCATACTTCAGCACCAGTGTCATCACTTTTTCCTTATTTTCAAAGAAGAAGAGAGAATTAATGTTCATTAACAAACCCTTCGCAAAGGAATCAACTCTATCTGCTAACTCTAAAATACGTTCTTGTTCTTCTCTTTTAAGTTCATAGCTTTTCCCCCTTATGAAATTTATAAAACTACTGATGGAATAACTAATTCCTTCTCCGAATCCATATGCGAAGTTAGGATTATTTTCTGCAATTTTAAATGAAACGTTCTTTAAAAATTCATTTAGGGATGGAAAACTTTCACCAAAGTTTTTTCCAAGTATTTTGGAAAGTTCCTCATCTTGTGTTGCTACTTTTATAATTTCTTCAACGAATTCATCCTCTAAAGATATTAGATCTACAGATGAGAGAAAACCTTTGGCAAATTCCTTATCTTCCCTTACTTTTTCTATGACTTTTCTCTTCCAATAGTATGAAAGATTCTGAAACCCTTTTCCTACTCCCTTAGCTATAGTAGGAAAGTTTAACAATCTCTCCTTTAACTTATCATTTAACTCACTTAACCTATAGCCTATTATTTCATCTATATCCTTGTTTTTACCAATAAACTGATCAATATTATCGATTTTACTCAAATTTACCGTTTGTAAAAACTCGTATAAGAACATTCCATTATCTTTCAACGTATTTATTATTTGATTTCTATATTCGAATGGTAGTTTATCTATTTGTTTTGCAATATTACTTCCAACATTAGGTAAGTATTTTAGTTGACTTACGTTATTCGCTAAACTTTTCATAACTTCTGGAAACTTATAGAGATCCAAATTTGCGAGAAGCTCCCTAGCCATTATAGGACTTGATTTACCTAAATTTAATATCAAATCTTTATCTATAGCCTCACTTTCATAAATTCCTCTGGCTATTCCTTTACACAAATTAGGGTAATAATCGCATAATTGTATTAAGTTGATCAAACCTCTAAAGCTAGATCTGTTTATATTACGACCTATATTTATTCCAAGTTGAAAAAGAATCATATCTCTATCTACTCTACTGAGAGTATCTAAAGTAAGTAATTGAACTACGTTCAGTAATGCATCACTAGGTAGTTCTGATATTAGGTCTATGACTTTATCCATTAGAAATTCTCTTAATTTTCACGCTTTATAAAACTTTACGCTCTAATCGATTCTTAAAATTTTACATCTATCTTAACAACAAACTTGACAACCGATCTAGTGTGAATCCTACACTTCAAGATAGTCATCAATATGTTTAAGTTTAAATACATTCTCCCTATACTATTTATTGGGCCGGTAGCTCAGCCTGGAAGAGTGCTCGGCTCGCACCCGAGAGGTCCCGGGTTCAAATCCCGGCCGGTCCACTGTGGGGGATACCCCCACACCCCCGATTCCATTTTTCAATTTGAGATAAGTTTCGACGATCTTATCTAAAGGACCAACGTAAGTTTCCTTTACGTAACTGTTTATCGTTTCTAGTTCATAGACGTAATACCTATTACCTCTCTGACGTATTTTATATTGCCCGACTGAGAAAGTCTTAATAAATCATATATTCAACTCTGCCTTTTATGACAGTTAAAGCTTAAATATCATGTTAGTTGCCTTAACCGATCGTGGAGTTGAAGAAAGATGGCAAAACTTCTCATTGGTAATATTGGTAAAATGATATTAATAATGGTAAAAGTGGAAACTACGGAGTTGATTCAAAATTAGCACCGCGATATCCAAAAATCCTTTTTATCCTCGTTTAACACGTCTATATGTATGAAGATTGTAAAGATAGAGTGAAGAGGAAATATAGATAATGTTCGAGACTGGGAGACTTTGAAAGGTTCAGTAACCATTAATTGAAACTTATTATGAGTTAAATCCCGACCATAATAGATTTTGAATATATTGTGGAGGAATGTTTCAGTCATCTTGCTGAGTTCCATGTGAAGTCTATGCTTACTAGCTTTAAACTTTGAATAATAGTTCTACTAATCTCTTGTCTTGCATTAATCCTGGATGATGCCTTATCGTGTAACCTTTTCCCTCCAATTTTCTAACCATTTAATGTTACGTAAACATGAAGACTACTCCTAAGGTATGAAGAAGACAGCCCAAACTCATAATGACTAATTCACTATTTAACTCTCGTCAACGATTAAATAATCTCCATAACATCAAGCTCATAATTAGCCAACTGCGAAAGACAGGGTAGTGTGAGGTAGTAAAGTCTTCCAACTTGACAAAGGAAGGACAAGCCTCACCTTGGGGTAAAGTTTTTAAGTGAAGGAAGATCATTGGGGAGGAGGGAAGCCAAAAAGGGGTAATGAGAGTGTGTTCCTACTCCTCAGTACATATCCCCAAGTCTCGAGGAGGGTGGAGTGAGGGAAAAGGGATAGGGGTAATTTGGCTGAAGATCCAGCTATCGCTGGACGAATGGAGCGGGCTCTAAAGCCCACTAGCTATGAAGTGGTGAAGGCGGTAAACTTGTGAACCGCCCTAAGGGAACACTCTAAGGGGAGGAGTGTGTGGACAACAATTTCATTCACCTCCATAAAATTCAATTTTATTCCAACATATGCCAATAGATTTCGAGTAAATTGTGTTGTAGAAGAATATTTTTAGCCATCTCATCGTTGTGTTTCTTGTTAAGTTAGGTGAGTATTAGGAAATCAAACCCATCCATCTTCTCGCCCTAACCCTAAAAATACTTTTCCACAATAAAGAAAATTCAATTTATATCAAAACAACCAAATTATTGTCCACACATGGAAGGTTTATGAGTTTCCCTATTTGGCATGATGTGGACTAGGAATTTAGAGAAGTATGATTTCACTAACGTTAAAACCTTTCTTATTGAGAAAATCGTAGAACATCTTGTCTAGAGTTATCAATGGTATTTTGGTAGAAGCATATGAGGAATATAATATAGCATCGAATATATCGTTCCAACCCTCACTTATGATTTCATACACTAAGTTTAAGTCTTCCAAGGTGATGAAGTTAACAGTGCTATTTATGTAGAATAATCCTTTAATTGCTTCTTCCGGTATTTTCTTTAACTTGAGTTTTCTCACCTCTTTCATTATAACTGCAATAAGTTCTGTTAACATTAGGGAAGGGTAATAAATCCTCTTTCCTTCCAGTAATCTTTCATCTATCCCTTTAACTTTAATACCTACAAAAGGGAGTAGAAAAGAAGTGTCAACTATTAATTCCGAGTGATTTAGTAATCTCTTCTCCAACCTCTTCAGCCTCATCAGCGTCTATTTCTGCCCAATATTTTGTCGGCTTTTTAAGAGGAATAAGCGAAATCTTATCTCCTTCCTTAATGACCATCAACAAGTCTCCCTCTTTAATTTTCGTTTCTTCAACAAGTTCCTTAGGCAAGTATATAGCGAACTTTTTCCCTACTCTTAGAATCTTAACCATGCGCTTACTCTGGTAAATCTGAATAATAAGTTTTTTCCGGTAAACATTGAGGCACTACCTAATTAGGCTGATCTCCTCCCCGCCGTAAAGGGCGAGGTTTGCTGTTCTTTTTATCATGACAATTCGTCGATTCTTAATCCATCATCTTCCTTTACATCTATTATTTTTAAACCCCTTTGTCTCCACTCCTCTCTGACTTTATGTAAATTTTCACCTAAAGCGAATATTGAATCGCCACCTCCAGCCCCCGGCGATAATGCTAGTAAAGCACCGTTGTTCTCAGCGATTCTGATAAGCCTCTCTTCCTCCTCGCTAACTAAGTTAACCCTAATCACGTTCCTAGCTAAATAGTTCAAATAATTCCTAGCTAACCTCACGTGTTCTACAGCCTCATCTACTTTATCTAACTTTATGAGTTTTATTGCCATCATGTTTTCTTCATCTATTAGTTTCATCAACTCCTTAAAGTCCTCATCTTTACTTTTCTCAACGAATTTTTTAACTAACCCTACAGTCTCAGAACTCCTACCAGTGAATCCTAAAATCATATCATAGTTTCCCTTCAATCTTAATTTCTCGTAATAAAAGTCCATTTTTTCCAAATCATTAAAACGTTTGTAAACTATGCTTCCAAATACCGCTGATGCTATGTCAAAACCACTACCTATTCCCTTCTGTCTCTTATAATTAGCTATTTGAGCTAGCTTGTGAATTTCCATTAAATCTATCTTATTGTTTATCATGTAGTAAAAACATGCAGTTAATGCCACTGTTGAGGCTGATGAACTACCTAAGCCGGTCTTTTTTCCGTCAATTATGAACTCATTATCATTATATAACTCTACCTCATATCCCTTTAATTCCACTCCGAGTCTTTCCTTAAACGTATCTATAACGGAATTTATTAACTCATTACCTCTGTTCTTAAATTCTCCATATGAGGTGTGAAAGATTAACTCATCTGAATTACTCCCTTTTATACTGCACTTTACCCTCTTATTTATAGCGAATACGTGGGAAATTCCTCCAAATACTACACTATAACTTCCTATCCAAAGTATTTTGCCCGGTGATGTTGCTTTAATCACACGTTATATTCTTTAATAGCTTTTTAATCTTTAACCATATATACACCACATGGATTTTCTGAGTAAGAAGGAGAGAATTGTACTGATAGCTATAGCCCAAGCTGGTCCAGCCGGGATACCATCCTCTAGCCTTTCAGCATTAAGTTACGTTATGACTAAGGACACTATTCAGAGAATAATAGAGGATTTGTACTTTAAGGGGTATATTAACGTTATAAGGGACGTTGATGAAATAAGGTATATAGCGTCGAAAAACGTGAGAAATGCTATGGTGAACTTTGAATTTCATAAATATAAATTACTTAAGAATCTCGAGAAGCTTAAGAAGGATGTCGAGGAAATAAGTAAGTTAGATAAGCAACAGCAGATAGGAGCATTTAAGAATTTGATTAGGGATCTAATGTCTCAGATCTCAACATCTCTTATCACGTTATTTAACGATTTACCAGATTTAACCATACCAGAATATATTGAGCTTTTGGAGAATTTAGACAAGGAATTTCTTTCTAGGTTATTACCTATAATCCAAGAAAATATGAGTGAAGAGGAATTAGCTACTTTTATTTCGTTAATTAGCAGATTTAGAGGAGAAAAAGAGGCTGAACAGCTTAAAACACTCTTACAGAGGGCTAAGGAAAACGTAAATAATAAATGAAATTTAATCACCTTTTATGCATGATTCACCTATTCTTTTGAACTCTCTTGTATATCTTATACTGGTTACTGACAGAATTACTGACATGAGAGATATTCCAAAGGTTAATCCGGAGAGAAGGAACGATGTAACAATTTGATTAGTGAGAATAAGTATAATTGAGGATAATAATAGTATTAAAAGTAGCTTATTAATAATCGAAACGTTTCTAAGGGATGTTTTTATCTCATTTTCCAAAAATACCAATTTATTTACCTTTTCTATCTTAGAATTTAAAACATCTACTAATGACTTGAATGAACTCCAATTGTCTGAAATAAATTTTATCGCGTCATCCATTGGCAATTTTAGTGGAACTGCCAATATTGCTCCCTCTAAGATTTCTGACATATTATCAGAAGATAATATATGGATTAGTGAGAGTAACGATTCGATTTTAGCAAGGTCAATCACTTTAGAGGAATTTCGTAAAATTTCAGCAGCTTTCCTCTCTGCCGTAAGCTGTAACAAGGTTGAGAGTACGTAAAGCAGAGAGGATATTGATATAAACTCTAAAAAAATTAGGTTTGTCATATCCTATCCCGGTGATTAGTATTATTATACAAATCTAATATTGTAATCGGTATAACCACGTATTTTATGTACAGAAAACAGATAAATAAATTTTTGTCTTAAATCAACAGCTAGTTATATCTTTACTATGAGGGTGTGTATAAAGATTTATTCAACAAATTATATATTTGACTCTGATTTTTAAGATGTATCAGAATGATTAAAAATATCATAGATAAATATGTCATTACTTCCGATAGCGATAATATACATGAGTTAAAAGAATTGGTAGATTTGCTAGAAAAATATAATGTAAAAGCGTATAATTATAAAGTAGAATACTTAAGAGGAAAGGTAAACATAAGGGTTATGAAAGGCAATGTGATTTTAGATTTAGCAAATTTAACGTTAGGCGAATTAGAGGAAACGTTAAATAAATCTGAAGAACTGTTTACCAATAGATTCAAGATTACCTTTCATAACTGTCCCTCCTTAAGGGAGATTTTAGATAAGCTTGAAAGGACCAACTTGCCTTATAGTGAAATAAACGTCTTCAGAGATTCCGTAAAAATCAGAATTATAGATAAGAACATCTCCTTCATCGATAGTAGGGATTTAGAAGCCACTTACTATCTTAGTTTAATATTGGATAAGGTTAATTTAACCGATGTCAACTTAGGAAGGATTACGCGAGTTAATGATATGTTAGCCTTTATTTTGCTTAAAGCCCATGGAATCAGGGATCTTAATTTATTAAGAGAAATATTAGCTAAAGACTACATTATAAGAGGAGATGAGATAGTAATAAGAGATATAGGAGTAATAATTTCTAAAGAAGGAATATATAATGAGACGAAAAAGTTTAAGTTGAGTAGGAAGGAGTTATACGATTTAATTTATTTAGGTAAAGATTAAAATCTTTAATCGTTTTTAGAACCAATGATGTTAAATAGTGTAACCGTTACAGCTCCCTCAAACATTGCAATCGTAAAGTACTGGGGAAAGAGAGGAGATGAAAAATTAAATCTTCCGTTAAACAGTTCAATTTCTATAACTTTAGATGAGCAGTTATCGGTTACAACCACAATAAGCTTGAATAAAGATGAGAAAGATGTAATCATAGTGAACGGTAAGATATTGTCTGAAGAGGAGAGCAGGGAATACGCTGGAAGGGTTATAGAAAAGTTCAGACAGATCGTAAGTAAGAACTTTCATGTTAGGATTGAATCGATAGCTAACTTTCCAGCTAATGCAGGTTTAGCTTCATCAGCTGCGGGAATAGCTGCAATAACTTTAGGGCTAAATGAGCTTTTAGGACTTGATTTACCTTTGAAAGAGCTCTCAAAAATAGCTAGGTTAGGTTCAGGTAGTGCGTGTAGAAGTATGTTCGGAGGATTCGTTATGTGGGAGAAGGGAATTAGAGAGGATGGAGAAGATTCGTATTGCTACCAATTATTTCCAAGTGACCATTGGAGGGATTTAGTAGATATCATTGCGATTATAAGTGAAGAAGAGAAGAAGATTTCGTCTAGAAGGGGGATGATGAGATCAGCTGAAACTTCGGAGTTAATGGAGTGTAGGTTGAAATTCATAGAGAATAGCATAAACGAGGTGGTTGATGCGATAAGGAAAAAGGATGAAAAAAGGTTTTACTATTACGTAATGAGACATAGTAATAGTATGCACGCGGTTATACTTGATAGTTGGCCCTCATTTTTCTACTTGAATGATAAATCTCTGAAAATAATGGAATGGGTTCAAGAGTTTGGTAATGCCGGTTACACATTCGATGCTGGTCCAAATCCTCATATCTTTACTACCGAGAAATATATTAATGAGGTGATGGACTTTTTGGAAAAAGTAGGAGTCAAGAGAGTAGTAATCTCTAGAGTGGGTCAAGGTCCTAGCTTAAAACAAAAGTATTGAGAAACTCATGTGTTTCCTTAGCAACGTTAGCCCAGGAAGAGTGCTCCTCTAAGAACCGTTTTACCCTTTCGTCTTCATGCTCCTTCTCATAAGACTCTTCATCCATTTCTAGAATTTTATTAGCTAGGTTAGCCATGGCTTTTATGTCATATTCTTTTACGATTTTAACTGGTTTCAGTCCAGAGTAAACGTATCTTATAGCCGGTATATCATAAGCTACCACAGAAGTTCCTAAGGCCAAAGTATCTAATACTACCAGCGAAAATCCATCTTGGTGCGAGGGATATATTAACACTTTAGCCTTAGATACGGTATCATATACTTCTTCAATTGGCCTATATCCTTTATACTCTATTTTTCTAGAGGACATTAGCATCTCTTCATCCCTCTCATTTATCGTCTTGCCGAAGACGACTACCTTACTTTTTAATAGATTAGCAATATTAGGAAGCTCTCTTATTCCCTTTTGAGGAACTAACCTTGCTAAGAATACCGCATAATCGTCTTTTCCCTTGGTCCTCCTAAATTTATATATTAAATCCTTATTAAACGCATTTCCTACTCTAAATACTTTTAATTTAATGTTATACTTATTGCATATCTCATCTATTCTAGATAATTCAATGGAAGCTTGAGAAACGGACGCAATTCCTTTCAATACACCATCACTCATAGCCTTTATGTAAGCCTTTCTATCTAGCTTGTAAAAATACCACATCAGAGTATCATAGGCTAAACCATAAAGTCCTAAAATCTTCCTATATCCCCTTCCAAAAGTCTTCCTAAAAGGTTCATCATGAAGAAGCTTAATAAGAGGTTTATTAAGTTTTTTTGCAATGTGATACGATAATCTAAGAGTAATTGAGTCCTCATGCATATCATAAACTAAGTCTGCCTTTACATTATTTAGCATTTCAATATAGTTCCTATCAATCCCTAGATCATTCCATTTTATATAGACGGTATGAGATTTAAGGAAATACGAGAAAGTACCTTGCTTTAACTCATCGTTATACTTTTCTATCACATCATACACTGAGTCAAAGACTCTTACCCCACTCTTCTCTAAGTCTTTCAATACTTCATAATTATTTTTAACCAAAAAAGAAGGAACGTAAAGTGTAACCTCATCCCCTAATTTCACTAACTCTTTTAATACGTTAATAATATGTGTAGAAACCCCTGAAATATTAAATACGTTGCCTATTGCCAGTATCTTCATTCATTATACATAAGTTTTACATTTTATTAACACTTTGCTTCACCTATCGCACAATTACTGACAAAATGAAGACTAGGCTTGCCCTTTAGGCAGGAAGGAGGTCAGATATAGGATATTAATACTAATGGCAAATTTAATATTATGAAGTTAGGAATAAATAAAGTAACTAATGTGTTGAAAATCACTTTCCTCCTTTCTCTCATCAAACGGAGTAATTCCCGTGAAAAGGATTAACGCTTTAGACCTCGGCAAAAATCCTTGCCTATAGAGTTGTAAGGAGGTTAACAGTCTTCTCTTCAATCAATAGTGCTCCAATTATTAAATAAAATGACATAATATAAATAATTTTTCACTATAGCAAATACGTTTTGGGGCGCATTTTATGTATAATTCTTTATTTAATTATGTAAACAATGCCACTAGCACTGACTTTATAATTTACTTTACCAAGTAAATCCCATGGACGAAATCAAAATCCTTGGTATAGCAGGAAGCCTAAGGAAAGACTCATACAATAAAAAGTTGCTAAGATCTACCTTAAATCTTTTGCCTAAAGGCGTTACTATGGAGATTTTTGAAGGTTTAGGAGAGATTCCACTATTTAACCAAGATCAAGAGAATAATCCCCCTCAAATTGTAAAAGAGTTTAAGAAAAAGATTAGGGAAGCTGACGCTCTATTAATAGCTACTCCGGAATACAATAGGTCAATACCAGGGGTGTTAAAGAACGCAATTGATTGGGCATCAAGGCCATATAACGACAATGCTTTTAGTGGAAAGATAGCTGCTATTGTTAGTGCTTCTATGGGAATGCTAGGAGGATCCTTGGCTCAGTATCACTTGAGGCAAATATTATCCTTCCTTAATGTAATAGTAGTTCCTGCACCAGAGGTATTCGTAAGCTTTGCTCAGCAAAAGTTCGACGAGCAGGGAAATTTAACTGATGAGACTGCGAAGAAGTTAATAAGCCAGTTGATATCAAATTTAGTTTATCAAGTGAAAATATCTAAAAATGTTCAAGTAATAAGAGTATAACAGCTTTTTTACTTTATTATTCCTTGTTTGAGGAAATTAATCAATATTTGCGTGGTAGTAACAATTTATTTTTTAGTGTCAATAACTAATTTTTAGTTAAAGTTCCTAATCTAAATCGTGAATCCTATAATATTAGCAGTCATATTAGGCTTATCTCATGGTATAGAACCTGATCATGTAGTTACGGCAAGACTGTTAAAGACTAGGCGAAAGATATTACAATTCGCTTTATCACATTCAGCTGGTTTCATAGTTATAGCTATACCGCTCGTCATATTAATAGGGGATAATAAGATTCTTGAGATAATTGCAGATATAGTAGGAATAATATTCTCAATCCTTCTTATAATCGAAGCTATAACTGGTAAAGAATTCGATATTGGTGCTAATACCGCTGGAGTACTTCAAGGAGCTTTTGTTATTACTCCTACAAAGGTTATAGTGATAGTTATAGCATCATCTGGATATAATTTATTATATTCTATAGAAACACTCTTAGCTTTCATATTTGCATCGTTTATTTCAATATTTTCCCTTTCAATATTAAATATCATACCTAAGAGAATTTACAAAATTCTGAATATGTCAATAGCTTTGTTTACACTGGGTTATCTTATATTTTCATTATTCAGTTAGATTTATTTCCTTCTTTAATTCATTAACCAAGGTAATTAAGTCTATTTCAGCTTTTCTTATACTTCTTATCTGCTCTAGGACTTTCCTTCCCTTTTCAGTGATTACGTACTCACCGTCTTTTTCTTCAATTAAACCATTTTCTTTCATTAATGCCAAATATTTTTTAGCCAAAGATGCACTAAGATTTACATATTTCATTATCGATGATATTCTATTTATCTTACTGTCAATAGCCTCTAGTATGTCGGAAATTATTTCTTCACGGTTTCTCCTCATTATTATCATGATAACCTTTAATTGAACGCATATATATTTATTTTCATAATTACTTTAACGGCATCAACATTATATATAATATCAGATATAAGATATCAATTATCGTGATCTATGTCCTATAGAAAGTTGTTATCAGGAAACAATTTATTGAATATCACTATCTACAAAAAGTATATATTGCATCTATTTACTATTATTCCTATCTTTCATTAACACTTGCTTCCCTTAATATGTATAAATTTATCACTTAATTGTTTTCTTACAACGAGATCTACTACTTATAATTAGCGATCTCATCTCGAATGGTGAAACTTGTCGTCACTTTATTATGAAATTTCTTGACATATGTTTCTTACGATTTGAGGAAAGCTTCACTCTTCGGGGAGGAAGTCAGAACTTAAATCTCTCTAGGAGATAATTCATGTAAACTTCATTTACAAATAATTTTAAAAATCTAATTTTATTGAATCCTAAACTACTACCTCTATCTTCATTTATCCTAAACTTTATTATCTCAAGATCTTCTCTCATTTTCATCGATAGGTAAACATCTTCGTACCCATTGATAAACGTTTCATCAAAAACTTTTCCATTGATTACCCTTCTATTCAAGATTAGAAAACTTCCTGCATTTAAGAATGAATCAATAATTTCCCCGGAAAGCTTAATAAAGGGACCTACCATGGAATTAATTAATACGACGTGTTTAATCTTGAGATTTTCTCCATACTTATTTAACAAATAACCATATACTTCTGCTGGTGGCAAGTGGAATATTTTGCCTATGATGTGCATTACTCTAACGAAATCGGAAGTTGGTTTTACTATTGATACTCTGTACGTATGATATGATGATGGACTAGCCAATACCATACCTTTTGTAGCCGTAGAAAGTTCATCGATTAACTTAGTAGCATTATCTACTTTATGCATATCGTCATTTGAAATAACTACCCATTTCGGATGTGACTCTATAGCCTTTAAAACACCTAAATTTACGCTTCTTGCATAGTTGAAGAATTTCCCCCTACTTTCAACGAAAACTATTGGTAAAGGTGAGAAAATTGATTTAGCTTGCCTAGCTCTCCCAGAATTAACGTCCATAGTGGGAATAACGACTACTACATCATTTTCTGTATTATCCTTAATTACTTTGATTTCCGCTGAAGGTCTATTTTTCATCCATTTAATAATCGAATCTCTATCGAATTGATATACTCTCTCTATCTTCCTAGGTTCTTCACTAGAGTAATAGGTCTCTATGTTAGATTCCACATTCGTTCACCTACTCTATAAAATAATGTGTAGAAGTTCATCATAGTTAAAGAATATATTGCATCCTCTATTGGAATAGTCAAGATTCTAATCCCTAATATAGAGTGAGGTCCATAGATGACTATAGGAAGGGAAGTCAAAAAGTAATCGAAAACTAGGAAAGGAATATAAGTTAAAGCAACAAATACCCAATAATTAGTTGATTTAAACATTTCTTCATCAAATATCTCTACTAGAATGAGAGAAGCTGAGAAGTATATAAGGTCTACAAAAGTATATGAAAAATATCTAAAAAAGAAGTCTAATACTAAAACAATAATTGATACAATCAACACTTTGTCTCTTCTGACAAAAGGTATCTTATTGTCTCTTATTTTAATATTTACAAAGTCATATATCATCAGACAAGCGAAAGGTGTAACGAAGAAAAATAGTATCTCCTCAATTGGTAAATTGATAATTTTGAGTCCAATTATCCAATACGGGTTAAAGCTCCAACTGTCTATAGAGGTTGCAAAAATATCCCACAATATGAATGGTATAGAGGATACTAGAATGGAAAAGGCTAAAGCTTTGTACCTTCTTTTCACGAAAAGAAGAGATATGATTAGAGTAGGAAAGAATATCATGGAGTCTATTTCGATATATGCTAAATGGGGATAAAAGAAGGTAACCATCTCAATACACCTACTAGCGAATTATAGACACCTTGAGTTATTATCCTCCTCTTCTTTGGTTTAACCTTTACCCTTATCACTACACATGGATCGTGCCATATCTTATTAGCTGTCCATTTATACATATCAGCTGCAGTCTTTATCGGTATTAGATACCTCAATGGAATGTACTTATATCCCTTCTCGGCTTCTCTTTGGTATACATTAAACCTTTCAATCTGAAACCTCATATACTTCTTAAACCCTTCATTGCATTCACATAAGCTCTTAATACCAAATTTTCTCATTTCGTCGTAAGGCAGATACTGTCTACCTAACTCAACGTCTTCCTTAACGTCGCGAATGAAGTTCAAATACTGCATTGCTCTTCCTAACATTCTAGCGTAGTAACTTGACTCCTGATTTAAACCCAAAATCCTCATCATCATTAGACCAATTACCTCAGCTGAGCCATACATATATTTTAATGTCTCATCGATAGTGTAATATGTCTTCTTATAAATATCAGACTCCATAGAATTCAGAAATGCCTCTACCCACTCCCTTTCAATCCTTTTTCTTTTCATTAGGTCTGAAAAGTTAGTTAGAACAACGCCATCAATTTGCTTACCCTCTAACACACGGTAGAACTTGTCTCTCATTTCATAAAATTCATCTACTTTTTGTGGTATCGAATCAACTAAATCATCAAAAACTCTGACAAAAGCGTAAAGCCTCGTCACATCTCTTCTGACTTCATCTGGAAAGAATAGAGTACTATTATAATAAGTTACACTGCCCCTCCTAAAGATGGCATTTAATGTTTTATAATCATCCATAATTCTATAAGAGGAGTACACGATAAAGCATTGTATAAAAAACCGTTTAACAATCGCTTTTTAAAAGCTATTAAAATATTTTTAACACACGCTTTATTTATATTAAGCCTTATATATGATATGCTATTCCATACCATAGAACTAATCCTGATCAGTATTACAGTATTTTTTGGGATGGAGTTCATAGCTAGAGGTCTACATAAATACGTCATGCATGGTTATCTATGGATATTACATGAAGACCATCATAAGGAAAAACAAGCTGAGATAGAGAAAAATGATGCCTTTGGAATTTTATTCGCATCAATAGCAATATTTCTAATAATAGAGTGGTTAAGTACTGGGAGTCTACTATTCTTGTCTGTAGCGTTAGGGATGACTGCATATGGCTTAGCTTACTTTTTTATTCATGATATGATCATCCACGATAGGCATTTACATCTAAGGTCTTGGGGTTTAAAACACAGATTATTTAGACAGCTTATTTTAGTTCATGACGTTCATCACAAGGAAGGAAGAGGGAATTGGGGTTTTCTACTGGTAATTAAGGGTATAGACAAGATTCCTAACGAGAGTGAAATTAAGTGAATGTAGTTATAGTAGGTTCTGGGATAGGAGGATTATCAACAGCACTATATTTACAGAGAAAAGGTTTTCAAGTCACTGTGTTAGAAAAACTAAGTGAACCTGGGGGAAGGGCTAGGAATTTTTCAGTGGGAGAATTCTCTTTTGATATGGGTCCCTCATGGTACTTAATGCCAGAAGTATTTCAAAAGTTTTACCGAGAAGTAGGAGAAGAAGTTCCAGAAATAGAGAAAGTTGATCCTCTATTTTCTCTGTATGTAGGAAAATTAAATGAGTTAGGCAGAGGTGTTGATATATATGCCTCTGAACCTAACGTAATTAAAGGCGATGTTGAAAAGTATATAGAAGATACGAAGTTCATGTATGAACTTGCAATGGAGAGGTTTCTTTTCAAAGAAATGAGAATTAGTGACATGTTTGATAGTGTCATAATTAAAAACTTTAGGAAATTCCCCATATTCTTGAATTTGGATTCATTTAACAGGAGGTACTTTAAGGATGATGTTTCATTGAAGGCTGTAGGTTTTTCTTCAGTGTTTTTAGGAGGTTCTCCTTTTAGCACTCCTGCAATATATGCAATGGTGAACTACGCAATCTTGGGGAAAGGTGTATATTATCCAAAGGGTGGATTTAAGGGTTTGGTAAATAAATTATTCGAGGCATGTAAGAGAGCTGGAGTCGATTTCTTGTTTAACTTTGAAGTAGATAGAGTAAAGGTAAAGGAGAACAAGGTTATATATGTTGAATCAGAGGGTAGGAAGGTAGATGGAGATCTTTTTGTATTTAATATGGATTATCATTACGCTGACCTTCTCCTGCCCCCCGAATACGCATTAGGAGAGTATTATTGGGAAAGGAGAAAATTAGCTCCTTCTGCTATTTTAGGTTATTTAGGCGTAGAAGGAGAGGTTAGGTCAAGCCATCATACCATAATAATTAATGGAGACTGGAAGATGCATTTTGACTCAATATGTAAAGGTAAGGAAATAGATGTGGGGAACATGTCATATTATGTGAGTTATAGGAAAGCTACTGACAAGAATTTAAAGGGTGATGATTTAGTTTTTCTCATTCCAATACCTCCAGGTTTTAAGGAAAGGGAAGAGTATTTGTTAAATAAAGCAATTGAAGATTTTAAGATAAAGACTGGTTCTAATTTTGTCATAAAGTTTAAGAGAACTTTTGGACTTCTTGATTTTATGAGAAATTATAATGCATATAAGGGAACAGCATTTGGTCTTTCTCACACTTTAAGTCAAACTGGTCCTTTCAGACCTCCTTTGAAGAATAAGAGTATAGACAATTTATTTTATGTGGGACAATATACTCAGCCCGGCATAGGTGTTCCCATGGTTACTATATCTTCAATGTTAGTAGGAGAGAAAATCATTACCTCGATGCGGAGATAATAAGGAATAACTTAACTTTTTATTATTATATGGTAAAAACATTCTAATGACCCCTTAACCTTTATAGTATCTTTAAAAGCTCAAATGGATATAACTATGTAAATTTTAACGGAAAATTAGCTATGAAGGGATCTTAGTTATTCATGTCTAATCTTTAATTTATATAAGTTAACACATGAAGGTTGGTATATAAAACTTAATTACTCTATTCTCTAAATATAAGTTGTGGTATATAGACAGTGTATCAAATGGAAGAAGGGCTTAGTTAATACTCAGTGTGAAATAGAAGTTCAAGTTAGTGATGATAACGAGGTATATATTATAAAAAATGGAATAGTGAAAAGAGTTAAGAGTGAAAGTGACATTATGCCTTACATTAGCGCTATTTCTTCAGCGTTTAGAGCTATAGTCTTAAGTAGATTAGATCCAGTTTTGGCTGATAGATTATACAGATTAATTTACAAGTTACCTCCTTTTACTGAAATTAGAAAGGTCTCAGAGAGGGCTTATTCCATATGGAGTGGATCATATCCTAGTTTCGTTGTATTTTTGGACCTCAGCCCCGACACAATAAAATATTTACCCCCCACTAGACTTATAGAGATAGACTCTCAGTATTACGCTCATATAGAGCCTTTAAGTAAGAGTATGGAAAAATATGCTGAATGGGCTAACAATACAGCTTATATTTACGGTAATCAGATGTGTATTGCATTAAGAGGATGCACATCCTTTGGTGATGAAGCTTACAGTATAAGAAGTATTGATCAAAACCTTAACGTAGTGAAACTATGGCTATTTTACATAATCTTTGGGTCAGGTATTCTTGTTGTAAATAATAACGTAAACAATTTAGAAAAATTCGTCATTTTAAGATACGATAAGGGGTTTGAATTTCTTGAAAGCTCGAATGATAATGGGAAGTTGGGAATAGAGGCGGATAACAAGAGGATACGTTTAACATTAGACAATGAGGAACTGCTTAATGTAGATTACACTTCCTCACAATACATACAATTTTCATATCCATTGAGTTGGAAAAGTAGGTATTCAATAAACGACTTTGTATCATCATTAAAGATGTGGAAGGGTAAGTAGAAGAATTATGTTAATAAATTAGAGACATGAATCCACTAATTCCTATTAACGCCATGGTAATCCAGTAAATTATCAATCTAGTTTTACCATATGCATAGTCCCCCATTATTTTCCTATCTCCTACGAGAATTCCTATGAAGAAGGCAGGAATTAGGGCTACTATAGGTGAAATAGACATTAGAGTTAAGACAAAATTTACTATCTTGTCAAAATTATTGCTAAATATCATTACTACTATTAAAGCCGGTACACTTTCCGTAAGGTAAAGCCAAACTAAGTTCTTATAACTCTTTTCATCATATGGATCGTATTTATTCAAGGACTCTAAAGTGCCCCATGCACTTCCAAAAGACTCTACGATTAGTGCTAAGAAGCCAGCACTAATTAATCCTATACCAAAAATATAGGGAGATAGGTTACCAGAGATTATTGAAAGAGCTTGAGATACTTGTTCATAGTTTAATGGATCTACAGACTTTGAAATACCAGTCGTCGCTAGTTCTATTGCTACCATCAATGCCTCTGAAACGATAGCTCCTATTATAGTTTCATAAGACGACCATCTAACCTTCACTTCAGATGATGAATTGGCATCTATGTACTTGTAAGCAGTAGCGGAAGCTTGATAAAACAACATGAATGGCATTATTACTGCTCCTATATTTGCTGCTACCAGAAAAATAAACGATGGTGAGGAGGAGAAATAGAATATTTGCTGATTAGGGACTATTCCCCTTAATCCCGCTTGAATTATAAATGAAATCATCAATATGAATGATATTCCCAATAATATTTTTTCTGCCTTTGTATATTTTTTCGTAAGTATTATAGCAAGATGAATTAGGAAAAATGAAGGTAAGCTTATGTAAATAGGTATGCCTAGGATTAAGGAACCAACAGCTATTCCACTGTACTCCACTACATACGTAAAGACGTCTACTCCAAACATAGGCATTGAAGATAGAAGGGCCAAACTAGTAGAGAATTTTCCTCTAATCAAGCTTCCAAGACCCTTTCCATTGTTCACTGCACCTATCCTACCGGCAGCGTCTTGAATAAGAAATAGTGGTAAAGTTAAGAGCAATAATAGCCATACTAATCTGTAGCCGTATTCTTGTCCATCAGCTACGCCCGTTAAAACGCTTGCAGCATCAACATCAGCCATCATAACTATCCATGCGGGTCCAAAGAGTTTTATCGCATCCTTAATGGTCACAGTATTATCTGTTCTCATACCCCTTTATATTCTTTACGCCTAATCGTAATTGGATAAATTTAGTTTACTTTATATCAACTAAAGTATGAATTGAAAATTTTATTAAGTAACGAGATGATAGTATCATATGATAAAGAGGTTAGGCGTAGTTGGAGCTGGAACCATGGGTCATGGAATAGCCGAGGTATCAGCGTTAGCTGGTTTTGAAGTTTATGTTATCGACGTTTCTTGGGACTTCTTAAATAGGGCTAAACAAAGAATAAATGAATCATTGATAAAATTTTATGAAAAAGGGATATTAAAGGAAAAACCTGAGAACGTGATGAGTAGAATAAATTTTTCCGTTTCCTATGATGTATTGAAAGACGCAGATTTCGTAATAGAGGCGGTTCCAGAGTTAATTGATTTAAAGAGAAAAGTTTTTGAAAACTTAGACAAGGTCACTCCACAAAATACTATTTTAACTTCTAACACTTCGTCAATTCCCATATCAACAATTGCTGAAGTTACAAAGAGGCGAGAAAAGGTGATAGGGATGCATTTCTTTAACCCTCCACCCATAATGAAATTAGTTGAAATAGTGCCGAGTAAATATACGTCTGAGGAAGTTATTAATGTGACGATTGAGCTAGCTAATAAGATGGGTAAAATACCGGTTAGGCTAAGAGTTGAAGTTCCAGGTTTCGTGAGTAATAGGATCTTTTTAAGGCTATTACAAGAGGCGTGTAGGGAAGTGGAGAGCGGAGAGGCAACAATTCAAGAGGTAGACAGTTCAGCGAGGAATGGTTTAAAATTACCAATGGGCATATTTGAGTTAGCTGACTACGTAGGTTTAGATGTGGTAGTAGATTTATGGAAGGTTATAGTAGAGAGCGGGACAGCCGAAGATGTGAAGTGTTCTCTGTATCAAAGAAGAGTGGACAATAAGGAGTTAGGTGTAAAAAGTGGTAAAGGTTTCTACGTTTATCCAGAGCCTGGAAAATATAAGAAAGTTGAACTACCTCAACATAGTAAAGTAGACCCTGCTAGGCTAATTTCATTGGCGGTTAATGAGGCTAGTTGGCTTATTGAAAATAATATAGTTAATGCTAAAGATATTGATACAGTAATGGTTTATGGATTTAATTTCCCTAGAGGGATATTAGAGATTGCTGATGAATTAGGAGTTAATAAAATTTACCAACATTTAGTTGACATTTATTCCAAAGGATATAAGGCTTACAAACCCAATAAAATTCTAGAAGAGATGGTAAAAGAAGGTAAAAAAGGATTTTATTAAGTATTAGCTGAGGAAAGTATATACATTGTGATATATCTATAGCGAGAAATGAAAGAATCTTACTTCTTTGCTCAACTTACTCAAGAATCTCGCTTTTATTGCTGGAAGAAGGTTAAATATCAAGATAATGATTTAAAACTTTCATAAGAAAGAATAGGATACACAAATGATAATAGAGTGATAAACCTCGCCTTTTAGGGCGGGAGCTGATCAGTTTATATGTTCATTGTATTTTTAAATGCTATCTATAAATCATAGTCTTCCCAGTACTTTTTCATAATTTGATCATCTAAGTCCACTCCTAATCCAGGGTCATCAGTAAGCTTTATAATTCCATTTTCGATGATTCTTCTCTTAGGCTTTACGATTTCATTCCAAAATGGTACGTCATGTCCGTGAAATTCTACAAATCCAAAAGTATTAGCTATGCTGGCTAAATGAGCGTGAGCTAAAGTACCAATAGGCGAGGAAATATTATGGGGAGAGAACTCTATATCATACATTGATGCAAGCTCTGCTATTCTTCTCCCCTCAGTAATTCCTCCAGCTTTAACTATGTCTGGCGCCCAGACTCTTACACCAGTATTTAGCAAATCCTTAAACTGAACTACAGTGTACAGATTTTCTCCAGTCTCTATCGGAGTAGAGCATTGGGAAGTAAGAAGTTTTAACTCATCAAAATTACTAACGGACATTATTGCTGGTATCGGGTCCTCAATCCACCTCAGTCTATAAGGATCTAATGCCTTGCAAATCCTTATTGCAGTATTTAAATTATATCTCCAATGAAGGTCAACCATTATTTCTACCTCATCTCCTACTGCTTCTCTCACAGCTCTAACTATACTAGCCATGTAATCTATATCCTTAAGAGATAAGTCTCCAGACATAATCCTCCTTATATCCACATAAGGGGTAGGAACGTCTAAGTCGAACTTCATCGCTGTAAATCCCTCATTTTTCATCTTTAAAGCCCTCTTAGAATATGCTTCTGGCGTATAATCCTCATTCCATCTCTCTATAGATAATCTACCATGAATAGGGTTGTTATCAGTTAATAATCTACCTCTCTCTACCTCAGCTTCTTTTATCCAAGGTAGTTTGGCGGGTAAATGTAGTGCATTCATGGCTTCTAGACCTTTTCCACCATGGGCATCAACGTAAACGGGTATTTCTGTCCTATCTCCTCCTAACAATCTATAGATAGGTAAGTTCAAGTATTTGCCTATTAAGTCAAATAACGCTATATTAATTGCTGAGATCATGTGATAAGTTGTGCTCCCTGAGTATAATGTAGCATATCTTAGTTTCTGTTCAATCCTATTAATCTTAAAGGCGTCTTCTCCAAGTAATAATTGTTTGAACTCACTCTCCATTCCCTTTAATCCGGGTGCTGGACCAGCCTCACCGATACCATAAAGGTCTTTAGAATACACTTTAACAAAAGTCCACTCAAAATTAGCTTGAGTCGTAAAAACCTTAAAATCAGTTATCTTAAGCTCCATATGATATATAATATGACATAAAAATATTAACTCATATCTTAACTTTTCAACCCATGTACGGTTGTTGTTGTGGTTGTTGTTTAGCAGGAGCAGCTGCTATTACGTCATCTATTTTTAAAACTGCTGTAGCAGCCTCTGTAGCGCTTTTTATTACTTGCTCCTTAACTCTTAAGGAATCGATGACCTTTAAATCGTACATATTATCATTAATTTGACCTTTAATTACGTCGATTCCAGCGTTTTTCAAACCTTTGGCATGTTTGCTCCTTATTTCCACTAATGTGTTTGTTGGATCCATGCCTGCTGTGTTAGCCAAAGTAACTACGTATTCTTCTAGAGCATCTGCAAAGGCATTAAAGGCAATCTGTTCCTTACCTTTAATCTTGTTCGCACTTTCCTTCAACTTCAACGCTAATTCTTCTTCAACAGCACCCCCACCCGGTAATATATACGGTTCGAGTAGTAAATTTCTGACTGAGTTAAATGCATCGTTTAAACTCCTCTCAGCTTCATCAGTTAATAAACTGCTAGACCCTCTTATTATAACAGTCACAGCTTTAGCCTTGTCCGACTTTATGAAGAGGAACTTATTCTTACCTAGATTTCTCAATTCAATTACTTTAACTTCCCCTAGGTCGCTCTCACTTACATCTTTAATACTACTTACTATTCTTGCTCCCGTAGCCCTACTTAGTAGTTCAATATCGCTTCTTTTAACGTTTTTCACAGCTATAATTCCGTTCTTTGCCATTAGATATGAAGCTACTTCATCAATATCCTTTTGACTTATTACAACTTTAGCTCCTAGACTTTTTATCTTATCTACTAGCTGTTTTATGTAGGCTGTTTGTTCATCCAAATAAGCTTTCATCTGCGTTGGATCAGTTATGCCTAATTTCATGTTGATCTCGGTTTTCTCTAACTTTAATGGGAAATCTATCAGTAATATTTTAACGTTTTCTAGAAACTTTGGCATGTTCTCATTAGCTGGTTCCTTGTCTAAAACAACGCCATTAAATAACTCACTATCATCAAATTCTCCACTATTTATTTTCACAGTTTTTATGTTCTTTATATCAAGGTTGTACTGTCCATCTCTTTTATCTAAGACAGCTAACGACGCCTCTATTACTAATCCTATTATTTTCTCTAATGTACTTTCTGTAGAGAAGAATTTGCTGGATAATGTTGTGTAAATTAAATCGTGAAGTGCTTTTCTGTTTTCTGGCGTTATCTTATCTGAAATCTCTTTAAGAACTTTCAAGGATTCATTAAGTGCTAATCTGTATCCTTCAATTATAGTCGTGGGGTGTATCTTTTGGTTTATCAAGTCTTCAGCTTTTTCAAGTAATAAACCTGCTAATACCACAACTGATGTAGTCCCGTCACCCACCTCTGAATCTAACGTTTTAGCAGTTTCTATTAGAATTTTTGCAGTAGGATGTTCCACTTCCATATTCTTTACTATTGTAGCTCCGTCGTTGGTAATAGTTATATCTTGACCCTCTATCAACATCTTGTCTAAACCCTTAGGTCCTAAGCTAGACTTTAACATTTCTGACAATATTTTAGCTACAGCTATGTTATTTAGTATTACGTCATTTCCAGATGACCTTTGCGTGCCTTCTTTAAATAGATATGCCATTTTTTCTATTCACTCTTTATCACACCGCTTAGAAAAGTAAAAAATCTATTCTTTTGTCTACATTTTATCTAATAAATTACACAATTTTTAATTAAAAAACTAACTACGACCAGACCATTTTTTCTGCTTCCAGATAGTAAATAAGGCAAAAATGTCAGCGAAGAACATTAGGGGAAAGGCAAGCATTCCTATTGTGAATTCCCTAAAACTCTTTTTAGTATATAAAATAATTGTAAGAATCATAATAATTGAAACAATAGTAGATATTTCCCCCACGAGGTTATGGAAATTATAGAAGTAATAGAAGAATATTATATTTACATCTAATGGCTTTTGATTTATAACTAATATGTGGCGATGGTAAAAATAATGATGATAAAAGTTAGGTGAAAGATGTGATAGTTTACTAATTTCTCTTGTAACAGGAGATGGATCTAAGTTAAATACATTATTTATCCTTCTCACTATAACATATTCTATGAATTTAATTGGATCCCTAGTTATTACTTTAACGATAATATTCCAATGGGTAAGTATATGCCTCATTACTATTTCAGTGTATAATAAATAATTGCTTAAGCTAAGCAATGGAAGCGTATACCAATAAAGTAAAGTAAACGCGTAAAAGAACCCCTTCTTCATGAGAGTTCCATCAGTGAGCTCCTTTATCAAGAAGAAATTATTCGATCTATACCACCTCACTAACTGTCTTAATAATCCCTTTAAATTATCAGGTGCCTTAGTTTTCACCATTACTTCACTGGTTACTATTGCCTTATATCCTTTAGAGTAGATGTAATTAGTTATTTGCCTATCATCTCCTAAAATTGTAGTAAACCTCCAAAGTTTAACACTCTTGAAATCACCAGATTCAATTAAAGGTCTTATGACCTCAGTTTTTACTAAGATACACTGACCATTTAATGACACTATACTACCTACTTTCTGCAATGCTCTATAACTTAACTCTCTTAATCTTTGCATCATCTCGCTAATATAATATACATTTTTATCCTTCCCTGGCATTACCCTTATCTCCGGGCTAACTGCTACTACTTTATCATCTAGTTTAGAAGATAACTTCTCAATTGCTCCCTTTGGGAGTACAGTATCGCTATCAAGTAGTAATACATAAGGAGTCTTAACATACTTGAATCCTTCCCTTATTGCATTCCTCTTCCCACCGTTCTTAGCTAATCCAATAAAAACACCGCCAGACGATTCCACAATCTCTCTATAGGGCTGATCACATCCGTCTCCAACTACTATAAAATTAATTCCATTCTCCTTTACGGAATTAATTACTTCTTTAAAAGTATTAACGTTCTCATTATACACTGGTATCAAAGCAGTTATGTCATTTTTATTTACTTTACTTGAAGAAAATTTTTGCCTATATGAAAACGCTAAGGGAACAGTAAAGCTTATGTAAATTATAGTTGCGATTGAGATAATAGTGGAGATCAATAAATAAAATAGTATATCCAGCCTTATCATTTCCCTATACATATAATGTATGGGAAAATATAAAAAGGTTTCCAAAAGTTTGACATTTAAACATAATATATATCAACTTAGATTTATAATGAAACTATTTTAGTATATTTAACACCATAAAACAATAGGAAGATATAACTAGAAACTTATAAAATCTTAGGGAATTTCGAACTAATAGAATGAGGAAAATTTACTTAAAAAAATTCTTGATTGAAATTTCAATTATTCCCATAATATTCTTATCTTTATCTCCCCGTGTTCTTTCTCCTTTAATGTTTTCAAAACCTCTTTCTCATCGTTAATACTTATTGTCTTAGTAATTAACAATTTTGATGATTTTGGATACAACGTCTTCCACGAAGCCAAGTGAACCAATGCTTGTTCAAAATGAGGCTTTTGACCGTTAACTAGCCCTATAATTACTTTGTTTGCGTGAATGATGTCTTGTAACATATTATAATTTATCGAAAATGTCCCAGATACTGAAAAGCCAAACAAACCTAATACTCCGTTTCTGTTCAATAATGGCAATAAATTATTTATTAGTGATGCATCAGCTCCAGTAGCGTCAATTATAACGTCAAACTTACCGATGGATTCCCTCAGCTTATCATAGCCATTAGACGAGTTGAAATAATTCGTTTTAGTTTCCTCGATAAATATCTGCTCAGTCTCGCTGGGATCTCTCCTATTGCTCATCCATACTTCTAAACCAACAGTCCTCAAGGCTAAACTAAACAAAATACCAATAGGACCAGTACCAACAACCAAAGCCCTCCTACAATTCAAAGTACCATCATCACAACTCCACAAAGGAACCCTCCTCTGAACACTCAACATCTCCTCAACACTCTTCACAACATCAGCCAAAGGCTGAGCCAAAATACCAACATCCTCCAAAGCCCTAGGAACCCTAACAAGATACCTAACATCATCAAACCAAAACTCACGCATAAAACCATCTATACCATGAATTCCAGCCTCAACGAATTTGCCAGTTTCGCAGAAATCTGGTCTACCCGCTAAACAATTCCTGCAAACACCACAACCCCTCCTATTAACAGGCATAACCAACTCCCCTTGAGAAAAACCACAACAAGACTCCTCAACAACACCAATAGCCTCATGACCTAAAACCAAAAAGTTTTTTCCTTGAGGTAAGTTACTTAAAGTCAGCTTTCCATTCACTATTTCTCTGTCAGTTCCGCATATTCCATTATATAACGTCCTTATTTTAACCTTGCCATAATTATCGACTTCCCCTTCTTTCACATCTTTTATTTCTACTCCAGCATTTGGAGGTTTTACTATGATTGCTTTCATTAGAGTTTATACTACATAAAGTAGAATATAAACCTTTATGTTTATGTTAGATAAATAAAAGATCAATATAATTCGATAAATTTAATAATTTTCATCCCCACTCACGTGGAGGCTCTCTAAAAAATAGAATACTTTCTACTTGTTTTTGAGGTAAGTTAGCTTCTATGAAATCATCTAACTGAAATAATAAATCTTGAATTTTTTCGAATATTTCTATCCTATCCAATATAACTATCCCACCAATTACTGCTTGATATCCGTAGAATACGTGAAAGTCTAGACTTGATGGTAGACTGTGCCTGACCTTATTTAATAGGAAGTCACCAGCTTGCATTAAGCCACCTACCAATGAAATTCTAGGATGAGTCGAATCGAATTCCTTCAGTAATTTTCTAATAGTAGTAGATATATATTCTACAGCTTCATCTAATATTAGATTAGCATAACTTGACCCGGACTTAGCTAATTCTACCACTTTTGTGGCTAAGCCAGATACTAATGCCTTATCTGGTTTAAGCTCTAATTGTTGAATCACCTTCTTTAAAGGCTTACCAAAGTATTCTTCTACAGCCTCAACTAGATCGTATCCCTCAAGTAATCCGTCATGCTGTCTAATAGCGTATGTTAACGCTCTTCTACCAATCCATGAAGCGGATCCTTCATCTCCAGCAAACCAACCCCATCCCCCAAGTCTCTTTAATATCCCATTCTTCTGATAATAGTTTATGTTACTTGATCCAGTAACTACAGTTATTCCATCTTCAAAAGCATTAGCTACTCTATAAGCAGCTACTCCATCATTATACACCTTGTAGCTTTTTATGAAAGCTTTGATCGATACTGCCTTGACTATCTCATTAACTATCTCATCGGAATCGTTGGAATCTCCAGCTCCAGATAAGCAAAAAACTGCCCTCGGTATCTCATGTATTTTTCCTTTAGCTTGTCTGATTGCGCTCAATATATTAGCTATTGCAGTCCTTTTGCCCACGACGTAAAAACTTGAGGGTCCGGAAATGCCCACTCCTCGTATCTGGTTATTATCATAGATCACGGCTATTGTTTTGCTAGCCCCTCCATCGACAGACAAAATCATAGAATTGCCCTAAGTATATTCTTTACTTCCTCCCTATTTTGTTTTGCTCTTTCTATAAGTTTTCTCATTAGTATTGAAAGCTCTTCATCCTTAAAAAGTAAAGATAAAGAGTCTTGTATTATATTCTCGTCTAAGTAAATCATCTTCACCGTCATACCTCCGTCTACTGTAAAGTTTACGCCACTGATCCATGAAGCGTCATCTGAGACCAAGAATGATACTAACGACGCTATATCTTCTGGTCTGCCTACCCTACCAGTTAAGTGTTGTTTATTATCTAAATTAGACAAATTAGATTCCTTTGGCGGAAATTGCCAATTGCTAGTATCTATCCAGCCTGGACTAATGGCTATTACTCTTATGCTATATTTACTTAAGCTTACTGCTAGCGAGTGAGTTAAAGCTATAATACCACCTTTTGAGGCTGAATATGGTTCAGTGTTAGGTTCTGACTGAAATGCTCTAGTTGAAGCTATGTTAATTATTACACCGCCGGTATTTTTCATATATTTGATTGCATACTTAGAACATAGCCAAGTTCCAGTCAAATTAGTATCTATTATTTTCTTCCACTCTTCCAAAGTCTGCTCTTCAATACTTCTACCGCTGAAACCAATTCCTGCATTATTAATTAACACGTCAATTCTTCCATACTCTTTATACACTTGATCCATAAGCTTCTTAACGTCGTTCTCCGATGATACGTCAGTTTTTACGAAAAGGGAGTCAATACCTTCATCCCTAAACTGCTTCAATCTATATTCTCCAGCTTTATCATCAATATCAGCTATTACTACAGAATAACCTTTCTTTCCCAGCGTATAAGCTATACATGCTCCTATTCCTTTCGCTCCTCCAGTGACAATGCTTATCTTCCTCACTTCGAAAACCTCACCTTTATAGTTAGAATATCTCTATTTTTATATTTTATTCTAATCTTATTTCCCTCTATCAATATATCCCTAGGTATCTGGTTAAGCTCTATTAAGTCTAAGCTCTCAACCTTTTCTACGTTATAAGGGAATTCGATAGTAGCTTCCCCCCTAGAGTTTGCGTATTCATAGAGTCGAAGAATGATACTTCCATTGTCGTCCTCTGAGACTTTGATCGATTCCAGCATTAATGGACCATCGATTTTTACGAAACTTTTAGTACTAGTACCATTTCCCTTTATTACTCTTAAGGGAACGTTAAGTTCGTAAGCTCTCTTTAATACCTCACCCCTCTTCCAATCTCCTAAGTGAGGGTATAATGCGTAGGTAAAAGTTACTTCGTCTAAGTCAGTATTAGGATCAGGAAATATTGGCGTTTTACTCAAAGATAAACCAATACTATTACCCTCTAATGACACGCCGTACTTACCATCATTAAGTATTGCTACTCCATAATTGTCTTCCGACATATCGACGAACTTTTGGATGGGCACCTCAAATCTAGCCTTATCCCAACTAGTATTACTCCATGTGAATCTCTCGACAACTCCAAAAGGTATATCTGAAACTGCTCTATCAACGTTGAGGTCAAAGTAGAACCAAGTCTTAACTAGTAACTCTCTATCCTTCATCTTAAGCGTAGTGACGAAGTCTATACGCCTATAATCAGCATAAACTTTCAATAATTGTGTAATGGTTGACCTTCTAAAGCTATATGTAAATTTAATGGTTACAACTGTAGGTCCTTTTTCTATCACTTCAGAGGAAGAGGCTTTCACTTTAAAGCTAGTCTCCTTGTACCCCTTTTCAATATCCCAAGCGTCCGCCCATCCGGGTATATTCTCATAAAACACTATTGAATTACTAGGCTCTTTAATTACCTCCCTCATGACCTCTTTATCATTAAGAGATAATATCTCACCGCTCTTACTAACTCTAATCCTAAAGTACCTATTCTCTATAATATACTCCTTCTCGTCAATATCAAGCTTTACGGTGTCTTTAACGTCGACTGGATTCAATTTAGTATAACCTAATGGTGGAACCCTTACCTTTACCTTATCGATGTACTCTTCTCTTTCCCAATTAAGAGAATTAAATACTACTAGATCTTCTCCTTTACCTACTATCTTTGAAATCGATTCTTGAGTAATTCTCTCTGCCTCTATTATAACCTCTTCCAGTTCTTTATAGGCAACTTCATATACTTCTCTTATAGCTGAACCGGGCAAAACATCATGGAATTGATTTTTAAGAACTGTTTTCCAAAGTCTTCTAAATATATTATGATCATAGTTACCAGCTATTGTAGACCAAATTTCTGCTTCTCTCAACAAGATCTCAGCCTTTCTGTTAAGTAATTTCATCTTAGAATGCGAAGTTAATACTCCCCTATGTGTCTCTAGATAGAGCTCTCCTCTCCATTTATTGATTGGCTTAATCTCGTTTAGCATTTCACTCAAACCGTTTAAGGTAACTTTTGGCAAAATCGGTATGTCATTTATCGCATTAGCCTTAATTAGCATAATCTCGTTTGGTCCTCCTCCCCCGTCCCCATATCCGAAAGAGTATAGCATTGGCTGGTTCTTCTCATTCCAATTTTGCCATTGTTGTAGTACGCTAGATGAGGAAAAATCTGAATTATATCCTCCCTTTCCGTTACCAAAGGCTATTGATGGCAATTCCTCACCATTTGGAGCTACCCAGTTAAACACATTGTATGGAAACTTATTCGTATCATTCCAAAAGACCTTGTGTGTGGCAAAAGCCTTAACTCCTCCTAGTTTAGCTATTTGAGGCAACGAAGCTGTGAAACCGAACGTATCTGGTAACCATAAAACCTCAGCTAATCTATCGAAGTTCTCCAAGTAAAACCTCTGAGAGTATAAGAAATGTCTTGCTAAAGACTCCCCAGATACCATGTTAGTATCGCTTTCAACGTATAGTGCACCTATCTCCCACTTTCCCTCCTTAACCTTTTGCTTTATCCTCTCGAAAAGTTCAGGGTAATCCTCCTTTACCCATTCATAGTAAATTGAAGCGCTCTGAATGTAATGAAAATCATATCTATCCAGTAATGTTAACATAGTTGCAAAGGTCCTTATGACCTTTCTTCTAGTCTCATCAAAAGGCCAAAGCCACGCAGTATCTATATGTGCATGACCTACACCTATCAGTTTACCTCTTTTACCGTAAATAGAAACGAGTTTTCTTAACTCATCTCTTAAGACGTTTAAGGCTTTAACATATTTCTCACTATTTTCATTCTGGGCATACACTTCATCATCACTGATCGACTTATACATTCTGTTTAAGTCTAAGCTAGTTTTAACGAACTTAGAAGCAATGTAGATTTGATCCTTGGAAACTGATTCAAAATATGCTTCTCTTAACCCTTTAGTTAAAGCCTCCGCTAAATCATCTTTTATCTCTCTTTCTATATTATTATCCCTTAACAAATCTAGAATCAAATCGCCATAAATGTATAGTTCAAAGGCATTAAGATCTAATTCTGTGTAAAATGGTAATCCTGGGCTAGGATCGATCTTCTCTCCGAAATCCATATAGTTTGATAAATTTATGTTGAAGACGTGTTTTCCTTTGGGTATTGGTATTAGGGTATGATAAGCGTCTAATTCAAAGTATGGTTTTCCGTCTAGCCTAACTAACCCACTTCCTCTATGGTCAATTATTACCAGATAAGAGCTCTTGCCATTGCCCTCAACCTCAACGAAAGGTTCAGAATTGTTATACTTCCACCTAAGTTCCTTCAAGTTTTTGAAAGAACT
This sequence comes from Sulfolobus sp. A20, assembly GCF_001719125.1. Lineage (NCBI taxonomy): Archaea > Thermoproteati > Thermoproteota > Thermoprotei > Sulfolobales > Sulfolobaceae > Saccharolobus > Saccharolobus sp. A20. The sequence goes on from NZ_CP017006.1 coordinate 1,303,473, forward strand.
GGCTAAAATTAATACAATTCTAGCCTCAAGCTCTGAAAATGTTCGCATATAATTTAAAAAGAGTTTTTAAGTTATAAGATTTAACATGGAAGATTTTATTATAGGAGTAAATTATTGGCCATCTGATTCCAATATAAAGGTATGGAGTAGGTTTAATGTAAATGAAATTAATGAGGACTTTGAATTAATGAAAGAACTAGGTATTAATACGATAAGGGCTTTCATACTTGATGAAGATTGTTCAGATAAGGAAGCTAATTTCAAGGAAGAATGTAAGGTCAAACTATCACAATTCTTAGATATAGCAGAGAAAAACTCAATAAAAGTATTACTTACCCTTATCGTAGGTCATATGAGTGGTAAGAATTGGAGAATACCTTGGGATGAGGACAATTCAATATATGACAAAATAGAACTAACTAAGAAATTTGTAACAGAGATAGTAAGCCACTTCAAGTCGCATAAGGCATTACTGGGATGGGTATTAACTAATGAAATATCTCTTGTTAAAATTCCTCAAAGCGATCAACAATTCTTTATTTGGTTAAGGGAAATATATAATGCAATAAAAAGTATAGACAATGAACATTTAGTTTCCTTAGGTGATTCTGTCTCTCCATTTTCTCCCACTTTCCTAAAGCCAGAGAACGTAAAAGGCATTGTAGACTACGCTTCTCCACATATTTACCTCTACGATAATGATCCCATTAGACTTACAATGCAATACTTCATGACAATAGAGTATGATAGAAGCTCTGGATTACCAGTAATTTTAGAGGAGTTCGGATTACCAACAGCAGTTTATTCGGAGGAGTCAGTAGGCAGGTTCGTAGGACTGATATTAAGGGGAGCTTTGGTTTATGGGGCTAAAGGGGCACTAGTATGGTGTTTCTCAGATTTTGCTAGAGAAGAGGACGAACCTTATCTTTGGGAGCCACATGAGCTGACTTATGGAATAGTGAGGAAAGATAGGAGTTTGAAGAGATCTGCCTTGGAGCTTAAGAGTTTCTCCAGCAGAAAAATAGGAAAATATCACATACCTAAAAGAGATGCAACCATTCTCGTGCCCACTTGGCTTTACAAGAATTTTCAATTTGTACCAGAGCAATCAAAAAGATCTGATTTCGTTAGAGCACTTAGCGAAGCTTTCATTTTAGCTAGGTTATCAAACATACAAGTTACCTTTTCTAGGGAAAATGATGATCTTAACGAATATAAATTAATAATAGTCCCATCGATAACCAGGTTACTTAACACTACTTGGAGGAGATTATTGAGGGCAGTGGAGAATGGTTCTACATTATACTTTTCCACCGCAATGAGTTTACATATGTCAGCAACCCATCTGTGGGAGGAGATATTTGGTGTAGTTCCTAAATTAGAGGCAGGGAGTAAAGGAGTAAAAATACCCAAAGCGATTAGATTTGTAAATACTGAGGAAATTAACATAGGAGGAGAAGTTCAACTACTAACGTACTCATTTAAGGAGAAAGATGCTAGCGTAATTGGTGTAGATGAAGAAGGGATTGGGAGGATATTCTTAACAAAGAGAGGAAAAGGGTATGCAGTGCTCTCAACCATACCTTTTGAGCTAATATCATCATCCAGAGAGAGTATTAACGGTAACTTACTAAAGTTTTATAGATACTTAGCAGAACTAACTAATGTAACCCAGAAGTACATCTCAAATGTTTCCGGGGTGGAATTTCAATTCTTAGAGGGAGAAAAAGATGACTTATTGGGAGTTATTAATCACTCGTGGGAGAATAAGGAAGTAAAAATTGATGCGAGAATTGTAGAGGATATTGACAGTTGTGTTAAAGAAGAAACAATAAGTTTAGCTCCTAAGTCTGCTTGCTTGATTAGAGTTTCAAAATAATTTGAAAAATAAAACTCTAAAATCTTTATTAGTTTTAATCTCTATCATTATTCTATGCACTTGAGAATAGCCTTTTTAGGAAGTGGTTTCTCAGCCCGTTTTCACTTACGAGGATTAGTAGGTGTGAGAAACGTTGAAGTTAGGGCTGTATATTCCAGAAATCCTCAATCAGCTAAGGAATTCTCTTTGATTTCAGAGGAATTAGGAGTAGGTAAACCTAAAGTTTACGATGACATAAGTAAGATGCTGAGCGATAAGGATATAAATGCAGTATGGCTTACCGTGCCAAATAACGTTCACTTAGAATACACGAGAAGAATAGTAGAGGAGGTAAATCAAGGTAAAAGCAATATTATAGGCATAGCTATAGAGAAACCATTAGCTAGAAACGTTAAGGAGGCTAAAGAGATGATAAGGCTAGTTGAGAAAGCGAGCTTACTTCACGGGTACTTGGAAAACCAAGTATTTATGCCATCAGTCATTAAGGGGAAAGAGTTATTATGGCAAATGGGTGCTAAGAGCTCTGGTAGACCTTATTTAGCTAGAGCTGCAGAGGAGCATTCTGGTCCTCATAACAGCTGGTTTTGGAAGCCCACTATTTCCGGTGGAGGAGCTTTGTTAGATATGACTTGCCATAGTTTAGAGACCACAAGATACGTTCTCACAGACCCTAATAAGGAGAAATCTTCATTGAAACCCGTAAGTGTTTATAGCGAGATAGCTACTTTAAAGTGGAACAAGAAGGAGTATGTTAGTTACTTAAAACAAAAATATAACGTAGATTTCGACAAGGAACAAGCTGAAGATTACGCCCTCACGATAGTTTACTATAAGGATAATGAAGATAATCTAGTTATATCTGAGACTAGAACCTCATGGAACTTCGTCGGTGCTGGTTTAAGATTGACTGTTGAAGTATTAGGTCCAGAGTACAGTTTAAATATTAATACACTTCAACCCGAGCTATTTACTTTCTTTAGTAGAAATGTAAAGATACCTCAATCTGAAGCTTTTGTGGAGAAGCAAAACGCGGAACAAGGACTTATGCCCGTAATCCCAGATGAGGCAGTGACTTATGGTTATCAAGGGGAGGATAGACACATGGTGGAATCGTTTCTAGCTCGTAGAATGCCAACGGAAAACTGGTATGATGGACTATTCATAGTTGAGTTAATGATGCATGCTTACTTGTCAGCTGAATTAGGAAAGAAGGTTAATTTCAGTCCTCAGCAAATAGAAGATTTTATTCCAAAGGTAGCTAAAGGTGAGTGGAGAGGGACGGAATAGAGTTTATATACTATAATTATAGAATATGTACTTTTTACTTAGTATGATGAAAGTAAAATTTTTTAACTTCACTACTAACTTATAGTCAAGTGGGAAGAGGGCCAGAGCAATGGGGATTTATAGGGGTATAAAGGGGATCAACGTTGGGGTTGGCTCTGGCCCTTCCTGCTCGACATAATAAAATTTCATAAATTATAAAAATTGAGCTTCACTTCAAGACGTAAGGTAAATACTCTTTCATATAAATACTTAATCTTAACTTGTTAAGCATTGAAACGTAGCGTATTATGAAAACTTGTATATTATTTTTTAGTTAGTCCTCCTTTAATAAAGTTTAATAAATTGATAGCGTTAAGGTATAACAATGACTCAAGCAATAGGAAAAGCATTGAGGAGAATAATAGAAGATCCACCATTAATCACTGGAAGAGGTAGGTTCGTTTATGACATTGACTTTAGAGGAGCCCTTTATGCCGTATTTATAAGAAGTCAATATGCCCACGCGAAAATAAAAAGTGTTAGATGCCCTTCTAACTCCTTATGTTATACAGCTCAGAACTTACCTAACATTGTAGGCTTTGCTAAAGACGAGGCAATCTATCAAGGACAACCATTGGCAGTAGTATTAGCTGAGGATGAGTATAAAGCTAGAGATTTAGCAGAACAGGTTGAAGTAGAATATGAGCCTTTATCAGCGGTTATAAGTGTAGAAGAAGCACTGAGAGATGTTAATAAGGCTAAAAGTGACTTAGAATCTAATATCGTAATGCAAGATGAAATAGAAGTGGGAGATATTAGAGAGACGTTTCAGAAAGCTTATAAGGTTGTTGAAGGGGAATTGGTTAACCAAAGGGTAATCCCTTCAGCAATGGAACCTAGAGGAGCTGTGGCTTACTTTGATGGGAGAAGGTTAACTGTCTGGAGTAGTACACAGACTCCATTTGATTTGAAAAAGGGGCTATCAGCTTTACTAGGTAACTATGGTGTTTATGATATAAGGGTTATTCAACCGTTTGTTGGAGGAGCTTTTGGAAGTAAAATAATTAATTATCCAGAGGAATTTATAGTAGCATATTTATCAGTTATTACTGGCAAGCCAATAAAATGGTTTAACACTAGGTCTGAGGATATGCAAACTACTAACCATGGAAGAGATATGAGATTTAAATTTAAGGCAGCCTTCGATTCTGAGGGTAGGCTGTTAGGCATTGAAGGTACTTTAATTATGGACTTAGGTGCTCCAATACCAGAGATTAATGGGGACTCCTTTGGCATGGCTACCACTGCAGCAAGGTTATTGATAGGAAGGTATAAGGTAAATGCGTTAAAGGTGAAGGTATTAGGAATAGCTACCAATAAAACATTTATTGGAGCATATAGGGGAGCTGGCAGACCTGAAGCTACATATTTTATAGAGAGAATTCTAAACCTTGGAGCGAGAGAGCTAGGAATTGATCAATTTGAAATTAGAGAAAGGAATATAATGGATGACGTGAATTTTTACAAATTACCAACTGGTATAGTTTATGACAGTGGAAAGTATAGGGAAATGTTAAGAATAGCTAAGCCTTATTATCATGAATTACTGAGGAGAAGAAATGAGCTAAGGAGTAAAGGTAAGCTAGCTGGTGTTGGTATTGCGATAGTGAGCGAGATAGCCTCTTTCGGTCCTTTCTCTACAGCGAAGGTTAAGGTACTGCCTAATGGTAGGATACAAGTAGTAACTGGGACTACGCCACATGGTCAAGGTGATGCTACAGCCTTTGCCCAGATAGCCTCTGAAATATTTGAGGTAGATCCTAGCCAGGTTGATGTTTTATGGGGAGATACGGACCTAATAGCTGAAGGTGATTTAACAGCAGGAAGTAGAAGTGTAACTGTTGGTGGTTCAGCAGTATTTGAGGCATCTAGGAGATTAAAGGAGAAACTATTGAGAATAGTATCGGAGAGGATGAGTGTTAAACCAGAGGAAGTAATTTATGAAAATGGAAAATTCATTCATAAACAGAGTGGCAAATCTGTGACTTTAGCTGAAGCTTCAAGTATTTCAACTCATATGGGTGTCTTACCCGAGGAGGAGTATTCTTACGTTATGAACCTATACACTTCCCCATACGGTCTCCATATGGCATTAATAGAAGTTGATAGAGAAACTGGTTTTGTCAAGATATTGGATTACAAAGCATTTGATGACGTAGGAATAGTTGTGAATCCATTGTTGGCTGAAGGTCAAGTTCACGGAGGAGCTCTTCAAGGAATTTCACAAGCTCTATATGAGGAAACGGTCTACACTCCAGAAGGAGCTTTAATAACTTCTAACTTTTCCGATTACGTAATACCCACGGCTGTAGAGAGCATAAAAGTTGAATGGAAGTCGTTAGCGTTAGCAAAATCCGATACTCCAATAGGTTCCAAGGGAATAGGTGAATTGCCTACGATAGCTTCAACACCTACTATTCTTCACGCAGTAGAAGATGCAGTGAATAAGAACATTTACACGATGCCAATTAAGCCAGAGATTATTCTAAAGCTTTTGGATTAAAATTAAACTTTTTCCTAACTTAAAAGTGTTTTTACGAATTAATTAGGAGTTAAATTTAAAATTAATTCATATTAAGTAGTCATTATGACCCTCATTGAGACCTCTGAGAACTTACGCTCTACTTAACAATCTTGCCACGAGCCTCATAAACCCTTTCATATCATTCTTTAGTGCATCAAATGGAATTATAGGACCTTTCTTGGCTTTAGTTTCATCAGCTAATACTGCATTCCCTGGAATAATGCAATATATATTAGCTAACTTATCGATAAGGGCAAAGAGAATGATAATAATAGGGGATCTGTTAAGCGGAATTCTATGGATAACCATCGGTGCCTTAGGAATTTACAATTCCATGTTTGTGCTAATATATGTTATAATTGCTGCACTATTGGGGGTGGCTAATTTTGGTTGGCTATTGATTCTAGACAAGGTAAGCGGAACTAAAAGAGGAACTACATTAGCTTATTATAACTTCTACGCTTATATTGGGGGATTAGTTGCTACGCTTATTACGGGCTTAATAGTAAAAGATGATCTATCTCTCATGGATTATTTCTTCATTATTGGGGGAATAATATACATAATAAATTGCTTTGTGATAAGTAGATTAGACGTAGACGTCAAATTCATTAAGAGTAAAACCTCAGTTAAAAATCTTATTCTCAATAATTCTGAAATGCGAAAGTTTATATTAGCAAGCTTCATTTTTACATTAATTTGGTCAATGGCATGGCCAATATTTCCCCTAGCTCAAGTATATAAATTCCATATGAACGAGTTTCAAATAGCTATCATTAATTTAACTGGCGGTCTGTCAACAGTAGCCTTGCAAAGGTTAGTAGGAAGATTGGTAGACAAGCATAGAAGAAGAGTTATGTTCTTTGGAAGATTTGCCTTAGCTACTTTTCCTTTGGCTTATGCACTTTCAACGTATACATATCAAATATACTTAGCTAATCTAGTATCTGGTTTTACAAATTCAGCATCGATCTCCTATACGGCATACTTATTTGATAACTCTAACTACTACGAAAAAAGAGCTAATATAGCGTTATATAATATGTTTAATGGTTTTGCGGCGTTGATAGGATCTACGTTATCGAGTGTCTTTTTTGAAATACTATCCAGCCATCTTAGCTTAGTCTTCAGTATCGATTTAATGTTATTAATGATTGGTATTTTGAGGATTTTAGCGTCATTATTATTTCTGACCGTTAGAGATAGGAGTAAGGCTGAAAACTCTAACATTATTAATAAATACTAAATATTTCTGAAGAATAAATGAAAAGATAAATCAAAGGCTTATAAACGTATGTCATAATTATATAACATGAAATTAGGCATTATAGGATTAGGTGGATGGGTTACCTATGGGCATCTACCAGCGTTATCAGAGCTAGGAGTTAAAGTGGAATCATGCGTAGATATAGATGAAAGGAGAGTAAAGGATTTTTCTTCAAAGACTGGCTGTAAAGGATATACTGATTACATAGATATGTTAAAAAACGAAAATCCTGACCTAGTCTTAATAGCAGTTCCTCACTCTCTTCATGCTAAAATTGCTTTAGATGCTCTTAGCAACGGCTCTAACGTGTATGTTGAAAAACCGATGGCTACATCTTTTGAGGAAGCATTAAAGTTAGTTGAAGCGTCTAAGAAAAAGAACAAGATTCTTGTAGTAGGTCATGAATTTAGATTTGAACAAAACTCCCTTACTGCTAAAAAATTGATCAAAAACGGTGAACTAGGTAATATATATCATGTAAGAAGCTTATATATAAGGCAAAAAGGTATACCCACTTCGTCTACCTTTATAAGGAAGGATTTAGCTAAAGGGGGAGTAATTTTTGATTTAGCGACTCACTTAGTAGATCTTATAATGTTCTTCTTAGATTTCCCAACTCCTAAAAGCGTAGTATCTAGAACTCATTACGTCTTCTCTCAAGATAAGACTAAGTTTTCCTCATATCCTTCACCTACCTTACCTAAAGATAAGGTAGAGGTGGAGGACTTCGCTTCAGCGTTTCTAGATCTTGACGGTATTTCAGTGTATATAGAAACTAGCTGGGCTTCTTACATTAAAGAGAGCAAGAGGGAAATAGTAATATTAGGTAATAAGGGTGGAATTCATATAGATAATTCCTTATACTTTATGAGAAATATAGCTGATGAATTCTTCATCTCTAATCCATTAACCACTCAGCAAAGAAGCGTATATAAAGAGGTCTGGAGTAAAATTATTAACGCTATTGAGAAAGCCGAAATACCGTATCCATTTTGTACAGTGGAACAAGGGGCAATTAATGTAGCAATATTAGAGAGTATGTATAAATCGGCTATGGAAGGTAAAGAAGTTAAAATAGATATTCCAGCTTGGTTATTGCAGTCGGCTAAACAGTCTCTAGAAGTAAATTAAGGCTTTTCTTGTCTAACTGATTTAAATCAATTTCATATAGATTATCATTTTTATCTATTAAAACTACTTTAGAATCAAACACAACAACATTTCTCCTACCCAAAGTATATGTTGTAACTCCACCTCTATCGGTTATTAAATTCCATTCGAGTTGATCTCCCTTTATATTTATTTCGTTTATTTTATTAACTTTGAATATTAAGTTATTATAAGATATAGCCCTTTCTAATACTTCTCTAGAATTTTCATCAGTAATCTTAGTATAATCTTCTAGCAATAGTACCTCTTTTCCATTTTCGTCATAAAATCCTATAAATGTAGGCTTAGTAATTGGAAATAACATTTTAGGAATTAGGTCATGATATACTATACCATCTATTTGAACGTTAACCCTACTTGACCTATTAGTGGGATAAACTTTTAAGTCTCTTACGACTCTCAATTGATCTTCTCGGTTCCTCTTCTCTTTAGCTTTCGTAAAAATGTTCTCCTCATTGATTTGATCCTTAAACATTTCATAGAAAGCACTTTTCTTACTCAATAAATCTCTCGGAGTTCCCTCTTCTACAATCTTACCCTTATCTAACACTATTACCTTATCTGCATTCATCACTTCGTGAACATTATGGGTTATCAAGATCACAGTTTTACCTTGTGATACGTTAATCATAGCTTCATATACTTCTCTCTCGCTTATTACGTCTAAATTCGATGTAGCCTCATCGAATATTAATACGTCAGGGTTCTTTATTATAGCCCTTGCAATACTTAGCCTTTGCCTTTGTCCACCCGATAAATATGTCCCCCTCTCCCCTAGAATAGTATCGTAAGCGAATGGTAATTTTATTATTTCATCGTGTATTTTGGCAATTTTACAAGCCCTTATTATATCCAGCTCATCAACGTTATCGGAACCATAAGCAACGTTGTATCCTACTGTAGTATCGAATAGGACTACGTCTTGAGGTACGTAAGCTATCTTCTTTCTTAAATACTCAAGATCAATTTCCTTAACGTCAACATTACCTATGCTTATCTTTCCTTCATCAACATCATAAAATCTCAAAAGGAGTTTAGCAATTGTACTCTTACCAGAACCGCTTTTACCTACTATCGCTACCTTTTCTCCAGGCTTAATCATAAAACTAACGTTTTTTATTACAGGAAAGTGAGGGTCATAACCAAAGGAAACTTTATCAAAAACTATTTCAGCTGGCATCTTGGGTTTCTTAGGACTTTCTGAGTTCGAAATTTGGGGCTTTACTTCCAATACTTCTCTTATCCTTTCAGCTGATGTTAGGGATTGTTGTATGAAAGGTAAAACATTGCTTAGATTATTTATTGGACCGTAAAACTGGGATACATAAGCTATAAAAGCAGTTACTATACCTAATTCTATAACTCCGGATATAACTTCATGCCCTCCTAGCCACCAAATTATTACGGTTGATAAGTTGACCACTAGTCCCATTAGAGGCCAATAATAAGAGTTCATCTTATTTATCGAAACACTAGATTCATATAACCTGTTCAACATCTCTCTCAATCTCTTGCTTTCATAATCTTCTTTGGAGAATGATCTAACAACTAGGAAGTTTGGAACAGTATCATTTATTCTTGAAGTTATGTCAGCACTTCTCCTCCAATTTCTGTGGTATAATCTATGGGATTTTCTTCTATATCTTATTATCATTAAAACTATTATTGGAATAGGGATCAAGATGAAAGTAGCCAGAGTAGCATCTAGGGTGAAAAGTATAACACCTATACCAATTATGGTAAACAGGTTAGTTACTAGTGTTGGCAAACCCCATACTAATAACCAATTAGTGTTCCCAGCATCTGTAGTAAGTCTTGATAGAATTCTACTTGGAGATATTCTCTCTATGAACGAATAATCATGTCTAATAACATGGTTATAAAGGATCTCCCTTAAATCATTTATTATTCTGGATCCTAAATTGTTTAGTGTTCTAGTTTGTATTGAAGAAACAATTGCAAGACTAGAATAAGTTAAGACTAAGAAAATTATTATGTCTTCAAACAAAGCTGGGGAATGAGTATTTGATAACAAAACGCTATCGATCAATACTTTTAACAAGTAAGGTGGAACTAGGTTAAGCCCAGTAGTTATTAATGATAATATGGCGCCTAATATCATTGTCTTCCTATACTTAGATGATATACTGAAGAGCCACCTCAATGTACTAATACTTACTTTATGAATATCTGAAGCCTCTTCATCCTTAATATCTATTTGCTCATTTCTGTTGAAAGCATCAGCTAATCTCTTAAAGACTTCCTCTTTTTTCTTCGTAAAGTAAGCTATTTCTACACTCTTACCATCCGAAGTGTAAGCTATTAACTTGCTAATAGTAATTCCACTTTCTACACTAAGTTTTATTACGTTATCTACGCGTAATATCAGATTCCTTTTCGAATCGTATACTGTAATTGTTTTTCCATCTATTTTGATTACTTCCTCTCCTAACTTAAGGTCTCTATCGAGATCAGTCTTTATCTCTATAGAGAACTTAGTTGACAGCAGAGTATTCTTCATGATAAGACTATAACTTTGTGAAAATTTATAAATATTATTTTTTAAACTCAAGGGTAAAAAGACTTAAACCAAGTAATAATCCTACAAAAAATTGTGAAGAAAACTAAAAATAATATTTATATTCTAGCAACTTATAGTAGAATTCATGAAAGTAGCTGTAGTAGGATGTAACGGTTTCGGTAAAATCCATCTAAGCGCAATGAGAAATATTGGAGGTATAGAATACTATGTGTTTAGTAGGGATGAGCAAAAGGCAAAAGATTGTATGAAAGAATTCAATGCAACGGGCTATTTCACAAAATATGAGGACATTTTAAGATCTAATGTTGATGTGATAGATTTGTTAGTAAGCCACGATCAACATCTAAAAATGGGAGTAGAGGCTATGAGGAGTGGAAAACATTTGATGTTAGAGAAGCCAATAGCCAGAACTATTGAAGAAGGAGAAAAGTTAATTAATACTGCAAAGGAAAATGGAGTTAAATTTATGGTTTTAGAACAGTTCTTCTTCGATTCCTCTGTACGTAAAGCTAGGGAAATTATGCCTAAATTGGGTAAAATATCGTTAATAATAGTAAGGTCTACCCACTTATATCAACCTAAAGGTTGGAGGACGAATAAGGAAAAGATGGGAGGAGGAGCCTTTATAGATGGAGGAGTACACTTTATTGACACGCTTCTTAATCTTGGTGGGGATTATGAAAAAGCTTTAGGATTATGTAATAATTACTTCTCTGGAATAGAAGGAGAAGACACTACAATAGCTCTCTTCAAGTTTAAGAACAACGCATTGGGCACAATACTTTATAGCTGGTCAGTTCCTAAGCCCCCTAAAGTACCCGGTTTTGAAATACATGGAGAAAATGGTAGTATAATAGAAGATCCTAACACGAGGATAAATCGTAAACCATTTGGAGATCTAGTTTTTAATGGCGAGGTAGTAAAAGTAGATCAAGTTAATCCGATAGAGGAAGAAATAAAGGGTTTCATTAAAGCTGTGGAAAATAATGAGCCAGTTCCCATGCCTCCAGAGATAGCACTAAGAGACTTAAAAGCTGTATTAGACGTATACAAAACTTGTATGTAGTAAAAAGTTTTTTAAATTATCTCATAATAGTAGCTATTTCTCCTCACTTTCTGAAGGTATTTCCATTCATTAGGATATTCCAACTTTAGGTATTCCTCTGGTAATTTATCTATAGAGATCAGCTCTTCGTTTATTGTTTCCTCCTCATTACTTTTTTGCTTTTGTTTGAATTGAAGTAAAGCCATTCTATTTCACTAAAGTATAAGTTTAACTACTAGTTTTTAAATCTATCTATCCTTATACTTTAATATAACTAGTAAAATATAAGCAAACCAAAAGATAATAGGCTCACGTAGTTTTATATTATTATGGTTGAAAAAATAAGGTACGGCGTAATTGGAGTTGGAGGACATGGTAAGAATAGACACTTAATACCCTTAACGAGATTAAGTGATCAAGTGCAAGTGTCAGCAGTAAGCGATATAAATAAACAAAGATGTGAAGAGATTTCATCACAATTTAAAGTTAAATGTTATTACGATTACATGGAAATGATAGAGAAAGAGGCGTTAGATGCTGTTAGTATAGTCACACCAACTGGTACACATGCTAATATAGCAATTGACGTCTTAAGTAAGGGAATTAATGCATTAGTTGATAAGCCCCTCGGTGCTAATCTAGAGGAAGTGATCAAAGTCGTTAAGACAGCTGAGAATAAGGGAGCAAAACTAATGGTGGGGTATTGGACTAGATTTTCTCCAGCGATTCAGTTCGCTAAGGAAGTAAAATTAGGTGAACCTTATGTAGCTTATGGATATTTGGTAAGGAGGAGAGGAATTCCCGGTATTCCCACGTTTATAGATCAAAAGTTATCTGGTGGAAGAGGAGTTCTTTTAGATATCGGATGTTATGTAATTGATAACGTATTATCTATACTTAAATTTAGGAAGCCAATAAGCGTTATGGGTAAGGTTTATACTAAATTCGGGAATAAAAGCGAAGAGACAAAATTTAATTGGGGAACTTGGGATCCAAAACGCTTTAATTTGGACGATTACGCTATCGCCTACATTAAGCTAGAGAAAGACATCAGTTTCGTTCTAGAAGTAGGTTGGGCTGGAAATGTTTCTCACGTCGAAGAAAGAGGTTATATTAGAATTTTAGGGGATGAGGGAGGATTGGAGGGGATTGGAAATGAGGCAATTGTTGATATTTCGTACCATAGTAGGACTGAAAACTTTTTAGTCGATACTAAGCCACATTTAGGAAAGGTTGATCTACCCTTTGAAATGGTCAAGTCTTTTGTTAAAAGCATTATGGAGAATAGAGTACCTCCAATTACTGGATATGAGAGCGTTGTACTCCATTCAATTATTGACGCAATATATAAATCCTCTGAGGAAAATAGAGAAGTGAGGGTAACTTTGCCAGATTAGGAAGAGTAAAAACTGTTTATCATTTTAGCTCACTTAGAGGTTTGAATATCGATTTAGCATTCTTACTTGCAATTTGTTCTTTAGCTTTATCACTTATACTAATAGACAAAAATTCCTTTAAGTTTTGGGAAATGCTTTTAATACCCGGACCTCCATAATCACTTCCATAAATAGTTTTGCTGGCAATTTCTTCAATTCTAGGTAAATAGTCCAGTAGCTTCTTTGGGGGTATTGAAGAGATTTCAGCAATTATGTTTTTCCTAATTCTAACTAATTGAAATGCAGTTGAAACGTAATTTGGTCTTCCCATGTGTGCCATGATGATTTTTAGCTTAGGGAAGTCTACTGAAACATCATCTACAAAGATTGGGTCAGCATATTTGTTTCTAGCATTATTAAACATGCTAGTTCCAGTATGAATTATTACTGGTAAGTCGTGATCCTGAGCAAATTCATACATCAAATTAAGCTGTTTCAGCCCTCCCTCCTCCTCTCTGTAAGCATTGGGCTTGAGATGAGAATGAACAGGATGTAGTTTTAATCCAGAAATTCCCGCTTCGTATTGTTTTCCCAACAAATACTTAGCCTCATCTAATGATATCTTGTTAGGCTCTATTCCACCTACAATTGAAAATCTATCACTATAATCCTTAAGAAAATTAATCATATTTACTGGAAAGTTCTCCTTAGTTCTCCATATCTCCCTAGATGGATATGCTATAATTACTATATAATCAATGTTAACATCATTCATCTCCTTCAAAATATCATTGACATTAGGAGGAGAAAACTCGTAACCAGAGTTATTATTAAAGAACTCTTGCGGAAGAGTTTCCTTAAACCAAACATGGGTATGAGCGTCAACATAACCCATGATAAAAATTAACTAGTTGAAAAGTAATAAACTTAACAGTAAAATGTTTTGACAAAAAACTCAGTTCAAAAAATTCTATAGCTTTTAATAGTGGAAACAATGTAGGAGGTACTTAAGCCCTATTCCGTCTCTAGTGAGCTGACTTCCATCCCGTCATAAATGGCGAGGCTTTCCCTCAACTCCGTGAATAATCATTATTTAAGCTATGATTTAATTATTAAATTATGAAAGCCTCTAAAGCTATATTAGAACTCCTAAAAAAGTATTCCGTAACTAACGTATTTGGTCTAGTTGGTGAGACATCTTTTCCCCTATACGAATACTGGTCCGACTATGAGAGGGAAGTCTCTCACGTATTTGCCAGGGATGAAAGAAATGCTGTAATAATGGCTGACGCATATGCTAGATTTTCTTTTAAACCCGGCATAGTTGAAGTCCCCGGAGTGGGAGCACCTTATACTTTACCAGCATTAGTCGAGGCAAATATTTCATCAATACCTATCATAATGATAGTCAGCGATATTCCTAGCTATAACGAGAAGAGAAACGTTCTGACTGAACATGAAAAAGAATACTTAGCATATAATGTAAAAGATTTCATTAACGTCAATGACTCGTCCTCCCTCCCAAGACTATTGAGGAGAGCCTTTAGATTAGCCACGACTGGCAGGACCGGTCCAGTAGTGGTTAGAATCCCAATGAACGTATATGAGGGAGAGGTAAGTGAGGACGAAATTTACGCTCAAACTGAGTATTCAAGCTATCCCTCGCTTAGGTTTGCTCCAGACGATGAAAGGATAGCTGAGGCTTTAAAGATATTATTAAACGCTGAGAGACCAGTAATAATTTGTGGTCAAGGAGTTTTATTGTCCCAAGCTTGGGAAGAAGTAATAAAATTAGCTGAAACGCTTTATATACCGGTAGGAACTACGATAACCGGAAAGGGATCTTTTCCAGAAAATCATCCGTTATCTTTAGCTGTGATAGGAGCTAGGGGTGGAACGAAGTTCTCTAATAACGTGGTACAAGAAGCAGACGTAGTATTTTTAATAGGAACTAATACTGACTCAGCAAATACTTGGGATTGGAGAATACCGAGCAAGAAATCAATTATTATCCAATTAGACGTAAGTGAGCGTGAACTTGGAAATAACTATAAAGTTTATCCGCTTTTAGGAGACGCTAAATTGACGTTAAAGAAGATGATAAATATGATAAGTGAGATAAGGAAAAGGGACTTGTCAACCTTTATAGAGAAAAAGAAGGAGTTCGAGGATTACGTAAATTCATTGGCTGAAGAGAAGATGAACTTAGTTAACCCTATAAAGTTTGTTAAATATTTATCGAGATTTATAGATAATAACACTTACATCGTTTCTGATCCCGGTACTGGCGCTATCTATAGTTCTGCTTATCTTAAATTGAACTCAGCTGGGAGAAGAATAATGTATAACTATTCTTTAGGTGGTTTGGGATATGCAATACCGGCGTCAATAGGAGCTTATATAGCGACTAAGCGTAGAATTGTCGCACTTACAACTGACGGTAATCTATATTTTAACATGGGCGAATTGGAGACAATAAATAGGTTAAACGTTAACGTTAAAATATTTCTCTTCAACAATAAGTCTTTTGGTTGGATAAGGGCTGCTATGCTGTCTAAATATGGAAGGATATTACAAGGTACAGACATAAGCGAGGTAAAGTACTCCGATATCGCCTCTGCGTTCAACCTGGATTATATGAGGATAGAGAGGTCTGACGATATAGAGGAAGTAATGAATAGTATATTTAAGGACGAGAGACCCAAACTAGTAGAGGTATTAATACAAAGTGAAGAGAAGTTACTTCCCCCTGTTCCAGATTGGGAAAACATTAGAGAAGCGAAGTAATTAAGTTAACTTTTAAAATTGTAACATTTATCTAGAATCTAGAGAAGTAGTTTGAAGTATCTTAAGGTCTACGCAATATTATCTAATCTAGCAAATAATTTGGTCTCACCTTTTATATCTTTCGTATCAGCCTATTTTGGAATGTCTTCTGAACAGATAGCCTTAATTACCGCAGCTACTAACGCAGTACCGAATATTTCACAGTACTTTCTAAGTTTCATTAAATCTAGGGCTAGGTTTTTATTGTTTATAGGAACTTTAACTAATGGAATACTGTGGATTCTAAGTTCTTTCATCAAATTCAATTGGATATTTTTAATCATATATTTTGCAATCACTATAACTGGTGGGATAGCTAACTTCGGTTGGCTACTTATAATGAACAAGGTTAGTGTGAACAATAGAGGTAAAACATTATCAAGTTACCTAGTTTATACGACAATCGGAGGTATGTTAGCGACATTCATTACCGGATTAATAACTGAACAAGACACGGAACTGATAAAATACTTCTTCATGACTTCTGGTCTTTTATTAAATGTTTCTTCCTTGGTAGCTAATAAGATAGAGGTAGATGTAGACAATGATGATAATAATAAAAATAAGGGAAATAACGAAATTAGAAGGTTTCTAGTAAGCACTTTCATGTTTAACTTGGTTCTCTCCTTAGCATGGCCGATATTCCCCATAGCACAAGTATATAAATTCCATATGAATGACGAACAAGTTGCCATTATGAGCATAGAGACTGGTGTGTTCACAGTTGTCTTTCAAAGGATCATAGCTAAACTTACGGATGTGAGAAGAACTTTAACCATGTTTTTAGGAAGCTCCACATATGCGATATATCCGATGAGTTATTATTTATCTAATTCAGTATTTTATTTATATTTAGCCAATGCTCTGTCTGGCTTCACGAATGGTGTTTATTCTATTACTTTCATAGCATACCTATTTGATAAATCTACCAGATATAATCTGAAGAACAACCTAGCATTATATAACTTGGTCATAGGTTCAGCCATATTTATAGGTTCTATTCTAGGAGGATATATTTATGGAGTATTAGAAAATATATATGGCGTAATAGCTTCTATAAATATAATGTTGTTAACAACTACTTTACTTAGACTCTCTGTCTCTCCATTATTCCTTATCGTAGATAAGGCTAAAAAATTATGATAGAATCTTTTAAATTTTTGATATATGTTTCTTAGATCTGGTAAATCTTGTAGCAAATTTTCCGGTTTAATGATGAAATTTCATCGATAACAGCCAATTTTACATTTTCTCCAAATTCACTAAATTGATTATAACGTTATCTAGTTCAGAATAGTTTTATGTTTAAGTTCTCATATTTATTTTTAAAGGACCTTATACTTTTCTATTGGAGTTACAGAAAATAAGTTAAAATTTTTTTAATTTTTAAACATAATTTATAAAAAAAAGAGTTAATTTCCCTCATTTTTATTATACAGTACTATAATTATATAAGACATGAGACCCTTAGGGTTTGTATCTAACGGGATGACATCAGCCCTAATAGACAGAGGATCAATAGTATGGCTTGCCTTTCCCAGATTTGATTCACCTTCAATCTTTGGGAAACTACTTGATAACGAAGCGGGAGAATTTAGCATATTACCACGAGAGGAAGAATATGAAGTTACCCAACAGTTTCTCGTCCCAAACGTATTACTTACTAAATTTAAGACTAAGGAAGGTAAAGCTGATATAATAGATTTAATGCCAATAGGTGAAAAAGCTATAATAAGAAAGATAAGGAGTGAAATAACGTTAAGAATTGATATTAAACCTATGTTCAACTATGGACTGTATCGACCAGTTATGGAACTAGAAGATAACGGGATTAGATTTCTAAACCCCTTATCTAGGGAATGTTTAGCGTTAATGAGTGATAAGTCCTTATCATCATCTTCATTTGAGACTAAAGGTGAGACAACACTCTACTTAGTCTACAGTTCTGATTACTCATATGGTCCATTCCATAAAGGTAAGAGGTTAAGAAAAGATTTAGAGAATTCATTCAACCTCACTTTGAATTATTGGAAAAATAAGGTAAAAGTTGACGATAAGGATGAGATAGGTAAAATGAAGTCGATAAGCTTAGGACTACTATTAGGTCTAATTTATTCACCTTCTGGTGGTAGCATAGCAGCCCCTACAACCTCTCTTCCAGAGGTAGAGGGAGGAAGCAGAAATTGGGATTATAGATACGTCTGGATAAGGGATTCAGCGATGATCTCAGAAGCATTGTTGTTTTCCGGATATATAGTAGAAGCTAGAAGAATAATTAACTTTCTCCTAGGATTAGTCAACTTCACGTCTAAACCTTTATTGCATCCTTTATACACCGTAGACGGTAACGATCCCCCTCCTGAGATGGAGATATCTTGGCTAAGAGGATATAAGGATTCGAAGCCAGTTAGGGTGGGAAACGCCGCTGCCTCGCAAGTACAGTTAGATATAGAGGGTTTTCTTATTGATGCTATATATAAATATTTCAGCATGACTAATGACAAGGTGTTCATAGAGGAGAATAAAGAGAAGATACAGTACATTGCGGATTGGGTATCCAAAAATTGGATGCTGAGAGATGCGGGAATGTGGGAGGACAGAGGGAAGCCATTACACTATACACACTCTAAGGTTATGATGTGGGTAACCCTTGATAGAGCTGAGAAGATTTTAGGTCTCTCTTATGGAGAAAAAGATAAGTTAAGGGATTGGATTATGAGGAATTGCGTTAAGGAAGGTAGCTTCGTAAGAAGCTCAGATTCAAATGATGTTGATGCTAATTTACTAACTTTGCCACTATATGGTTTCGTTCAAGTGAATGACGAGATATTTTTAAGGACCCTTAAAAGGGTAGAAGAGGAACTTCATGTAAAAGGTTTTGTGAAGAGGTATTCAAAAGACTCTCTAGGTGAAGCTATGCATCCATTTTCCCTTGCTAGTATTTGGCTATCTAGAATTTATCTAAGATTAGGAAGAAAAGATGAAGCCCTAGAGCTAATTAGAAAGGTGCTGAAACCTTCTGGTGGGTTATATTTGATAGGTGAACATATTGACGTAGAAAAAATGGAATATACTGGCAACTATCCTCAAGCATTCGTTCACGCACAACTACTGATAGCATTAAATGAATTAAGTAATAACAAATTTTTTGAGCAATAATTTAGTTATTCCGATATGAACTAAAGTATCACAGCGAGAAGCAAATGGGCAAGAAAATTTTAATGATTTATCTAAGATAAAAATACTAAATAATCTTAAAAATCAAATTTTAGGTTAATATGAGAAATTTAAAAAAATGAATTAGATCCTTCACTTAACTTCCTCTTTTCTTTCCATCTTAATTACTGATTCTCTACCTTTTCTCATTTGTGATAATGAAGTTTCTGAGAACATCTTAACAATTTGCTCCAGAGACAATCCCTTAGTTTCAGGCAATATGAAGTACATCAATATCAAGGCTATTGCGTCGAATGCTGCAAACACAAACATAGATCCTGCAAGACCTATTGTTGATAACATCACTGGGAAGACCTCTATTATAGCGAAGTTTGATAACCAATCAATTAAAGCTATTATAGCTGCCATTCTACCTCTTAATGCAGTTTTAAAGTACTCTGCCTGAATTAGCCATCCGGTTCCTCCTACGCCATAGGCGAAGAATATTATGAAGCCAGCGAAAGCTATGAGTGCCCCTATTAATATCCCTTTCATTACGAGAAAACCACCTAAAAGATCAAATACTAACATACCAGCATAAGCAGATAATCCTAAGTTTCTCCTACCGATTCTGTCAATATATCTAAACGCTATGAATGTTGCAGCAACGTTTATAACAGCGAGTACTGAGGCAGCTAAAACTGAGTATATTTCACTATAAACTGGGTTTGAGGAACTACCAAATATATGTAGATTTAATATTATTGTAGGTCCATAGTAGAAAGGTACGTTAATTCCCGTTATTTGTTGAAAAACAATCCATAAGCCCACTACAATCAATGCCCTTTTTGTTGGTGTATCAAACTTTGCTAAAGCCTCACTCCTAACTTCTTGAATAGCCTTCTGTATTAGTGTATCATCGACCTCAACCCCAAATCTTTTTAGGTCATTCTTTAACCTATCAATCTTCCCGCTTAATAATAACCATCTAGGAGATTCAGGCATTAAGAATCTGAAAACCAAGCCTATTATTGCCGGGATTGCAGCTACTCCTAATATTAACCTCCAATCTATGGTGAAAGCTAAGGAAGGTGCAATCAATAGTATTGCTGAACCTACAATATAAGAGCCTAAAATACCTATAGTTATCATCCATTGTTGCATTATGCCTAGAGCTCCTCTCCTATCTTTCGGAGCATATTCTGTGATATACGCTGTGGCTACAGCTGAATCAGCACCAATTGCAATACCAATAATTGTCCTCATTATTAGGAGCATTAAACCATTTATCGTTAACGCAGAAAGTATTGCAGCTCCTGCATAAATTCCTGCATCAGCTATAAGCAGAGATTTTCTTCCATACCTGTCTGTATAAAAGTAAGCTATGATGGCTCCTATCGCTGCTCCCAGTGAAGCACTAGCTATTTCATATCCTAAAACTAAACCAGTAAAGTGGTAGGGAACGAACACTGAGGCAATACCTATAACTTCGGTATCGTAACCAAACAAGAATCCACCTATTGCAGCCAGTATGGTAATTATCCAATAGAACCTTGTGACCTTCTTAGTATCTATATGGTCTAAAATCTGTTGTAATGCAGACTGTGAAGACATGGAAAGTCACATTATAATATCTATCACATTCTTTATAAACTCTATTTTATAATTTATTCACATAATAGTACGTTTAGTATCATTTTATGTTTATACTCTTTATAATGAAGTATTAACAGACAAAGTAAAATTTTATTTACGACAGAAAATTATAAGTTAAGATAGATTATGAAAAAACTATAATAGATTAGAATATTTAAAAATCACAAACTAAAAGGAATCTTCTATCTCATTTAATATCTTCTTCATACCTAGGAAGGATTCCCTAGTACTCTCTTCAGGATCATTCTTATCATTTCTATAGTGAGTTTCTAAAGATATAACTATAGGTTTATTCTTCACAGCACTTAATTGATTTCTATAGTTAATACTTCCTTTGCCAATAGGCATCCATTTAAAACCACCATTTATTACCTTTACGTCTTTAACGTGCATGTGAGTTACGTGATCTTTTATTAGTCCATAACCATTAGGAAAAGGTGTTTCCCTAGCTACGAAAGCATTACCGGGGTCCCATAATACTTTAACCCATCTTGTATCTACCTTATCCAATAAGGTCTTTAAATCTCTTCCATTACCGACTAGGCAACTATACTCATTTTCAATTACAATAATGATTCCCTCAGTTTTAGCGATATCAATTGCCTCACTAAGCCTCTCAATTAGCTTGTCTAAATAATGGTCTAATTCCCCTTCATACCAGAAAGTAAATATCCTAGTGTAAGTTAAGTCAAGTCTCTTACTTAACTCTATTACCTTCTTAAATACGTTTAAGTGTTCCCTATACTCTTTCTCGTCATCAATATAAGTCTTAAATGTGAACGAATCCAAATTGGATATTTGTAAATTATATTTTACAACTAAATTTCTCATTTCAGATATTTCCGAGTCACTTAAACTAACAACATTTTTGTTCCATAGATTTCTTATTTCAACGAAATTAGCACCTAGTTCCGATATAACCTTTAGAGAATGCTCAAAATCTTGTGATATTTCGTCTGAAATTATTCCTAAATTCCACTTCATATTTACAGAGTAAAGGGGATTAGATAATAAATTTTTAGAAATAACAAGTATTAAAGGGATCATCAGAGAATTCAGCTATAAACCTACAACAAAATCAGGAGGACCCAATAGTGAGGAGGAAATTAGAGTAAAGCTAAGTATATATTAAGTTAACTTTGAAATTATTAGAAAAAGATAAGCTGAATTCTCGAGAAAAGTTTTCCCTTAAATATGTTTAAAAGGGAAAGGTGAGATATGTATAGTATGAAATATGTTAGGTTAGGAGATAGCGGATTAAAAGTGTCTCAAATATGCCTAGGCACTTGGTTTCTACCACTATTATCGGAGAAGGATGAATTAGGAGTATATAAGGTAGATGAAGAGACTACTTTAAAGATACTTAAGAAGGCTTACGACGAGGGAGTGAATTTCATAGATACTGCTAACGTATATCACGGGGCATTATGGGAAACGGACCCTCTACACGTGGGTTTATCAGAAAAATTAGTGGGTAAGTTCCTTTCTTCAGTGGATAGGGAATCTGTTGTAATTTCAACCAAGGTAAGGGGAAAGATGGCTAATTGGGCTAATGGAGAAGGATTGTCTAGAAAGCATATAACGTGGCAAATAAGGGAAAGTTTAAGGAGGTTGAATACTGAATATGTTGACATTTACATAATACATTGGACAGATCACGAGACCCCTAAGATAGAGACGCTCAGAACTCTAAATGATTTGGTAAGACGTGGGCTAGTTTATTACTTAGGTGTTAGCAATCATGAGGCTCATGACATAATTGAATTCTTAGAATTAAGTGAGAGATATAACTTGGAGAAGTTTAGTGTAATTCAAGATTTATATAATCTTTTAGAAAGGCAAGTAGAGAGATATAAATTAAGTATCGCTAGAAGATTTGGACTTGCGATTATGGCTTATGCTCCCTTAGCCCACGGCTTCCTAACTGGCAAATATGTAGACTTCAATAATAAGACATGGAAGGTAGATGAACTTACTAGGATTTCATTAAATGAAAGACTTAAAACTAGATATTTTAGAGATAGTCATCTTAAAGTATTACTTACGTTAAAGGAGATTGCTGATGAGAAAGATGCGACTATCTCACAAATTAGTATAGCTTGGCTTCTAAAAAGAGGGGAAGAATTTAACGTACCTATAATCCCAGTTATTGGAGTTACGAGACTAGAGCATCTAGATGATAATTTAAATGCTATTAAAATAAAATTGTCTTACGATGATATGAAAAAAATTGATGAGGCTCTAGGAAATGCTTGAAGAAGAGAAGTAATTATTTCTCTTCGTTAACTCCTTAGTTTCAACTAATTTTACACTTCCCTCAAATACACTATCGAGCGCGTTCTTAGCAACAATAACCTTATACTCTCCGGATTGTAGAATTAATTTTAAGTCTTTATCATAAAAAGCTAACAGATCTGTAGGAATAGCGAACGTTATCTTCTTAACCTCATTAGGTCTTAAGTTGACTTTTATGAAAGCTTTAAGCTCTTTAACTGGCAAAGCTACATTACTCTTTCTTCTAGATATATATACTTGAATCACTTCGTCAACTTCGTATTTTCCCTCATTCTTAACCTCTAAGCTTAATTTAATATCCTCTCCAGCTCTCACTTCAGGTGTGAGTATCTTGAAGTTGTTGTAGCTGACCTTAGAATAAGTTAGACCGTAACCGAACGGGAATAGAGGATCAGAGGAAGACTCGATATATTTTCCAAACGATGATGGTTTTCTAGAATAATACACGGGTATTTGTCCAGTACTTTTAGGCAATGAGACTGGGAGTCTTCCACTGGGCGAAACTTCTCCAAATATCACATCGGCTATAGCGTTACCACCTTCTTCTCCTAATTTCCACGCCCACAATACAGCATCGACCTTATTAATTATCTTCTCTAATGACATGGGTCTGCCGGCAATTACTACCAATATTATTGGCTTTCCAAGGCTACTTAATTCTTCAATTAATTTCGTTTGTGGCTCCGGTAGTTCAATATCAGCTCTATCAACTCCCTCACCAGATGTGCACATCTCTGGATCGAAAATACAAGACATGTCTCCTACTACTCCTATTATTACGTTAGCCTTGCTTGCTAATTCTTTAGCCTCGTTAAGCAAGCCAAGATCTAACTTATTCACCTCAGATCCCTTAGCGTAAATTACGTTCTTGACTTTGTTTTTAATCCCTTCCAATACTGTAACTACGTTTACGTCTACTTTAAAAGTCCTAGTATGAGTCGGGAAATGATAGTCGCCAAGCATCGCTAATGGGTTATCAGCCAATGGTCCTATAACTGCGATCCTCTCATTGCTTTTATTTAATGGCAGTGAATTATTCTCGTTCTTTAGTAGTATAATTGATTTTGAAGCCACTTCTCTAGCCATTTCCCTGTGCTCCTTATTATCTAATATTTCTGGTATTTTACTCTCATCAACAAAGGGATTATCAAAGAGTCCTATAAGATATTTTACGTATAAAACTCTCTCAACGGCATTATCTATTATCTTTTCTGGAATTTCTCCGCTACTAATGGCATCCTCTAACTCCCTAAAACATTCTAATGAGGGAAACTCTATATTGACTCCCGCGTTAAGTGCTAATAATCCTGCTTCTTTACAACTATCAGCTACTCTATGTACCGTGTTTAGATATTTTACTGCCCAATAGTCTGAGACAATTATTCCTTTAAAACCCCACTCCTCTCTTAGAACTTTGTGTAGTAACTCATTATTGGCGTGACAAGGAACGCCGTCAATTTCATGATAGGCTGGCATTATGGATAATACTTCAGATTTCCTAACTGCTACTTCAAAGGGATATAAATAAACATTTCTTAGCTCTCTATTTCCGACGTTAACCGGTGCAGTATTTCTCCCGCCTTCCGGACTACCATGAGCTACGAAATGTTTAGCAGTGGCAATGAGTTGATTATTTCCTTGAAGACCAGTGATATAAGCGTTTGCCATACTTGCCGTCAAATATACGTCTTCTCCAAACGTCTCTTCGCATCTTCCCCACCGAGGATCTCTACATAGGTCAAGGACTGGTGACAAACAATGCCTAATGCCCAAAATGGTAGTCTGATTTCTGATTGCCTTAGTAACCTTGCTTACAGTAGTTAGATCCCATGTGCTGGACAACGCCAAAGGTATGGGAAATAGTGTAGCAGTAGGTCCCATTAGACCTGATAAACACTCTTCATGGACTATTGCAGGTATCCTAACCCTTGTTTTCTCTATTAAGTAACGTTGTATCTGATTTATAACCTTCCCAGCCTGTTTTGGTCTTAAATTTGAGCCTACGACTCTGGTTATCTCCCCGATCCCATATCGCAATAATTTCTCCGCTTTTTCTTCTGAGAATTCATTGTTCTCTAGTAATTCATTTACTTGAATTGAACCTAATTGTGCTACCTTCTCCTCTATTTTCATTTTATTGATAAGATTTTTGATATCTGATGGGTTCAATCAAGATCAACACCAATTCAGCCCATTAGATAAAAACTATTTTGGTTAACACTTATTATTGATTAAACAAATCCTTCATTAACGCGCCAGACATTACTAATACTTGCCTACTTACCAATGGAGAGCCAGAAAAGGAGTGAATCATACCATTCACCCTAACACTTAATGTAGGTATACCGCTTTCCATTAATCTGTAAGCGTATGCCTCAGCTTGATCTCTTAAAGGATCGTATTCTGCAGTAATTATTATCGTGTACGGAAGCCCACTTAAGTCCTCAGCTAAGAGCGGAGAGAATAGGGGATTTAGTAAATCTTTTTCATCTCTTATATAATTACGAATCATGAAGTCTATCGGTAAACCCATATCTAAACCGAAGCCCTTTCTGTATTCCATCATTGATTTAGACGTTAAGTCAAGTCCTAAAACAGGAACTACAGCATTTTGAACACTTAATTTTACACCTTTTTGCTTTGCTAGTATAGAGCTTGTAAGAACTAGATTACCACCAGCGCTTACCCCAAACAGCCCTATTTTGTCTTTATCCCCTCCAATACTTTCCGCGTTTTTCTTCGCCCACAAAATACTGTTAAAACAATCATAAACCGCTGTAGGGAACTTATACTCCGGAGCTAGTCTATAATCTACTGAGATGACGATACAGTCACACGTTTTAGTCAATATCCTAGAAGCACTGTCTTCTGTCTCTATACTTCCTATCATCCATCCTCCACCATGAAAGTACAATATAATTGGGTGTCCTTTCTCCCCATCTGGATAATATATCCTCACAGACATCTCATAACCGTTAGAGTCAATTTTCCTATCCTCAATCTTATATATCTGCTCTTTAGGATATTTTCTAGCCCTTTCCTCAAACATTCTTCTAATTTCTTGTATAGTGTACTTCTTCGAGTCAAAGATGTTACTCTTATAGTATTCTTCTTCTAAATATTTTCTAACCACGGGATCTAAAGGCATTGGAAAAACTACCTTTAATGCCTTAATGGCTTAACGGGTGGTATACTATTTAAGTGCTGTATTTCATCTGGAATACCTTGGTTCTTTGTAATCTCTCTATAAACTAATGCTGAAGGTCTCCAATACTGCTTCTTAGTAGAATAGTCAACCTTTAGTAAACCAAACTTCATCGAGAACCCTGAAGCCCACTCGTAGTTATCAGCTAACGACCAGTGCAAATATCCTCTTACGTCAACTCCTTTATCTATTGCCCTATTAACTTGATAGAGGTGAGATACGAGATAGTAAGGTCTTTGATAGTCTGCATCATCGGCAATGCCATTCTCAGTGACGTACATGTAAAGATGATATCTGTTCCAATACTTAGTCAAAACATCGTTTAAACCTTCTGGGAAGAACTCCCAACCGAAATCACTAGTTGGTAATCCTGCTAAACTAACTGAATTCCTCTCACATCCATGACCATAACCGGGTAAGGCAGTATAACCTTTTTCCGTCTTTTTAACAACGGTTCTAGTGTAATAGTTTACTCCTATCCAATCCAGCTTATTACGTAAATCATCTCTTACCGCTTTTTGATTATCCTTAACGATTTCTCCTTTAATTATAGCGTCAAAGAATGACCACCTCTCGCTATGTTCAGCCATCTCTACAGCTTCCCTATCAGAATCAGTTAAGGGTTGAAACGAACTATTAGCATATATTATTCCAACGTTTTTCTTTGTTAAACTCTTTATCGCATCGTAAGCTCTCGCATGAGCTTGAATAATGTTATACCTAGCTCTCTGTGCCAATTGAAAGCTTAAATACCCCGGAGGGAATCCAGATTTTATACCAACGTAACCTAAACCAAAAACAACGTTAGGTTCGTTCATCGTAGAATATTCATCTACTAAATCATCCAATTTCCACGTTACATAAGCTGTAAACCTAGCGAACTCATAAACTGTCCTAGTGCTTAACCAACCTATGGGTCCAGTTAAATCCCCTTTTCTAACTCTAATAGGGTCATGTAGCCACAATGGCATTGGCCAATGATACATGTTAAGTACGAAATGAAATCCTCTACTCTTTAGATCAGTAAAGATTTCCCTATAATGATTTATTGCATCTTTGTTGGCATATTCGTCCATCCTCCTCAACACGTTTTCATTTATTTCTACGTGAACCACATCGTTCTTATTCTCGTCAAATCCTTCAGGTTTAGGTAATGGTTTAGGAAATATCCTTGACCATTCAACTCCTATTCTGGCTATTTTTAATCCCATCTTCTCAGCGTTATCGTGGAACATCTTATAGTTTCCCCAATATCCGGGACCATTCTCTGGAAAGTCACCACTAACTAAGCCAGAGGCAATGTTTTCTTGATCGTGAACCCAAGCATACCAATCACTGTTAGGATCTTCGCTACCTGGAGTTCCCATTTCTGATTGAAATCCCGCTTGAGACCAGCCAAACTTGAAGCTCTTAGGAAAGCTTATCATGTTAGTCTACTATTAGACGTACAATTTTAAGCTTTTCCGTTAAAGTGTTAAATACAAGATATTTAGTCTAATTTTTTATTAAACATATAATATGAAAGTAGTATTCTCTAGTCTTGCCTATCCAAATTTATCCTTAGGAGAGGTAGTAAGTAGAGTTATTAATTTTAACTTTGATGGATTAGAGTTAAGAGTTGCAGATGATGGAAGGCACTTAAGACCAGAGTATCCTTTAACCAAGGACATATTGGATTTACTTTCTTCGATAACCATTTCGGACATAGCTGGATATGCGAAATTTAGTTCAAGTGATGAAAATGAGAGAAAGAAAAATGAAAAATTATTAGAAATTTTAATTAAAATTGCTAACTCACTAAATGCTTTGGGTGTTAGAGTGTATGGCGGAGAGTTTAATGACCCTAAAATAATAGGGAGAATTGCCGACTCGTTAAACAGAATGAGCAAAATTGCTGAAGACTATAACGTCAAAATCTTAGTGGAAACACACGACAGCTTAGCTATAAAGGAAAATATTATCGCATTGCTCAAGCAGATCAACGAGACCATTGGCTTTGTTTATGATCCTGCGAACGTAATTTTTGCAAAAGGTAAACATGAAGAGACTTATCCGTTAATCTCGAAAAGAATATATCAAGTTCACATAAAAGACTTTGTATTCAGAAATGGTAAAAGAGTCTTCACCCTTCCCGGGCAAGGAGTCGTTCCAATAGATAAGATAATTAATGATCTCAAGATAAATAAATATAATTATTACGTTTCAGTGGAATGGGAGAAAATGTGGCATCAAGAGTTAGAAGATGCTGATTTAGTCTTACCAAAATATCTTTCATATTTAAGAAATTTGATTTAACTGTCTTTTTAATTAAAAGATATAAAACTTGAGGACAATACTTTAGTGATGGGAATCAAAACACCTACATTAGAAGAGCTGAAAAAGATTTCAAACCAATTTAACCTAGAATTAGATGACGAAGAGTTAAGAAATTTCCAGACTTTAATATCAATACAATTAAGGTCATATCAAAGATTAGACAGTTTGCCAGATTTTAAGCCATTACCCAAATATCCCAGAAATTTTGGCAGACCCCCTAGTAAAGAGGAAAACCCGTATAATGCTATAGCCTGGATTGCTAGAATAAAAGGTAGGGACGAGGGCAAACTTAAAGGGAAAAGAGTATGTATAAAAGACAACATTATGATAGCTGGATTACCGATGCTGAATGGATCGAGACTCCTTGAAGGATTTATTCCAGATATGGATGCAACGGTAGTTACAAGAGTTCTAGATGAGGGTGGAGAGATAGTTGCCAGGACCACATGCGAAGATTTATGCTTCTCTGGAGGTAGTCATACTTCATTTCCCTCACCCGTTTTAAACCCTAGAAATCCAGAATTCATGGCTGGAGGTTCCTCAAGTGGTAACGCTGCTGCTATAGCAAGTGGAGTTTGTGAAATGGGAGTAGGTGGAGATCAAGGAGGGTCAATAAGAATACCAAGCTCTTGGGTTGGAATATATGGATTAAAACCAACTCATGGCTTAGTTCCTTATACTGGTGCTTTTTCGATAGAGCCTACCTTAGATCACTTAGGACCAATGGCTAATTCAACTGAAAATGTTGCATTACTCTTAGAAGTCATAGCTGGAAGAGATGGGTTAGATCCAAGACAGCCAGAAAGTCTACCTTATCCGCCGGTAAAAGAATATTCTAAGCTAATCAAAGGTGAGGTGAAAGGAGTAAGAGTTGGAATAGTAAAAGAAGGATTTGGCTGGGATAACTCTGAGAAGGATGTTGATGAACTAGTCATGACTTCAGCAAAAAGCTTGGAAAAGTTTGGAATTAAAGTGGAAGAGATATCAATACCTATGCATAGGTTAGGTTTGGATATATGGATGCCGATAGGTATGGAAGGGGCAATGGCTACGATGATATTAGGGAGTGGATTAGGTTGGGGGAGAAAGGGTTTATTCGAAACTTCGATAGCAGAATTTTTCGGAAACGCATTAAAGGCTAAAGCAAGGGATTTGCCTAATACAGTAAAAGGAGTAATTCTATTAGGATATTTTATGATAAACAAATATAATAGCAAATATTATGCTAAAGCTAGAAACTTATCACATATACTCAAGGATACTTATGATGAAGCATTAAAGAAATATGATATACTTATTATGCCAACCACTCCTATGAAGGCAATGAGATACAAAGAGAACCCATCCTTCCAAGAATATGTGATGATGGCACTAAGTATGGTCAATAACACTGCTCCCTTTGATGTAACTGGTCATCCAGCTATGAGTATCCCAGTAGGTTATTCTAACGGTCTACCAGTGGGAATGATGTTAGTTGGAAGGCACTTTGAGGAAGAAACAATCCTTAAACTTTCTAATCTGATAGAACAAAGCACGAAATAAAAAATAACATTACTTTTTATTAATTTTTATCTTCTTCTCAGTAATATAACAGCAGCTATTATAATTATTACGATTATAACGCCTATTGCTACATAAAGCAGCGTATTTCCGGAACTCTTAGTAACAGTCGTTGGAACTATAGATGTGGAAACACTTGTTGTAGTAACTGTCGTCGTAGTAGTAGATACGCTTGT
Source organism: Sulfolobus sp. A20 (assembly GCF_001719125.1). Taxonomy (NCBI): domain Archaea; kingdom Thermoproteati; phylum Thermoproteota; class Thermoprotei; order Sulfolobales; family Sulfolobaceae; genus Saccharolobus; species Saccharolobus sp. A20. The sequence continues at coordinate 1,333,792 of NZ_CP017006.1, forward strand.
AGATGTAGTTGTGCTAACTGAGGTAGTTGTTGTTGTACTTGTTGTCGTTGTTGTAGAGGTGGTTGTAGATACTTGATATACGAACGGATCGTTAGAGGTATACCAACTTTGAGGTACTTGTGAGGTATAATACCACCAAGGTTCTGGCACTGACTGATTAACTAAATGTAGTGCTAATACAACTGGTAATGGTGTCGATGGTAAACCAGTATATGGAGAAGCTATCCAATAATAGTTTTGCTGTGTAGGCCAGCCTACTACAGTTTGATTTACATACTCATACCATAAAGCAGCATAAACAGTAGCAACAGACGGCATGTATTTTATCCAAAGTAAAGCTAAATTATTTATTATTTTATTGTAGTTAGAAGGATTTATACTAAAGTTCCCCATTGCCCATCCTACCCACTGTTCAAAACTTGGTTGAACAACAGATAAGTTAAGTCTATTCAGATCGAAGTAAGTACTATTACCTATAGGTGTTACATTGCCTGGAGAGTTCCAGTAATTATATAAGTAACCTTCAAATTCGTCAATAGGAGTAGGTCCATTAATCAACTCCCACATTAATCCTAAATCATAAGTACCGGACTCCATATTGCTAAACCATACAGTAAAGGGTGGAGTTTCGACTTCCACTGTTAATCCTATTTGTTTCAACTCTTGAGATATTAGGCTTATCTGAGCGTCCCAATCAGTCCAGCCTGCAACTGTAATTATTGTTAGAGGAGGAATTACTGACCCGTTAGGCGCAACTAACTGACCTTGTGAGTTTAAATGATAGCCGTGACTTTCTAATAGTTGTAATGCTGCTGTAACATTACCATAAGGAGGTGCAAATTGTTCTGCTAGCTGAAGTACTGAAGAGTTTAAGACTGATAATTGTTGAGGTGGTAAAGGTAATGGAGTTTCTGCTGGAGGCTCATATCCATACTCTGCTAAATAATACAGTGCAGTTCTATTTATTGCTAGACTAATAGCTTGTCTTAATACTGGATCCGATAATGGCCATTTCAAATCGTTTATGGTCAGCATCACGGGTACGCTTGGTGCAAAGTAGTAATGATAATACTGTGGATTTTTAGCCACGAAGTCTTGCTGTATATCTGGTTCAAATACTCCTCCCCAAGTCACTTGTCCATTATTTAAGGCAGTATCAGCTTGTACGTTACTAGGATATGAGGGATATAATAAGTACTTTATTCTAGGTTCTCCGGGCATCCAGTAGTGTGGATTAGCAACTAAGACTATCTCTTGAGGACTGAAGCTGTAAAGCATGTAGGGACCAGTTCCGATAGGATCAGTCAGCTCGTATGTATATGGATTTCCAGTCTTGTTTAACCCTATGTAACTTCCGTTTGGAAATTGCTCAACTGGAAATACCTTACCCCATTGATTTGGATCAACAATGAATTGCTCTAAGGCAGTATAGAGGATTAGTGGAGAAGTAGTGTTCTTGAACACTATCTCAATCTCGTACGGATTTATTATGGTCATGTTAGCTACGTTACCAGCTAAATAGCCTAATTGAGGATAAGCTTGTTCTAACGCTACTGTATACCATACGGCAGTTGCATTGAATGGGTCTCCATTATTGAAGTATACCCCTTGCCTAAGTTTAAAAATAAGTCCATGAGTAGGTACTTGGATTAAATGCCCAGAGCTATTTACGTAATAATAAGTGTTTATCCACGTCCAATTGGTTGCCAGCCAAGGTATAACTTGTCCGTTAAGATAATTAACTAGTGCCAGAGGCTCATAAATGAACCATATTAGCCCACCGGGCAAAGCAGGATAATTCCATGGGTTAAAGTCATCCTGCCATACAATACCGGGTGATGGCAATAAGGTTATACTTCCCTCAGGTTGAAATGACGATGACTGTTGAGAAGTTACCGGTCTAATAAAGACGCCTGCACTAGCTAGTAGTAATAAAGTGAAGATTGTAGATAGTAGCATCTTACTAAGATTTACTTTAGAGTTTTCTTTCAACTTACACCACTGCGTATACATTTCTTATTACGTATATATAAATTTTATTACTCGCATAAATATATATAATTGAAATTAGTCATGATAATTAGAAAGTCATTCATCAATAATAGTGAGATCCCATGAATATAAATTAAATCCCATTTGAGCATTACCGTGGTTATCATTGAATTCCATACCAATTTGTATAGCATCTAAATAGAATGTTTTTTCATATATTTGAGGAAAAACTTTATTTATAAAAAAGAATTCGTTGTTTAGAAAGAAATTTAAGGGAATTTCTACTTCACCCTCTAAGTTTTTCTCACTAAGGTAATATACCCCTATCCATCCTGAGGCAGAACCGGTATGCGGTAAAACGTATACTAGAAAAGTGTCATTTTCCTTAGTCCCGTTTACTTCGATCGTAACAGTAACGTTGCCTTCTTTAATGAAGAAGGGTGATGTTATATTACTTTCATGATACAACCAAATCATTAATTCAATATCTGGAAATTGTAGATTACTAATATTAGGATTTTGACTTAACCATATATCATATGAGAAGTCATCAATAGTACCATTTTCATCCCATATAGTATAATTTAACAAGGAATATATCTTAGGGGTGGTAGTTACATTGATAGGTAACTCTAACCATTGCGATTCTGCTGTTTTACCTTGAAATGGAAACCAATACTCTTGACCGTACATGATTCCGGGGTAACCATCTACATCTATATTTGGATTTATTTTCTTAAAACTTGTTAAATTAACTATTAGTCTAAGCCCATAATCTTTAATATAAGTTAGATTAATGAACCCTTCAGCCATCCTATAATTCCAAAGATATGGGGAAATAAATATCGAAACGTTATTAGAATATAATTGTTTAATTTGATATCCATATCCATAAGGATACACACAATTTATTGACATATCAGAGTTGTTGTATAAAAGAAATATTTCGTGAATTTTTACATTTGAGTTAATGATACTAAATTTTATGTATACTAATATTGTGAAAGTTAGGAATAAGATAATTGCAATTAACGCTAAATATCTTCTTTTCATAAACATCTTCCAAAATAGTGATTCTTTTTTATCAATAAAAAATTAATCTAATCATTCAATTCTTTTGTAAGGATCTGGGACGGACTCTATAAGTAACCTAGTATACTCGTCTTTAGGATGGGATAATACAGTTTCTACATCACCTTCATCCACTATTCTACCTTGTTTTACTACATAAACCCTATCTGCTACGTAACCTATTGTAGCTATGTCGTGAGTTATATACATAATTGATATACCTTTTTCATCTCTTAACTGCTTAAATAATTCTAGTAGAGATGCCCTAATTGAGGCATCAACATTAGATACTGGCTCATCCGCAATTATAACCTTAGGGTTAAGTGCTAGTACTCTTGCCAAATATACTCTTTGTCTTTGTCCTCCAGATAATTGAAAGGGATACTTATCTAAGAAATCTGATGGGGGAGTGAGAGCTACTTCTTTTAATAACTCTTTTATTTTCTCATCCATATCACCCTCGTAGCCATAGATCTTTAGTGGTCTTTCCAAGTGCCATCTCACTGTGTGAGCAGGGTCTAATGAGGAATACGGATCTTGAAAGACTAGTTGAACCTCAGCTCTATATTTTTTCAATTGTTTCTTGTTCATCCTAACAACATCTAAATTCATCGGATGATAGATTATTTGTCCTTTAGTGGGCTTTAACAAGCCTACTATCATCCACGCAATTACTGTCTTACCACCCCCGCTCCCTCCAACCATGCCTACTATCTCATTGCTTCTAATTTCCATATTTACGTCCCATATGCCTGGTCTATGCTCTTTTTGAAATATATTTTTTCTTACTATAAAATCCTTATATATGTGGATTAATTCTATTAATTTACTCATAAGCCTTTTTCACCTCATTTCTCCACTCTGGATATCTATGACATTTATAATACCCGAAAGAATCATATTTAACTGTCTCAGGCTGACTATCCTTACAAGTTATTGTCGCGAAGGGGCACCGATACGAAAATACACATCCTTTAGGATACCTTATAAATCCTTCAAAATCACCTGAAATCCTAGGCAACTTTTTACCCCTAGCTCTAATCGTAGGTATACTATTAAGTAAAAGGTAAGTATAAGGATGATAAGCTTCTTCGAGTAACGTGTTGTATTTGCCATATTCTACTATTTGACCTCCATACATAACCGCTATGTAGTCAGATATTTGAAATAGCATTGCGATATCATGGCTTATAATAACTAAAGTTAAATTTCTCTCTTTTTGCAGCTTCTTTATAAGTCTGAGTATTTCATACTGAACTACTACATCTAAGCCAGTAGTTGGCTCATCCATTATAACTATTTCAGGATTCAGAAGAAGTGAAATTGCTATTACAACCCTTTGTTTCATACCTCCAGAAAGCTGGAACGGGTACATATCTAATATTTGCTTATCAGAAAGACCAACGTCCTCTAAAGCTTTGTAAATCATGCTTAGATTATTGTAGTAATCCATCCCTTTCGACTTAAGTATATCAGCAAAGGTTTCCTTTACCTTTCGTATTGGATTTAGAGAGTTTTGGGCAGCTTGAGGAACATAGGAGATTATCTTACCTCTAATCTGGTTTAATTCAATATCATCTAAATTAAATATTTTGTATTTTTCGTTTATTATCACATCACCGGACTCTACTATCATTGGAGGGCTGACGAATCCCATTACAGCAGTAGCTAGAGTAGATTTACCAGAACCAGATTCCCCAGCTATGCCAGTTATTTTATTTCTAGGAATATCTATACTTACGTTCCTCAACACTCTAATGAGTCCATAATCTGATAAATAGCCTACACTCAAGTTTTTTACTGATATACTTACTTCGTCCATTCTATAACCTCCTCCTCCTTTCTTCTTTTCTTAATTTCACTTAACATCTTCTTATACTTCTTATTATCTACCCTTAATCTAGGATTAGCTACCCGATCGATCCCAATATTTATCAATGCGAACGAGAGGGCAACCAAACCTATCATCAATCCAGGTGGAATGTACCACCACCATAAACCTCTTAAATAAGCTTCTCCTCCCAGTGACCAATAGAGCAATGTTCCCCAATTTACTTGAGTTAAGCTTCCTAAACCAAAATAATATATAAAAGTGAATCCAGCTATTCCGTAAATTGCAGTGAAGAAGAAATTAGAAGCTATAAAGGGTAAATTGTTTGGTATTATTTGTCTAACAACTATGCTAAGTTTAGATTCTCCTATAAGCTCTGAAGACAGTATATATTCCCTTCTCCTCAACGGTAAAACTAACGATCTGAGAACTCTAGCCCCCCACGCCCAGCCTGTAGTAGATAAAGCTATTAAAATCGTGATATAACCTAACTTTATCTGCTCAGCTCCTAAGTAAGCCCCTATTAGTTCAATAATTAATATGCCTGGTATTACTAAGAATATTTGTGTAATACCACTTAATATTCTGTCCACTAACGTATCAGCATATAATCCAGCAGATATACCTATAAAAATTGAAATAAGAGTTCCTATCAAGCCCGTAAGTAAGCCTACTCCTATAACTGGGAAACCTCCAACTAATAGTTGAGAAAACACATCATGTCCATAATCATCAGTTCCTAACCAATGTTTAGGTGAAGGAGGAAGATCCCTAGGGAATTGCGTAGAATTAGGATTATAAGGAGTCCAAAAAACCCCTATTAAACAAAATATTATTATTGCTAATAAGATGTACATCCCTACCCTAGCAACTTTCTGTTCCCAAATGCCTTGTAATAAGCTGTAAAACGGACTATATTTATTTATTTTAAACCTTCTCATTTTACTCTCCCTCAGTTTCCTCTTTACTTGTTCTAGGATCTATGATTCCATAAATTATATCCGCTACGAAATTGCTTAACACCATAGCAGTTACTAACATAAAAAATATTCCATTTAATAACGGATAATCAAGACCCGTAATCGCTTGATTGAAGAAATATCCTAGTCCAGCATAATTAAACAAATACTCTATAGCTACAGCCCCTAAAACGGAATATCCTAAGGCGATTGAAAAACTGGTAAAATTAGGTAATAAGGCTAATCTGTATGCTTTACTCGAAATTACTCTTTCCGGAACACCCATTAACCTATAATAATTCATATAATCCTCTTGCAATATAGGAATCATATTATTTCTCATGCCTATTATCCACCCTGCAAGTGAAAACAACACTAGGGTTAAAACTGGTAATATGGCATGATATATAACGGACCATATAAAAGGTAGTGAAAATGTAGGCTTTAGAAATATAAATGTATTGTATTGCCCGCCGGTAGGGAAAATATGAAGATCTACTGCCAGAAATTCTATTAAGATTTCCCCTGTCACAAACACCGGGAAAGTATATAAGAACATGGTACCACCTAGAATTACGTAATCTCTAATGCCTCCCCTATGTAAGGCTGCTGATCTACCCAATAGATTACCTATGAAGAAAGCTGCGACCACCGCTGGTATTACAATCATGAATGTCCATGGAGCAGCCTCTGCGATTATTTTACCTACTGAGATGGGGAACTCAGTCAACGAGGGTCCAAAATTTAATCTTATTATGTCCTTTAAGAAGTCGAAATATTGTATATAAAGTGGAGTATGATAATATTGGGATAAACCTAGTTGTTGTACCAATGTCTCAATTTCTTGCTGGACGTTTTGCCCATATGCAGAAAGATTACCTCCTATTCTTCCATATATTATAGTACCCAGAACGTTCCCTGGAATAAGCCTAGGAAGTATGAAATCCAAAGAGATTCCGATAAACCAAATAATAACATAGTATATACCTCTTTTTATTATGTAGTCCTTCCTCATTATTCTTCCTAATATTTCATAAATAATTAGGAGTATAAAAGCATTATTTTAATTAATAATGTAAAGATGGTTAGATGAATTATATAAGTCTAGTCGATATTATGTTTAAACTTCTCTTAAAGTTTATAAATATGTATACAAAACATTAGTAAAATTCCCTTACTCTCGTTTCAGCTGTATATCAATAAAATTTCCCTTAGGTACCCTGACTTTGTTGAGTTGATTATCTGTTTTCACGTTAGCTAAATTATCCCTGATCCTAAACTTGATTTCGATATCGTAGTCATTCATGTTTAAGACTATAACTCTTTTATCGTATGGAATAAGACATACATTAAATAATGGCATATCACTTTCGAGAGTGAATCCTAAATAATCGTAAACTATATCCCTCATAGTTTGTCTGACTATCTCCGGGTAATACTCCACGAGATAAGGGGTGTACTTAGTTAAAGATAGCAAATAAACTATGGAATTATCATATGCTATTTTATGTAATACCGGGTAACTCCTATTACCGTCAGTAGCATATAAAAGTATTTCCTCTTTTCCCTTATAATCTACTATTGGACCGACTGGAAATCCAATTTGTCTTCGGTGATCCATAGAGTAAAATTTGTCTCCTTTGATGAACGCCTTAACATGAATAACATCATCGACCAATTCTAAACCATCTATATAACCTCCTTTAGCTATTACTTCTGTAGCTGATGAAGTCAAAATTAAACTAACTTTTTTTCTTACTAAATCAAATATATCTCCTTGCCTAATCCACTTATCTGTAATTAATACATAGTCTCCTTCATTAAAGTTATTAGATGGTAGCAAAGGTATACCAATCATTCCTAAATAATCCTCAATATATCTGTCAGAACTGTTGGAATAGATTGGTTGAGTAACAGGCACTTTAATACCTGACAAATTCCCTTTTAGCTTATTTCTCAAATCTATTACCCCCTTTAGTTTACTCTTTAGCTCTGCTGTAAGTTCATTATAATATCCCAATAATGAACCTGCGTGAAATAATGTTACTTCCCTAGTAAGGCTTAATAGACTGAGCAGAGCTTGTTCTAAATATGACTTGACGGCAGTTGGAATACTCCAATTGAATCCATTCCCTTGATCAAACCATACTCCCAGTAACTTATCTCCAACTAATGCTTTAACGAAATTAGCAATAAAGAAAGAACCATATCTCCCCGTCCCTTCTCTCGACTCAGTTCCTACATAGATACTATCAAACATTTCCTTTAATTTATTAAGAAAAAGCCCTCTATGATAAAAGTCCTCTCTCCACTCTGGCAATTTAAGGGTTATTTTCACTCTAGGATTTACTCTTCTAGATACGTCGACGACGTATTTCTTAGAGACATCCAAGAGCAATTCAGTCGAATATACTGCCCATAGACTACTTATCATGGCATCTCCTTTTCTTATACTCTCTATCAGCCTTTCCTTGGTTAATGAAAAACCAAATCTCTCGTTAAATAACTCTACATCATGATCAGAATAGCACCAATTCGACCAAAAATCATCTATAATAATTTCATCAAATATTGTAGCTTGTTGACTCATAACTTTACCTACCAACTCTTTATTCTTATCATCTGATATACAGATTACGTTAAAGCCCAACGATCTCTTTTCTCCCCACCCTTCGCCCCAAGTACCTATAGCAACACCTCCTGCTACTTCAAATTCCTTCTCGAATAGATGTTTAACCTTACTCATTTCATCTGTTGAAAGTAAATAACCATCCCTATAATTCTCTAAGTATATTTTTGTAATGTTCATCTCCTTTAATAAGCTACTAATTTTATTTCTAGTCATTACATCACGTAGCACTCTTTCTACATCAAATGCAGTGAAGTACGTAGCTAATTTTAGGTCCATAACTACTATTAATATTAGAGTTAAAGAATCTTCTATCATTATCATGCTTTACCTTTAAGATACTTGTTTTTAATTTCAAGAAATCATCAGATTGTACAAGTATAAAGGAGGTGATATATACTAAACCTGTTCTAGAACACTGAAATGATATAAACATTAGTTAAATAGTAGAACTTAATACACGAGAAATCCTCGATTAGTCAAGATTATATCGATATGTATGATCTTCTGTAATATAAGGAATATAGTCAAGGTTATACATTACCTAGATGTTTAACTTTATTTTTAATACGTTTATCATAAGAGTTACATAATAATATAAGGAAATTTATATAACAATTTATAAAATATTTGAATAAATAAGTTAATAAAAAAGTTTTTATATTCTCTTGTACGGATCAGGCACAGCACTAATCAGTTCCTTAGTATATTCATGGTTTGGATTTTTGACGATATCCCATACGTTTCCGCTCTCGACTATTTTCCCTTTGTATATAACCATCATCTCATCTGCAACATATGATACAGTAGCTATATCATGAGTAATATATAATATGCTCATGCCCAGTTTCTTAAAATTCTTCAAAAGATTTAGGATTCCTGCTCTAACTGACGCATCTAACATCGATACCGGTTCATCAGCTATTAGAACCTTAGGCTCTACGCTTATAGCTCTAGCTATTGCCACTCTCTGTCTCTCTCCCCCGGACAACTCATGAGGATATTTACCTAAGTACTTCTCCGGAGGCTTTAGTCCAACAGTCTTCAATATTTCCCCTATCTTAGATTCTAACTCACTCTTATTCCTTACTTTTTTGTGAAGTAACAATGGTCTCTCTATATGCCATTTCACGGTATGTCTAGGATCTAATGAGGAATAAGGGTCTTGGAATATCATCTGAACTCTTGATCTATAATATATGCTTCTCCTCTTAGAAGTTGAGGAAAAGTCTTTATCCTCTAGGTATATCTTTCCACTTGTTTGCTCCTCTATACCAGCTAATACTCTCGCAATAGTTGACTTACCATGTCCACTTCCACCCACTAAGGCTATAATCTTCCCTTTTTTAAGTTGAAAAGATACTCCATTAACGGCATAAAGCGGTTCTTTACTAACCAACCCTTTACTAACCATGAAGACTTTAGTTAAATTTTCAACACGAAGAATTATACTGGCATCGTTGCTTTCAGTTTCTACCTTAAGACTTCCTCCCTCCTCGCTATAGTATTCTGGAGGGACAGGTAAGGAGTTTAAATCGACACTATTATTTTGCTGTGGAATGTAACACCTAGAGAAATGACTACCATTTACATTCAATAGTCTAGGTCTCTCCATCTTACAAGTTTCGAAGTGAAATGGACATCTATCATAAAATCTACATGAGTTCGGAACGTTATTAACCAATACGGGTGGGTTACCCGGTATAGCAAATAGCTTATCTCTCACATTGATTAATGACGGTACGCTTTTTAATAATAATAATGAGTATGGGTGTTTAGGAGAATTAAGTATCTGGTCTCTAGAACCGATTTCTACTATTTCTCCTCCATACATTATTCCTACCCTATCAGCTATCATCATCATTAAGGGTAAGTCATGTGATAT